>CP144361.1:1261528-1892292 GCA_040954445.1 Burkholderia sp. | reverse complement strand
TTTATGCAATAACGCCACTGTTCGCTGCCTCGCAGGCGGCCCGCAACGAGATTACCGCGGTCAGCTGGAATGTACACAAGGGCCGCTCACTGCTTGGCTTCGCTACCTGGAACGCGATGCGCCGCTGGGTCGAGTCGATCCATGCTGACATCTACTTCTTGCAGGAAACAATAGCCAGGCGCATGCGGCGTTCGGTGTTGGCCTCGGGCCCCGGCGCGACGATGGAGGATACGGTTGACGATATTTGGCATTGCCAGGCCACCGAGATCGCCCGCACGCTGAACTGGCAGATCTCGCTCGGCCCCAATGTGTTCAAGCCCTCCTGGCGGCACGGCAACGCAATCCTCTCGCTACATCCACTCGACCTGAGCGGGCACTGGGACATCTCCGCGCACCGCTTCGAGCGACGTGGCCTGCTGGTAGCGCGCGCCACTCTGGTCGGTGCCGCGCCGATCACCCTAATGTGCGCCCATCTGGCGCTCACGCGCGCCGCGCGACTGCGCCAGATGACCTGGATCGCACGCTGGATCGCGCACCACGCGCAGGATGGCCCGCTGGTGCTAGCCGGTGATTTCAACGACTGGCGCAATGATTCAGTGCCGCTGTTCGGCGAGATCGGTTTGTTCGAGGTCGCCACCCTGCTCGGCGAATCTGGACGTACTTTCCCGGCCTTCTCACCGGCACTGGCGCTCGACAAGATGTTTGTGCGCGGCTTAACCCCGCTGGAATGGCAGGTGCCAACCGACGACACAGCTTGGCTGTCCGACCATCTGCCCTATATCGCGCGGCTGCGCCTGGGCTGAAACAGCGAGCCGCACTTCGCGAATCGATAGTAATTCGGAAGCTCGTGCCCCGGCTTCGGCATTGTTGCATATTGATCCGCAATTCGTGATCTGGAAATTGGAAAAATCATCCCTCATGTGAGGGGCATGGGAAAAAGAGACATGAGATCGCTTCCTCGTGAGGCATGTGAAGAGCGGCGTCGGCGGGTAATCAACCTGCGCAGGCGAGGCTGGACCTGCGACGAGATTGCCGAGCATGCGAACCTGTCGCGCACCGGCGTGTTCGATATTTGCAAAGGCGTTGTTGCATAAATCGAGCGAGATCCGTTGACGTTTACGCGCAATGGTCGCGGGGCCAGCCTCCTATCAAGTTAGATTCCAGAGTAACTGCCTAATTTTTGCAAAGAAAATGCGCAAGGACATACACAAGAAAGGTGAGCAGAAGACACGCTACCGTGTCAGGAATTGGGCAGCCTATTATGGGGGTTTGATCAACCGGGGGAACGTAACAATATGGATAGATGAAGCCGTCCTTGCCAGAATGCCCGACGCCATACCCACACGTGGTCGTCCGTGTCTATACGCCCATACACTGATTCAGGGATTACTTGGCGTGAAGACCGCCTATCGACTGACCTTGCGCGCCCTGCAAGGTTTCACCCAAAGTCTGCGCGATCTGGCCTTCCCGAGCTTGCCTGTGCCGCATTACACCACGCTCTGTCGCCTGGCAAAAACGCTTGATGTCGAACTGCCGATCCTTCGCGACAACGAACCGATCCATCTGGTTGTCGACAGTACCGGTCTGAGGGTCTATGGCGAAAATGAATGGAAAGTTCGCCAGCACGGCTACTCGAAGCGGCGCACGTGGCGTAAAGTCCATCTCGCGCTCAACGCGAATACGGGTCAAGTGCATGCCGTGCTCATGACGCATCAGAATGTGGCTGATGGTGACGCTCTGGCCAAGTTGCTCGACCAGATTCCACGCGAAGAACAAATCGATGTCATCGGCGGTGACGGTGCCTACGACACTAAGCCATGCCATGCGGCCATTGCTGCACGCAGTGCTATTCCTTCGATTCCGCCACGCGAGGGTGCCATTGGCCAGCGGATATGCCCGGTGCGGCGTGGCGTAATGGCGCGGTTGATGCAATTGCCCGTGACGGTCGTCGAGAATGGAAGCAAGACAGTGGCTACCACCGGCGATCGCTTGCCGAGAATGCGATGTATCGGTTCAAGACCCTCACCGGCAACTGTCTCTGGGCGCGTCACATCGACTCGCAGGCGACCGAGGTCTCCGTTCGCGTCGGAGTCATCAACCGTATGGCGCGGTCCTCGCTCGTCCGCAATCCGTTCGTATCGCCTGAAATTATGCCCATCGATGCCTCACACTCGATTTATGCAACAACGCCGTCTCTAGCAATGACCACAACGTGTCGATCGCTATTTCATGCACAAACCAATTCGTTATGCAGCTTGAGTCAAGTTCTCGTATTTTTGATCAATAATAACGGGTAGGCTTGCACTTTTGAGAGTGACGCGCCCGCCATCGGTCGGTCTGCGGATCGGGCCGGTGCCCTCGGTTTCCGTCTCGTATCCGCATTCCATGAGTAAATTCGACACCGCTACCGTCCTATCCGTCCACCACTGGACGGATACACTGTTCAGCTTCACCTGCACCCGCGAACAGGGCCTGCGCTTCAACAATGGTGAATTCACCATGGTGGGCCTCGAGGTCAACGGTAAACCGCTCGCGCGCGCCTACTCGATCGTCAGCCCAAACTACGAGGAACACCTCGAGTTCTTCAGCATCAAAGTGCAGGCCGGCCCGCTTACTTCGCGTTTGCAGCACCTGAAAGTGGGTAACCCGGTCCTGATCGGAAAAAAACCCACCGGCACGCTGGTCGCCGACAACCTGCTGCCCGGCAACACGCTGTGGCTACTATCGACCGGAACAGGCCTGGCACCCTTCATGTCGATCATCCGCGATCCGGACATCTACGACCGCTTCGACAAGATCATACTGACCCATACCTGCCGCCTGAAGGATGAGCTAGCCTACATGGACTTCATCAAGCACGACCTGCCGGGCCACGAGTACTTAGGCGACATCATCAAGGGCAAGCTTGTTTATTACCCGACAGTGACGCGCGAGGCCTTCGACAACGAGGGCCGTATCACCGACTTGATCGCCACCGGCAAGCTGTTCATCGACCTCGACATGCCGCCGTTCTCGCCTGAAAACGATCGCATGATGCTGTGCGGCAGCACAGCCATGCTCAAGGACACCACCGAGCTACTCAAGCAGGCCGGCCTGGTGGAAGGCAAGAACAGCACGCCGGGCCACTACGTGATCGAGCGTGCCTTTGTCGACTGATCCTCTCGGCGGGGCTTCCTCACGCCCTCGGAAAAACTGGAGCCTCACACTCCGTTTTTGTGCCCGCGTCATATCGTTCGGCCCACCCTAGGTGAAACGTAACAAACCTAGATGGGTCTACGACGCCCGCAAGTAGTCTAAAAATCGGCCTTTCAAAACATGCAGGAGTCAAACATGGTAAGGGATCGGCGGGAGAGTACCCAGCACCTCGACCAGCTGGAAGGCGAGATCGGGCAGCGCATGTCGAAGCTGGCCAAAATCAGTGACGCCAATCTGCGGGTGCGAGTACAGGAAAATGCCCGCGCCGATCTCGGCGATTTATTCGACGCCAGGCAAACACAGGCCTCGTTGCGCAACGCACGCTTGGAGCAAGTTGAACAGAACGTCTGCCACGAACGGCAGCCTCGACGCCTTGCACGAAGCAGGCGAGCAGGAATGTGCGCGCGACCACGGCACGTGGCGTAACTTTGGAACGGCGGAGAACTGACCAGACTAGAGGCTCGACATGCCGCTATTGATATCTATCGCCATGTGGCGCTTTCGTTCGTTCGGCGAAACGCTGAATTCTTTTGGGAGGAGCATTGGGGTTCGGGCGCTCGGGCCGAGCCGCCGGCGTGCGGAGCCGACAGGCTGTATCGGCATGGAGCCTTCCAGAAATCGACGCGCTGTTGCCGATGCACAGCGGCTGGCTCGTATCCGTAGAAACGTCTAGTGAAAGGGTGTGGGTGGGATGAAGATGGCGAAGATAATTTTTCAACCGGAGTTCGTCGTGCGCGCGGACCAGAAATATCGCCTCGACGATTTTCTGTCCATGTATGACAGGGATTTTGTGCGTGCCGCCTACGTTGGGCTGTTGAAACGTGTGCCCGACGAATGGGGCGAACGGCATTACCTGGCGAGGGTTCGGGCTGGTGTCAGCAAGGTTCGAATTCTGTCCGACATCGCCAGGTCCGAAGAAGCAAAACAATACGCGATCGAGGTCGCGGGGCTTCGTTCCGCAGCGACAGTCGATAGAATCTTCGCGATTCCTGTGCTTGGTGGCTTGATCCAGAGTGTGTGTTTTCTCGGCCACATCAATCAGCATCTTCGCGATCTGCGCGCCCTCGAGAACTACATGGTTCGCATGGGCGAGGAAATGCAACATCATTCCTGGGTTCGCGTCGACCAGTCGGATGAGTCTCGCCACACAAGGAAAAATGAATGAAAATCCTTACGCTCAGCACCTATCCGATTGGCACACCTGCCCATGGCGGCCAGCATCGACTCTCGAACATCGTACGCGCGTTGTGCGAGGCAGGGCACGAAGTGCAAGTCGCCGGCGTGCTCGGAAGCGAGCAGTACACGGCGGAGGAGTACTTCTGCGACTATCCGGGCGATGCCCAGCTAAGGCGTTATATCAAGAATCCCTTGCTGATGGAGGATTGGGCAATTGGCAAGCTGTATGCGGATGATGACGAGGCCTATCGCCAACTGGCGGCACATATCGATCCAGCACCGGATCTGATTTTCGTCGAGAACCCGTGGTTGTTCAACTTTGCGAAGCGCTATGTGCTCGAGAACCGGCTACCCGAGACCAAGCTCTTTTACGGCTCGGAAAATATCGAGCACCGCCTTCGGCATGAAATTGTGCTCAAGTACCTGAATGTCGAGGCAGCGCAGACAGCGCGACGCCTGATTTTTGAGACCGAACTGGTGACGCTCAGGAATGCGGACGGTGTATGCGCGGTGTCGCGCGACGATCTCGCATGGGTGCAGTCGCACACCTCCGCGAAATGCGTGCTGGCTCAGAACGGCGTGGCGCATCGCGTCACGACCGACGAAGGGATCGAGCAGGCCAACCGCATCATCCAGCACCGCAAGGCCGCCATACTTTGTGCCTCGGCCCATCCACCGAATATCTTCAGTTTTTACGACATGTTTTCTGGTGGCGTGGGCTGCTTCACGCCAGACGAGTCACTTGTGCTGGTCGGCGGCATCGGTCCTTTGATCGTCGCTGATTCCCGCTTTGCGCGAACCGCGGGCCTGAGCCGTTCGGTGATCGCCGCGGGTGTGGTGAGCGATGCCTGCCTGCAAGGACTGCTGACAATTGCCCATGCCGTGATCCTGCCGATCACGCAGGGTGGCGGAACCAACCTGAAGACTGCCGAAGCGCTGTGGGCGGGCAGGCACGTCGTCACGACCTCGGTCGCTCTGCGTGGTTTCGAGAGCTTCCGCGCCGCGCGCGGCATCAATGTGGCGGACGACAGCAGATCATTCCTGTCTTCGCTGCGAAATGTCATGGCGACCGCGCCTTTGAGATTGAGTCGTGAGGAACAGGCCCGGCGTACCTCGGTGCTTTGGGAAGATACTCTGACGGATCTAGTGGTCGCGATCGGCAATTTCGATCGATCATCGGATGGCGAATCCGCCTCGAAGCGTCAGCTACCCACACTTAAGTAAAGCCTGTCCCCCCAGAAAACGTCATGAATTGGGCCCAGCCGACGCTGGCGGAGTGTATTGTTAGGCGTTGTTACATACATCTAGCGAGAGCCGGTAACGGTTTACGCGCAACGGTCGCGGGGCCAGCCTCCTATCAAGTCAGATTCCAGAGTAACTGCCTAATTTTTGCCAAGAAAATGCGCAAGGACATACACAAGAAAGGTGAGCCGAAGGCACGCTACCGTGTCAGGAATTGGGCGGCCTATAATGAAGGCCTGATCAGCCGGGGGAACGTAACAATATGGATAGATGAAGCCGTCCTTGCCAGAATGCCCGATGCCATACCCACACGTGGTCGCCCGTGTGTATACGGCGATACGCTGATTCAGGCATTACTTGGCGTGAAGACCGTCTATCGACTGACCTTGCGCGCCCTGCAAGGTTTCACCCAAAGTCTGCGCGATTTGGCCTTCCCGAGCTTGCCGGTGCCGAATTACACCACGCTCTGTCGTCGGGCAAAAACGCTTGATGTCGAACTGCCGATCCTTCGTGACAATGAACCGATCCATCTGGTTGTCGACAGCACCGGTCTGAAGGTCTATGGAGAAGGTGAATGGAAGGTGCGCCAGCACGGCTACTCGAAGCGGCGCACGTGGCGTAAAGTCCATCTCGCGCTCAACGCGAATACAGGTCAAGTGCATGCCGCGCTAATGACGAATCAGAATGTGGCTGACGGTGACGCTCTGGCCAAGTTGCTCGACCAGATTCCACGCGAAGAACAAATCGATGTCATTGGCGGTGACGGTGCCTACGACACCAAGCCATGCCATGCGGCCATTGCTGCACGCAGTGCTATTCCTTCGATTCCGCCACGCGAGGGTGCCGCTCATTGGCCAGCGGATATGCCCGGTGCGGCGTGGCGTAATGGCGCGGTTGATGCAATTGCCCGTGACGGTCGTCGAGAATGGAAGCAACACAGTGGCTACCACCGGCGATCGCTTGCCGAGAATGCGATGTATCGGTTCAAGACCCTCACCGGCCACTGTCTCTGGGCGCGTCACATCGCCGCGCAGGCGACCGAGGTCGCCGTTCGCGTCGGCGTCATCAACCGCATGGCGGACCTCGCTCGTCCGCAATCCGTTCGTATCGCCTGAATTATGCCCGTCCGATGCCATGGCGTCCTCACGTTCGATTTATGCAACAACGCCCTCCTGTGATCAAGTCAGATTCCAGAGTAACTGCCTAATTTTTGCCAAGAAAATGCGCAAGAATATACACAAGACAGGTGAGCCGAAGGCGCGCTACCGTGTCAGGAATTGGGCGGCTTATAATGCAGGCCTGATCAACCAAGGGAACGTGACGATATGGATAGATGAAGACGTCCTTGCCAGAATACCCGACGCCATACCCACGCGTAGTCGCCCGCGTCTATACGGCGATACGTTGATTCAGGCATTACTTGGCTTGAAGACCGGCTATCGACTGACGGTGACGCTCTGGCCAAGTTGCTCGACCAGATTCCACGCGAAGAACAAATCGATGTTATCGGCGGTGATGGTGCCTACGACACCAAGCCATGCCATGCGGCCATTGCTGCACGCAGTGCTATTCCTTCGATTCCGCCACGCGAGGGTGCCGTTCATTGGCAAGCGGATATGCCCGGTGCAGCGTGGCGTAATGGCGCGGTTGATGCAATTGCCCGTGACGGTCGTCGAGAATGGAAGCAAGAAAGTGGCTGCCACCGGCGATCGCTTGCCGAGAATGCGATGTATCGGTTCAAGACCCTCACCGGCAACTGTCTCTGGGCGCGTCACATCGACTCGCAGGCGACCGAGGTCTCCGTTCGCGTCGGCGTCATCAACCGTATGGCGGACCTCGCTCGTCCGCAATCCGTTCGCATCGCCTGAAATTATCCCGTCGATGCTATTGCGGCCTCACACTCGATTTATGCAACAACGCCGCAAAGATTAAGAAGTTACGCTGGAATCTGACTGGATAATAGGAAGCTGGTCCCGACCGTTGCGCGTAAACGTCACTGGCTCTCGCTAGATTTATGCAACAACGCCCTTCCAATCACCCATCAAAGCTGTCAGGCCAACCTCTTGACGCTCGCTGCTTGATCGCAAAAGTGTGTCTGGACAACTGGATCCGCTACACGTGCGAGGCACTAATTCAAGGCAGGCCCTATAATTCAACGCTTTGCGTAACAGGATTATCAGCTCCGTGAGCTCTCCTTCCGAGTCTCTGCTGGAACTTCGCGACGTCGACTTCGGCTATAGCGTTGACCGGCTCGTCCTTTCGAATCTAAACTTGCGCTTCGGGCGCGGGCAGATCATGGCAGTGATGGGCGGGTCCGGCTGTGGCAAGACGACGGTGCTGCGGCTGATCGGCGGCCTGGTCCGGGCTAGCCGCGGCCAGGTGCTGTTCGACGGTGCTGATATCGGTGCGCAGTCGCGCGCAGGTCTCTATGCGCTGCGCCGCAAGATGGGCATGCTGTTCCAGTGCGGCGCCCTCTTTACCGACATGTCGGTGTTCGATAATGTCGCTTTTGTGCTACGCGAGCATACCGATTTGCCCGAATCGCTGATTCGCGACCTTGTGCTGATGAAGCTCAACGCTGTTGGCCTGCGCGGCGCGCGCGACCTGATGCCCTCCGAAGTGTCAGGTGGCATGGCTCGCCGTGTCGCTCTGGCACGCGCGATCGCGCTCGATCCACAGCTGATCATGTACGACGAGCCCTTCTCCGGGCTCGATCCCATCTCATTGGGTATTACCGCGAACCTGATCCGCACGCTGAACCAGGCGCTGGGCGCGACTTCGATTCTGGTCACCCACGAGGTGCCCGAATCGTTCGCGATCGCAGATTATGTCTACTTCCTCGGCAACGGAGGCGTGCTCGCCCAAGGCACGCCCGATGAGCTACGCACCTCGACCGAGCCGAGCGTGCGCCAATTTATCGGCGGCATCCACGACGGTCCGTTCCAGTTCCACTATACCAGCCCGCCGCTCGAGGCGGACTTCGGCCTTGGCGGAGGGTTACCATGATCAGTGCAATCGGTCGTTACACGGTCGTCGGCCTCGAACGCACGGGTTATGCCTCGTGCCTGTTCGTGCGGCTGGTGCTCGAGTTCTTCGCGCTACTGCGCCGCCCGAGCCTGGTCACCAAGCAGATCTACTTCCTCGGCAATTACTCCTTCGTGATCATTGCCGTATCAGGCCTGTTTGTCGGCTGTGTGCTCGGGCTACAAGGCTACTATACGCTGAACCGCTACGGTGCTGAGCAGTCGCTCGGGTTGCTAGTGGCGCTCTCGCTGGTGCGCGAGCTCGGCCCGGTGATTACCGCGCTGCTGTTCGCGGGCCGCGCGGGTACTTCGCTGACCGCAGAGATCGGCCTGATGAAGGCCAGCGAGCAGCTCACCGCGCTCGAGATGATGGCGGTGGACCCGATCAAGACAGTGATCGCGCCGCGCATGTGGGCCGGCATCATCACCATGCCGATCTTGTCGGCGATCTTTTGTACGGCCGGCGTGTTGGGCGGCTACTCCGTCGGCGTGGTGCTAATCGGCGTCGATCTGGGCGCGTTCTGGTCACAGATGCAAGGCGGCGTCGACGTCTGGTCCGACGTCGGCAACGGCGTGCTCAAAAGCCTGGTGTTTAGCCTCGCCATTACCTTCACCGCGCTCTACCAGGGCTACGAAGCGAAACCGACGCCCGAAGGCGTGTCGCGCGCGACTACCAGGACCGTCGTGCACGCCTCGCTCGCCGTACTCAGCCTCGATTTTCTGCTGACCGCGCTGATGTTCAGCTAGTCGGCTAATACAGAGATGACGATGAAAAAGACTACTCTCGATTTCTGGGTCGGCCTGTTCGTGGTGCTGGGTTTCCTGGCGCTGCTATTCCTTGCGCTGAAGGTGGGCAATATGAGCTCGCTGTCGTTCCAGCCGACCTATCCCGTCAAGATAAAATTCGACAATATCGGCGGCCTCAAGCCACACGCGGCCATCAAGAGCGCCGGTGTGGTGGTTGGTCGAGTCAGCTCGATCGGCTTAGATACCGAGACCTACCAGGCGGTGGTGACGGTCGAGCTGGACAAGCAATATCCCTTTCCTAAGGATTCCTCCGTAAAAATCCTAACCTCGGGCGTGCTCGGCGAGCAGTATATCGGGCTCGAGCCGGGCGGCGATACCGAGATGCTGAAGGCCGGCGACACGATCTCGAGGACGCAGTCGGCGATCGTGCTGGAGAATCTGATCGGGCAGTTCCTGTATAGCAAAGCAGCCGATGCGGGTGGTGCGAAACCGACCTCGGCATCGGGAGCTGGTGCGCAATAGGCAATGCCATCATTCCCACGGCGAAATCAGAAAAAAGAGAAGAGGAAACACCATCATGCAGACCCTGCGCCTTAGGAACATGGTCCTGGCCGTTGCCGCTGTCGCCGCGATGAGCGGTTGCGCCGCCACTGTCCAGACGACGCCCACCAAGGGTGATCCATTCGAGGGCTTCAACCGCACCATGTACAAGTTCAACGACACCGTCGACACCTACACGCTCAAGCCCGTAGCTAAGGCCTACCAGTGGGCGGTGCCGCAGCCAGTGCGCGACAGCGTGACGCACTTCTTCTCGAACATCGGCGATGTCTACATCGCCGCCAACAACCTCGTGCAGCTGCGTATTGCTGACGGCGTGGGCGACATCATGCGCGTGGTGATCAATACGGTGTTCGCAATGGGCGGCCTATTCGACGTCGCAACTGTCGCCAAGCTGCCCAAGCACACCACCGACTTTGGTTTGACCATGGGCCACTATGGCGTGCCCTCGGGCCCCTACGTGGTGCTGCCCTTCGGCGGGCCGAGTACGGTGCGCGACACGGCGGGCTTGGCGGTCGACTGCGCCGGCATTCCGGTCATCGACGTGAGCCAGGACGTACTCAGCTGGAGCCTGTTCGGCGTAAACTTGATCAATACGCGCGCCAACCTGCTCGGTGCCGGCGACGTGATCGACGCTGCCGCGCTCGACAAATATTCCTTCGTGCGCAACGCATACCTGCAGCGCCGCCAGTCGCTGATCGCCGCCTCGGGTGGCCCCGGCGGACGCAAGGCGGCGGCTAACGCGCCCTACTACAGCAGCGACGCTCTGCCAAAGTACGACGTGCCCGCGGATGGCTCGTTGCCGACCGGTGGCGCCGCGGCAGCGGGTACAGCGGTCTCGGGTGCCGGGCGCGGCCCTGCCGCTGCCGACCCGGCTTGGGGCGGGGATGCCGCCCCTCGTCTTCGCCCGCTCCGGATCCCGGGAACGTGCTACCCACGTGCTGGCTCAGAGCGTCATACTGCCTTCGCCGAACGGCCTATACTGGCGAAGCCAGCGGCTGTACTCATCCGTCTCCTTTTCTTTACAGCCGGAAACATTTGTGACGGCAGCGGATGCAACTTGCACCCCGTCGCAGGTTAAAATGATGCACCGACTCACTCTGCAAAACATAGCCATGAAAAAACTGTTTCTAATCCCCGTCGCCGCTGCTTTCTTCTTGTTCGGCAGCGCCGCCCAAGCCCAGGTCGATCAGTCGAACCCGCAGATGCTGATCAAGATCGCCACCGCGCAGGTACTCAATGAAGTACGCACGCAGGCACTCAAGCCAAAGGATATCGGTCGCCTGACCGATATCGTCAATCGCGACATCCTGCCGTACGTCGATTTCCGCCGCACTACCCAGATCGTGATGGGCCGCAACTGGCGCACCGCTACACCCGACCAACAGCAAGAAGTGATTAAGCAGTTTAAGATACTGCTGATTCGCACCTACGCCGGTGCGCTAGCCCAGCTTAAGCCAGACCAGCAGATCCAGTACCCGCCGTTCCGTGCCGATCCGGGCGAGACCGACGTAGTAGTCCGCACACTGGCGCAGACCAACGGCCAGCCGAACCAGATCGACTACCGTCTGTACAAGTCACCGCAAGGCTGGCGCGTCTATGACTTGAACGTGCTCGGCACCTGGCTAATCCAGACCTACCAGCAGCAGTTCAATGAGAAGATTCAGCAAAGCGGCGTGGATGGCCTGATCAATTTCTTGACCGAGCGCAACCAGCAGTTAGCCGGCGGCAAGGCATCGTGAGCCAATTTTCGACCGGCACTACCCTGACCCACGCGAGCGCAAAGGTCGCGCTCGACGCGGGCCTCGACCGGATCGCCGCCGGCGCGAACGCCGTCGACTGCGCGGCGCTCGCGCAGTTCGACTCGGTCGCTCTGGCGGTGTTGCTCGCCTGGCAACGCGCCGCCCATGCGCGCGGCGCTCGGCTCAACGACGTCTTCAACCTGCCGGACAAGCTCGCTAGCTTGGCACGCGCCTATGGCATCGACACCCTCCTTGCTGAACGAAAAATAAAGCCCTTTGCCTCAAGGGGCGGGGGGCCAAACCCCGACAGTCAAATACAAAAGTGAGCGTCCCAAGGGGCGTTGTTGCATAAATCGAGCGCGATGCCATTGCGTCCTCGCGCTCGATTTATGCAACAACGCCGGCGAAGGTGAATGAAAGGTGTGCGCCAGCATGGCTACTCGAAGCGGCGCAGGTGGCGTAAAGTCCATCTCGCGCTCAACGCGAATATGGGTCAAGTGCATGCCGCGCTAATGACGCATCAAAGTATGGCTGACGGTGACGCTCTGGCCAAGTTGCTCGACCAGATTCCACGCGACGAACAAATCGATGTCATCGGCGACGACGGTGCCTACGACACCAAGCGAGGGCGTCATAGCCCCACTAGGGGCTGCATTGCGCTTGGAAATGCCCCCCAAAAAGCACACAAGCGGGACGATTAGTCAGGCGTAGTCTTCGGACACCGGCACGCACGCGCAGAACAGGTTGCGATCGCCGTAGACGTTATCCGCCCGCCCGACCGGCGGCCAGTACTTGTTGCCGACCGTGAGCGAGGCTACCGGGAACGCAGCCTGCTCGCGCGTGTAGGCATGAGTCCACTCGTTGGCGGTGACCACCGCCGCCGTGTGTGGCGCATGGCGCAGCGGATTGTCCTCGCGATCGGCGCGGCCTTCTTCGATGGCACGGATCTCTTCGCGGATCGCCTCCATCGCGTTGATGAAGCGGTCCAGCTCTGCCTGGGATTCCGATTCGGTCGGCTCGACCATTAGCGTGCCCGGCACCGGAAAGCTCATGGTCGGCGCGTGGAAGCCATAGTCCATCAGGCGCTTGGCCACGTCGTCGACGGTGATGCCGCTGCTGTCTTTGATCGGGCGTAGGTCCAGGATGCACTCGTGCGCGACCAGCCCATCCGGGCCCGAATACAGCACCGGGTAGAGCGGCGCGAGACGTTTAGCGATGTAGTTAGCGTTGAGGATCGCTACTTCGGTGGCGACCGTTAGGTTGTTTGCGCCCATCATTGCGATGTACATCCACGAGATCGGCAGGATTGAGGCCGACCCGTAAGGTGCTGCCGACACCGCGCCAATGCCGTTGGTGCCACGCGTATAGCCGGTCGAGCGCTGGTTCGGCAAGAACTTGGCGAGATGTGCGCCGACCGCGACCGGGCCGACGCCGGGGCCGCCGCCGCCGTGCGGGATGCAGAAGGTCTTGTGCAAATTCATGTGGGACACGTCGCCGCCGAATTGGCCGGGTGCGATCAGGCCGACCATAGCGTTCATGTTTGCGCCGTCCACGTAGACCTGGCCCCCATGCGCATGGACGACCTCGCAGATCTCGCGCACATTCTGCTCGAACACGCCGTGCGTCGACGGGTAGGTAATCATGATCGCAGCCAGGTTCGCCGCATGCTGCTCAGCTTTGGCCATGAGGTCGGCGAGGTCGACGTTGCCCTGCTCGTCGCAGGCCACCACCACCACCTTCATGCCAGCCATATGGGCAGAAGCTGGGTTGGTGCCGTGCGCCGAGGCCGGGATCAAGCAGACGTCGCGATAGCCCTCGCCGCGCGAGGCGTGATAGGCGTGGATGATCAACAGGCCCGCATACTCGCCCTGCGAGCCAGCGTTCGGCTGCAGCGAAACGGCGGCGTAGCCGGTAGCCGCCACCAGCATTTGCTCGAGCTGGCTGATCATGGTGCGATAGCCGACGGTCTGCTCCTCCGGCGCGAACGGATGAATCTGGCCAAATTCGGGCCAGGTAACCGGCAGCATCTCAGAGGTCGCGTTCAGTTTCATGGTACAGGAACCGAGCGGGATCATCGAGCGGTCCAACGCCAGGTCTTTGTCCGACAGACTGCGCAAGTAGCGCAGCATCTCCGTTTCAGAATGATGGCGGTTGAATACCGGGTGGGTCAGGTAGGCGCTCTTGCGTTCGAGCTGGGCTGGCAGCACCGGCGCACCCGGTAGTACGGCTTCCAGCGCGTCCACCGACGGCGCGGAAATGCCCGCCACCGAAGCAAACACGGCCAGCAAGTCGACCAAGTCGGCGCGGGTGGTGGTCTCATCGATCGAGATGCCTACCTGTCTGGCACCGGCGTGGCGCAGGTTGATACGCTTCGCGCGTGCGGCTTCATGCAGCGCGCTGGCGTGCTGGCCAGCCTCGATCGTCAGCGTATCGAAAAAACTGTCGTTGACCAGCGTGTAGCCGAGCTGAGCGACGCCCGCCGCCAGCAGGGCGGCGATCCGGTTCACGCGCAGCGCGATGGTCTTGAGGCCGCGCGGGCCGTGGTAGACGGCGTAGGAGCTGGCCATAATCGCCAGCAGCGCCTGCGCAGTACAGACGTTTGAAGTGGCCTTCTCGCGGCGGATGTGCTGCTCGCGCGCCTGCAGGGCCAGGCGCATGGCCGGCTTGCCCTGCGCGTCGACTGTCACGCCCACCAGGCGACCCGGCATCTGGCGCTTGAATTCATCGCGCACAGCCAGATAGGCTGCGTGCGGGCCGCCGAAGCCGATCGGCACGCCAAAGCGCTGGGTATTGCCGACCGCTACGTCCGCGCCCCATTCTCCGGGCGGCGCGAGCACAGTCAGGGCCAGCAGGTCGGCCGCCACCACCACGTGGCCGCCAGCCGGGTGTACAGCCTCAGTCAGCGCTCGGTAGTCGCGCACGTCGCCGTTCACGCCTGGATACTGCAACAACACACCGAACGCGTCGGCATCGACCGCCTGTTCTACCGGGCCCGTCACCACCTCGATGCCACTCGGCCCCGCGCGGGTGCGGATCACTTCTAGCGTCTGCGGCAACACGTCGTCCGCCACGAAGAAGCGATTCGACTTGGGTTTACCGTTGCGTTGCAGCAGGGTCATTGCCTCGGCGGCGGCGGTGGCCTCGTCCAGCAGCGAGGCATTGGCGATCGCCAGGCCGGTCAGGTCGATGACCATCTGCTGGAAGTTCAGCAGCGCCTCCAGGCGACCCTGCGAAATTTCCGGCTGGTAGGGCGTGTAGGCCGTGTACCAGGCCGGGTTTTCGAGCACGTTACGCAGGATCACAGTCGGCGTATACGCGTTGTAGTAACCCTGGCCGATGAAGGACCGGAACACCTGGTTCTGGTTCGCCAGCTCGCGCAGCGCGTCGAGTGCTCCAGCCTGGCTTCTGGGCAACGTAAACGGCCCCAGTGGCAGCAGCTCATCGCGGCGAATTGTGGCGGGGATCACCGCGTCGATCAGCGCCGTACGCGAGGCGAAGCCGAGCGTGTCGAGCATGGCCTGCTGGTTAATAGCGTCGGGGCCGATATGACGTTCGACGAATGCTTCCTGCGTTTCAAGCGCAGCGAGCGAGAGAGGCGTGCGGTTCATCAGATGATCCGGGTGGTCGAGCTTCATAACATTTCTGCGGATTATGATGGCGCGCGTCCCGTGGTCGCGTGCGCTGCTCAGCTCGAAAATGCTTAGCCGTTAATCAACTTGCTGTACGCCAGCGCGTCGAGCAGATCGGTGGTGTCGGCACCGGGGGCCAACTTAATCTTGAACAGCCAGGCATCGTAGGCGTCTTCATTGACCGACTCGGGTTCATCGATCGCATCCAAGTTGGAAGCGATGATTTCACCGGAAATTGGCGCGTAGATATCGGAAGCGGCCTTGACCGACTCGACCACGCCGATCGGGTCACCCGCCTTCACCGGCTTCCCGGTTTCTGGCAGCTCGAGGAAGACGATGTCGCCGAGCGTGGTCTGGGCGTGGTCGGTAAGGCCGACCGACAGTGTTCCGTCGGCTTCAGTGCGGATCCACTCGTGTTCGTCGGTGTATTTCAGATCTTCCGGGACGTTGCTCATCGGATGCTCCCTATTGTAGGTATTGTGCGCATTGAAGGTTCGTGTCTCAGGCGGCCAATACCCTACCGTTACGCACGAATGGGAGTTTCACCACGCGCGCGGGAAGGTTTGCCTCGCGGATTCGCACCTGCACGATGTCGCCGACGGCAACGCTGGCCGGCACACGCGCGAACGCGATCGATTCTTGCATACTGGGCGAGAAAGTGCCGCTGGTAATCTCGCCCTCGCCGTGTGCGGTGTACACCGGCTGGCGGGCGCGCAGCACGCCGCCCACCTTGCCGTTTTCTTTCTCGAGGATCAGACCGACGAAGCCGGCGCGCTTGCTGTGCGCCTCGAGCGCTGTGCGACCGACGAATTCACGCGGCGCGGAGAGATCGATGGTCCAGGCCAGGCCCGCGTCGAGCGGCGAGACAGTCTCGTCCATGTCCTGGCCGTAGAGATTCAGGCCGGCCTCCAGGCGCAGCGTGTCGCGCGCACCGAGCCCGACCGGGCGAACGCCATGGACGGTCAGCGCGTTCCACAGCGCTTCCACGTGAGTGGCCGGCACGATGATCTCGAAGCCATCCTCGCCGGTATAGCCGGTGCGCGCCACGGTCAGTTCCCCGAATGGGGTGCCGGCCACCTGGGCGGCATTGAAGGGTTTTTGTTCCCTGGTTGCGGTGCGCACGGCGGGCACCGTGTCCCAGGCCTTCGCGCGCGCGTTCGGGCCCTGCACAGCGATGATCGCCAGCTCGCGACGCGGCGTGATTTCGAGGCCGAAGTGACCAGCGCCATTGAGGCGCTGGAACCAGGCGATGTCCTTCTCGGCGTTGCCCGCATTGACCACGGTGCGGAAGAAGGTTTCGGTGAAATAGTAAATGATCAAGTCGTCGATCACGCCGCCTTCGTGGTTCAGCAGGCAGGAGTAGAGCGCCTTGCCGGGGGCCTGCAGCTTGCCGACGTTATTGGCGATGGCGTACTCAAAAAAGGCGCGGGCGCGCTCGCCGCGCAAATCGACCACGCACATGTGGGACACGTCGAACATCCCGGCATCGGTGCGCACGGCGCGGTGCTCTCCCAGCTGGGAGCCGTAGTTGACAGGCATGTTCCAGCCGCCGAAATCGACCATGCGTGCGTTCAGCGCAGTGTGCGCGGCGTGGAGCGGGGTATGTTTGAGTGCGGTCACCGGGGCCTCGAGGTTCCGAACGGGCGGGGTGCCCGGACGCAAAAACGATTTGGCAAATGAACAAACCGCCAGCGCGTGACGCGCTCGTGGTTCTTTGCAACCCCCTCTGTCCTCGATACCTGAAAGATCGCACCGCCCTTGCCGCTGCACGCCCCTTCGGGGGCAGCCTGTCGATGCCTACGCACGTAACTACTGCCACTCTCCAGAGTACGAAAAACTTAACGCACAACTGGGGTTGTGCACATGTATTCCGACGCAGTCGGTCTTTTTGTCTGAGAGTTTGCGGGTGTGCCCCTTCGGGGGGCGCGGCACTTAAATCTAGGTCTTTTCTCCAGAATAATTTGACAAATATAGGCGAGCGCAAAGGGCTTGTCAATCTACTCGACTCTTGATACCCCTGGCTTCCCCTGCATGAAAGCCCCACGGGAGGTGTTGTTGCATAAATCGAGCGAGAGCCGGTGACGTTTACGCGCAACGGTCGCGGGGCCAGCCTCCTATCAAGTCAAATTCCAGAGTAACTGCCTAATTTCCAGAGTAACTGCCTAATTTTTCCAAGAAATACGCAAGGACATACACAAGAAAGGTGAGCCGAAGGCACGCTACCGTGTCAGGAATTGGGCGGCCTATAATGAAGGCCCTGATCAACCGGGGGAACGTAACAATATGGATAGATGAAGCCGTCCTTGCCAGAATACCCGATGCCATACCCACACGTGGTCGCCCGTGTCTATACGGCGATACGCTGATTTAGGCATTACTTGGCGTGAAGACCGTCTATCGACTGACGTTGCGCGCCCTGCAAGGTTTCACCCAAAGTCTGCGCGATCTGGCCTTCCCGAGCTTGCCGGTGCCGAATTACACCACGCTCTGTCGCCGGGCAAAAACGCTTGATGTCGAACTGCCGATCCTTCGTGACAATGAACCGATCCATCTGGATGTCGACAGCACCGGTCTGAAAGTCTATGGAGAAGGTGAATGGAAGGTGCGCCAGCACGCCTACTCGAAGCGGCGCACGTGGCGTAAAGTCCATCGCGCGCTCAACGCGAATACGGGTCAAGTGTATGCCGCGCTAATGACGAATCAGAATGTGGCTGACGGTGACGCTCTGGCCAAGTTGCTCGACCAGATTCCACGCGAAGAACAAATCGATGTCATCGGCGGTGATGGTGCCTACGACACAAAGCCACGCCATGCGGCCATTGCTGCACTGCTGCACGCAGTGCTATTCCTTCGATTCCGCCACGCGAGAGTGCCGTTCATTGGCCAGCGGATATGCCCGGTGCGGCGTGGCGTAATGGCGCGGTTGATGCAATTGCCCGTGACGGTCGTCGAGAATGGAAGCAAGACACTGGCTACCACCGGCGATCGCTTGCCGAGAATGCGATGTATCGGTTCAAGACCCTCACCGGCAACTGTCTCTTGGCGCATCACATCGAGGCGCAGGCGACCGAGGTCTCCATGCGCGTCGGCGTCATCAACCGTATGGCGGACCTCGCTCGTCCGCAATCTGTTCGTATCGCCTGAAATTGCCCGTCGATGCTATTGCGTCCTCACATTCGATTTATGCAACAACGCCTATTTCATACATAAGTTGATTCGCTATACAGCTTGAAATTAGAAAATCGACTGAACTCATCATATGATGAAGATGTGTCAATTTCAAGATCAAGATCACGAATTTTGGATCAAAAATCGGTCACGCGCCTGCGTGCGGAAAGTCTAGCTTTTCGGGGTGGGACCCCGGACGCGGCAGCTACCGTGCCCTACCGTGGATGCTACAGATAGTAGGCAGTCCTCGCCATGACTTTCGAGGCAGCCAGCATCAACCAGCGAGCCGGCATTGGCAGTTCGGTGCCGCCCGCGCAGGCGGCGGTGCGGGCGTGTTTCGCTTCGTCTTCGCGCATCTGCTCGACGATCGCGTGCGAGGCCGCATCTCCGCTTGGTAGCTCGGCCAGATGGCTGTCCAGGTGGCACTCAACTTGGCGCTCCGTCTCGGCCATGAAGCCGAGGCTTGCCCTGTCGCCGAGCCGCCCGGCCACCAGGCCAATAGCAAGTGCCCCACCATACCAGAGCGGGTTGAGCAGGCTCGGTCGCGAGTCGAGCGAACCAAGCCGCTGCATGGTCCAGGCGAGGTGATCTTCTTCCTCGCGAGCCGCTTTCTCGAACAGCGCCTTCAGCGAAGGCGACGAGGTAGACAGCTTTTGCGCCTGATACAGCGCCTGCGCACAAACTTCTCCGACATGGTTGACACGCATCAGCCCGGCTGCGTGCTTGCGTTCCTCAGCATTTAGGTCTGGCGACGGATCGTCAGCCGGCACAGGCAAGGAACGTGTCATGCGACTCACGCCAGCGATCGCCCGCAGACCACGGTCGAGTTCATTGATCAGTTCATCGAGGCGTTGTTGCATAAATCGAGCGGCGTTGTTGCGTAAATTTAGCGAAAGCCGTTGACGTTTACGCGCAACGCTCGCCGGCGTCATCAACCGCATGGCGGACCTCGCTCGTCCGCAATCCATTCGTATCGCCTGAAATTATGCCCGTCGATGCCATTGCGTCCTCATGCTCGATTTATGCAACAACGCCGCACCCTCGCGTGGCGGAATCGAAGGAATAGCACTGCGTGCAGCAATGGCCGCATGGCATGGCTTTGTGTCGTAGGCACCATCACCGCCGATCACATCGATTTGTTCTTCGCGTGGAATCTGGTCGAGCAACTTGGCCAGAGCGTCACGGTCAGCCACATTCTGATTCATCATTAGCGCGGCATGCACTTGACCCGTATTCGCGTTGAGCGCGAGATGGACTTTACGCCACGTGCGCCGCTTCGAGTAGCCGTGCTGGCGCACCTTCCATTCACCTTCTCCATAGACCTTCAGACCGGTGCTGTCGACAACCAGATGGATCGGTTCATTGTCACGAAGGATCGGCAGTTCGACATCAAGCGTTTTTGCCCGGCGACAGAGCGTGGTGTAATTCGGCACCGGCAAGCTCGGGAAGGCCAGATCGCGCAGACTTTGGGTGAAACCTTGCAGGGCACGCAACGTCAGTCGATAGACAGTCTTCACGCCAAGTAATGCCTGAATCAGCGTATCGCCGTATAGACACGGGCGACCACGTGTGGGTATGGCATCAGGTATGCTGGCAAGGACGACTTCATCTATCCATATTGTTACGTTCCCCCGGTTGATCAGGCCTTCATTATAGGCCGCCCAATTCCTGACACGGTAGCGTGCCTTCGGCTCACCTTTCTTGTGTATGTCCTTGCGCATTTTCTTGGCAAAAATTAGGCAGTTACTCTGAAATCTGACTTGATAGGAGGTTGGCCCCGCGACCGTTGCGCGTAAACGTCAACGGATCTCGCGCGATTTATGCAACAAAGCCTATTGGGACGGGAAAATTTGACAGCCTAGGCAGGCTTGAGATTAACGCGTTTTGGAGCGGGCAAGGCGTTGTTGCATAAATCGAGCGCGAGGACGCAATGGCATCGACGGGCATCATTTCAGGCGATACGAACGAATTGCGGACGAGCGAGGTCCAGCATGCGGTTGATTACGCCGACGCGAAGGCGACGGAGGTTGCCGTTCGCGTCGATGTGACGTGCCCAAAGACAGTTTCCAGTGAGCACCTTGAACCGATACATCGCATTCTCGGCAAGCGATCGCCGGTGGTAGCCACTGTGTTGCTTCCATTCTCGACGACCGTCACGGGAAATTGCATCAACCGCGCCATTACGCCACGCCGCACCGGGCATATCCGCTGGCCAATGAGCAGCACCCTCGCGTGGCGGAATCGAAGGAATAGCACTGCGTGCAGCAATGGCCGCATGGCATGGCTTGGTGTCGTAGGCACCGTCACCGCCGATGACATCGATTTGTTCTTCGCGTGGAATTTGGTCGAGCAACTTGGCCAGAGCGTCACCGTCAGCCACATTCTGATGCGTCATTAGCGCGGCATGCACTTGACGCGTATTCGCGTTGAGCGCGAGATGGACTTTACGCCACGTGCGCCGCTTCGAGTAGCCGTGCTGGCGCACCTTCCATTCACCTTCGCCATAGTCTTTCAGACCGGTGCTGTCGACAACCAGATGGATCGGTTCATTGTCACGAAGGGCGTTGTTGCATAAATCGAGCGAGATCCGGTGACGTTTACGCGCAACGGTCGCGGGGCCAGCCTCCTATCAAGTCAGATTCCAGAGTAACTGCTTAATTTTTGAAAAGAAAATGTGCAAGGACATACACAAGACAGGTGAGCCGAAGGCACGCTACCGTGTCAGGAATTGGGCGGGCCCCTATAATGAAGGCCTGATTAACCGGGGGAACGTAACAATATGGATAGATGAAGCCCTCCTTGCCAGAATACCCGATGCCATACCCCCACGTGGTCGCCCGTGTCTATACGGCGATACGCTGATTCAGACATTACTTGGCGTGAAGACCGTCTATCGACTAACGTTGCGCGCCCTGCAAGGTTTCACCCAAAGTCTGCGCGATCTGGTCTTCCCGAGCTTGCCGGTGCCGAATTACACCACGCTCTGTCGCCGGGCAAAAACGCTTGATGTCGAACTGCCGATCCTTCGTGACAATGAACCGATCTATCTGGTTGTCGACAGCACCGGTCTGAAGGTCTATGGAGAAGGTGAATGGAAGGTGTGCGCCAGCACGGCTACTCGAAGCGGCGCACGTGGCGTAAAGTCCATCTCGCGCTCGACACGAATACGGGTCAAGTGCATGCCGCGCTAATGACGAATCAGAATGTGGCTGACGGTGACGCTCTGGCCAAGTTGCTCGACCAGATTCCACGCGAAGAACAAATCGATGTCATCGGCGGTGATGGTGCCTACGACACCAAGCAATGCCATGCGGCCATTGCTGCACGCAGTGCTATTCCTTCGATTCCGCCACGCGAGGGTGCCGTTCATTGGCCAGCGGATATGCCCGGTGCGGCGTGGCGTAATGGCTCGGTTGATGCAATTGCCCGTGACGGTCGTCGAGAATGGAAGCAAGACAGTGGCTACCACCGCCGATCGCTTGCCGAGAATGCGATCTATCGGTTCAAGACCCTCACCGGCAACTGTCTCTGGGCGCGTCACATCGCCTCGCAGGCGACCGAGGTCTCCATTCGCGTCGGCGTCATCAACCGTATGGCGGACCTCGCTCGTCCGCAATCCGTTCGTATCGCCTGAAATTATCCCGTCGATGCTATTGCATCCTCACACTCGATTTATGCAACAACGCCGTCACGAAGGATCGGCAGTTCGACATCAAGCGTTTTTGCCCGGCGACAGAGCGTAGTGTAATTCGGCACCGGCAAGCTCGGGAAGGCCGGATCGCGCAGACTTTGGGCGAAACCTTGCAGGGCGCGCAACGTCAGTCGATAGACGGTCTTCACGCCAAGTAATGTCTGAATCAGCGTATCGCCGTATAGACACGGGCGACCACGTGTGGGTATGGCATCGGGTATGCTGGCAAGGACGGCTTCATCTATCCATATTGTTACGTCCTCCCCCGGTTGATCAGGCCTTCATTATAGGCCGCCCAATTCCTGACATGGTAGCGTGCCTTCGGCTCACCTTTCTTGTGTATGTCCTTGCGCATTTTCTTGGCAAAAATTAGGCAGTGACTCTGAAATCTGACTTGATAGGAGGCTGGCCCCGCGACCGTTGCGCGTAAACGTCAACGGATCTCGCGCGATTTATGCAACAAAGCCAACAACGCCAATAATACCCGTCAACGGCCCAGCTACTGACACGACGGATGCCAGGGAACTCCAGCCCACGTAGGCTGACCCCACGGGGAGAAACACTTTGAACGCCCACGACTATTCCATTACCTTTGCCGTCTACAACCAGGTCGACTACACGCGTCAGTGCATCAACAGCATGATCGCCCACGGCACGCCGCTCGATCGCGTGGTGGTGGTCGACAACGCATCGACCGACGAAACCCACGCCTACCTGGAGACGCTTCCGCTCGGTGGTCGGATCCTGAACCGAGATAATCTAGGCTGCGGCACAGCCTGGAACCAGGGCGCGCTGCACCATCAGTCCGAGTGGACCATAGTGATGAACAACGACGTGCTGGTCTCGGCGAACTGGATCGAGAACCTGATCGGCACGGCGATCCGGAACGGCTTGAAGGTAGCCTCGCCAGCCCTACTCGAGGGTGAGCTGGACTACGACTTCCAGGGGCTCGCGCCGCAATGGAGCGAAACGATGCGCGAGGTAAAGCGCGCTGGGATCTGCCACGCGGTCTGTGTGGTGGTGCATCGCAGCGTCTGGATGGCGATCGGCTATTTCCGCGCTGCGCCGGCCCTGCTCGGCTACGAGGACACGCTGTTCTTCGCCGAGCTGGCGCGTGCCGATATCGCCTCGGCGATCGTCGGTTCCTCATGGCTTCATCATTACGGCTCGATCACGCAATCGGCGATGAAGCGCGAGCGCGGCCTGTCCGGGAAGCCAGGTTTGGGCATGCGCCACAACTACCGACTGCTTAACCAGACTTGGCTGTCGCGTAAGTTCGATAAAATACAGCGTATGCGCCGGCTGCGCGACTGGCGCGATGGCGAACTGGTCCGGCATGGCATGACCGTGCACGGCGTACGCAAGCAGTCTGAGTTCGAGTGGCTCTAAGCTTCCTACACCGTACTCACGGGGGCCCTCCGACAGGCGACCACCTTGCATTTGTTCCTTCTCTTCTTTTTGCGTTTTTGCATAAATCGAGCGAGATCCGTTGACGTTTACGCGCAACGGTCGCGGGGCCAGCCTCCTATCAAGTCAGATTCCAGAGTAACTGCCTAATTTTTGCCAAGAAAATGCGCAAGGACATACACAAGAAAGGTGAGCCGAAGGCACGCTACCGTGTCAGGAATTGGGCGGCCTATAATGAAGGCCTGATCAACCGGGGGAACGTAACAATATGGATAGATGAAGCCGTCCTTGCCAGAATACCCGGATGCCATACCCACACGTGGTCGCCCGTGTCTATAAGGCGATACGCTGATTCAGGCATTACTTGGCGTGAAGACCGTCTATCGACTGACGTTGCGCACCCTGCAAGGTTTCACCCAAAGTCTGAGTGATTTGGCCTTCCCGAGCTTGCCGGTGCCGAATTACACCACGCTCTGTCGCCGGGCAAAAACGCTTGATATCGAACTGCCAATCTTTCGCGACAACGAACCGATCTATCTGGCTGTCGACAGCACCGGTCTGAAGGTCTATGGCGAAGGTGAATGGAAGGTGGGCGCCAGCATGGCTACTCGAAGCGGCCCACGTGGCGTAAAGTCCATCTCGCGCTCAACGCGAATACGGGTTAAGTGCATGCCGCGCTAATGACGCATCAGCATGTGGCTGACGGTGCCGCTCTGGCCAAGTTGCTTGACCAGATTCCACGCAAAGAACAAATCGATTTCATCGGCTGGGCGTTGTTGCATAAATCGAGCTTGAGGACGCAATGGAACAAACTGCGGACCTTGCTCGTCGGCAATCTGTTCGTATTGCCTGAAATTGTGCCCGTCGATGCCATTGC
The DNA here is from genome assembly GCA_040954445.1 of Burkholderia sp. Classification (GTDB taxonomy): domain Bacteria; phylum Pseudomonadota; class Gammaproteobacteria; order Burkholderiales; family Burkholderiaceae; genus Burkholderia; species Burkholderia gladioli_A. The sequence continues at coordinate 1,867,837 of CP144361.1, read as the reverse complement.
GTCCTCGCGCTCGATTTATGCAACACGCCACAATTGCTGATCAATAAATGTCACCGGCCCTTGCCAGATTTATGCAAAATACCATAGAGAGTAAGTCGATGATTGCGCAATCTATCTTCAAAGCGTATGACATTCGTGGCGTAGTCGGCAAGACGCTCAATACCTCGGTTGCCCGCTCGATCGGGCAGGCCTTTGGCAGCGAGGTTCGCGCTCAGGGCGGCGACGCGGTGGTGGTCGCACGCGATGGTCGGCTTTCCGGCCCGGAACTGATTGCTTCGCTGGCCTATGGCCTGCGCGCGGCGGGCGTCGATGTGGTCGACGTCGGTATGGTTCCGACCCCGGTCGGTTATTTCGCGGCCAGCGTGCCGCTGCCGTTGGCCAACGGCGAGCGGCGCGTGGATTCCTGCATCGTCGTAACCGGCAGCCACAATCCGCCCGACTACAATGGCTTCAAGATAGTGCTGCGCGGCGCGGCGATCTACGGCGAGCAGATCCAGGCGCTATACCGCCGCATCGTTTCCGGCGATTATGCCGAGGGCAGCGGCAGCTACCTGCAACACGACGTGGCTGCTACCTACCTGCAGCGCATCGTCAGCGACATCAAGCTGGCACGTCCGCTGAAGATCGTGGTCGACACCGGCAACGGTGTGGCCGGCGAACTGGCACCGCGCCTGTTCAAAGCGCTCGACTGCGAGCTGGTCGAGCTGTTCACCGAGATCGACGGCAACTTCCCGAATCACCACCCGGACCCGGCACATCCCGAGAACCTTCAGGATATGATCTGCGCGCTGAAAGAAACCGATGCCGAGCTCGGCTTGGCCTTCGACGGCGACGGCGACCGCCTCGGCATAGTCACCAAGGACGGCCAGATCATCTATCCAGATCGCCAAATGATGCTGTTTGCCGAGGAAGTGCTGTCGCGCAACCCCGGCGCGCAGATCATCTACGACGTCAAGTGTACCCGCAACCTAGCACCGTGGATCCGCGAGAAGGGCGGAAAGCCGCTGATGTGGAAGACCGGGCATTCACTGGTGAAGGCCAAGCTGCGCGAGACCGGCGCGCCGTTGGCCGGGGAGATGAGCGGCCACGTGTTCTTCAAAGATCGCTGGTACGGCTTCGACGACGGCCTCTATGCCGGCGCGCGTCTGCTCGAAATTCTCGCGCGGGTGGCCGATCCGAGCGCGCTGCTCAATAGCCTTCCAAACGCCAAATCGACGCCGGAACTGCAGCTCAAGCTTGAAGAAGGCGAGAACGTCGTGCTGATCGAGAAGCTACACCAGGCCGCGCAGTTCGAGGGCGCCGACGAGGTCATCACGATCGACGGCCTGCGCGTCGAGTATCCAGACGGTTTCGGCTTAGCGCGTTCCTCGAACACCACACCGGTGGTGGTGCTGCGTTTCGAGGCGAATTCGGTCGAGGCTCTGGCGCGCATCAAGGGCGAATTCCGCCGCGCGCTGACGACCGCCAAGCCCGACGCGAAGCTGCCATTCTGAGGCCCGAGAGCCTTGCCTGATGCGCCGGAACCGTGCCCAACGGCTCCCGGTCGCCACATGTTCCCTCCCGCCACTCCCGTTTACGGGATATTGATTCGCAGAGGCATTGTTGCATAAATCGAGCGAGATCCGTTGCGCGTAAACGTCAACGGATCTCGCTCGATTTATGCAACAATGCCATCCGCCGACGCAATAAAATTGTGCTTTTTAGGCTGTACTGGTTTTTTGTCGATTTTTAGCGTGCATAAAATTCTAATCGTACGCGTCTCGTCGCTTGGTGATGTCGTACACAATATGCCGGTGATCGCCGACATTCACCGGCGCCACCCGAATGCCCAGATCGACTGGCTCGTCGAGGAAGACTTCGTCGAGCTGGTCAAACTGGTAAACGGCGTGCGCAAGGTGCTGCCGTTTTCGCTGCGGCGCTGGCGAAAGTCTCTAGGCAGCGCGCGGACCTGGCGCGAGATCCGTGCGTTTCGCCGGCAAATCGCCGACAAGCATTACGATTTAGTGATCGACTGCCAGGGGCTGATCAAGAGCGCCTGGGTGGCGAGTTGGGCGCGCGGCCCACTGACCGGCCTGGCTAACCGCACAGACGGTGCCGGCTATGAATGGCCAGTGCGGTTCTTCTACCGCCACTGCGTGCCGATCGCGCCGCGTACCCACGTGGTGGAGCGCACGCGCCAGTTGGTAGCCGCGGCTCTGGGCGACCCAGCACTGTCGCCTGACGACGAGCTTGATTTCGGTCTTAATACGCATCAGGCAGCACGCGCGCTGGCGGCTGCAGAACTGAAGTTTCCGGTACCGTACGTGGTCTTCGTCCATGCGACGTCGCGCGCAGACAAGCAATGGCCCGACGCCGCCTGGATCGAGCTCGGCCAAGCGCTAGTGCAGCGTGGCGCGTCGCTGGTGTTACCCTGGGGCAGCGAGGTGGAGCGCGCCGCCAGCGAGCGGCTGGCCAGGGAGTTCGGTGCGGTCGCGATCGTGCCGCCAAAAATGTCGCTGCCGGCCGTGGTGGGCCTGGTCGACGGCGCGGCGGCCACGGTCGGTGTCGATACCGGCCTCGTACACATCGCGGCGGCGCTCAGGCGCCCAACGGTCGAACTGTACAATTGCGCCACCGCATGGCGCACGGGCGGCTACTGGTCGCCGAACGTCGTCAATCTCGGCACGACCGGCGCGCAGCCCTCGCTGTCCCAGGTGAAGGGAGTGCTCGCATCGTTCGGCCTCCTGTAACGGGGGCGTTATTACACTATTGATCGGCGTTGTTGCATAAATCGAGTGTGAGGACGCAATGGAACGGATTGCGGACCTCGCTCGTCCGCAATCCGTTCATATCGCTTGAAATTATTGATCCGAAATTCGTGATCAATATGCCCGTCGATGCCATTGCGTCTTCGCGCTTGATTTATGCAACAACGCCGTCTTGAACCGATACATCGCATTCTCGGCAAGCGATCGCCGGTGGTAGCCACTGTCTTGTTTCCATTTTCGACGACCGTCACGGGCAATTGCATCAACCGCCCCATTACGCCAGACCGCACCAGGCATATCCTCTGGCCAATGAGCGGCACCTTCGCGTGGCGGAATGGAAGGAATAGCACTGCGTGCAGCAATGGCAGCATGGCATGGCTTGGTGTCCTAGGCACCGTCACCGCCGATGAGATCGATTTGTTCTTCGCGTGGAATTTGGTCAAGCAACTGGGGCGTTGTTGCATAAATCGAGCGAGATCCGTTGACGTTTACGCGCAACGGTCGCGAGGCCAGCCTCCTATCAAGTCAGATTCCAGAGTAACTGCCTAATTTTTGCCAAGAAAATACGCAAGGACATACACAAGAAAGGTGAGCCGAAGGCACACTACCGTGTCAGGAATTGGGCGGCCTATAATGAAGGCCTGATCAACCGGGGGAACGTGACAATATGGATAGATGAAGCCGTCCTTGCCAGAATACCCGATGCCATACCCACACGTGGTCGTCCGTGTCTATACAGCGATACGCTGATTCAAGCATTACTTGGCTTGAAGACCGTCTATCGACTGACGTTGCGCGCCCTGCAAGGTTTCACCCAAAGTCTGCGCGATCTGGCCTTCCCGAGCTTTCCAGTGCCGAATTACACCACGCTCTGTCGCCGGGCAAAAATGCTTGATGTCGAACGGCGTTGTTGCATAAATCGAGTGTGAGGACGCAACGGAACGGATTGCGGACCGCGCTCGTCCGCAATCCGTTCATATCGCCTGAAATTCTTGATCCGAAATTCGTGATCAATATGCCCGTGGATGCCATTGCGTCCTCGCACTTGATTTATGCAACAACGCCGTCGAGACTGGCGCTGCGCGCTGAGGTCTCCTCGTTCAGTGCGTGACGCGAGTCACGCCGTTGCTGGACAACAAACGGACGCGATCGCCTGCATGGAATACTTCCGGCGTGGCGGCCTGCGTTATCGAGCGCAGAGCGCCGTTATCGAGGCGCACAGTGATTTCCACACCATTCGCCGAACTCATGTTCTGGCCGATTGCATTGCCCGCGACCGCGCCGGCGAGGCCGCTGACGATCGAAGTTAAGATCGAGCCTTTGCCACCACCGACCGCACTGCCGGCCACGGCACCGAGCGCACCGCCACCGAGCGTGCCGAGCGTCGAGCCGCCACCGGTATCGCTCTCGATGCGCACTGCGCGCACGCTCTCGATGGTACCGAGGCGCACCGTCTGTTCACGCTGCGCCTGGCTCGCGCTATAGACATCGGCGGAACCCGGCGGCGTGAAGCAGCCTGCGAGCGATATCGAGGTAGTGATCATCACGGCGAGCGTGAGAATTTTCCTGGTCAGCATATGTGGTTTTCTCCAACGAATCTCATTCGATGCTGTAGCCGAACGCAGTCTTGAAGCGGGACAAGATTTCCGCGCGGCCCAGCGTGTACGTTTGCGGACCCGAGTGGGCGATCTTGATCGACCCCATCAGGCTCGCGAGGCAACCGGTGGTCGCCCAGTCTAGACCCTTCTCAATCCCATACAGCAGACCGCCACGGAAGGCATCGCCGCAACCAGTCGGATCGACGATCTTTTCCGCCTGCACGACCGGGATCTGCTCCGTGCCGTCGCGGTGACGAATCGTGGCACCACGTTCTCCGCACGTAATGATCATGGCATAAACCCGGCTCGCGATTTCCTCTTCGGACCAGCCTGTCTTGTCGCTCACTAATTTGGTTTCGTAGTCGTTGACAGCCAGATAGGTCGCAAGTTCAATGCTGCGCCGCAGCGTGCTGCGGTCAAACAGTGGCAGGCCCTGGCCTGGATCGAATACGAAGGGCACGCCCGCTTTGGCGAGTTCCTCGACGTGCTGGACCATACCCTGGAAGCCGTCCGGCCCGACGATCGCGAGCTTGATACCCTGCGCTTCGCCAGCGTGGTTCAAGTGCGACTGCATCATCGCACCCGGGTGGAAGGCGGCGATCTGGTTGTTGTCCAGGTCGGTGGTGATCATCGCCTGGGCCGAATACGTGTCGGGCACCTCGCGCACAAACTGGCGAGACAGGCCGAGCGAGTCGAAGCGGTCGAGATAGAGCTGCGCGTCGATTGCGCCGAGCGTCCCCATCACGTGGGCCTCGCCGCCCAGCGCATGGAGGGCGTAGCCGATGTTGCCGGCGCAGCCACCGAACTCGCGGCGCATAGTCGGCACTAGGAAGCTCAGGTTGATGAGGTGAACCTGATCGGGCAGGATGTGCTCCCGGAACCGACCTTCGAAGGTCATGATATTATCGTAAGCAATCGAACCGCAAATCAGCGTAGCCAAGGTCGTTCCTGTTCAATAGTTGAAACAGCTGCAGATGAGACTGACGCGCGCCATGCCGAGGCGTTATTGCATCAATCTAGCGAGGGTCGGCGACGTTTATGCGCAACGGTTTGGGCACGCCCATGTTATCACCTACGTAAACGGCGTTGTTGCATAAATCCACTCGATTTATGCAACAACGCCGAGTAACTGCCTAATTTTTGCCAAGAAAATGTGCAAGGACATACGCAAGAAAGGTGAGCCGAAGGCACGCTACCGTGTCAGGAATTGGGCGGCCTATAATGAAGGCCTGATCAACCGGGGGAACGTGACAATATGGATAGATGAAGCCGTCCTTGCCAGAATACCCGATGCCATACCCACACGTGGTAGCCCGTGTCTATACGGCGATACGTTGATTCAGGCATTACTTGGCGTGAAGATCGTCTATCGACTGACGTTGCGCGCCCTGCGAGGTTTCACCCAAAGTCTGCGTGATCTAGCCTTCCCGAGCTTGCCGGTGCTGAATTACACCACGCTCTGTCGCCGGGCAAAAACGCTTGATGTCGAACTACCGATCCTTCGCGACAATGAACCAATCCATCTGGATGTCGACAGCACCGGTCTGAAGGTCTATGGCGAAGGTGAAGAGCAGGGGGTGCGCCAGCACAGCTACTCGAAGCGGCGCACGTGGCGTAAAGTCCGTCTCGCGCTCAACGCGAATACGGGTCCAAGTGCATGCCGCGCTAATGACGCATCAGAATGTGGCTGACGGCGACGCTCTGGCCAAGTTGCTCGGCCAGATTCCACGCGACAAATAAATCGATGTCACCGTCGGCGACGGTGACTACGACACCAAGCCATGCCATGCGGTCATTGCTGCACGCAGTGCTATTCCTTCGATTCCGCCACGCGAGGGTGCCGCTCATTGGCCAGCGGATATGCCCGGTGCGGCGTGGCGTAAGCGCGGTTGATGCAATTGCCCGTGACGGTCGTCGAGAATGGCAGCAAGACAGTGGCTACCACAGGCGATCGCTTGCCGAGAATGCGATGTATCGGTTCAAGACCCTCACCGGAAACTGTTTCTGGGCGCGTCACATCGACGCGCAGGCGACCCGCGGTCACCCCGCTCGCGTCGGCGTTCATCAACCGCATGGCGGACCTCGCTCGTCCGCAATCCGTTCGTATCGCTTGAAATTATGCCCGTCGATGCCATTGCGTCCTCACGCTCGATTTATGCAACAACGCCATGGCGCATAAATTTTTATGCAATAACCCCCATGGGCGCGGGCCGTGTCAGACGCTGCTCGTCAGCTCGGTCGGCTTCTTGTCGCCGATGCGGCTTTCCTGGCCCTTCAGCAGCTTCGAGATATTGGCTCGGTGGCGCCAAATCAGCAGCAGGCTCATGGCCAGCACAGCCCAGGCAGCCGGATTGCCGCGTGTGCCACACAGCCAGACGTCAAAGATCGGCGCGAACACGGCCGCTACCAGGGCCGCGAAGGAAGCATAGCGGAAGCAGAATACGATCACCAGCCAGCTCAGCAGGATAGCGATGCCGAGCGCCGGCAAAATTGCTAGCAGTACGCCGGCAGCCGTGGCCACGCCCTTTCCGCCCTGGAAGCGGAAAAAAATCGGGTATAGGTGGCCGAGGAACACGTCGATCGAGGCCAGTGCCACGCCAGTCTCGCTGCCGATCCAGAAGTGCCGCACCAGCCAGACTGCTAGCCAGCCCTTGAAGGCGTCGCCGAGTAGGGTAAGGATTGCGGCTTTCTTATTGCCACTGCGCAGTACGTTAGTTGTGCCGGGGTTCTTTGAGCCATAGGAACGCGGATCAGCGATGCCCATCAAGGCGCTGACGACGACGGCGAACGACACCGAGCCGATCAAATAAGCAGCAACGGTAGCGATCAGAATTTGCACGGAGAAGTTCGATTGTTTCGACGAAGAAGTAGCGGTTTCAAGGTGAAGTACAATATACTGCTGCTCAATGGGCTAGAGCTCGGTCGGTAGGATTAGCCAGGCCTGAGCCAAAATTTGCACAGGGGTGTTCTATTGAACCGCAATTCGTGATTTTAAGAATGAAAATCGCAAATTGCGGATCAATAAATCGAGCGTGAGGACGCAATGGCATCGACGGGCATAATTTCAGGCGATACGAACGGATTGCGGGCAGCGAGATCCGCCATGGGGTTGATGACGCTGACGCGCCCAGAGACGGTTGCCGGTGCGCGTCTTGAACCGATACATCGCATTCTCGGCAAGCGATCGCCGGTGGTAGCCACTGTGTTGCTTCCATTCTCGACGACCGTCACGGGCAATTGCATCAACCGCGCCATTACGCCACGCCGCACCGGGCATATCCGCTGGCCAATGAGCGGCACCCTCGCGTGGCGGAATCGAAGGAATAGCACTGCGTGCAGCAATGGCCGCATGGCATGGCTTGGTGTCGTAGGCACCGTCACCGCCGATGACATCGATTTGTTCTTCGCGTGGAATCTGGTCGAGCAACTTGGCCAGAGCGTCACCGTCAGCCACATTCTGATTCGTCATTAGCGCGGCATGCACTTGACCTGTATTCGCGTTGAGCGCGAGATGGACTTTACGCCCCACGTGCGCCGCTTCGAGTAGCTGTGCTGGCGGCACTTTCCATGCACCTTCTCCATAGACCTTCAGACCGGTGCTGTCGACAACCAGATGGATCGGTTCGTTGTCGCGAAGGATCGGCAGTTCGACATCAAGCGTTTTTGCCCGGCGACAGAGCGTGGTGTAATTCGGCACCGGCAAGCTCGGGAAGGCCAAATCACGCAGACTTTGGGTGAAACCTCGCAGGGCGCGCAAGGTCAGTCGATAGACGGTCTTCACGTTAAATAATATCCGAATCAGCGTATCGCCGTATAGATACGGGCGACCACACGGTGGGTATGGCGTCGGGTATTCTGGCAAGGACGGCTTCATCTATCCATATTGTCACGTTCTCCCGGTTGATCAGACTTTTATTATAGGCCACCCAATTCCTGACACGGTAGCGTGCCTTCGGCTTACCTGTCTTGTGTATGTCTTTGCGCATTTTCTTGGGAAAAATTAGGCAGTGACTCGGCGTTGTTGCATAAATCGAGCGAGATCCATTGATGTTTACGCACAACAGTCTCGGAGCCAGATCCCTATCAAGTCAGATTCCAGAGTAACTGCCTAATTTTTTTCCAAGAAAATGCGCAAAGACATACACAAGACAGGTGAGCCGAAGGCACGCTACCGTGTCAGGAATTGGGCGGCCTATAATGAAGGCCTGATCAACCGGGGGAACGTAACAATATGGATAGATGAAGCCGTCCTTGCCAGAATACCCGATGCCATACCCACACGTGGTCGCCCGTGTCTATACGGCGATACGCTGATTCAGGCATTACTTGGCGTGAAGACCGTCTATCGACTGACCTTGCGCGCCCTGCGAGGTTTCACCCAAAGTCTGCGTGATTTGGCCTTCCCGAGCTTGCCGGTGCCGAATTACACCACGCTCTGTCGCCGGGCAAAAACGCTTGATGTCGAACTGCCGATCCTTCGCGACAACGAACCGATCCATCTGGTTGTCGACAGCACCGGTCTGAAGGTCTATGGAGAAGGTGCATGGAAAGTGCCGCCAGCACAGCTACTCGAAGCGGCGCACGTGGGGCGTAAAGTCCATCTCGCGCTCAACGCGAATACAGGTCAAGTGCATGCCGCGCTAATGACGAATCAGAATGTGGCTGACGGTGACGCTCTGGCCAAGTTGCTCGACCAGATTCCACGCGAAGAACAAATCGATGTCATCGGCGGTGACGGTGCCTACGACACCAAGCCATGCCATGCGGCCATTGCTGCACGCAGTGCTATTCCTTCGATTCCGCCACGCGAGGGTGCCGCTCATTGGCCAGCGGATATGCCCGGTGCGGCGTGGCGTAATGGCGCGGTTGATGCAATTGCCCGTGACGGTCGTCGAGAATGGAAGCAACACAGTGGCTACCACCGGCGATCGCTTGCCGAGAATGCGATGTATCGGTTCAAGACCCTCACCGGCCACTGTCTCTGGGCGCGTCACATCGCCGCGCAGGCGACCTCGGTCGCCTGCGCGGCGGCGTCATCAACCGTATGGCGGACCTCGCTCGTCCGCAATCCGTTCGTATCGCCTGAAATTATGCCCGTCGATGCCATTGCGTCCTCGCGCTCGATTTATGCAACAACGCCTCCAATCAGTCCACGTGGTAGTTAGGGGCTTCCTTGGTGATCTGCACGTCATGGACGTGCGATTCGCGCATGCCGGCTACCGTGATCTGGACGAACTCGGCCTTGTCGTGCAGCTCGGCGATAGTGCGGCAGCCGCAATATCCCATGCTGGCACGCACGCCGCCGATCAGCTGGAAAAGGATCGCGTTGACCGAACCCTTATAAGCGACACGGCCTTCAATGCCTTCTGGAACCAGCTTGTCAATGTTTGCGGAGTTGTCCTGGAAGTAGCGATCGGCGGCACCATCCTTCATCGCCCCGACCGAGCCCATACCACGATACGACTTATACTGGCGGCCCTGGTACAGGAACGCATCGCCCGGCGCTTCTTCGGTACCGGCCAACATGCTGCCCATCATCACGGCATTCGCACCGGCGGCCAACGCCTTCGACACGTCGCCCGAAAAGCGCACGCCGCCGTCGGCGATGCAGGGCACGCCCGAGTGGCGCAACGCTTCCGAGATATTAGCGATCGCGCTGATCTGCGGTACGCCTACGCCGGCCACGATCCGCGTGGTACAGATCGAACCCGGGCCGATGCCGACCTTCACTGCATCCGCGCCGTACTCGACCAGCGCCTTGGCGGCGGCGGTGGTGGCGATATTGCCGCCGATAATCTCGATCTGCGGGAAGTTTTGCTTAACCCATCGCACGCGCTCGAGCACGCCCTTGCTGTGGCCGTGGGCCGTGTCGACTACGATCACGTCGACGCCGGCCTGCACCAGCAGCTCGACGCGCTCTTCGTTGTTAGCGCCGACGCCGACCGCTGCGCCCACGCGCAGTTTGCCGTGCTCGTCCTTGCAGGCATCCGGGTGCTCAGTCTGTTTGGTGATGTCCTTGACCGTCATCAGGCCGCGCAGCTCAAAGGTATCGTTGACGACCAGTACGCGCTCGAGGCGGTGGCTGTGCATCAGCGCCTTGGCCTCGGCCAGCGGCGTGCTTTCCTTGACTGTAACCAAGCATTCGCGCGGCGTCATGATCGACTTGACCGGCTCATCGAGACGGTTTTCGAAGCGCAGGTCACGGTTGGTGACGATGCCTACCAGCTGAGCGCCTTCTACCACCGGAAAACCGGAAATGCCATGCTGGCGCGACAGCATGATCACGTCGCGAACCTTCATCGAAGGCGGCACGGTGATCGGATCGCGGACTACGCCGGATTCGAAACGCTTAACTTTGGCGACTTCGCGCGCCTGCTCGGAGGGTGTGAGGTTCTTGTGGACGATACCGACGCCACCCTGCTGCGCCATTGCGATGGCAAGACGGCTTTCCGTCACTGTATCCATGGCAGCGGACACGAGCGGCATGTTCAGGGCGATGTTGCGGGTGAGCTGGGTCTTGAGGGTGGTGTCGCACGGCAGGACGTCGGAGAGCGCCGGGATGAGGAGCACGTCATCGAACGTGAGTGCTTTGGGGATAAGACGCATGGCAGGTCCTATGGGCGCAAAGCCAAACTATACGCGATATGCGAAAAATTTACAACATGAACAAAGAGTTAGCGAATTTCTAACCAGGCGTTTACTTTTGGTTTCACCGTGCGTTCATCCGAATTTCTCCGCCAGGCCGCGATATTCGGATACGAAAATTCAGGACATAGCGCAGATTCTGCACGGAAACAATCGGTCGAGAAGAGCGGAAACGCGGCGTTGTTGCATAAATCGAGTGTGAGGATGCAATAGCATCGACGGGATAATTTCAGGCGATACGAACGGATGGCGGACGAGCGAGGTGCGCCATACGGTTGATGACGCCGACGCGAATGGAGACCTCTGTCGCCTGCGCCTCGATGTGACGCGACCAAAGACAGTTGCCGGTGAGGGTCTTGAACCGGCGTTGTTGCATAAATCGAGCGAGATCCATTGATGTTTACGCACAACAGTCTCGGGGCCAGATCCCTATCAAGTCAGATTCCAGAGTAACTGCCTAATTTTTTTCCAAGAAAATGCGCAAGGACATACACAAGACAGGTGAGCCGAAGGCACGCTACCGTGTCAGGAATTGGGCGGCCTATAATGAAGGCCTGATCAACCGGGGGAACGTAACAATATGGATAGATGAAGCCGTCCTTGCCAGAATACCCGATGCCATACCCACACGTGGTCGCCCGTGTCTATCCCGTGTCTATACGGCGATACGCTGATTCAGGCATTACTTGGCGTGAAGACCGTCTATCGACTGACCTTGCGCGCCCTGTAAGGTTTCACCCAAAGTCTGCGCGATTTGGCCTTCCCGAGCTTGCCGGTGCCGAATTACACCACGCTCTGTCGCCGGGCAAAAACGCTTGATGTCGAACTGCCGATCCTTCGTGACAATGAACCGATCCATCTGGTTGTCGACAGCACCGGTCTGAAGGTCTATGGAGAAGGTGAATGGAAGGTGCGCCAGCACGGCTACTCGAAGCGGCGCACGTGGCGTAAAGTCCATCTCGCGCTCAACGCGAATACAGGTCAAGTGCATGCCGCGCTAATGACGAATCAGAATGTGGCTGACGGTGACGCTCTGGCCCAGTTGCTCGACCAGATTCCACGCGAAGAACAAATCGATGTCATCGGCGGTGACGGTGCCTACGACACCAAGCCATGCCATGCGGCCATTGCTGCACGCAGTGCTATTCCTTCGATTCCGCCACGCGAGGGTGCCGCTCATTGGCCAGCGGATATGCCCGGTGCGGCGTGGCGTAATGGCGCGGTTGATGCAATTGCCCGTGACGGTCGTCGAGAATGGAAGCAACACAGTGGCTACCACCGGCGATCGCTTGCCGAGAATGCGATGTATCGGTTCAAGACCCTCACCGGCCACTGTCTCTGGGCGCGTCACATCGCCGCGCAGGCGACCGAGGTCGCCTGCGCGGCGGCGTCATCAACCGCATGGCGGACCTCGCTCGTCCGCAATCCGTTCGCATTACCTGAAATTATGCCCGTCGATGCCATTGCGTCCTAGCGCTCGATTTATGCAACAACGCCCATATTGATCACAAATTGCGGATCAATATCAAGCCAGATTCCAGAGTAACTGCCTAATTTTTGCCAAGAAAATGCGCAAGGACATACACAAAAAAGGTGAGCCGAAGGCACGCTACCGTGTCAGGAATTGGGCGGCCTATAATGAAAGCCTGATCAACCGGGGGAACGTAACAATATGGATAGATGAAGCCGTCCTTGCCAGAATACCCGATGCCATACCCACACGTGGTCGCCCGTGTCTATACGGCGATACGCTGATTCAGACATTACTTGGCGTGAAGACCGTCTATCGACGGACGTTGCGCGCCTTGCAAGGTTTCACCCAAAGTCTGCGCTATCTGGCCTTCCCGAGCTTGCCGGTGCCGAATTACACCACGCTCTGTCGCCGGGCAAAAACGCTTGATGTCGAACTACCGATCCTTCGTGACAATGAACCGATCTATCTGGTTGTCGACAGCACCGGTCTGAAGGTCTATGGAGAAGGTGAATGGAAGGTGCGCCAGCACGGCTACTCGAAGCGGCGCACGTGGCGTAAAGTCCATCTCGCGCTCAACGCGAATACGGGTCCAGTGCATGCCGCGCTAATGACGAATCAGAATGTGGCTGATGCTGACGCTCTGGCCAAGTTGCTCGACCAGATTCCACGCGAAGAACAAATCGATGTCATCGGCGGTGATGGTGCCTACGACACCAAGCCATGCCATGCGGCCATTGCTGCACGCAGTGCTATTCCTTCGATTCCGCCACGCGAGGGTGCCGTTCATTGGCCAGCGGATATGCCCGGTGCGGCGTGGCGTAATGGCGCGGTTGATGCAATTGCCTGTGACGGTCGTCGAGAATGGAAGCAACACAGTGGCTACCACCGGCGATCGCTTGCCGAGAATGCGATGTATCGGTTCAAGACCCTCACCCGCAACTGTCTCTGGGCGCGTCACATCGACTCGCAGGCGACCGAGGTCTCTATTCGCGTCGGAGTCATCAACCGTATGGCGGACCTCGCTCGTCCGCAATCAGTTCGTATTGCCTAAAATTATGCCCGTAAATGCTATTGCATCCTCACACTCGATTTATGCAACAACGCCTAGTGCCGCATAGACACGGGAGACCACGTGTGGGTATGGCATCGGGTATTCTGGCAAGGATGGCTTCATCTATCCATATTGTTACGTTCCTCCGGTTGATCAGGCCTGCATTATAGGCCGCCCAATTCCTGACACGGTAGCCTGGCCTTCGGCTCACCTGTCTTGTTGTATGTCCTTGCGCATTTTCTTGGCGAAATGAGGCAGTTACTCTGGAATCTGACTTGATAGGGGGCTGGCCCAGCGACCGTTGCGCGTAAACGTCAACGGATCTCGCTCGATTTATGCAACAACGCCGAGCACGTCGACAAGATCGAGGTGTTCTGCCTGCCGTCGTACAGTCCGGATCTCAATCCAGAAGAGATGCTCAACGCAGATCTGAAAGCGAACGTGACGAAGCGGGCTCCGGCCCGCCCCAAGGGGCATCTCAAGAAAGCCGTCATCAGCCATCTGCGTCGTCTCCAGAAATCAGCAAAGCGTGTCGCTCTTTATTGAGCCGAAATTTCAAGATCACAAATTGTGGATCAATATTTCATGCATTAACCGATTCGCTATACAGCTTAATTCAAGATCGCGTATTTTTGATCAATAACAGGGGAGCGCGCCCCGACCGATACATGTAAACGTCACCAGCTCTTGCCAGATTTCAACGCCAACCTGCGCCGCATGGGCGTCATCCATCGTGCGCTGGCGGGCGGGATCGTACCATCACAAAACAGGCGCGGTGCACGAACGCCGCGCCGATTCAGCAACCCTCGACACCGACTTATGATCATTCACCCCAATTTCGATCCCGTCGCGACTCATCTCGGACCGTTAGCCGTGCGCTGGTACGGGCTCATGTATCTCGTCGGCTTCATCGCGGCGATCGTCGTCGGTCGTGTGCGGCTCAAGCTTCCGCATGTCATCGCGCAAGGCTGGACCGCCAAAGACATCGACGACATAATGTTTTACGGTGTGCTCGGCGTGGTCCTGGGTGGGCGGCTTGGCTATGTGTTGTTTTACAAGGCTGGCTACTACTTCGCGCATCCACTCGAAATCTTCCGCGTCTGGGAAGGCGGGATGTCGTTCCACGGCGGCTTCCTCAGCGTGCTAGCCGCGATGGTACTCTTCGCCTGGCAGCGCAAGCGCACCTGGCTGCAGGTGACCGATTTCATTGCACCAATGGTGCCCACCGGCCTGGCCGCAGGCCGCTTCGGCAACTTCATTAACGGCGAGTTGTGGGGCCGCGTGACGAACCCCGATGCGCGCTGGGCGATGCTGTTCCCGGGTGCCTCACGGGACGACGCGATCTGGCTCAGGCATCATCCCAACATCGCCGCGCAGTGGAATCTGAACGAGATATTCATGCAGTACCATATGCTACCGCGTCATCCTTCGCAGCTCTACGAGATGGCGCTGGAGGGCATCACGCTCTTCTTGTTGCTGTTCTTCTTCTCGCGCAAGGCACGCCCGACCGGTGCCGCTTCGGCGCTGTTCTTGATCGGTTATGGCCTGGCACGTTTTACGGTGGAGTTCGCGCGCGCGCCCGACGATTTCCTCGGCCTACTCGCGCTGGGCTTGTCGATAGGCCAGTGGCTATCGCTGCCGATGATCGTCGCCGGCGTGCTGATGCTGATGAGCACGCGGCTCGGAACAGCCTATCCTCATTTATGATTTTTAGGCATATTGAAACAGATTCAGTTGTTCAGACACGCCTTTCAATTAGGCTATTGGTCCGAAATTCGTGATCAAGAGCTTCGATGCCTGCCAGGGCGAGTTTATACCATTGCTCGAGCTAGGCGAGCGTGCCGCCGACTTTACGAGAAACGGCATCAACGGCTTTACCGCGCAGCAAGCGCAGGACGATAGTACGCTTCCACCCCTGAAAAGAAGGGGACGGACCACCGTTTGAATTTTGCGGTGCTAGAGGCATCTTCGGTCGCGCTACGCGCTTTTTCCTTCGCTGCCAGCGCAACTTCCTGCAGGTCCACTTTTTGCAACATCTCAGACTCCAATTTAAATAATGCGTTTTACTCCAAATCTGTTTCTAGCAAAACCGGAGCCGCCACATTCTGGCCAGCCATACATCGGCGTTGTTGCATAAATCGAGCGAGAGCCGTTAACCGTTTAGTTTACGCACAACGGTCGCGAGGCCCGCTCAGTTCCGGAGACGGTAGCGTGCCTTCGGCTCATATATCTTGCCTATGTCCCGGCGAATCTTCTTGGAAAAAATTAGGAAGTTACTCTGGAATCTATTGATCACAGGGGGCTAGTCACGACTATTGCGCGTAAACGTCACCGGCTCTCGCTAGATTTATACAACAACACCGGTGTAAAACGCTCACCGGACACTGTCTCTCGGCGCGTCACATCGACCCCTCGGGGGGCGGACCGAGGGTCGCCGTTCGCTGTCGGCGTAATCAACCCCGTATGGGGGATCTCGCTCGTCCGCAATCCGTTCCATTACGTCCTCACGCTCAATTTATGCAACAATCTTTTTCGCTCTTGAAAGCCCAGCAGCGAGTGCTGCATCATCAGATGTGGATATACTTAGTCAGCCTCTCGAGCAGGAACGGCTTAAAATCGCGCAAGCCCTGCTCGGCGAATGGACGCAAGAGCCCGTTGCGCCAGCAATCCTGTTTTGGCAACTCGGTCAGCCCGCCCGCAGCCACCAGCAGCAAGACCAACAGCACGCCGCGCACCAGCCCGAACAGCAGCCCCAGCGAGCGCTCCACGCCGCCCAGGCCGGTCGTTTTCGCCAGGCGAGACAGCAGCGCATTGGCCACGCCAGCGACCAGTACTACGCCGATTATGATCGCCACGAAGACGACCACCCACTGGATCAGTGCTCCACCCGGCCAGGTGGACGGAATATAGCGCACCACGACGCCGACATAACGGCAGGCCACGAAAAACGCCATCAGCCAGCCGATCAGTCCGAAGATTTCGGAGACGAAGCCACGCCACGCGCCGCGCAAGGCTGACAGACCGATCACCGCCAGCACGGCGTAGTCGAATGCGGTCAGCATCGGCGCTTACTGGGTCAGGCCCGTGTCGCGCACCTTCGCGATCGCGGCCGAGGCTGCCGCGCGGTCGGCAAACGGGCCCGCCCGCAGCCGTGTAGTCGCACTACCGTCGGCCTGTTTGCAAGGTTCAACATATGCGGGCACCCCCGCCGCTTTCAATTTTTCGGCCCAACCCAGCGCGGTGGTTTCTTCCGGGAATAAACCAAGCTGCACCGCGAAGCGCGCGCCGGTCGCCTGCGAGGGCGAGGTGCCGTTCGCAGTGGCCGCGTGCGCGAGCGGCTGCGCCGTGGTGGGCTTGGCCACAACCTGCTGCGAGGTTTGCTGCTGAGCTGGCTTGGCTAATACTAGGGCGACCGTGCTGTCGGAGGAAGTGGCGGATTGCGCCGTCTGCGTGTCGTCGACCGTGTCCGTGGCGGTCAGCTCGTCGTGCACGACGCCAGTCTGTGTATCGACCGGATCCTCATCGCGCGAGGGGCCCGCATAAGCAGGCTTATTTGGGATGTCGATCGCGATATCGTCGGTGACGGGTTTCGGATGCGTATCGAGGATCATCGGCAGTACGATCACCGCGGCGACTACCAACGCGATCGCGCCGACCAGACGCCGGCGCGCGCGTTGTTTTTCGGAGAGGGTTGGGTCGAGCATCATCGCGTCCGAGGACTGCTCGGCGCGGCGCGTGGTGCACCGCTCGACTCGCTCCCTGTGTAGGCTCCAGGAGCCGGATTGCGATCTATATCGGGACGGCGCATCACCATTTTTCTTCTTGCTGAACGAGAAAATTCCCATGTATGGGGCGTTGTTGCATAAATCGAGCGTGAGGAAACAATGGCATCGAAGGGCATAATTTCAAGCGATACGAACGGATTACAGACAAACGAGATCCGCCGCCGACGCGAAGGGCGACCTCGGTCGCTCGATGTGACGCGCGACCTAAGACACTTGCCGGTGAGCGTCTTGAACCGATACATCGCATTCTCGGCAAGCGATCGCCGGTGGTAGCCACTGTCTTTCTTCCATGCTCGACGACCGTGACGGGCAATTGCATCAAGCGCCGCCGCTACGCCACCCCGCAACGGGCTTATCCGTTGGCCAATGAGCGGCACCCTCGCGTGGCGGAATCCAAGGAATAGCACCGCGTGCAGCAATGGCCGCATGGCATAGCTTGGTGTCGTAGGCGCCGTCACCGCCGATGACATCGATTTGTTCTTCGCGTGGAATCTGGTCAATCAACTTGGCCAGAGCGTCACCGTCAGCCATATTCTGATGCGTCATGAGCGCGGCATGCACTTGAGCCGTATTCGCGTTGAGCGCGAAATGGACTTTACGCCACGTGCCCCGCTTCGAGTAGCCGTGCTGGCGCACCTTCCATTCACCTTCGCCATAGACCTTCGATCGGTGCTGTCGACCACCAGATGGATCGGTTCGTTGTCGCGAAGGATTGGCAGCTCGACACCAAGCGTTTTTGCCCGGCGACAGAGCGTGGTGTAATTCAGCACCGACAAGCTCTGGAAGGCCAGATCGCGCAGACTTTGGGTGAAACCTTGCAGGTCGCGCAACGTCAGTCGATAGACGGTCTTCACGCCAAGTAACACCTGAATCAGCGCATCGCCGTATAGACGCGGGCGACCACGCGTGGGTATGGCGTCGGGTATTCTGGCAAAGACGGCTTCATCTATCTATAATCCATATCGTCCGTCCCCCGGTTGATCAGGCCTGCATTATAGGCCGCCCAATTCCTGACACGGTCAGTGTGCCTTCGTCTCACCTGTCTTGTGTACGTCCTTGCGCATTTTTTTGAAAAATTAGGCAGTTACTCTGGAATCTGACTTGATAGAGGGCTGGCCCCTGCGCCCGTTGCGCGTAAACGTCAACGGATCTCGCTCGATTTATGCAATAACGCCCCGTGAAGATAAAACGAGTACTTTTCAAGAGCAATTCCAACCAGTGTCACGCTCTGCAAAGAAGTTCCTCGCCCCGAGAGACTAGGTATCAAACCCGAAAGTCAAATGCAAAAGTAAGCGTCATCAAGGATGGTGAATCTTCCCGAGGAGATGAATGGTTTCCAGAAAAAACACCCTACAGTGTCATCCGCATGCAGAGTGGGTGAACCGTATCACTACTGATCCTCAAGTCTGAGAACTTGAGGAGCTTGTCACCTCCTCCTGGCGGAGACGGAGGGATTCGAACCCTCGATCCAGGTTTTGGCCCAGATGCTCCCTTAGCAGGGGAGTGCCTTCGACCTCTCGGCCACGTCTCCAAAACTTTCAATCACGCTCTTTAGATAATAAATTCTAAATTCTTAATTTTGATCTCTTATGAGGCTCATGTCAAATTTTTCGGGCGTTGTTGCATAAATCTAGCGAGAGCCGGTAACGGTTTACGTCCAACGGACGGGGCCAGCCTCCTGTTATCAAGTCAGATTCCAGAGTAATTGCCTAATTTTTGCCAAAAAAATGCGCAAGGACATACACAAGAAAGGTGAGCCGAAGGCACGCTACCGTGTCAGGAATTGGGCGGCCTATAATGAAGGCCTGATCAACCGGGGGAACGTAACAATGATCAACCTGGGGAACGTAACAATGATCAACCGGGGGAACGTAACAATGATCAACCGGGGGAACGTAACAATGATCAACCGGGGGAACGTAACAATATGGATAGATGAAGCCGTCCTTGCCAGAATACCCGACGCCATACCCACGCGTGGTCGCCCGTCTTTATACGGCGATACGCCTGATTCAGACATTACTTGGCGTGAAGACCATCTATCGACTGATATTGCGCGCCCTGCAAGGTTTCACCCAAAGTCTGCGCGATCTGGCCTTCCAGAGCTTGCCGGTACAAAATTACACCACGCTCTGTTGCCGGGCGAAAACGCTTGATGTCGAACTGCCAATCCTTCGCGACAATGAACCGATCCATCTGGTTGTCGACAGCACCGGTCTGAAGGTCTATGGAGAAGGTGAATGGAAGGTGCGCCAGCACGGCTACTCGAAGCGGCGCACGTGGCGTAAAGTCCATCTCGCGCTCAACGCGAATACGGGTCAAGTGCATGCCGCGCTAATGACGAATCAGAATGTGGCTGACGGTGACGCTCTGGCCAAGTTGCTCGACCAGATTCCACGCGAAGAACAAATCGATGTCATCGGCGGTGATGGTGCCTATGACACCAAGCCATGCCATGCGGCCATTGCTGCACGCAGTGCTATTCCTTCGATTCCGCCACGCGAGGGTGCCGTTCATTGGCCAGCGGATATGCCCGGTGCGGCGTGGCGTAATGGCGCGGTTGATGCAATTGCCCGTGACGGTCGTCGAGAATGGAAGCAAGACAGTGGCTACCACCGGCGATCGCTTGCCGAGAATGCGATGTATCGGTTCAAGACCCTCACCGGCAACTGTCTCTGGGCGCGTCACATCGAGGCGCAGGCGACCGAGGTCTCCATTCGCGTCGGCTTCATCAAGCGTATGGCGGACCTCGCTCGTCCGCAATCTGTTCGTATCGCCTGAAATTGCCCGTCGATGCTATTGCGTCCTCACACTCGATTTATGCAACAACGCCCCATAGACCTTCAGACCGGTGCTGTCGATAACCAGATGGATCGGTTTATTGTCGCGAAGGATCGGCAGTTCGACATCAAGCGTTTTTGCCCGGCGCCAGAGCGTGGTGTAATTCGGCACCGGCAAGCTCGGGAAGGCCAGATCGCGCAGACTTTGGGTGAAACCTTGCAGGGCGCGCAACGTCAGTCGATAGACGGTCTTCACGCCAAGTAATTCCCGAATCAGCGTATCGCCGTATAGACACGGGCGGCGTTGTTGCATAAATCGAGCGTGAGGACGCCATGGTATCGACGGGCATAATTTCAGGCGATACCATGGCGTCCTCACGCTCGATTTATGCAACAACGCCATATTCAACTACGAATGGAACACTACTCCGCCGTGTCGAAAGACAGCCTCCCGCCTCTTGGGCGGGAGGCTTCATCCATCACGCCCTGGAATTGAAGCAGCCTGATATGAACGCACCCGTCATTCCAGCCAGTTTCCGTTGCGGCGTCATCGCCATCGTCGGTCGGCCCAACGTCGGTAAGTCGACGCTGATGAATGCACTGGTGGGCCGGAAGATCAGCATCACCTCGCGTAAGGCGCAGACCACGCGCCACCGCATCACTGGCATCCATACGCTGTCAGACGCGCAGTACATCTTCGTCGACACGCCCGGTTTTCAGACCCGCCACAGTACCGCGTTGAACCGCTCGCTGAATCGCACTGTCACCTCGACGGTGATCGCGGTCGACGCGATCCTGTTCATGATCGAAGCGGGCCGCTTCGGTCCAGACGACCAGAAGGTGCTTGACTTGAGCCCAAAGAGCGTGCCGACCCTGCTGATCCTCAATAAGCTTGACCGGATCACCGACAAGAGTTCGCTGTTCCCGTTCCTGAAGCAGATGGGCGAGCTGCGCGAGTTCACCGAAATGGTGCCCCTGTCGGCCAAGCATGTCGACGACATTAGCCGCCTGCTGGAGACGCTCAAGCCCTACCTGCCGGAAGGCGAGCCGATCTACGACGAGGACGATCTGACCGATCGCAGCTCGCGCTTCCTTGCCGCCGAGATCCTGCGCGAGAAGGTATTCCGCTGGACCAGCGACGAGCTTCCGTACACTAGCACCGTGCTCATCGACAATTTTGAGGAGGAAGGGTGCCTGACGCGAGTGTTCGCCACCATCCTGGTCGAGCGCCATTCACACAAGGCGATGGTGATTGGCAAGAAGGGGGCCAAGCTCAAGCAGATTAGCACCGAGGCGCGGCTTGACATGGAGACGCTGTTCGATAGATCGGTCTATCTCGAAATCTTCGTCAAGGTGCAGAGTGGCTGGGCTGACAACGAAGCAGGGCTCCGTGCCTATGGGTACGAATAAGGACACGCATGGCGCTGACGAGTTTACTGGGCGTTGTTGCATAAATGGAGCGAGATCCGTTGACGTTTACGCGCAACGGTCGCGGGACCAGCCCCCTATCAAGTCAGATTTCAGAGTAACTGCCTAATTTTTGCCAAGAAAATGGCGTTGTTGCATAAATCGAACGTGAGGACGCCATGGCATCGGACGTGCATAATTTCATGCGATACGAACGGATTGCGAACGAGCGAGATCCGCCATGTGGTTGATTGCGACGACGCGCCCAGAGACAGTTTCCGGTGAGGGTCTTGAACCGATACATCGCATTCTCGGCAGGCGATCACCGGTGGTGGCCACTGTCTTGCTTCCATTCTCGACGACCGTCACGGGCAATTGCATCAACCGCGCCATTACGCCATGCCACACTGGGCATATCCGCTGACCAATGAGCGGCACCCTTGCGTGGCGGAATTGAAGGAATAGCACTGCCGTGCAGAAATGGCCGCATGGCATGGCTTGGTGTCGTAGTCACCGTCACCGCCGATGACATCGCTTTGTTCTTCGCGTGGACTTTGGTCGAGCAAGTTGGCCAGAACGTCACCGTCAGCCACATTTTGATTCGTCATTAGCGCGGCATGCACTTAACCCGTATTGCGTTGAGCGCGAGATGGACTTTACGCCACGTGCGCCGCTTCGAGTAGCCCTGCTGGAGCACCTCTTCTACTCACCTTCGCCATAGACCTTCAGACCGGTGCTGTCGACATCCAGATGCATCGGTTCTTTGTCGAGAAAGAACGGCAGTTCGACATCCAGCGTTTTTGCCCGGCGACAGAGCGTGGTGTAATTCGGCACCGGCAAGCTCGGGAAGGCCAATCGCGCAGACTTTGGGTGAAAAACCTTGCAGGGCGCGCAACGTCAGTCGATAGATGGTCTTCACGCCAAGTAATGCCTGAATCAGGCGTATCACCGGTATAGATGGGCGACCACCTGTGGGTATGGCGTCGGGTATTCTGGCAAGGACAGCTTCATCTATCCATATCGTCACGTTCCCCCGGTTGATCAGGCCTTCATTATAGGCCGCCCAATTCCTGACACGGTAGCGTGTCTTCGGCTCACCTGTCTTGTGTATGTCCTTGTGCTTTTTCCTGACAAAAATTAGGCAGTTACTCTGGAATCTGACTTGATAGGGGGCTGGCCCCGCGACCGTTGCGCGTAAACTTCAACGGATCTCGCTCGATTTATGCAACAACGCCCCGTCGATGCCATTGAGTCTTCACGCTCGATTTATGCAACAACTCCGATAGAAGTACGAAACGGCACATGGCGCGCGCAATGCTCAGTTGAACAGTTCGCCATATTCGACGGTGGCCGTGCCGAGCTTGCCGACCACGATGCCCGCCGCACGATTGGCCAGTATCACGGCCGCGTCGAGCGAGAGCCCCGCGCCAAGCATGGCCGCGACGGTGGCAATCACCGTGTCGCCCGCACCGGAGACATCGAACACCTCGCGCGCGAGCGCAGGCACGTTCAGCTCTCCGGCATTGGAGAACAGCGTCATGCCCTCTTCCGAGCGCGTCAGCAGCAGTGCATCGAGCGCCAACGAGGCGCGCAACTCGCGCACCCGCGCGCGCAGGTCGTCCTCGGAATGCCAGCCGCCCACCACCTCGCGCAGTTCGACGTGGTTCGGCGTGATCAGCGAGGCGCCGCAGTAGCGCGCCCAATTGGTGCCCTTTGGATCGACCAAAACCGGCAAACCCGCCGCGCGTGCCTTGGGGATCATGGTCGTGACGTGTGTTAGCCCGCCCTTGGCATAGTCGGACATCAGTACCATGCTGTACGAAGGCAGCAGCGTGTCGAAGCGCGCCAGCCCAGCCAGCAGCACCTCGTGCTGGGGCGAGGCTTCAAAATCGACGCGCAGCAACTGCTGTTGGGCTAGCACGCGCAACTTGATGGTGGTGGACAGTTGCGCGTCGCGCTCGAGATGGGTTTCCACGCCGCTCTCGCTGAGCAGGCGGACGATGCGCTCGCCTGGTTCATCGGTACCGACGACGCAGAGCAAGCCTGCGTTCGCGCCGAGCGTGACGATATTTCGGGCTACGTTGGCCGCGCCACCGAGCCTCTCCTCCTGCCGCTGCACGTGCACTACCGGAACCGGTGCCTCGGGCGAGATCCGGTTAACTTTGCCGAACCAGTAGCGGTCGAGTATCACGTCGCCAACCACGAGCACGCGCGATGCGGCGAGCCGCTCGCGCGGCACCGTCGCGCAGCTGGCGTCGGCCTCAGCCGCGCTCGGAGGATTGGGCTTCGACATGCGGACGTCCGATAGCATGGTAGTCAATTCCGAGTGCAGCCATCGCTTCGGGTTCGTAGAGATTGCGCCCATCAAAGATTACTGGCGCGTTGAGCACCGACTTCAGATACCCAAAGTCGGGGCTCTTGAATTCCTTCCATTCGGTTACCACCACCAGGGCATCGGCGCCCGTGACGGCTTCTTCCTTGCTTGGTAAGAAAGTCAGGCTGGCCTGCGTGGCATCGTCGACCAGGTCGAGCGCGAACACGCGGCGCGCCTCGTCGATCGCAACCGGATC
Source organism: Burkholderia sp. (assembly GCA_040954445.1). GTDB lineage: Bacteria > Pseudomonadota > Gammaproteobacteria > Burkholderiales > Burkholderiaceae > Burkholderia > Burkholderia gladioli_A. Next base: position 1,843,780 of record CP144361.1, on the reverse strand, counting down.
GTAGGCGCGTACCAAGGCACCTCGTGCCAGCAGTGAGGCAATCAGGATGCGGCTCGGCGCCTCACGCATGTCGTCGGTATTGGGCTTGAAAGCCAAGCCCCAGACGGCAAAGGTGCACCCGGATAGATTGGTGCCGAAGCGCTGCTCAATCTTGGCCAGCAGCACGCTCTTCTGCGCGTGGTTGACGGCCTCGACTGCGTTAAGGATCCGCAGCGGCTGTCCGTTCTCAGCCGCGGTACGGATCAGCGCCTGCACGTCCTTCGGGAAACAGGAACCTCCGTAGCCGACGCCGGCGTAAAGGAAATGATAGCCGATGCGCGGATCGGAGCCGATACCGCGACGCACCGCCTCGATGTCGGCACCCACGCTCTCGGCCAGGTTCGACATCTCGTTCATGAACGAGATGCGCATGGCCAGCATCGCATTGGCGGCGTACTTAGTGAATTCAGCCGAGCGCACGTCCATATTGATGGTTCGCTCATGATTACGGTTAAAGGGCGCGTAAAGTTTCTTCATCTTCTCCCGCGCGACGTTGCCCACCTCGTCGTCGTTGACGCCAATGATGATGCGGTCTGGGCGCATGAAGTCCTCGACGGCCGCGCCTTCCTTCAGGAATTCTGGGTTCGAGACCACCGAAAAACAATGCGCAGGACTGTTGCCGAGCCCTCGCGCAGCGAGTGCTTCGGAAACCACGCCATGCACACGCAGGGCGGTACCGACCGGCACGGTCGACTTGTCGACGATCAGCTTCGCATCGGTCATGTAGCGACCGATATTGCGGGCCGCCTCGAGCACGTATTGCAGATCAGCCGAGCCGTCCTCGTCGGGCGGCGTGCCCACCGCGATGAACTGGATCTCGCCATGCGCGACGCTGGCCTCGACGTCGGTCGAGAAGGTGATCCGACCGGTCGCGCGCGTGCGCGCGATAATTTCCTTGAGGCCGGGTTCGTGGACCGGGATCCCACCCTGGTTAAGGATCTCGATCTTGCGCGGATCAACGTCGAGACAAAAAACGTCGTGGCCGATCTCGGCGAGACAGGCACCCGTGACGAGACCGACGTAGCCGTTGCCGATGATGGTAATTTTCATAGGTTTCCCGGTAATGCGCTGCAGCGGCTCCGGTTTTTCTAGATACAGATTTTGGGGTAAAATGCATCATCCAAACGTCAGAGTAGGAACGCTATTGATCCGCTCCACAGGTCAGTACGTGCGGAATTACCGCATACGGCTCTTACCTTGAGTCATGACGATCAGACGCTGGTTTGGATAGGGATGGCATATATGGACAAGGGGGGCGGTTTCAAGAGTAAAGTGCAACACACCGCTGGTTATTGCTTCGAAATTCGTGAATTTCGAAGCAATAACAAGTCAGATGCCGGCGTAAACTCCCGATTTTTGCCAAAAAAATAGGCAGGGACATACGCAAGACATGTGAGCCGAAGGCGCACGCTACCGTGTCAGGAACTGGGTGGCCTATAATGAAAATCTGATCAACCGGGGGAACATAATAATATGGATAGATGAAACCGTCCTTGCCAGAATACCCGATGCCATACCCACACGTGGTCGCCCGTGTCTATACGGCGATACGCTGATTCAGGCGTTACTTAACGTGAAGACCGTCTATCGACGGACGTTGCGCGCCCTGCAAGGTTTCACCCACAAAGTCTGCGCGATCTGGCCTTCCCGAGCTTGCCGGTGCCGAATTACACCACGCTCTGTCGCCGGGCAAAAACGCTTGATGTCGAACTGCCGATCCTTCGTGACAATGAACCGATCCATCTGGTTGTCGACAGCACCGGTCTGAAGGTCTATGGAGAAGGTGAATGGAAGGTGCGCCAGCACAGCTACTCGAAGCGGCGCACGTGGCGTAAAGTCCATCTCGCGCTCAACGGGAATACGGGTCAAGTCCATGCCGCGCTAATGACGAATCAGAATGTAGCTGACGGTGACGCTCTGGCCAAGTTGCTCGACCAGATTCCACGCGAAGAACAAATCGATGTCATCGGCGGTGACGGTGACTACGACACCAAGCCATGCCATGCGGCCATTGCTGCACGCAGTGCTATTCCTTCGATTCCGCCACGCGAGGGTGCCGTTCATTGGCCAGCGGATATGCCCGGTGCGGCGTGGCGTAATGGCGCGGTTGATGCAATTGCCCGTGACGGTCGCCGAGAATGGAAGCAAGACAGTGGCTACCACCGGCGATCGCTTGCCGAGAATGCGATGTATCGGTTCAAGACCCTCACCGGCAACTGTCTCTGGACGCGTCACATCGACGCGCAGGCGACCCCGAGGTCGCCGTTCGCGTCGGCGTCATCAACCGTATGGCGGACCTCGCTTGTCCGCAATCCGTTCGTATCGCCTGAAATTATGCCCGTCGATGTTATTGCGTCCTCACACTCGATTTATGCAACAACGCCCTGTCATACGAAACAAAACAATCGGCAGAACCGGCGAAGGGCCCAGGTAAATGCGCTGCAACATACGGTCGCAGCCATCAAAGCCTCACCCAACCTGGCGTTGGCAAAAACCAATGTCGCGGCTCTCCGAAGCACCGCTCGCGTCGCTTGACAACGCTGGTCGCCACGCGGCACAAATGCGGATAACGGTCGGAAGATCCGGCGAAAGCCGGATGAAAATCTTTGAAACCCTTCTCATTATTGGGCGTGCGCTGCGCTATCATAACGAGCACTGTACTGCGGAAGCGCCTCATGGCTCACCCGCGGGTACTGGTGGGTGCGGCGCGGTTTGACTGCGCCTCTCGTCGCCGCGAACTACGATGCTGCGGCCTGCGCACGTATAATCGACGCGTCCGCGCTGTTCGTGTCAATTTAATTTGAGCAAGGAACCTTAATGAATAAACAGGAACTGATCGACGCAGTCGCCGCACAAACGGGTGCCAGCAAGGCTCAAACCGGTGAAACGCTGGACACGCTCCTCGAGGTAATCAAGAAGACTGTGTCGAAAGGCGACGCGGTTCAGTTGATCGGCTTCGGCAGCTTCGGCTCAGGTAAGCGTGCAGAACGTACCGGTCGCAACCCGAAGACGGGAGAAACCATCAAGATTCCGGCGGCCAAGACTGTCAAATTCACGCCTGGTAAGGCATTCAAGGATGCAGTGAATAAGCACTGAGTCCAGTGTTGGTGAATGGAAAAACCTGCCTCTTCGCGGGTTTTTGCGCTGCCCCTACCTGGGCGCACTCACTTGACGCTGTACGTCTTTGTAGCGGATTCGATTGTTCAGACACGCTTTTGTGCGTGGCGTTGTTGCATAAATCGAGTGTGAGGATGCAATAGTATCGACGGGCATAATTTCAGGCGATACGAACGGATTGCGGACAAGCGAGGTCCGCCATACGGTTGATGACGCCGACGCGAACGGCGACCTCGGGGTCGCCTGCGCGTCGATGTCACGCGTCCAGAGACAGTTGCCGGTGAGGGTCTTGAACCGATACATCGCATTCTCGGCAAGCGATCGCCGGTGGTAGCCACTGTCTTGCTTCCATTCTCGGCGACCGTCACGGGCAATTGCATCAACCGCGCCATTACGCCACGCCGCACCGGGCATATCCGCTGGCCAATGAACGGCACCCTCGCGTGGCGGAATCGAAGGAATAGCACTGCGTGCAGCAATGGCCGCATGGCATGGCTTGGTGTCGTAGTCACCGTCACCGCCGATGACATCGATTTGTTCTTCGCGTGGAATCTGGTCGAGCAACTTGGCCAGAGCGTCACCGTCAGCTACATTCTGATTCGTCATTAGCGCGGCATGGACTTGACCCGTATTCCCGTTGAGCGCGAGATGGACTTTACGCCACGTGCGCCGCTTCGAGTAGCTGTGCTGGCGCACCTTCCATTCACCTTCTCCATAGACCTTCAGACCGGTGCTGTCGACAACCAGATGGATCGGTTCATTGTCACGAAGGATCGGCAGTTCGACATCAAGCGTTTTTGCCCGGCGACAGAGCGTGGTGTAATTCGGCACCGGCAAGCTCGGGAAGGCCAGATCGCGCAGACTTTGGGTGAAACCTTGCAGGGCACGCAACGTCAGCCGATAGACGGTCTTCACGCCAAGTAATGCCTGAATCAGCGTATCGCCGTATAGACACGGGCGACCACGTGTGGGTATGGCATCGGGTATTCTGGCAAGGACGGCTTCATCTATCCATATTGTTACGTTGTTCCCCCCGGTTGATCAGGCCTTCATTATAGGCCGCCCAATTCCTGACACGGTAGCGTGCCTTCGGCTCACCTTTCTTGTGTATGTCTTTGCGCATTTTCTTGGCAAGAATTAGGCAGTTACTCTGGAACCTGACTTGATAGGGGGCTGGCCCCGCGACCGTTGCGCATAAGCGTCAACGGATCTCGCTCGATTTATGCAACAACGCCCCCGCGTCTATACAGCGGATACGCTGATTCAGGTATTAACTTGGCGTGAAGACCGTCTATCGACTGACCTTGCGTGCCCTGCAAGGTTTCACCCAAAGTCTGCGCGATCTGGCCTTCCCGAGCTTGCCGGTGCCGAATTACACCACGCTCTGTCGCCGGGCAAAAACGCTTGATGTCCAACTGCCGATCCTTCGTGACAATGAACCGATCCATCTGGTTGTCGACAGCACCGGTCTGAAGGTCTATGTCGCGCTCAACGCGAATACAGGTCAAGTGCATGCCGCGCTAATGACGAATCAGAATGTGGCTGACGGTGACGCTCTGGCCAAGTTGCTCGACCAGATTCCACGCGAAGAACAAATCGATGTCATCGGCGGTGATGGTGCCTACGACACCAAGCCATGCCATTCAGCCATTGCTGCACGCAGTGCTATTCCTTCGATTCCGCCACGCGAGGGTGCCCCGTTCATTGGCCAGCGGATATGCCCGGGTGCGGCGTGGCGTAATGGCGCGGTTGATGCAATTGCCCGTGACGGTCGTCGAGAATGGAAGCAAGACAGTGGCTACCACCGGCGATCGCTTGCCGAGAATGCGATGTATCAGTTCAAGACCCTCACCGGCAACTGTCTCTGGGCGCGTCACATCGACGCGCAGGCGACCGAAGTCTCCGTTCGCGTCGGCGTCTCATCAACCGTATGGCGGACCGCGCTCGTCCGCAATCCGTTCGTATCGCCTGAAATTATGCCCGTCGATGCTATTGCATCCTCACACTCGATTTATGCAACAACGCCGATTTTGCGCCGGGTTATGTCTGAAGGCGCGGAGATCCAGTGGGGCGACGAAACAGGGCTGCGCTCAGATGATGTGCGAAGCCGCCCCTTACGCGCACCCAATGGGCAAGATACCCGAGCGGTGCGTGGCGAGCCGACGCGAACGCCTGTCGGTGATGTCGACGGTGACAAACCGTGGCCAGGTGCGCTGGAAAGTATTCGAAGGCGCTATAAACGCAGACATCCTGCTCGACTTCCTGAAGAGACTGATCAAAGACATGCGCAGCAAGAAAATATTTCTGATTCTCGACAACCTGAAAGTCTATCACACCAAGTCGGTCAAGGCGTGGTTGGTCGAGCATGTCGACAAAATCGAGATGTTCTATCTGCCCTCGTATAGTCCGGAGCTCAATCCAGACGAGATGCTAAACGCAGATCTGAAAGAGAACGTGACGAAGCAGGCTTCTGCGCGAACCAAGGGGCATCTCAAAAAAACCGTCATCAGGCATCTACGTCGTCTCCAGAAATCACCAAAGCGTGTCGCTCGCTATTTCATGCACAAACCAATTTTTTATGCAGCTTGAGTAAAGTTCACGTATTTTTGATCAAAAATCAGCATATCGCCGTACAGAAGCGGCCAAGCACGCATAGGTATAGGCCCCTGGCATTCTGGCAAGGACAACTTCATCTATGCCTATCGTCACGTTCCCCGGTGGATCAGGCCCGTGTATAGACCGTCCCATTCCTGACACGGTAGCGTGTGCCTTTGGCCCACATGTCTTGTATATGTCCCTGCGCATCTTCTTGACGCATAAGAATTTCAAAGTGCCAGAGTCATCCTTTTGGCGCGTTATGTGTAGCATGCGAGCGGCTGAGCGACAGGGCACTCTACGCTAGGCGTGATGACTTATCGCGAATCGGAAATGTTTGCGCTCAAATCGGCCATTTTCCCGTTCATGGCAGCGGGCTCGCCCTGACTATTGCGTGTAAACGTCACCGGCTCTCAGCAGATTTATGCAACAACACCACTCGCAGGCGATCGCGAGGTTTCCATTCGCCTCGACCGTCATTAACCGCATGGGGGCCGGACCTCGCTCACCCGCAATTTGTTCGTATCGCCTGAAATTATGTCCGTCGACGCCATTGCGTCCTCATGCTTAATTTATTGGTCCACAATTCGTGATCTTGAAATTAAAAAATCGGCCCTCATACCTCGTTGTTCTATACCCCTCACATAAGGGCCGATTTTTTAATTTCAAGATCACGAATTGTGGACCAATATGCAACAACCCGCATATTTAGCGCAAAGCCTACCCACACAGATAATCGACAAGCAGGAGCATTTTGAATGACTCACGTTGTGACCGAAGGCTGCATCAAGTGCAAGTATACTGATTGCGTTGATGTGTGCCCGGTGGATTGCTTCCGTGAAGGTCCCAATTTTCTTGCGATCGACCCGGACGAATGCATCGACTGCGCCGTGTGCGTGGCCGAGTGCCCGACCAACGCGATCTATGCCGAGGAAGACGTTCCAGGCGACCAGCAGCAATTCACGCTGCTCAATGCTGAGCTAGCCAAGCTGTGGCCGTCGATCACTAAAACCAAGCCCGCTCCAGGCGACGCCGACGAATGGAAAGACGTGCAGGAGAAGTTGTACCTACTCGAGCGCTGATCGCACCCGGCGAGTCCACTGACGCCGGTTGACTATTCTCGCGGCGTTGTTGCATAAATCGAGCGCGAGGACGCCATGGCGGCGACGGGGCGTTGTTGCAGAAATGCGCGAAAAAATTGACATTTTTATTATAGAACAACATAATTCATGTTTTATGCTGTGTGTTCCTCGATAGCTCAGTTGGTAGAGCGTCGGACTGTTAATCCGTAGGTCCCTGGTTCGAGCCCAGGTCGGGGAGCCAAAACGCTATTGATCTTCAATCTGTTCGTATCGCCTAAAATTATACCTTTTGATGCAATTGCATCAAAAGGTATAATTTTAGGCGATACGAACAGATTGAAGATGCGCCAGATTCGCCATGCGGATCAATGCACCGCCTCGCAGGCGACCTCGGTCGCCTGCGAGGCGGTGTGACGCGCCCAGAAATAGTTGCCGGTGAGCGTCTTGAACCGATACATCGCATTCTCGGCAAGCGATCTCCGGTGGTAGCCACTATCTTTCTTCCATTCTCGACGATCGTCACGGGCAATTGCATTAACCGCGCTGTTACGCCGCGCCGCACCGGGCGTATCCGCTGGCCAATGAACGCCAGCCGCGTGGGGCGGAATCGCAGGAATAGCACTGCGTGCAGCAATGGCCGCATGGCATGGCTTGGTGTCGTAGGCACCGTCACCACCGATGACATCGATTTGTTCGTCGCGTGAAATCTAGTCAAGCAACTTGGCCAGAGTGTCACCGTCAGCCACATTCTGATGCGTCATTAGCGCGGCATACACTTGACCCGTATGCGCGTTGAGCGCGAGATGGACTTTACGCCACGTGCGCCGCTTCGACTAGCCGTGCTGGCGCACCTTCCATTCACCTTCGCCATAGACCTTCAGACCGGTGCTGTCGACAACCAGATGGATCGGTTCGTTGTCGCGAAGGATCGGCAGTTCGACATTAAGCGTTTTTGCCACGGCGACAGAGCGTGCTGCAATTCGGCACCGGAAAGCTCGGGAAGGGCCACATCGCAAAGACTTTGGGTGAGACCTTGCAGGGCGCGCAATGTCCGTCGATAGACGGTCTTCACGCTCAATAATGCCTGAATCAGCGTATCGCCGTATAGACACGGGCGACCACGTGTGGGTATGGCATCGGGTATTCTGGCAAGGACGGCTTCATCTATCCATATTGTTACGTTCCCCCGGTTGATCAGGCCTTCATTATAGGCCGCCCAATTCCTGACACGGTAGCGTGCCTTCGGCTCACCTGTCTTGTGTATGTCTTTGCGCATTTTTGGGAAATAATTAGGCAGTTACTCTGGAATCTGACTTGATAGGGGGCTGGCCCCGAGACTGTTGCCCGTAAACGTCCATGGATCTCGCTCGATTTATGCAACAACACCTCTGGTGGTCGACAGTACCGGTCTGAAGGTCTATGGAGAAGGTGAATGGAAGGTGCGCCAGCACGGCTACTCGAAGCGGCGCACGTGGCGTAAAGTCCATCTCGCGCTCAACGCGAATACGGGTCAAGTGTATGCCGCGCTAATGACGCATCAAAATGTGGCTGACGGTGACACTCTGGCCAAGTTGCTCGACCAGATTCCACGCGACGAACAAATCGATGTCATCGGCGGTGACGGTGCCTACGACACCAAGCCATGTCATGCGGCCATTGCTGCATGCAGTGCTGTTCCTTCGATTCCGCAACGCGGGGGTGTCGCTCATTGGCCAGCGGATGTGCCCGGTGCGGCGTGGCGTAATGGCGCGGTTGATACAATTGCCCGTGACGGTCGGCGAGAATGGAAGCAAGACAGTGGCTACCACCGGCGATCGCTTGCCGAGAATGAGATGTATCGATTCAAGAGCCTCACCGGCAACTGTCTCTGGGCGCGTCACATCGACTCGCAGGCGACCGAGGTCGCCGTTCGCCTCGGCGTCATCAACCGCATGGCGGACCTCGCTCGTCCGCAATCCTTTCGTATCGCCTGAAAGGATGCCTGTCGATGCCATGGCGTCCCCACGCTCGATTTATGCAACAACGCCCGTTTGACCTCAAATCTCTGTCTAAAAAATCGGAGCCGCTGCATGGCTGGTCATTCCAAATGGGCCAATATCAAGTATAAGAAGGCATCGATCGACGCCAAGCGCGGCAAGGTCTGGACGCGCCTGATCAAGGAAATCCAAGTGGCGGCCCGCCTGGGCGGTGGCGATGCAAACTCGAATCCGCGGCTGCGCCTGGCAGTCGAAAAAGCGGTCGACGCCAACATGCCGAAAGACAACGTCAAGCGCGCGATCGATCGCGGCGTGGGTGGCGCGGACGGCGTGAATTACGAGGAAATCCGCTACGAAGGCTACGGCATCGGCGGCGCGGCAATCATCGTCGACACCATGACCGACAACCGCGTGCGCACCGTTGCGGAAGTCCGCCATGCGTTTTCGAAGTACCGTGGCAACATGGGCACCGATGGCTCGGTGGCCTTCTTGTTCGATCACGTCGGCCAGTTCGTGTTCGCCCCCGGCATCTCGGAGCACGGGCTGATAGAAGCCGCGCTCGAGGCCGGTGCCGACGACGTCAACACCAACGAGGATGGCAGCATCGAGGTGCTATGCCACTGGCAGAAATTCTCGAAGGTGAAGGACGTGCTGGAAGCGGCCGGTTGCAAGGCCGAGCTGGCCGAGGTGACCATGAGGCCACAGAACGAGGTCGAGTGCTGCGGAGATGACGCCGTGAAGATGAAGAAGCTGCTCGACATGCTCGAGGACCTCGACGATGTACAGGAGGTCTACACCAACGCGCTCATCATCGAAGAATGAACGCGGCGTTGTTGCATAAATCGAGCGAAAGCCATTGACGTTTACGCGCAACGCTCGCCGGCCAGCCCCCTATCAAGTCAGATTTCAGAGTAACTGCCTAATTTTTTCCAAAAAAATGCGGAAGGACATACACAAGACAAGTGAGCCGAAGGCACGCTACCATGTCAGAAATTGGGCAGCCTATAATGCCGGCCTGATCAACCGGGGGAACGTGACGATATGGATAGATGAAGCCGTCCTTGCCAGAATACCCGACGCCATACCCACACGTAGTCGCCCGTGTTTATACGGCGATGCGCTGATTCAGCCATTACTTGGCGTGAAGACCGTCTATCGACTGACATTGCGCGCCCTGCAAGGTTTCACCTAAAGTCTGCTCGATCTGGCCTGCCAGGGCTCTCTGGTGAAGAATTACACTACGCTCTCTCTCCGAGAAAAAACGCTTGATGTCGAACTGCCGATCCTTCGCGACAACGAACAGATCCATCTGGTTGTCGACAGCACCGGTCTGAAGGTTTATGGCGAAGGTGAATGGAAGATGCGCCAGCACGGCTACTCGAAGCGGCGCACGTGGCGTAAAGTCCATCTCGCGCTCAACGCGAATACGGGTCAAGTGCATGCCGCGCTAATGACGAATCAGAATGTGGCTGACGGTGACGCTCTGGCCAAGTTGCTCGACCAGATTCCACGCGAAGAACAAATCGATGTCATCGGCGGTGATGGTGCCTACGACACCAAGCCATGCCATGCGGCCATTGCTGCACGCAGTGCTATTCCTTCGATTCCGCCACGCGAGGGTGCCGTTCATTGGCCAGCGGATATGCCCGGTGCGGCGTGGCGTAATGGCGCGGTTGATGCAATTGCCCGTGACGGTCGTCGAGAATGGAAGCAAGACAGTGGCTACCACCGCCGATCGCATTGCCGAGAATGCGATCTATCGGTTCAAGACCCTCACCGGCAACTGTCTCTGGGCGCGTCACATCGCCGCGCAGGCGACCGAGGTTTCCATTCGCGTCGGCGTCATCAACCGTATGGCGGACCTCGCTCGTCCGCAATCCGTTCGTATGGCCTAAAATTATGCCCGTCGATGCTATTGCATCCTCACACTCGATTTATGCAACAACGCCTAGTTACTCTGGAATCTGACTTGATAGAAGTCTGGACCAGTGACCGTTGCGCGTAAACGTCAACGGATTTCGCTCGATTTATGCAACAACGTCGATCAATAGGTCTTGCGCGAGGCCCGCACCACGCCAGGCACCTCGCCGAGCAACGTGCAGGCACGCTGCACCTGCGCCGAATTCGAGACCTCGACGGTAAACTGCATGATCGCCGCATTACGCTGGTTCTGCGTCTTCACGCTGATCACGTTCATTTTTTCACGCGCGAACACTTCAAAAATGTCGCGCAGCATCCCCTGCCGGTCGCTCGCGTCGATCATCAAGTCGACCGGGTAGACCGAGACACCGCGCCCGCCTAGCACATCGGTCGACCAGGTGGTTTGCAGAACGCGCTCGGGCGTACGCTCGGACATGCAGCGAAACGTCGCACAATCGCTGCGATGGATCGACATCCCCTTTCCGCGCGTGACGAAGCCGCTGATCGGATCGGGTGGTGCCGGTCGGCAGCAGCGCGCGAGCTGGGTAAGCAGCGCATCGACGCCGACCACCAGAACGCCCGTTGAGGCGCCGTGCGCCACGCTTGCGCCGCTGCTCCGCTTCTTGAACTGCTCAGGTAGCTCGATTTCGGGCTCGGGTTGCGACGCATCGGAGAGCGCCTGCTCGATGTTGCGCAGGCTAAGCTCTTCCTTGCCGACCGCCGCGAACAGTTCTTCGGGCTCCCTGAAACCGAGCCGAGCAGCCAGGCTGTCAAGGCTCACCGAGATCTTGCTCTCACGCTGCAAGGTCTTTTCTACCTGCGCGCGACCGCGCGTGATGATTTCCTGCTGGTCGATTAGGTTGAACCAGGCGCGCAACTTCTGGCGCGCCCGAGCACTCTGTAAGTAGCCGAGCTGCGGGTTAAGCCAGTCGCGTGAGGGCCCGCCCTCTTTGACTACGAGGATCTCCACCGTCTGCCCATTCGCCAGCGGCGTATTGAGTGGAACCATCGCGCCGTTGACGCGTGCGCCACGGCAGCGATGCCCCAGTTCGCTGTGCAGGTAGTAAGCGAAATCGACTGCCGTCGCCCCATTCGGCAGCGCGATCACGCGCGCCTGCGGGGTCAGTACGTAGATGTGGTCGTCGTTAAGCGCGGTCTCGCGCAATGGCGCCCAGGCTTCGCTTTCGGCGCTCTCTGAGGGGCCGTCGGCAATCTCGTCCTTCCAGGCTAGCAACTGCCGCAGCCAGGCGATCTTCTCGTCGTACTTGTCTCTGGCCGAGAACTGGCCGCCGTAACCGCGCGTGCCGGCCTCCTTGTAGCGCCAGTGCGCGGCCACGCCGTACTCGGCGAAGCGGTGCATCTCCTGCGTACGGATCTGCATCTCGAAGGCACGCCCGTCGTCTCCGATCACCACCGTGTGTAGCGACTTGTAGCCGTTCGGCCTAGGGCGCGAGATGTAGTCGTCGAATTCGCGCGGCACCGGCTGCCACAGATGATGAACAATACCCAGCACTGCGTAGCAATCCTTGATGTCGGGGACGATCACACGAAACGCGCGCACGTCGTAGAGCTCGGAGAAATCGAGTTCTTTGCCGCGCATTTTCCGCCAGATGCTGTAGATGTGTTTCGGTCGGCCACTGACTTCGGCCGAGATCTGCGCGGAGGCCAGCTCCTGCTCGAGGCGCGCGATCGCCTGCGTCACATAGGCCTCGCGCTCGACGCGCTTCTCGTCGAGCAGCTTGGCGATGTGCTTGTAGGTGACCGGATCCTCGAAGCGGAAGGCGAGATCCTCGAGCTCCCACTTCAGTTGCCAGATGCCGAGCCGGTTGGCCAGCGGCGCATATATCTCGAGCGTCTCGCGTGCCACGTCGGGGGGCTCGATCTTTGCGGTCGCGTAGGAGCGCAGTGACTGCAGGCGCGAAGCGAGTCGGATCACTACCACCCGGATGTCCTGCGCGAAGGCCAGCAGCATCTTGCGCAGAGCCTCGATCTGGGCACGGCGCGCGGCCTGCGCGTTACGATTGCCTTCGGGCACCTGCTTAGTGGTCATCAGGCTGACCGTGCCCAGCCGCAGGAGCTTGCGCACGTCGGCCACCAGCCGGGCGACTTCCTCGCCGAAACGCTTTGCGATCTCGGTTTCGGGGTCGCTTAGGTGCGGCGTGAGTCCGAACAGCGCGGCGGCGCGCACAGCCTGCGGATCGACGTTGAGGGTGCGCATCAGCGACACCGTGCCGGCTGCATGATCGACGAGCCGCTCTCCTGAGGACAGGCAGGCCTCGCCCGCGTGCTCGCGCACAAAGTCGAGCACGTCCTCGAACTCGGGCGACGAGGTGGCCACGGAAAGGCGTTGTTGCATAAATCGAGCGTGAGGACGCAATGGCATTGAAGGGCATAATTTCAGGCGATCCGAACGGATTGAGGACAAGCGAAGTCGGCAATCCGTTCGGATCGCCTGAAATTATGCCCTTCAATGCCATTGCGTCCTCACGCTCGATTTATGCAACCGCGCCAGAAAATGCGAAAGGACATATGCAAGACATGCAACCAGAAGGTACACTACCGTGCCATGAATTGGGCGGCCTATATATAATGCAGTCTTAATCCACTGGGGGAACGTGACAATATGGACACAGATGCAGCCGTTCTTGCCAAAATACCCGACGCCATACCCATGCGTGGTCACCCGCATCTGTATGGCGATATGCTGATTCAGGCATTACTTGGCGTGAAGACCGATTATTGATCAAAAATTTGTGATCTTGAAATGCACACATCAACTCATCATGTGATGAGCATGGAAAAACGAGACATGAGAGACGCTTTTTTTAATTTCAAGATCACGAATTTCTGATCAATAATCAACGGCGTGTTGCACTGCACTCTTGAAACCGCCCAGCTAAAAAGGCCTAACGCGTGAACCTCTGGTTTATGTTATTTCTGAGCGTTCTGCAGGGCGTGACTGAACTCTTCCCCGTCAGCAGTCTGAGCCACACGCTGCTCGTGCCTGCCCTGATCGGCATACATATCGACAAGCATGCGCCGCAGTTGCTGCCGTTCCTGGTCGCGCTGCACCTTGGTACCGCGCTCACACTGCTCTGGTATTTCCGCGCACGCTGGTATGCGCTGGTGCGGGGGTTCTTCGCCTCCTTCGCGGGGTGCCCCAGCGACGACGCACACATGATGTGGGCGCTGATCATTGGCACCATTCCGACTGGGCTGGTGGGGCTGCTGCTCGAGAAGAAGATCGAGCATGTGTTCCATGACCTTCGGATCGTGGCCGGCGCGCTGGTCGTCAACGGCATCCTGCTGTGGTGGGGCGATAGCCTGCAGCGCGCGCGCGCGCATCGCAGGCCTGAGAGCCTTAGTGTGGGCCGAACCTTCCTGGTCGGCCTCGCGCAAGTGGGCGCACTAATCCCGGGTTTCTCGCGCAGCGGGCTGACCATGATCGCCGGCAACGCCGCGGGGCTCACTACCGAAAAGGCGGCCGAATTCTCGTTCCTGCTGGGCACGCCGGTCATCCTAGCTGCGGGCATTCTCGAACTACCGAAGCTGTTCCATGCGCCGGACCAGTTGGCCGATGCCGCGCTGGGCGGCATGCTGACGGTGATTGCCGCCTACTTGAGCGTGCGTTTTCTGATGCGTTATTTCAAGGGGCGCGGGCGGTTGGCCACGTTCGGCGTGTATTGCATGCTGGCTGGATTGTTCTGCATCGGCTGGTTCGCGTCCCATCCACAACCGGTTTGACTGGAGATGCCGCGTGTCGGCAGCGGCGCGACCGATTTCGACGCCCGGATCTTCTGCCCCGTTTTACGCTGACTGCCTGGGACTGCCTGGAAGCGATCGAGTATAATTGTATAATGGTTTTTTTGCAGAGTGAGTTTTGTGCTTCGTCTGGAATAGCCTGAGCGGATAGGTCAGCTCTGACCATTCGCATGTCTCTTTGTGTGGGTATCATTTATCCGCAATTCGTTATCTTGAAATTGAAGAATCGTCCATCATGTGATGGGCATGAAAAAACGAGACATGAGGGGCGATTTTCCAATTTCAAGATAACGAATTGCGGATAAATAGCACTGCCTGTCTCACGACCGCCCTTAGCTCAGACGGATAGAGCAACGGCCTTCTAAGCCGTAGGTCACACGTTCGAATCGTGTAGGGCGGGCCAGAAAAATCCTTACACAGAAAGGGATTGCACCGCTTCCGACAGCGGCGCTTTTCTTTGTGCGCCCAGCATGGATCCACTCCTGCGGGTGCAAGCCCGCCATGAGCTGGTCACAGTGATTGATCACAAATTTCGGATCAATAGTAGGGGCGACGAAACGAGACTGCGCTCGGATGATGTACAAGACCGCTCCTACGCCCCCAATGGGTAAGATACCCGAGCGCCGCATGGTGAGCTGACGCGAAGGCCTTCCGGTAATGTCGACGGTGAAAAACCGCGGCCAAGTGCGCTAAAAAATATTCTAGGGCGCGATAAACGCAGACATTCTGCTCGCCTTCTTGAAGAGGCTGATCAAAGACATGCACAGCAAGAAAGTGTTTTTGATTCTCGAAACAATCTGAAGGTTCATCACGCCAAGCCGGTCAAGGCGTGGTTGGCCGAGCACGGCGACAAGATCGAGGTGTTCTTCCTACCTGGATCTCAATCCTGTTGAGATACTCAACGCGCATCTGAAAGCGAACGTGACGAAGTAGGCTCCGGCGCACCAAGGGGTATCTCAAGAAAGCTGTCATCAGCCATCGGCGTGGCTTCCAAAAATCGGCGGTGTTGCATATTGATCCAAAATTCGTTATTTTGAAATTTGAAAATCGTCCCTAATTTGAGGGGCATGGGCAAACGAGGCATGAGGGACGATTTTCAAATTTCAAAATAACGAATTTTGGATCAATAATAACGCATCAGAATGCGGCTGACAGTGACGCTCTGGCCAAGCTGATCGACCAGATTCCACGCGAAGAACAAATCGATGTCATCGGCGGCAGCGGTGCTTACGACACCAAGCCATGCCATGCGGCCATTGCTCCACGCGGTGCTATTCTTTCGATTCCGCCACGCGAGGGTGAAGCTCATTGGCCAGCGGATACGTCCCGTGATGCGTGGCGTCATGGCGCGGTGGAATGCAATTGCCCGTGACGGTCCTCGAAAATGGAAGAAAGACCCCCCTAGCTACCACCGGCGATCGCTTGCCGAGAATGCGATGTGTATCGCGGTTCAAGACCCTCAGCGGCAACTGTCTCTGGGCGCGTCATATCGACTCGCAGGCGGCCGAGGTCTCCGTTCGCGTCGGAGTCATCAACCGTATGGTGGACCTCGCTCGTCCGAAATCCGTTCGTATCGCCTGAAATTATCCCGTCGATGCTATTGCGTCTTCTCGCTCGATTTATGCAACAATGCCTTTAAAATCACCCATCGCAACTCGTCAGGCTAGCCTTTTGACGCTCGCGGCTTGATCGAAAAAGCTTGTCTATTGATCCTCTACACGTCTAGAGTTTTCTGGAGAGTTCGCAATGAATACTTTCACCCAATCCGCGGTTACCACCGCTACCGAAATGCTGCCGCCCTTCGTCTTCACCGACGTGGCGGTCGACAAGGTCAAGCAACTAATCGACGAAGAGGGTAATCCTGAGCTGAAGCTGCGCGTGTTCGTGCAGGGCGGCGGCTGCTCCGGCTTCCAATACGGCTTCACCTTTGACGAGGAAGTCAACCAGGACGATACCGTGATGCTCAAGAACGGCGTCCAGCTACTGATTGACTCGATGAGCTACCAATACCTGGTCGGCGCAGAGATCGACTATAAGGACGACCTAAACGGCGCGCAGTTCGTGATCAAGAACCCGAACGCGACCACCACCTGCGGTTGTGGTTCGTCGTTTTCGGTCTGAGCCGCCTCGATTGAGCAGTGCGCGCGGGTGTCGTCGCGGGGCTGTCTGTGGATGCAAAACTCGACGCCGTGCGTAGGGTCGTGGGGGCGTTTGTTGTTTATGCGCGGGCCCATTCTCCACTGAAACGGGCGTTGTTGCATAAATCGAGCGAGATCCGTTGACGTTTACGCGCAACGGTCTCGGGGCCAGTCTCCTATCAAGTCAGACTCCAGAGTAACTGCCTAATTTTTGCCAAGAAAATGCGCAAGGACATACACAAGAAAGGTGAGCCGAAGGCACGCTACCGTGTCAGGAATTGGGCGGCCTATAATGAAGGCCTGATCAACCGGGGGAACGGAACAATATGGATAGATGAAGCCGTCCTTGCCAAATACCCGAGGCCATACCCACACGTGGGGTCGCCCGTTTCTATACGGCGATACGCTGATTCAGGCATTACTTGGCGTGAAGACCGTCTATCGACTGACGTTGCGCGCCCTGCAAGGTTTCACCCAAAGTCTGCGCGATCTGGACTTCCCGAGCTTGCCGGTGCCGAATTACACCACGCTCTGTCGCCGGGCAAAAACGCTTGATGTCGAACTGCCGATCCTTCGTGACAATGAACCGATCTATCTGGTTGTCGACAGCACCGGTCTGAAGGTCTATGGAGAAGGTGAATGGAAGGTGCCGCCAGCACGGCTACTCGAAGCGGCGCACGTGGCGTAAAGTCCATCTCGCGCTCAACGCGAATACGGGTCAAGTGCATGCCGCGCTAATGACGAATCAGAATGTGGCTGACGGTGACGCTTTGGCCAAGTTGCTCGACCAGATTCCACGCGAAGAACAAATCGATATCATCGGCGGTGATGGTGCCTACGACAACAAAGCCATGCTATGCAGCCATTGCTGCACGCAGTGCTATTCCTTCGATTCCGCCCCGCGAGGGTGCCGTTCATTGTCCAGCGGATATGCCCGGTGCGGCGTGGCGCGTAATGGCGCGGTTGATGCAATTGCCCGTGACGGTCGTCGAGAATGGAAGCAAGACAGTGGCTACCACCGGCGATCGCTTGCCGAGAATGCGATGTATCGATTCAAGACCCTCACCGGCAACTGTCTCTGGTCGCGTCACATCGAGGCGCAGGCGACCGAGGTCTCCATTCGCGTCGGCGTCATCAACCGTATTGCGGACTTCGCTCGTCCGCAATCCGTTCGTATCGCCTGAGATTATCCCGTCGATGCTATTGCATCCTCACACTCGATTTATGCAACAACGCCACTGAAACGCAACAAAACCACACCACAGCCCAGACCGGATAGTCCCCCGGTCAGGCCACTGGAAACACTATTGATGAGAAATATGATATCTTGAACTAAGCTACATAGCGAATCGGTTCATGCATGAAATAGAGAGCGAAACGCTTTAGTGATTTCTGGGGCGTTGTTGCATAAATCGAGCGCGATGCCATTGCGTCTTCGCGCTCGATTTATGCAACAACGCCAGGCGACAGTGGACCTCGGGCAGACGCCACATGAATGGCGGACCATGTGTCTGGAATAAGTCCAGACCCCAGATCGGGGCCGCGCGAGCGTGGCAGATGCTCGTTACAATACTGGCGCAGACAGGCAATCAGTTTGCGGAGCAGTTCGTGCCACGAGACTGAGCATAGGGTGTTGTGAATCGTTTCGTGGGACACCTGCAGGCGCAGGTTGTCAGGGAAAGTACGTTTCAGGACAAGGACAATCTCGTGGGCAACCACTGGCGTTCACGCAAGCAAAGAAATTTCTCGCCCTAAAGGGCGAGAAATTTCTTTGGATAGTGCGTTTGACTCAAAATCGATATCTAGAAAAACCGAAGTCACCGCAAGCTTAAAAGCGGTGACGCAGGCCAACCGTAGCGGCGGTCTGGCTGATGCCCGACAACAAGGTATGCTGCGCGACGCTTTCGCCGTTGTAGATTGAAGCATTCACGCCCTTGCTTGCGCGGTGGTACACGGCCTGCGCATACACGTCGGTGCGTTTTGACAGCGAGTAGTCGGCTTGCAGGCCAACTTGGTTCGAGTGGGTGTTGTTCGTGCCCACGCGACCGCTCGAGTACGCGTAGGCAACGCCCAGACCCAGTGCCGGCGTCAGGTTGTACGTACCGTTGACTTCGTAGTTGGCAACCTGCACGTTCGCATCTGCAACCGCGTTATGCAGACGAGCTTGCGTCCATGCGGCACCGACTTGTGCCGGGCCGAATACGTAGCCCGCTGCTGCGCCATACGTACGGACACGGCTTTGTGGGGCGCCGAATAGGTGCTGGTTAACCGCGCCGCTCGTGCCAGCTGCGTTCGGGTAGTTTAGTTGAGAATACGCACCTGCCAGCTTCAGGCCTTCGAACTGGTACGATGCGCCTCCGCTGTATGCACGGTTGTTGCGGAAGTGCGCGTTATTCGAGAAAGCGTACGTGCCACCGAATTGCAGACCGGTGTAGTTCCCGCTCGTGAATTTGATCGAGTTGTTGGTTGCGTAGCCGCCGTTCGTGCTTAGGTTGTCCAAGTTGCCGAGATGAGCGAAATACGTACCGCCCCACGAGCCAGTTGCCGTCAGCGGAGCCAAGTAGTCCTGGACTGCGTCGTACTGGCGACCCAGCGTGACTGTGCTGGATTGGCTCGACAAGCCGACGAAGGCTTTTCGGTTGAAGATGCCGCCGTCGTTCGAGAAGTGACCGTTACCCAAGCCGAAACCGCTTTCCAACGTGAAAATTGTTTTCAGGCCGTCACCCAGGTCTTCCAAACCACGGAGACCAAACAGGCTTTGGTCGATGCCCGTGCCTTCCAACCAGCGCGACTTACTGGAAAGATTACTTTGGTACGTGATACCCGCGTCGAGCACGCCGTATAGCGTGACGCTGCTTTGCGCGTGGGCGACGGTTGCAAACGATGCTGCAGCGGCTGCAACGATCAGAGTCTTTTTCATTCGTGGAGCTCCTTTCATCTAAAAAAGCAGGTCTATCGACCTTGTTTCATAACGGTCTGCAACCACCCGGAAGCGCTACGCCGACGTCACATGGCTACGCCCAGATGATTGGCCACTCTGTAAACCATGAGTTTAGGGGTGGACCCTAGGACCGCCACGCGCAAATAAAAAATAATTTTTTCAAAAACAGAAATAATAGAAATTATAGTATTTGATAACTCATTGTTCACAATTATTTTTGTGAACATGTTGCGGTCTGTTCTTGGCGTATACGCAACAGGCATTTGATTATGTCACCGGCTTGACGGTTGCAAATCGGTTGCAAATAAACAACAACTACCTCGTTGTAGCGAATCCGCCACCACGCGATTACCGCTTCGAAGGTAAGACCGGCGGAAGCGGTTTCACCGAGCTGTTCGGGCAGCATGACACGCTGGTGTACAGAGCTACATGTTCAGCCTGAACCTGGCAGCAGCTCTGCCAGTGCACCTCGCTGCTGGGTGCCTGGAACGGCGAAGCGAGCGACATTACCGAGAACGCGCCACCGCTGTCCGCGATGGCGCGCCACGACGCGTTCCGGCGCGAGCTCGGTTTGCGTGTGACCGGCGGCTCTACACCGATCTCACGGGCGAATAGAGTCGCGACCACCACACGATCGGCGAAGACAACAGCGATATCCTCCCCGGCGCTCAACGTGTTCACACGAAGCTACGGCACGATTTTGCATTTCCACAGTAGCGAGATGAGTGGGGAGATGTCTGATCTAGATCAGACATCCGCGTGGTGTGCTCAACTTTGATGCCGATCTAGACCGTCGTCGATATGCCACCGGTCGGTCCCGGCAGCGACCGGTGGCCCAAACTCGATTGTGGGTAGTGCAACGGGTGTCGATGTACTCTGCCGTATCTTTTCGCGCGTTGGTAAACTATTTCGGATCAAGTAGTTGTCTCGCCGGGGCTCCGGTTATCGCGGCCTCAAATCTGAAATACAACACCTTCGATAACCGGTAAATTGCGTGCATGGCCAAGAAAACATACCAACAACTACAACCCGAAGAACGTATGCGAATCGATTTTTAGCGAGACGAGGGATTAAGCTTACGTGCAGAGTCGCCCGCAAGCTTAATCGCGCGCCCTCGAAGTCGAGTCGAAAAGTAGCCCGCAACGCGCACACTCGTAGATCATACTACACTGGGATGTCCGCGTGTAGCCCAAGCTTCACACAACACCCGGCGACAAGCTGCCCAACCGCCGATGAAGCTCGCATTCTGACTCGATTTGCTGGCGGCATCTCCTGGCATTGCCGATCAATATACCCTTCGATGCCATGGCGTCCTCACGCTCGCTCGATTCATACAACAACGCCCCTATGACATAGCGTGCGACACGTTGTGGTGATTTCTGGGGATGACGTAGATGGCTGCTGACCGCTTTTTTATTAATCCGAAATTCATGATCTTGAAATTGTGAAATTGAAAAATCGACTCGACTCTCATATGAGGAAGATGTATTGATTTCAAAATCAAGATCACGAATTACTGATCAATAATATGCCGTTTGCTCTATGCCGGAGCCTTTTTTGGCAGGTTTGCCTTCAGGTCAGGCATTGAGTATCTCGTCGGGATTCAGTTCCCGTCTGTACGACGGAAGGTAGAACACTTCGCTCTTGTCGCCGTGCTCGTCCAACCACGCCATGACCGGCTTGGCGTGATGGACTTCCAGGTTGTCGAGAATCAGAAACGCTTTCTTGCTGCGCATGTCTTTGATCAGTCTCTTCAGGAAATCGAGCAGGATGTCTGCGTTCATCGCACCCTCAAAGACTTTCCAGTGAACCTGGCCACGGTTCGTCACCGACGACATCACGGACAAGCTTTCGCGTCGACTCGCTACACGTCGCTCAGGCGTTTTGCCAATCGGCGCGTAGGAGCGGCCTCGTACATCATCCGAGCGCAGCCCCGTTTCGTCGCTCCACTGGATCTCCGTGCCTTCGGCTATGGCCCGGCGCGAAATCTCCGGGTACGTGTCCAGTTCAGCTATGCCTGCCTGCACTGCTTCCGGTCTCTACTCCTAGACCGGTTTCAACGGCTTTGGGGGCGTGAAATTCCAACGCTCCAGATAGAGGCCAACACCCTGCAGCGTCAGCGGCGTTGTTACATAAATCGAGCGTGAGGACGCAATAGCATCGACGGATATAATTTCAAGCGATACGAACGGATTGCAGGCGACCGAGGTCGCCGTTCGCGTCGGCGTCATCAACCGCATGGCGGACCTCGCTCGTCCGCAATCCGTTCGTATCGCCTGAATTATGCCCGTCCGATGCCATGGCGTCCTCACGTTCGATTTATGCAACAACGCCCATCTCCCTCATATGACAGAGGATTTTCTGATTTCAAGATTATAAATTTTGGATCAATAAAGCGTGAAGCCGCAAAAATGTTTGATGCAAAAATAAAGTTCTTTACCCAAAAGAGTGAGGTATCAACTCCAGAAAATCAAATACAAAAGTAAGCGTACCAAGGGATTAAGGATTCACTCGAAGAAATGAAAAGTACATGATGACGCTGTTCTACTTCGGCGAACTGTCTGGTATAATCCTAACTTTCGGGGTGTAGCGCAGCCTGGTAGCGTACCTGCATGGGGTGCAGGTGGTCGGAGGTTCAAATCCTCTCGCCCCGACCAGATGGAAACCCACATAGTATGAAGCTGTGTGGGTTTTTTACTTGGTGCTCAATCTATTCGGGAGGATTTCCTGTCCTTGGAGACGTTCACTTTTGCATTTGACTTTTGGAGGGTGAGTCTTTGCACTTGGGCTCGGAATTTTATTTTTTGTCTTCGTGGAAAAGGGCGTTGTCGCATAAATCGAGCACGCGGACGCAATGGCATCGACGGGTCCGTTGTTGCATAAATCGAGCGTGAGGACGAAATGGAACGGATTGCGGCCGAGCGAGGTCCGCTATACGGTTGATGACGCCGACGCGAACGGCGACCTCGGTCGCCTGCGCGGCGATGTGACGCGCCCAGAGACAGTGGCCGGTGAGGGTCTTGAACCGATACATCGCATTCTCGGCAAGCGATCGCCGGTGGTAGCCACTGTGTTGCTTCCATTCTCGACGACCGTCACGGGCAATTGCATCAACCGCGCCATTACGCCACGCCGCACCGGGCATATCCGCTGGCCAATGAGCGGCACCCTCGCGTGGCGGAATCGAAGGAATCGCACTGCGTGCAGCAATGGCCGCATGGCATGGCTTGGTGTCGTAGGCACCGTCACCGCCGATGACATCGATTTGTTCTTCGCGTGGAATCTGGTCGAGCAACTTGGCCAGAGCGTCACCGTCAGCCACATTCTGATTCGTCATTAGCGCGGCATGCACTTGACCTGTATTCGCGTTGAGCGCGAGATACGCGAGATGGACTTTACGCCACGTGCTCCACTTCGAATAGCCGTGCTGGCACACCTTCCACTCACCTTCGCCATAGACCTTCAGACTGGTGTTTCGACAACCAGATGGATCGGTTCGTTGTCGCGAAGGATCGGAAGTTCGACATCAAGCGTTTTTTCCCGGCGACAGAGCGTGGTGTAATTCGGCACTGGCAAGCCTGAGAAGGCCAGATCGCGCAGACTTCGGGTGAAACCTTGCAGAGCGCGCAACGTCATTCGATAGAAGGTCTTCACGCAAAGTAATGCCTAAATCAGCGTATCGCCGTATAAACACGGGCGACCACGTGTTGGTATGGCGTCGAGTATTCTGGCAAGGACGGCTTCATTTATCCATATCGTCACGTTCCTCCGGTTGATGAGGCCTTCATTATAGGCCGCTCAATTCCTGACACGGTAGCGTGCCTTCGGCTCACCTTTCTTGTGTATGTCCTTGCGCATTTTCTTGGCAAAAATTAGGCAGTTATTCTGGAATTTGACTTGATAGGGGGTGGCCCCGAGACCGTTGCGTGTAAACGTCAACGGATCTCGCTCGATTTATGGAACAACGCCACCCGGAGATTTCTCGCCGAGCCATAGCCCAAAGCGCGGAGATCCAGTGGGGCGAAGAAACGGGACTGAGCTCGGACGATATGCGAGGCCGCTCCGCGCCGATTGGCAAGACGCCAGAGCGACGCGTGGCGAATCGACGCGAAGGCCTGTCGGTGATGTCGACGGTGACGAACCGTAGCCAGGTGCGCTGGAAAGTTTTCGACGATGCGATGAACGCCGACATCCTGCTCGATTTCCTGAAGCGGCGGATCAATAAGAAAAACGGTGAAACGCGTATCGTGCCCGCTGCTACTATCCTCAAGTAATCCGGCTGCATGATGGCCGTTCGCTATCCAACAACTCCATGATCCCGCCCACCATCCCAAAACTGGTTGACCGAGCCGGTACACTGCCGTATCTGCGCGAGCACATCGCCCTGGCCCCAGAAGGCGAGCTGGCCGTGGCGCGTCTGCACGAGCTGACGCTCGGCAGTGCCTACCAACCAATCTATGACGTGACGATGCCTGGCGTGCCGCCATCTTATTCGCTAGACGAGGCGGTCATCGAACACTACGGCGACAAGCTCGGCTTCCAGGCTGTACTGCGCGCCGATGGCGCGCCCTTCGATCCGTTCGATGCGCTCACCGACGATCCGACTCTGGTCGCAGTGGACCGGCTTTCACGGGCAATGCATGCGATTAACTTTTTCGGAGGGCAGCGGCACGGACTTCTGTTTCTGCGCGTGCACGAGCGGCTTCTCAAGAGCGTCAAGTACGATCACGGTAAGCATTTTTCTTCAGTGTTGCATCACTTAGGCCTGAGCCCAGAGCGTATCGTGATCGAGCTGCCTGCCGCGGCGGTGGCGCACAAGACTTTCCTCAGCTATCTGACCAAGAGCTATCAACATCACGGCTTCAAAGTCGCCGACAAGCTGCCCGATCCGGGCCGCATTCTAGCCGTCGAATCGGAAATGTCCAGCCCAGACTACATTAAGATGGATGCCGAGATCGCCTTACGCGACCGTATGGTCAAGGCCCTGGTGGGTTACGCGCAGCGCGTGAAAATCCCGATCATCTTCGACCAGGTGGCCGACGAGGCGCAGCTTTTACTGCTGCGCCAGTACGATGTACGGCTCATGCAGGGCCCAGTGTTCGTGCAGCCGGCGCACGTCTGAGCGATGCCTCTCCGGGTGTCCCTGTAGCAGATTCGGTGAGCGTTGTTGCATAAATCAAGTGTGAGGACGCAATGGAACGGATTGCGGACCTCGCTCGTCCGCAATCCGTTCATATCGCCTGAAATTATTGATCCGAAATTCGTGATCAATATGCCCGTCGATGCCATTGCGTCCTCGCGCTTGATTTATGCAACAACGCCGAGTAACTGCCTAATTTTTGCCAAGACAATGCGCAAGGACATACACAAGAAAGGTGAGCCGAAGGCACGCTACCGTGTCAGGAATTGGGCGGCCTATAATGAAGGCCTGATCAGCCGGGGGAACGTAACAATATGGATAGATGAAGCCGTCCTTGCCAGAATGCCCGATGCCATACCCACACGTGGTCGCCCGTGTGTATACGGCGATACGCTGATTCAGGCATTACTTGGCGTGAAGACCGTCTATCGACCGACCTTGCGCGCCCTGCAAGGTTTCACCCAAAGTCTGCGCGATTTGGCCTTCCCGAGCTTGCCGGTGCCGAATTACACCACGCTCTGTCGCCGGGCAAAAACGCTTGATGTCGAACTGCCGATCCTTCGTGACAATGAACCGATCCATCTGGTTGTCGACAGCACCGGTCTGAAGGTCTATGGAGAAGGTGAATGGAAGGTGCGCCAGCACGGCTACTCGAAGCGGCGCACGTGGCGTAAAGTCCATCTCGCGCTCAACGCGAATACAGGTCAAGTGCATGCCGCACTAATGACGAATCAGAATGTGGCTGACGGTGACGCTCTGGCCAAGTTGCTCGACCAGATTCCACGCGAAGAACAAATCGATGTCATCGGCGGTGACGGTGCCTACGACACCAAGCCATGCCATGCGGCCATTGCTGCACGCAGTGCTATTCCTTCGATTCCGCCACGCGAGGGTGCCGCTCATTGGCCAGCGGATATGCCCGGTGCGGCGTGGCGTAATGGCGCGGTTGATGCAATTTCCCGTGACGGTCGTCGAGAATGGAAGCAACACAGTGGCTACCACAGGCGATCGCTTGCCGAGAATGCGATGTATCGGTTCAAGACTCTCACCGGAAACTGTCTCTGGGCGCGTCACATCGACGCGCAAGCGACCGAGGTCTCCGTTCGCGTCGGCGTCATCAACCGTATGGCGGACCCCGCTCGACCGCAATCTGTTCGTATCGCCTGAAATGATGCCCGTCGATGCTATTGCGTTCTCACACTCGATTTATGCAACAACGCCGGTGTGTGCAATATTTTCAAGCGCTACACCCGCTCAGGTGCGGCTGGATCGCGTGAAAAGCCGAGCGGCAGAGCAGTGAATCCACGCCGTGCCTTGAGTGAGCAGCAGGCAGTGGAAATTCGCGCGCTGTTGCGCGATCAGATACCGGACCAGTGGGCGTTGTTGCATAAATCGAACGTGAGGACGCCATGGCATCGGACGGGCATAATTCAGGCGATACGAACGGATTGCGGACGAGCGAGGTCCGCCATGCGGTTGATGACGCCGACGCGAACGGAGACCTCGGTCGCTTGCGCGTCGATGTGACGCGCCCAGAGACAGTTTCCGGTGAGAGTCTTGAACCGATACATCGCATTCTCGGCAAGCGATCGCCTGTGGTAGCCACTGTGTTGCTTCCATTCTCGACGACCGTCACGGGAAATTGCATCAACCGCGCCATTACGCCACGCCGCACCGGGCATATCCGCTGGCCAATGAGCGGCACCCTCGCGTGGCGGAATCGAAGGAATAGCACTGCGTGCAGCAATGGCCGCATGGCATGGCTTGGTGTCGTAGGCACCGTCACCGCCGATGACATCGATTTGTTCTTCGCGTGGAATTTGGTCGAGCAACTTGGCCAGAGCGTCACCGTCAGCCACATTCTGATTCGTCATTAGTGCGGCATGCACTTGACCTGTATTCGCGTTGAGCGCGAGATGGACTTTACGCCACGTGCGCCGCTTCGAGTAGCCGTGCTGGCGCACCTTCCATTCACCTTCTCCATAGACCTTCAGACCGGTGCTGTCGACAACCAGATGGATCGGTTCATTGTCACGAAGGATCGGCAGTTCGACATCAAGCGTTTTTGCCCGGCGACAGAGCGTGGTGTAATTCGGCACCGGCAAGCTCGGGAAGGCCAAATCGCGCAGACTTTGGGTGAAACCTTGCAGGGCGCGCAAGGTCGGTCGATAGACGGTCTTCACGCCAAGTAATGCCTGAATCAGCGTATCGCCGTATACACACGGGCGACCACGTGTGGGTATGGCATCGGGCATTCTGGCAAGGACGGCTTCATCTATCCATATTGTTACGTTCCCCCGGCTGATCAGGCCTTCATTATAGGCCGCCCAATTCCTGACACGGTAGCGTGCCTTCGGCTCACCTTTCTTGTGTATGTCCTTGCGCATTTTCTTGGCAAAAATTAGGCAGTTACTCTGGAATCTGACTTGATAGGAGGCTGGCCCCGCGACCATTGCGCGTAAACGTCAACGGATCTCGCTCGATTTATGCAACAACGCCGTCGGTGATATCGACAGTGACGAACCGTGGCTAGGTGCGCTGGAAAGTCTTCGAGGGTGCGATGAACGCCGAAATCCTGCTCGATTTCCTGAAGCGGATGATTATTCATGCACAATCTTTGATCTTGAAATTTGAAAACTCTTCATCATCTGTCGTTTTTTCCATATCCCTCACATGAGGGATGCTTTTTAATTTTAAGATAACGAATTTCGGATCAATAACACGCCAAACGGAAGACTCCAGCACTTTGAAATTTCTATGCGTTAAGTCAGATTTCGGCGTAAAATTTCAGTTTTTGCCGAGAAGATTCGCAGGGAAAGACACAAGACCTGTGAGCCGAAGGCACAGGCACGCTACCATGTCAGGAACTCGGCGGCCTCTAACGCCAGTCTGATTATTGATCTGCAGCTATTGATCTGGAAATTGTAGATCAATAACTGGGGAACGTGACGATATGGATAGATGAAGCCGTCCTTTCCAGAATACCCGACATCATACCCACGCGTGGTCGTCCGCGTCTGTACGGCGATATGCTGATTCAGGTATTACTTGGGTGTGAAAACCATCTATCGACTGACGCTGAGCGCGCTGCAAGGTTTCACCTAAAGTCTGCGCGATTTTGCCTTCTTGAGCTTGCCGGCGTCGAATTACACACCCTCTGTCGCCGGGCATAAACGCTTGATGTCGAACTGCCGATCCTTCGCGACAGCGAACCGATCCATCTGGTGGTCGATAGCACCGGTCTGAGGTCTATAACGCAGGCGAATAGGAGAGGTGTGCACCAGCACGGCTACTTAAAGCGGCGCACGTGGCATAAAGTCCATCGCGCGCTCAACGCGAATACGGGTCAAGTGCCTGTTGCGCTGATGACGCATTAGGATGTAGCTGACGGTGACGCTCATTGGCCAGCGGATATGCTCGGTGCGGTGTGGCGTAAAGGCGCGGTTGATGCAATAACGTCTCGGTGGTTTGAGGATGTCGCTACGGTGACCTGACTCCAACAAATCGGTCTCTGATGAACCTGGGGAGATTCAGGGGACGGAAAAGGCTGGGAAGCTTTCAGGCAAAGGGTTAGTCATGAACGTAGGTCTCGTAGGTTGGCGCGGCATGGTCGGCAGCGTTTTGATGCAGCGCATGCAGGAAGAAGGCGATTTCGCTCTGATCGAGCCGGTGTTTTTCAGCACTAGCCACACAGGCAGAAAGGCACCGGCCTTCGCGAAAAACGACTCCACGCTCAAGGACGCCGCAAGTATCGACGAGCTCAAGAAGTGCGACGTGATCATCACCTGCCAGGGTGGCAAATATACTAACGAGGTTTTCCCCAAGCTGCGTATGGTCGGCTGGAACGGGTACTGGATCGACGCAGCCTCGTCGCTGCGCATGAAGGACGACGCAGTCATCATCCTCGACCCAGTCAACCTCGACGTAATCAAAGACGCGCTGGTCAAAGGCACCCGCAACTTCGTCGGCGGCAACTGCACGGTCAGCCTGATGCTGATGGCGCTGGGTGGCCTATACCGCGAGAATCTGGTCGACTGGATGACGGCCATGACCTACCAAGCCGCATCGGGTGCCGGCGCGCAAAGCATGCGCGAGCTTCTTGCGCAGATGGGCACGCTGCACGGCGCGGTCGCTGAGCAACTGGCCGATCCGGCCTCGTCGATCCTTGACATCGACCGCCGCGTGCTGGCCGCGATGAATGGCGAGGTGATGCCGACCAGCCAGTTCGGCGTGCCGCTGGCCGGGTCGCTGATCTCCTGGATCGACCAGGATCTCGGTAACGGTATGTCGAAGGAAGAGTGGAAGGGCGGTGCCGAGACCAACAAGATCCTCGGCAAGCCAGCCATGGGAGAGCCGGGCTCGATCCCGGTCGAAGGCCTGTGCGTGCGTATCGGCGCAATGCGCTGCCACTCGCAGGCGCTCACCATCAGGTTGAAGAAAGACGTGCCGCTCGACGAGGTCAACGAGATCCTCGCCTCGGCCAACGACTGGGTGAAGGTGGTGCTGAACGAGCGTGAGGCCTCGATACGCGACCTGTCGCCAGCCGTCGTCACGGGTACCCTGACGGTGCCGGTCGGTCGCCTGCGTAAACTTGCGATGGGTGGGGAATATCTGTCGGCCTTCACAGTCGGCGACCAACTGCTGTGGGGCGCGGCGGAGCCGCTGCGCCGTATGCTGCGCATCCTGCTCGACAATTATTGATGGCGTTGTTGCATAAATCGAGCGAGAAGACGCAATGGCATTGACGGGCATAATTTCAGGCGATACGAACACATTGAGGACGACCGAGGTCCGCCATGCGGTTGATTATGCTGCCTCGCAGGCGATCTCGTTCGCCTGCGAGTCGGCGTGACGCGCCTAGAGACAGTTGCCGGTGAGCGTCTTGAACCGATACATCGCATTCTCGGCAAGCGATCGCCGGTGGTAGCCACTGTCTTTCTCCCATTCTCGACGACCGTCACTGGCAATTGAATCAACCGCGCCATTACGCCACGCCGCACCAGGCGCATCTGCTGGCCAATGAGCGGCACCCTCGCGTGGCGGAATCGAAGGAATAGCACTGCGTGCAGCAATGATCGCATGGCACAGCTTGGTGTCGTAGGCACCGTCACCGCCGATGACATCGATTTGTTCTTCGCGTGGAATCTGGTCGAGCAACTTGGCCAGAGCGTCACCGTCAGCCACATTCTGATGCGTCATTATTGATCACAAATTGCAGATCAATAAGCCAAAGCGTTCCACGTCCGGCAAGGCCGGCGGCGATTGCGTTCGCGGTGTCCAGTGTTCCGCCGGGGCAGTGGAACACGGTTTTGGTTTTGTGCCCCCTGCGGGGCCGGTCACGTCAGGTAGAAATCCACGACCGACGTCATAAATTCAACGCAATGTTCTGCGGTTAAAGTAGACTAAGAAGTTATGACGCAATCGACGTCGGGTATGCGTAGTGCCATGCGCCCGCACGCCTTTCAGAATTCTGTCCTCCTTCCAACGCGAACCAGGGCCGTGCGCTGTTGCGGCGGCTGTGCCGATGACGCTGCGATTTTCCCCCAGTATTTTTCTACTTGCCCGCCCACGTGCTGCGCTGTCACCGCGAGCGTTCGCAGTTCGTGCGCTCGCTGGCGCGGTGTTCGCGCTGATGTCCGCCGCCGCGGTGCCGCGCGCTCCATTTGATGCAGTGGTAAATACGCAGCAGTCGATCACGGTCCAGCCAGGCCAGCAGTCGCTCAACGATATCCCGGTAGCAGCGGCCACGCAGTCGCCCGATCCGGGCGACTTGGCGCGATCCGGGCGCGCGCTGTGCGCCGCGAATCCGCAGGCCTCCATGAAATACGATCCGAGCCGCCTGAAGGTGGGCACGCCGCTGACGGTGCCGCCGTACGACGCAAGTGGGTCCACCATGGCCGACGATGTGGCACCGCATGCGGGCAGTTCGGCTACGCCAGTTGTGTCGTCGACGGTGAATGTTTTGGGGGCGTATCCAAATCCCGCCACCGCGGCGGTCTTTAGTAGTTCAACGCGGCGTCCGGCAACGGCGGCGACAGGCGCGACTGTGACCGCCGGCGCTTCGTCGGCTTTGGGTGCCTCCTCGCATGTCGACGCGTCGCTGCCCGCTCATCTGGTCGGTGTCTCGTCAGCTGTGACAGCGGGTATGTCGGCGACCACAGCGGCGGAAACGACTTCGGCGATGCTTGCCCAGGAGTGCGTTGCGGCGGCGATACCAGCAACACAGCAGGGGGCTGCTCCGCATGCCAATGGTGGCAATTCCAGCGATACGTCCAGCGCGCATTCCTGGAGCGGTGCGATCCAGACTGTGCCGCCAGGCGGGTCGAGTGCCGTGGAGTCGGCGGCCTTACTTGCCCCCGACAGCGCAGCCCAGGCCACACCCAACGCGGCTTCGGCGCCACTGGCTAGTGCGCCGCAGGCGCGTCCCTTCAGCCTGCAGCAATTGCTGGCATTGAAGAATCGCGTACTGATGGAATTACAGCTGCACGGCATCGGAAAGCCCGCGCCCGCCGCCGCTGCACCCGCGGCGAAGCCGGCAGCGGCGCCGTCGAAGGCGGCTCCGGAAAGTGTGGCATTGGTGGCGAATGGGACGGAGTTGGCTTCCGGTGCCTCGGTGTCGTCCATGCCAGCCTCGGCGCCGCCCGTCGCGGTGATACTCGCCAAGCCAGTCGCCGCGCAACCCAGTGCGCCGGCGGCACCATTCGACCGGACCGCGGTGATCGCGATCGGTGTCGCAGCGGCGGCGCTGATCCTCGGTTTCGCATTCCGGCGCTGCAAACGCGCTGCGCCTAACGGAGAAGCCGTGCCGCCCCTAGAAAAGTTCGAAGAAACGGAGGGTGGGCCAACGTCATGGACGAGACGGTCATCACACGCAAGCATCAACGCTCGGTACCCCGATGCAGACCCCGTGACAGGAGCCGCCACAGCGATCGACGCGCTTGCCACTGAGGTGGCTGTGCCCCAATGCACGCGGGTCGAAGCGGAAGTTCCGGCCACGGGTCGACCATCGCGATCACACGCCCACGCCGCCTTCCGCCATACCGATCGTCCTACCGACCGCAGTTTCCAACGAAGCACTGGGGTCGCCGCGACCGCCCCTGACGGGGCTGTCACGCCGACCGAACTCGCAGCACCCGCGACCGATCTAGCCGCGCATACCCCCCCCCGACGCGGTCGAGCCGCCCGGTGGAGCCAGTCCGACCACAGGAACGTGCCGGTTCCACCAGCTGTTCCCAGCGAACTTGCGAGCTTGACTGAATTGCATGAACTGACTCATCCCGTCTCGTCCAACGGGCCCCTGTGCAAATTCTCCGTCGATGCGGAGTCCGCGCTCGACAGTCTCGACATGCTGCTGCCCCCCGCAGCGGCCTGCTCGACGCAGACTTCGATTTTGCATTGCATAATGCAACTAGCAGTTTGCCAGACCAGCTCTTGCCGCCGCGGGCCTCGAGGTACCCGAATCAACTCATCCGTGCGAAATCAGAGAGCAGAAGCTCGACCTTCATGGCACATCAGCAGCGCATGAAAAGACAAATCCCGCCGCCGACGAACTGCCGCTCGATGACGAACCCGGCCTATCGATCGGCGGTGTTGCATAAATCGAGCGAGATCCGTTGACGTTTACGCGCAACGGTCGCTGGGCCAGCCTCCTATCAAGTCAGATTCCAGAGTAACTGCCTAATTGTTGCCAAGAAAATGCGCAAGGACATACACAAGACAGGTGAGCCGAAGGCACGCTACCGTGTCAGGAATTGGGCGGCCTATAATGTGAAGGCCTGATCAACCGGGGGGACGTAACAATATGGATAGATGAAGCCGTCCTTGCCAGAATACCCGATGCCCATACCCACACATGGTCGCCCGTGTCTATACGGCGATACGCTGATTCAGGCATTACTTGGCGTGAAGACCGTCTATCGACTGACGTTGCGCGCCCTGCAAGGTTTCACCCAAAGTCTGCGCGATCTGGACTTCCCGAGCTTGCCGGTGCCGAATTACACCACGCTCTGTCGCCGGGCAAAAACGCTTGATGTCGAACTGCCGATCCTTCGTGACAATGAACCGATCCAGCTGGATGTCGACAGCACCGGTCTGAAGGTCTATGGAGAAGGTGAATGGAAGGTGGGCCAGCACGGCTACTCGCAGCGGCGCACGTGGCGTAAAGTCCATCTCGCGCTCAACGCGAATACGGGTCAAGTGCATGCCGCGCTAATGACGAATCAGAATGTGGCTGACGGTGACGCTCTGGCCAAGTTGCTCGACCAGATTCCACGCGAAGAACAAATCGATGTCATCGGCGGTGATGGTGCCTACGACACAAAGCCATGCCATGCGGCCATTGCTGCACGCAGTGCTATTCCTGCGATTCTGCCACGCGAGGGTGCCGTTCATTGGCCAGCGGATATGCCCAGTGCGGTGTGGCGTAATGGCGCGGTTGATGCAATTGCCCGTGACGGTTGTCGAGAATGGAAGCAAGACAGTGGCTACCACCGGCGATCGCTTGCCGAGAATGCGATGTATCGGTTCAAGACCCTCACCGGCAACTGTCTCTGGGCGCGTCACATCGAGGCGCAGGCGACCGAGGTCTCCATTCGCGTCGGCGTCATCAACCCCGTATGGCGGACCTCGCTCGTCCGCAATCCGTTCGTATCGCCTGAAATTATCCCGTCGATGCTATTGCATCCTCACACTCGATTTATGCAACAGCGCCTATCGATCCCCAAAAACCATCTGTCCTTGGGCTTCGCGTTGTTCGGCGCCATACAGTTCGGGGCGCTGCATCTCCACTTCGATCTCGACCTGCCGACCAGCCCGTGTGCGACGCTGCCGCCGCCGACCGAGGCTGCACTGGACCAGATCGCGCGCAACAAGCTCGAGCTGACGGGGGAATATGTCGAGCACGGCAATCTGTGCGGCGCACACCTGCTGCAAGGCGAGGTAATCGACGCGAACCGCGCCGACACGCGCGAGGCAGCGCGCGCTATGCTCGTGCAACTCGCCGACGCCTGGTGATGCGCATCGCCCTCGGTATTCAGTACGACGGCTCCGCGTTCTTCGGCTGGCAATCGCAGCCGCACGGTAGGACCGTGCAGGACGAGCTGGAGCGCGCGCTCAAGGCGTTCGCGCTGGCACCCCTGCAGACGGTGGGGGCGGGCCGCACCGACACGGGTGTGCATGGCCTTGGCCAGGTGGGTCATTTCGACACGGATCTCGATCGAAGCGACTTCTCCTGGGTGCGCGGCACTAATGCCTTCCTGCCGTCGACGGTGGCCGTGCAGTGGGCCAAGCTGATGCCGGACAGCTTCCACGCGCGCTTCGCCGCGTTTGAGCGCACCTATTACTACGCGCTCTACGTGCATCCGGTGCGCTCGCCGACGCTGGCCTCGCGCGCTGGCTGGGTTCACATGCCGCTCGATATCGAGGCGATGCGTGAGGCTGCGCGACATCTGATCGGCGAACAGGACTTCTCCTCATTCCGTTCATCGGAATGCCAGTCGCAGACGCCTGTCAAGCATTTGTATCAGATTGATATTCGCGCCTCGGGTAGCTTCATCCACTTCCGGTTCCGCGCTAACGCCTTCCTACACCATATGGTGCGCAACCTGATGGGTTCCCTGATCGCCGTGGGGCACGCCCGCTACCCGGCGGACTGGATTGCCGAGGTGCTGGCCGCACGCAACCGCGATCGGGCTGCGCCGACTTTCGCGCCCGACGGCTTGTACCTAGCGCATGTCCGCTATCCTGAGGAATTCGCGGTGCCGCCCGCGCAACTCGGCAGCGTGTCGTGGAGTACGGTATGGGCCGACCTCGACGGGCCGGGCACCGGGTGCGAACCCGTATCCCTGAGCGCCTCAAGCAAACCCGAGCCGAGCGCTCGCGAGCCAATCTAGCTTCGAAACACGCGCGCCAGCAGGGGCGCTGTTGTCCGTCGACAGAGCGTGATGTAATCTGGTACCGGAAAGCTCAAAAATGCTAGATCGTGCAGACTGTGGCCGAAACCTTGCCAAGCCAAGCAATGCCTGAATCACAGCGTATCGCATTGTACAGACGGGGGGCGACCACGCCTGTGAGTAATGCCCCCCGTCGGGCATTCTGGGAAGGACGGTGTCATCTTCCATATCGTCACGTTTCCCCGGGTTGATCAGGCCCACGTTATAGGCTCCGCTCAGTTCCTGACACAGAAGTATACCTTCGGCTCACATGTCTTGCGTATGTCCCTGCGCATCTTTGGGAAAAATGAAAAATTGACGCCCAAATCCGACTTGATAACAGGGGGCGCGCCCCGCGACCGTTGCGCATAAATGTTACCGGCTCTCGCCAGATTTATGGAATAATGTGCTCGAAGCGGCGATTTTGCATAAAGCGAGCGTGAGGCCGCAATAGCATCGACGGGTAATTTCAGGCGATACGAACAGATTGCGGACGAGCGAGGTCCGCCATACTACGGTTGATGACGCCGACGCGAATGGAGACCTCGGTCGCCTGCGCCTCGATGTGACGCGCCCAGAGACAGTTGCCGGTGAGGGTCTTGAACCGATACATCGCATTCTCGGCAATGCGATCGCCGGTGGTAGCCAGTGTCTTGCTTCCATTCTTGACGACAGTCACGGGCAATTGCATCAACCGCGCCATTACGCCACGCCGCACCGGGCATATCCGCTGGCCAATGAACGGCACCCTCGCGTGGCGGAATCGAAGGAATAGCACTGCGTGCAGCAATGGCCGCATGGCATGGCTTGGTGTCGTAGGCACCATCACCGCCGATGACATCGATTTGTTCTTCGCGTGGAATCTGGTCGAGCAACTTGGCCAGAGCGTCACCGTCAGCCACATTCTGATTCGTCATGAGCGCGGCATGCACTTGACCCGTATTCGGGTTGAGCGCGAGATGGACTTTACGCCACGTGCGCCGCTTCGAGTAGCCGTGCTGGCGCACCTTCCATTGGCGTTGTTGCATAAATCGAACGTGAGGACGCCATGGCATCGGACGGGCATAATTCAGGCGATACGAACGGATTGCGGACGAGCGAGATCCGCCATGCGGTTGATGACGCCGACGCGAACGGCGACCTCGGTCGCCTGCGCGGCGATGTGACGCGCCCAGAGACAGTGGCCGGTGAGGGTCTTGAACCGATACATCGCATTCTCGGCAAGCGATCGCCGGTGGTAGCCACTGTGTTGCTTCCATTCTCGACGACCGTCACGGGCAATTGCATCAACCGCGCCATTACGCCACGCCGCACCGGGCATATCCGCTGGCCAATGAGCGGCACCCTCGCGTGGCGGAATCGAAGGAATAGCACTGCGTGCAGCAATGGCCGCATGGCATGGCTTGGTGTCGTAGGCACCGTCACCGCCGATGACATCGATTTGTTCTTCGCGTGGAATCTGGTCGAGCAACTTGGCCAGAGCGTCACCGTCAGCCACATTCTGATTCGTCATTAGCGCGGCATGCACTTGACCTGTATTCGCGTTGAGCGCGAGATGGACTTTACGCCACGTGCGCCGCTTCGAGTAGCCGTGCTGGCGCACCTTCCATTCACCTTCTCCATAGACCTTCAGACCGGTGCTGTCGACAACCAGATAGATCGGTTCATTGTCACGAAGGATCGGCAGTTCGACATCAAGCGTTTTTGCCCGGCGACAGAGCGTGGTGTAATTCGGCACCGGCAAGCTCGGGAAGGCCAAATCGCGCAGACTTTGGGTGAAACCTTGCAGGGCGCGCAAGGCCAGTCGATAGACGGTCTTCAAGCCAAGTAATGCCTGAATCAGCGTATCGCCGTATACACACGGGCGACCACGTGTGGGTATGGCATCGGGCATTCTGGCAAGGACGGCTTCATCTATCCATATTGTTACGTTCCCCCGGCTGATCAGGCCTTCATTATAGGCCGCCCAATTCCTGACACGGTAGCGTGCCTTCGGCTCACCTTTCTTGTGTATGTCCTTGCGCATTTTCTTGGCAAAAATTAGGCAGATTACTCTGGAATCTGACTTGATAGGAGGCTGGCCCAGAGACCGTTGCGCGTAAACGTCAACGGCTCTCGCTAGATTTATGCAACAACGCCGCGTGAAACCCCAGCGCGCCAGATACAGGCCGATACTCTGCAGTGTCAGCGTCAAACGGCATCACTGCCGGATCCATTCCCGCACGGCATGTCGCGTCCACAAGACAAGCGACATCTTCAACTGGTTCGGCATCTGATCGCGCAACAGCACGCGAATTTCCCCTTCCTGATGCCCACTCAGAGCACGGCGTGGGTTCACTGCTCCGCCGCTCGGCTTGTCTACGTGATCCAGCTGCACCTTCGCTGGCGTAGCGTTTACAAATATCGAACACGCTGGTGCGCGCCAGGTTCGTATACTCGGCAAGCTCGCCGTAGGTCCAGATCCGCCTGCGCAAGTTGATTACCTGCCGCCGCGGCGTTGTTGCATCAATCGAGCGAGAGCCGGTAACGGTTTACGCGCAACGGTCGGGGCCAGCCTCCTGTTATCAAGTCAGGTTCCAGAGTAACTGCCTAATTTTTGACAAGAAAATGCGCAAGGACATACACAAGAAAGGTGAGCCGAAGGCACGCTACCGTATCAGGAATTGGGCGGCCTATAATGAAGGCCTGATCAACCGGGGGAACGTAACAATATGGATAGATGAAGCCGTCCTTGCCAGAATACCCGATGCCATACCCACACGTGGTCGCCCGCGTCTGTACGGCGATACGCTAATTCAGGCATGACTTGGCGTGAAGACCGTCTATCGACTGACGCTGCGCGCCCTGCAAGGTTTCACTCAAAGTCTGCGCGATCTGGCCTTCCCGAGCTTTCCGGTGCCGAATTACACCGCGCTCTGTCGCTAGGAAAAAACGCTTGGTGTCGAACTGTAGATCCTTCGCGACAGCGAACCGATCTACCTGATGGTTGACAGCACCGGTCTGAACGTCTACGGTGAAAGTAAATAAAAGGTACGCCAGCACGGCTACTCGAAGCGACGTACGTGGCGTACAGTCCATCTCGCGCTCAACGCGAATACGGGTCCAGTGCATGCCGCGCTGATGACGCATCGGGATGTGGCTGGCGGTGACGCTCTGGCCAAGTTGCTCGAGCAGGTTCCGCCCGACGGACAGATCGATATCCCGGCAGCGACAGTGCCTACGACACCAAGCCATGCGACCATTGCTGCACGCAGTGCTATTCCTTCGATTCCCACGCGAGGGTGCCGTTCATTGGCCAGCGGATATGCCCGGTGCGGCGTGGCGTAATGGCGCGGTTGATGCAATTGCCCGTGACGGTCGTCGAGAATGGAAGCAAGACAGTGGCTACCACCGGCGATCGCTTGCCGAGAATGCGATGTATCGGTTCAAAACCCTCACCGGCAACTGTCTCTGGGTGCGTCACATCGCCTCGCAGGCGACCGAGTTCGCCGTTCGTGTCGGCGTCATTAACTGTATGGCGGACCTCGCTCGTCCGCAATCCGTTCGTATCGCCTGAAATTATGTCCATCGATGCCATTGCATCCTCACGTTCGATTTATGTAGCAACGCCGTCGGAAGAAGGTCGCCACATCGCATCACTTGCCTTTTCGCCCGCCAACAGCCGTGCTTCGACCGGGGCACCACCCCGGCGCTGACCAGACGAATCATCGGGCCTCGACCCGGGGATCGCTCCGCCGAACACGCGCTCCCACAATGCCATCACAGCAGCGCGCTCGGTCGAGACGCTCTCGCCGGGAATGCGCGCTTTCTCCATCCCGTCGAGCCGCAATTGATGCTGGCACTTGCGATAGAGGCGGTAGGCGACGCCGACCGCCTCGGCCTCGGTGTCGTCCATCAATCCAAAGCGCGCTGCCTCGCGCAGCAGCGCGATGTTGCCAGTATTGCGGATCAGCTCGGGGGCGTGCGCCGCGTGCAGCAGCACCCAATATTGCACGATGAACTCGATGTCGACCATCCCACCGCGATCGTGCTTCAGGTCGAACAGCTCGGTATGGTTCAGATGGCTAGTCGCCACTTTGTCACGCATGACGACGATCTCGCGCGCCAGCATGTCGCCCTCGCGCGGTATGGTCAGCACTTGCTCGCGAATCTTCTCGAAGGCCGCGCCGATTTGTGAGTCGCCGGCGCTGAAGCGGGCCCGCGTGAGCGCCTGGTGCTCCCAAACCCAGGCCGTGTTGTTGGCACCGTCACCCTCGCGTAGCTGGTAGCGACGAAACGCGTCGAGGTTGGTGACCAGTAAGCCAGCTTCGCCGTTCGGTCGCAACCGCAGGTCCAGGTCAAACAGCATGCCCGCGCCAGTGGGCATGGTCAGCCAGGTGATCAGACGGCGCGTATAGGTGGTGTAGATGTCGGCAGCACGGTCGTCGAGATCGTCGTAGAGGAAAATCACGTCGAGGTCGGAGGCGTAGCTGAGCTCCTTGCCGCCGAGCTTGCCGTAGGCGATTACCGCAAAATGCGGTCGCTCGATATGCCGCTTGGAAAATTGCGACCAGACCACTTCGAGCGTGACCTCGAGCACCGCGTCAGCCAGCTCCGAGAGCCGGTCGCTGACGTGCTCTACCGACAGCTTTCCGGCCAAGTCGATCAGCAGGATCCGGAACACCTCGGCATGCTGCGCATGGCGCAGCAGGTCCATCTGCTGTTCTATGCCGTCGGCAACCGCCAGCCGCGCGCGCAGCGCGTCCTTGAAGGCGCGCCAGTCAAAGGGGCTGGCGATCACTTCTTCGTCGAGTAGTTCGTCGAGCAGTTGCGGATGGCGGATCAGGTAGCTGCCGCCCCAGCGGGTCGCGCCCAGCACAGAAAGTACACGATCGAGTGCGACCGGGTACTCGGTGAGCAGCGCCAGGTAGGCACCGCGCCGACCGACCGTCTCCAGCAGGTCGAAGAAACGGATGATGGTAT
The DNA here is from genome assembly GCA_040954445.1 of Burkholderia sp. GTDB lineage: Bacteria > Pseudomonadota > Gammaproteobacteria > Burkholderiales > Burkholderiaceae > Burkholderia > Burkholderia gladioli_A. Next base: position 1,804,179 of record CP144361.1, on the reverse strand, counting down.
CGTCACGATGCGTAGCGTCGATGCTCGAGGCGGCTTCGAGCGCGCGCTCCGTGACGCGGGCAAAGCGTTGCCGGCTACTTTCGGACAGGCTCGCGAAGCGCGACGAGCGCCACACGCCGCGCAGCCGCGCCAGCACCGCGTCCGGATCGGCGAAGTCAAGGCCGGCTAGACGCACGTTCAGCGCCTCGTCCTCACCGTCGTCGGCCAGCGTGCTGCTCCAGATCCAGGTTGCCACACCCTCGTCGACATTGCCATTGCCGCAGGCCTCCCCCGCCAGCCGGTTCGAGAAGATCTGGTCGAACTGCGCTTCGACGAAGCCGCGGTGCCGGTCCAGCTCGGTGAGCAGCGCGGCGTAGTCGGCGAAGCCTAACGAGTTGGCCAGCGCCGCACGATCCTCGGCCCCGACCGGCATCGCGTGGGTCTGTGTGTCGTTGCGGTACTGCAGCCGGTGCTCGATTACGCGCAGGAAGCGATAGGCTTCAGTGAAGCGCTCGGCCACTTCGACCGCAACCAGGCCGCGCGTACGCGCGTGCCGCAATACGGACAGTGTCGGACGCACCTGAAAATCGGCATCCTGACCGCCGCGGATCAGCTGGAATACCTGTGCGCTGAACTCGATCTCGCGGATCCCGCCGCGACCGAGCTTGATGTCGTCGGCCTTGTCGGGGCGCATCGAGGCGAGACGCTGCGCCTCCTGGCGGATTTGGCGGTGCAGCGAGCGAATCGAGCCGATCACGCCGAAGTCAAGATAGCGCCGGTAGACGAAGGGCTTGACGATCGCATCGAGCTGCATGGCCAGGCGCCGTGCCGACTCGCTGCCGGGCTCGGAAACCAGGCGCCTCTTGATCCAGGCATAACGCTCCCACTCGCGCCCCTGCACATAGAAATACTCTTCCAGCATACCGAGGCTGCACACCAGCGGCCCGGAATCGCCATTCGGGCGCAGCCGCATGTCGACGCGGAACACGTAGCCGTCGGCGGTAGTATCGGACAGCACGCCGATCAGCCGCCGGCCCAGGCGCGTGAAGTATTCTTGCGTGGCCAGGGCCGCGCGCGTGCCGCCGGCGGTCTCACCGTCGTCCTCGTAGACGAAGATCAGATCGATGTCGGAGGAGACGTTCAGTTCGCGCCCGCCCAGCTTTCCCATGCCGACTACGCCGAGCGTCAGGCGCTCGCCTTCGGGCCCACGCGGCTCCCCGTAGAGCGCCTCGAGCTCGCTCGAGAGCACCGCCAGTGAACACTGGATAGTGGCTTCGGCCAGGTCGGTCATGGCACCGGTCACCTCGGTGAGGTCAGCTGTTCCGGCCAGGTCGCGCTCGGCTACAGCGCCGAACACCTCGATGCGCAACTGCCGCAGAGCTCGGCGCAAGGGCTCCTCGCCGATCGGCGCAGCCACGCCCTTGGGCTGGCCGAGCAGGTCGTCTAGGCGTGCGTCAATCGCCGCGCGCGTGATCGGCGCGGCGGCCCAGGCGGTGATCCGCGTGGCGAGTTCGGGGCGTGCGGCGACCGCGCACGCTAGGTAGTGAGAATAAACAGTGCTGCTCAGGGCGGTGGCATCGGTCATGGCGTCGGCGCGGTGGGCAAGGCGATCTGGACCGCGCCGGGCGCGCGGAACATACCCGGTAAAACGGGCGTTGTTGCATAAATCGAGCCCAACAACGCCACGTATATCCACGGGAAAATTTTCAGGTGAGGTGATACGGGATGGCTCTCGATGCCTCAATATCGGTGTAGCTATCATGCGCTGTCGTGTTACCCTTAACAAAAGCGAGTTCCGGAAGCAAAGGTTTTTCCATCGGTGAGCTTTTGCGGGATGTATTGGGAGTAAGGTGGTGCGAATCGTGACGCATCACCGTCTACGGTGAAGGACTGCTTGTAGACGCCCATCACCGCAGTCGCTATCCTTGCCGTAAAATTTCCTTGTCCGGTCCAACGCATGGTCACGAAGCGCGCCAAGAAAACCGATGTCGATGTGGTAAATGCCAGCTCCGCTGAGCTGCGTAAGGCGGTCGAGGCGATCGCCATCCAACCGAAAAGCGGCAAGATCACGCTGCTGACGCGCAAACTTTTCAACGTGTTGCTGGCCGTCGCACAGCAGGCCGACGATTCCGGCGATACTTACCGGGCGCTGCTATCCGATATCGTTACGAACTCGGCTTTCGATTCAAATGACACGGCGCTCGTCAAGGAACACCTCCGGCGCATGGTCTCTGTCCAAGTGGAATGGAGCACCGGTACCTCGAGCCAGAAGCCCGGTCGAAAGTGGGGTATTTCGACACTGATCGCCGATGCGGAAATTCTTGAGGATCCTATCACGCGCCGCGTCTGGGTTGAATTTTCGTTCGCGCCGAAGATTAAGAAGAAGCTGCTCGATCCCGTGCAGTACGCGCGCTTGAGCCTGCAGTTCCAGAGCCAGCTGCGCAGCAGCGCCGGCCTCGCCTTGTACGAGATCTGCGTGCGCTACCTAACCAATCCGAGTCATCTGACGATGCGAGAACCCTGGGAATGGTGGCGCCCGATTTTGTCGGGAACGCCCGATACCGAGGCCGGCGACGAAGCCAAGCGCGAGTACAAATACTTCAAGCGTGACTACCTGCGCCCAGCGATTGCCGAGGTGAATGCGGTCACTAATATTTTTGTCGCACTGATCGAGCATCGCGAAGGCCGGCGCGTGGCCCAGATTCAGTTTCGTGTTTCTGAGCGCAAGCAGCCGATGCTGGCACTCGACGAACACCCGAATGTATTCGACAGCACGCTGGTCGATCGGATGGTTAAGCTCGGCATTCCTTTGAGGGAAGCGCAGACGCTCTATGCGGACAGCGAGGAAAACCGGATTCGCGCGGCCCTGCAGATGACCGAGCAACGTATGCGCAGCACCACCCTGCCGCCGGTACGTAGCGCGGGGGCGCTATTCAAGGATGCGCTGAAGAAGGGTTATGCCCCGCCGGTCGACCCGGATGCGCTGCCGGGCTCGACGGCCTCGAGTAAGCTAACGTCGCTGTCTTCGGCGGCGAGTTCACTTGACGATCCGAAGGCGCGGCTGCGTGGCGAATACGATGCCTACCGCCGCAAGGAGGCCAAATCGCTCTACGAAGAGCAGGGTCAGGCCGAACGGAATCTGGCACGGCAGTTGTTTGAGACCGATGTGCTGCCATTCCTCGGGTCGCATCTGCGTGATGACTGGCACCGGCGTGGGCTCGATTCGCAGCTGGTTGAGACGACGTTCTTCGATTGGTTCGCGTTGAAGATCTGGGGCGAACCCACCGATGGTGATCTGCTGGCGTTCACGCTGAATCAGTCGCGAGCGGCGTGATGCATAAGGACATGCAGTTCTTCGCCTCAAGGGCCGTTGTTGCATAAATCGAGCACGAGGACGCAATGGCATCGACTGGCATAATTTCAGGCGATACGAACGGATTGCGGACGAGCGAGGTCTGCAATTCGTTCCATTTCGTCCTCACGCTCGATTTATGCAACAACGCCGTAAAGTCCATCTCGCGCTCAACGCGAATACGGGTCAAGTGCATACCGCGCTAATGACGCATCAGCATGTGGCTGACGGTGACGCTCTGGCCAAGTTGCTCGACCAGATTCCACGCGAAGAACACATCGATGTCATCGACGGTGACGGTGCCTACGACACCAAGCCATGCCATGCGGCCATTGCTGCACACAGTGCTATTCCTTCGATTCCGCGCCCTCCGCGAGGAGAGGGTGCTGCTCATTGGCCGGCGGATACGCCCGGTGCGGCGTGGCGTAACGGCGCGGTTGATGCAATTGCCTGTGACGATCGTCGAGAATGGAAGAAAAGCAGTGGCTACCACCGGAGCTCGCTTGTCGAGGATGCGATGTAATAATCGGTTCAAGACGCTCACCGGCGACTATCTCTGGGCGTGTCATAGCGACTCGCAGGCACCCCGCGAGGTCGCCGTTCGCGCCGCGCGGCGTAATCCCCCCGTATGGGGGGATTACGCTCGTCCGCAATTCATTCGTATCGCCTGAAATTATGCCCGTCGATGCCCTTGCGTCTTCACGCTCGATTTATGCACCAATGCCCAGGTGATGCTCCGAGTATTCGGTGGTGGAGACGGCGGGAATCGAACCCGCGTCCAGAAGTGATCAACGACAAGTTCTACATGTTTAGTTCTGTCTTTTGATTTAACTGCCACGCCGCGGACGAACACGCTACGAGACAGCGATCCGCTATGTTTTCGACCTTGTCGTCGCGGTACCGACAGGGCTTAACTGACGTAAATGACCTCTGGCGGTATTGCTACCGGTCTTGCGACACTAGCCCGTCAGTGAACCAGGCAGAGGACGGCGACCCTTAGGCCGCCAGCGCGAACGTTTCGTCGTTTGCAGTTACGTTTTTCCCATTGATTAACGAGGTGACGGGTCCTCGACATGCCCTAGCCGTTTCGCAACCCCTGTCGAAACCAAGTCGCCCCCATACATTTAACATTATAGCGCGGCATTGTTGCAGCAATCAAGCGCGAGGACGCAATGGCATCGACGGGCATATTGATCACGAATTTCGGATCAATAATTTCAGGCGATATGAACGGCTTGCGGACGAGCGAGGTCCGCCATACGGCGGTTGATGACGCCGACCCGAACGGAGACCTCGGTCGCCTGCGCGTCGATGTGACGCGCCCAGAGATAGTCGCCGGTGAGGGTCTTGAACCGATACATCGCATTCTCGGCAAGCGATCGCCGGTGGTAGCCACTTTCTTGCTTCCATTCTCGACGACCGTCACGGGTAATTGCATCAACCGCGCCATTACGCCACGCCGCACCGGGTATATCCGCTGGCCAATGAACGGCACCCTCGCATGGCGGAATCGAACGAATAGCACTGCGTGCAGCAATGGCCGCATGGCATGGGCATGGCTTGGTGTCGTAGGCACCGTCACCACCGATGACATCGATTTGTTCTTCGCGTGGAATCTGGTCGAGCAACTTGGCCAGCGCGTCACCGTCATCCACATTCTGATGCGTCATTAGCGCGGCATGCACTTGACCCGTATTCGCGTTGAGCGCGAGATGGACTGTACGCCACGTGCGCCGCTTCGAGTAGCCGTGCTGGCGCAACCTTCTATTCACCTTCGCCATAGACCTTCAGACCGGTGCTGTCGACAACCAGATGGATCGGTTCGTTGTCGCCGAAGGATCGGCAGTTCGACATCAAGCGTTTTCCCGGCGACAGAGCGTGGTATAATCCGGAACCGGAAGCCTCCGGGAAGGCTAGATCGCGCAGACTTTGGGTGAAACCGTGCAAGGCGCGCAACGTCAGTCGATAGACGGTCTTCACGCCCAGTAATGCCTGAATCAGCGTATCACCGTATAGACACGGGCGACCACGTGTGGGTATGGCATCGGGTATTCTGGCAAGGACGGCTTCATCTATCCATATTGTTATGTTCCCCCGGTTGATCAGGCCTTCATATTATAGGCCGCCCAATTCCTGACACGGTAGCGTGCCTTCGGCTCACCTGTCTTGTGTATGTCCTTGCACATTTTCTTGTCAAAAATTAAGCAGTTACTCTGGAATCTGACTTGATAGGGGGCTGGCCCCGCGACCGTTGCGCGTAAACGTCAACGGATCTCGCTCGATTTATGCAACAACGCCCCTCCGAGTCGGTCGAGGCGAGCGGGGCAGCAACTATCCGAGCGGCGTCGCGGTCGAACCGCGTTCGCGCTAAATCTTGTGGACTGGGCGGGCCAGTTCGGGCACCGTATCAGCAAGCGTGCCATCGAGATCGACCAAGACCGCCTCACAGTTAGAGGGATCAACGGCGCGGTAGTGGCCTCGGCAAGCGGAGAAACGGGGCCGTGCTTATGCGTTCGGTAAAGCGGGGTAGGGTGGATCTCCATCAGGAGTGACGGCGACAGGCGACCAGGTAGTTCACGTCGGTGTCATTCGACAGCGAGAAGTGCTTGCTCAGCGGTCGGTAGGTGATGCCTCGAATCTCGGTCATGTGCAGGTCGGTCATGCGGATGAAGCCGGCCAGCTCGGACGGCTTAATGAAGCGCGCGTAGTCGTGCGTGCCCTTGGGCAGCAACTGCGCGATGTACTCGGCACCAATTACAGCCAGCAGGTAGGACTTGAGGTTGCGGTTCAGGGTCGAGAAGAACACCCAGCCGCCCGGCTTGACCAGCGCCGAGCAGGCAGCGACCACGCCGGCCGGCGAGGGCACGTGCTCGAGCATCTCCATGCAGGTAACGACATCGTAGCTGCTGGGCTCGCGCTCGGCGATCGCCGCGGCGGAGATCGCCTCATAGTCGACCGTGACGCCGCTCTCCAGGCTGTGTAGGTCGGCCACTCTGAGCGCCTCGGTCGACAGATCGATACCTTTGACCCGGGCGTCCAGGCCCGCCATCGATTCTGACAAAATCCCGCCGCCGCAGCCGATGTCAAGCACGCACTTGCCGGCCAGGTGCGCATGCGCGTCAATCCAGCCTAGACGGAGCGGATTGAGGTCGTGCAGCGGCTTAAACTCAGCGTTCGAATCCCACCACTTATGGGCGAGATCGCTGAATTTCTGTAGTTCGTGTGGATCGACGTTGGTCATGTCGGCAGCAGATAGCGCGAACAAGGAGCGAGCCCCGAATATATATTGATTCACAATTTGTGATTTTGAAATTAGAAAATTGTCCCTCATGGCTCGTTTTTCCATGCCTCTCAGATGAGGAACGCTTTTCTAATTTCGAAAGGCGTTGTTGCGTAAATCGAACGTGAGGACGCCATGGCATCGGACGGGCATAATTCAGGCGATACGAACGGATTGCGGACGAGCGAGGTCCGCCATGCGGTTGATGACGCCGCCGCGCAGGCGACCTCGGTCGCCTGCGCGGCGATGTGACGCGCCCAGAGACAGTGGCCGGTGAGGGTCTTGAACCGATACATCGCATTCTCGGCAAGCGATCGCCGGTGGTAGCCACTGTGTTGCTTCCATTCTCGACGACCGTCACGGGCAATTGCATCAACCGCGCCATTACGCCACGCCGCACCGGGCATATCCGCTGGCCAATGAGCGGCACCCTCGCGTGGCGGAATCGAAGGAATAGCACTGCGTGCAGCAATGGCCGCATGGCATGGCTTGGTGTCGTAGGCATCGTCACCGCCGATGACATCGATTTGTTCTTCGCGTGGAATCTGGTCGAGCAACTTGGCCAGAGCGTCACCGTCAGCCACATTCTGATTCGTCATTAGCGCGGCATGCACTTGACCTGTATTCGCGTTGAGCGCGAGATGGACTTTACGCCACGTGCGCCGCTTCGAGTAGCCGTGCTGGCGCACCTTCCATTCACCTTCTCCATAGACCTTCAGACCGGTGCTGTCGACAACCAGATGGATCGGTTCATTGTCACGAAGGATCGGCAGTTCGACATCAAGCGTTTTTGCCCGGCGACAGAGCGTGGTGTAATTCGGCACCGGTAAGCTCGGGAAGGCCAGATCGCGCAAACTTTGGGTGAAACCTTGCAGGGCGCGCAATGTCAGTCGATAGACGGTCTTCACGCCAAGTAATGTCTGAATCAGCGTATCGCCGTATAGGCACGGGCGACCACGTGTGGGTATGGCATCGGGTATCCTGGCGAGGACGGCTTCATCTATCCATATTGTTACGTTCCCCCGGTTGATCAGGCCTGCATTATAGGCCGCCCAATTCCTGACACGGTAGCGTGCCTTCGGCTCACCTTTCTTGTGTATGTCCTTGCGCATTTTCTTGTAAAAAATTAGGCAGTTACTCTGAAATCTGACTTGATAGGAGGCTGCCCCCGCGAGCGTTGCGCGTAAACGTCAACGGATCTCGCTCGATTTATGCAACAACGCCTCGATGAAGACGGATCGTTTCGAGCCAAAGCCAAGGCCCGCCAACTAAAATCAGACTCTCGCCAGGTGGCCAGAGTCATGAGCCGTATTCGCCGCGAGATGAAGACGGGTGATGAGAACGGCGTTGTTGCATAAATCGAGCGCGAGGACGCAATGGCATCGACGGGCATATTGATCACGAATTTCGGATCAATAATTTCAAGCGATATGAACGGATTGCGGACGAGCGAGGTCCGCAATCCGTTCCATTGCGTCCTCACGCTCGATTTATGCAACAACGCCTATAAGCCCGATACGCCGCTACGAACCCATCGAAAGACCTACTATTATCCTTGCCTTCGAGCTCTGCCTGCTCGGCCAGCGACTTCTCCACGAGCCGCTTGGCTTCCTCCGCCGCCTTTGTGTCAAGCGGTCGTGCGCGGAAGTAAGCCGCATGCGCTTTGCTCTGTCGCCGCGCGAAATCAAGAAATGACTCCCCTCGTTCCCGCATCTCACGCAGCACCCGCGCGGAAGGCGTCAAATCTGGATCGTCGAGCTTGACACGCTGCGCTGCCACCGCGCGCGCATGCACGTCATCGCCACGAATCTCATCAAGTACGCGCACTGCTGCCTCGATCTTTACGAACACTTCCCCGGCCCAGTCACGCATCGAGATTGCCGCGCCGTCGCGCACCAGCTCCAGCCCCGGCTTACGCCCTTCCATCGTCACGCGGTCGAAATTCGCATCGGCCTCACGAGACGCATCGCATTCGAGCTGCGCGCTGTCATCAAGCGCACACACCAGCAGATACGCATCCATGAAACGCGCCGTGTCCAGCGCGATCCCCGTCGGCTCGAACGGATCGATATCGAGACAGCGCACCTCGATGTACTGCACGCCACGCGAGGCAAGCGCACACAATGGCCGCTCGCCGGAATAAGTTACACGCTTCGGGCGGATCGTCGAGTAGAACTCGTTCTCGATCTGCAGCACGTTGGTACTGAGCTGGATCCACTCGCCGTCGCGATGCGTGCCGATTGCTTCGTAGGCTGGATACGGCTCGCTGACCGCCTTCGACAGCGCATTGAGGTAGGCATCGAGTGAGTTATAGTCCACCACTAGCGCTGCCTGCGCTGTGGTGTTGGAATAACCCAGATCGCTCATGCGCAGGCTGGTCGCGTAAGGCCGGTGTCGCTTGGTCGCGTTGAAAAAACTTTCCAGCGTGCTGTCGCGCCCGCGCAAGAAGGCCTTGTCGAGTACCGGAGAAGCGCCAAACAGATACATCAGCAGCCAGCTGGTACGACGGAAATTACGGATCTGCGCGAGATACCGTTCTGACTGGTAATCAACTAGGCTGGCCGCCGATTGCGCGTGCTCGCGCAGGCGCAGCCAGATGTCTTCGTGCAGCGAGTAGTTGTAGTGGATACCGGCGATACACTGCATGCTGCGACCGTAGCGATAGGCCAAGCCTCGCCGATAGATGGTTTTCAAACGACCGATGTTCGAACTGCCGTAGTCGGCGATCGGGATCTCATCGTCGACCGGCAGCGTGCCGGGCATCGATTCGTTCCACAGCATCTCCTCGCCGAGCGCGGCATACACCTCCCGATGCAGCTGGTCGAGCCGCTCGAGCGTGAGCGCAACATCGCGCTCGGCTGGCGTGATTAACTCGATTAACGCCTCGGAATAATCGGTTGTCAGCGAGGGATGGGTAAGCGCGGAACCCAGCGCGCGCGGATGGGGTGTTATCGCGATCACGCCGTCGGGCGTCACGCGCAGACTTTCCTTTTCGATGCCCCGCAGACCGTCAACCAGACGCTCACGTGAGGGCCCGGATGCCAGCACGTCAAGGCGTTGCTGCAGCAAGTCGGTGTGGCTGGAAATCATCTTGATCGATATGGATGCCAGGAAGCAGGCATGGCGGTTCGCTGCCACGCACACCACCCATCGGAATTGAAGACGGCAGCGGCACTTTAACATCTCGCCAGAAGGCTCGCTTGAGCCGCCCAAGAATCGTGCCAAAGACCAGGGGCTGGGCGGAGGGAACTGTGCGCGTTGCACAGCGGCCCCGCCGCTCCATGCCCCTCGACAACCTTCAGCCGCCACGCACGCCGTTGGTCCCGGTCGGCGGTTTTATTCCCACAGAGGGGCGTTGTTGCATAAATCGAGTGTGAGGACGCAATAGCATCGACGGGATAATTTCAGGCGATACGAACGGAGATTGCGGACAAGCGAGGTCCGCCATACGGTTGATGACGCCGACCCGAACGGAGACCTCGGTCGCCTGAGAGTCGATGTGACGCGCCCAGAAACAGTTGCCGGTGAGGGTCTTGAGCCGATACATCGCATTCTCGGCAAGCGATCGCCGGTGGTGGCCACTTTCTTGCTTCCATTCTCGACGACCGTCACGGGCAATTGCATCAAACGCGCCATTACGCCACGCCGCACCGGGCATATCCGCTGGCCAATGAACGGCATCCTCGCGTGGCGGAATCGAAGGAATAGCACTGCGTGCAGCAATGGCCGCATTGCATGGCTTTGTGTTGTAGGCACCATCACAGCCGATGACATCGATTTGTTCTTCGTGTGGAATCTGGTCGAGCAACTTGGCCAGAGCGTCACCGTCAGCCACATTCTGATTCGTCATTAGCACGGCATGCACTTGACCCGTATTCGCGTTGAGCGCGAGATGGACTTTACGCCACGTGCGCCGCTTCGAGTAGCCGTGCTGGCGCACTTTCCATTCACCTTCTCCATAGACCTTCAGACCGGTGCTGTCGACAACCAGATGAATCGGTTCATTGTCACGAAGGATCGGCAGTTCGACATCAAGCGTTTTTGCCCGGCGACAGAGCGTGGTGTAATTCGGCACCGGCAAGCTCGGGAAGGCCAGATCGCGCAGACTTTGGGTGAAACTTTGCAGGGCGCGCAACGTCAGTCGATAGACTGACTTCACGCCAAGTAATGCCTGAATCAGGCGTATCGCCGTATAGACACGGGCGACCACGTGCGGGTATGGCATCAAGTATTCTGGCAAGGACGGCTTCATCTATCCATATTGTTACGTTCCCCCGGTTGATCGGGCCTTCATTGTAGGCCGCCCAATTCCTGACACGGTAGCGTGTCTTCGGCTTACCTGTCTCGTGTATGTCCTTGCGCATTTTTTGGCAAAAAATAGGCAGTTACTATGGAATCTGATTTGATAGGGCGCTGGCCCCGCGACCGTTGCGCGTAAACGTCAACGGATCTCGCTCGATTTATGCAACAACGCCAATTGCCGAGAAAGTCAACAGCCTCCTCACGATGAATTTACACTCGCCTCCAAGTGCTTAGTGCGCTACACTAGCGTCGACGTACGTGGTTTCGCCAACCAGCGCGCCGAACACCGAGGCACCCACCTCGGCCGGCATTGCCGCTGCGCGGAACACGCCGAATAGCTCGCGGCCAAGGCCAACCTCGTTATCGACCTGGTGAGTCGGTCGCGCCAACTCGCGCGCGAGCCATTCGTTGGCGTCGATATCGACATCAAGTACACCGGCCTGCGCGTCAATCACGATAGTATCGCCGCTTCGGACCTTGGCCAGCGGGCCGTCGAGCAACGCTTCGGGTGAGACATGGATCACCGCAGGAACCTTGCCTGAAGCACCCGACATGCGCCCGTCGGTGACCAGCGCGACATGGAAGCCCTGATCTTGTAGCACGCTGAACAGCGGCGTCAAACAGTGCAGCTCGGGCATGCCGTTGGCGCGTGCACCCTGGAAGCGCACCACAGCGACGAAGTCGCGGCTGAGCTCGCCGGCGCCAAAGGCGGCCTGCACGGCTTCCTGCGATTCAAATACGATGGCCGATGCGACCACTTTGCGGTGCTCGGGTGCCACCGCGGAGATCTTGATCACACCGCGGCCCAGGCACCCCTGCATCAGTCGTAGACCACCGTCGGGCGCGAACGGCTCGCCGATTGGGCGTAAAACCTTGGCGTCACCGCTCTTGGCCACGCCGGGTACCCATTCGAGCTTGCCGTTGAGCAGCTTGGGCTCAAAGGTGTAGTGCGCGAGACCCTTGCCGGCCACGGTGTTGACATCCTCGTGCAGCAGGCCGCCCTCTAGCAGGTTGCGCATTAGGAAGGCCACTCCGCCGGCCGCGTGGAAGTGGTTCACGTCGGCCTTGCCGTTCGGGTAGATCTTCGCCAGCAGCGGCACCGCCGCTGAGAGGTGATCGAAATCGTCCCAGTCGATCAGGATGCCGGCCGCGCGCGATCGCAACCAGGTGCATGGTGTGGTTGGTCGAGCCACCGCTGGCCAGCAGCGCGACGATGCCATTGACTACCGCCTTCTCGTCGACCACATGCCCGATCGGCGTGTAGTTACCGCGCTCGACGGTGAAGTCAAGCACGCGGCGCGTGGCGGCGGCTGTCAACGCGTCACGCAGCGGCGTATGCGGGTGGACGAAGGCCGATCCCGGAAGGTGCAGGCCCATCACCTCCATCAGCATCTGGTTGCTGTTGGCGGTGCCGTAGAAGGTGCAGGTGCCGTGACCGTGGTACGCGGCCGCTTCGGACTCGAGCAGCACGTCGCGGCCCACTTGACCAGTGGCGAACTGCTGACGGATCTTTGCCTTGTCGTCGTTTGACAGGCCGCTCGTCATTGGGCCGGCCGGCACGAAGATGGTCGGCAAGTGGCCAAACTGCAGCGCGCCGATCAGCAGGCCCGGCACGATCTTGTCGCAGATGCCTAGGCACAGCGCGGCGTCGAACATGTTGTGCGTCAGCGCGATCGCAGTGCTCATCGCGATCGTCTCGCGCGAGAACAGCGACAGTTCCATGCCTGGGTTGCCCTGTGTGAGACCGTCGCACATCGCCGGCACGCCGCCCGCGAACTGCGCCACGCCACCGTTCTCGCGCGCAGCCGCCTTGATGATCTCGGGATAGTTTAGATACGGCGCATGGGCCGACAGCATCTCGTTGTACGAGGACACAATGCCGATGTTCGGCTTGCGGATCGCCTTGATCACGAACTTGTCGTTGCCTTCCATGCCGGCGAAGCCGTGCGCGAGGTTAGCGCAGGACAGCGCACCGCGCGCCGGAAAGCGATCCTGGGCGGCGGTGATGCGATCGAGATAGGCGGTGCGAGTGGAATGGCTGCGCGCGATCACGCGCTCGGTTACGTTGAGTAGGGCGGGATGCAGCGAGGCCATACGGGCTATATGAACGCGTCCCGTTTGCAACAGTTTTCGTGTGTTCAGACGGACAGGATGGGCTGCAGCTCTATATCCGGCCTTGATGCAGCCGGTACTGCCGCTGCGGGCCCCTATGAAATTCGCTGACTCGCACCTCATTCTCCTGGCGAGCTCGACGCTCTTGCCCGTATACAGGTTTAGCGAGTCCCGGTCCTACCTGGCTTGTCATCACACTCGATTGCCGCGCAACCTTTCGACGTTCACCCTGTGTTAAACGTTGATCTTCTACTTCGCGTGTCCGATCAGGCCGGTTTCACGCTCACGTAGTCCTTCCGGTACGGTCGGTCATGGGCGAGTACTGCCCAGATCGTTCGCGCCATCTTGTTGGCCAATGCGACAATCACCACATTCGGCGGTCGGCGCTTTTTCATCTGCTCGATCCATTCACCGGGCTCTTTCGCATGCGTCAGCACGCTTCGTGCACCGTGGATCAGTAGCGTGCGCAGATACGCGTCGCCCCTCTTGCTGATCCCGTGCAGGTTCACCTTACCGCCTGAGCCGCTCTGCTTTGGCACCAGGCTCGCCCACGCTGCAAACTCCCGCCCCAAACTGAACGCCTTCGGGTCGCCCATCATCGCTACCGCTGCGGTGGCTGTCAGCAAACCTACGCCGGGTATCTCGCTAATCGCCTTCACACCCTTGTCTTCTTTCTTCCATTCTCGCATCCGACATTCGATTTCCGCGATCTGCTCGTCAAGCTTCGCCAATCCGCTCCATTGCTCGCGCAATGTGTCGATCAGTGCGGCAGGCAAGCGCTCCGCGATTCGACCGAGCGCGCACGGTATTTCCTTGTCCAGCTTTGCCCGTCCCCTTGCTCATCACCTCGCCGTACTCCGTCAGCAGGCCTCGCAGTCCGTTCATCTGCATCGTGCGAAATTTCACCAACTGCTCGCGCATCCGGTGCAACGCCAACATCGCCTGCTGCATCTCGGTCTTCACTGCCACCGGCTTGCTCGGCTGCTGTACCGCCAGCCAGATCGCCCGGGCATCTGCCGCATCGTTCTTGTTACGGATATTGAACGCCTGCACGAACTCGGCTGGCATCAGCCTGACCTCATGCCCCATCTGTGTCAGGTGCCGCGCCCAATGGTAAGCCCCACCACATGCCTCCATCCCGATAAGACAGGCTGCACGGGGCGTTGTTGCATAAATCGAGTGTGAGGACGCAATAGCATCGACGGGCAATTTCAGGCGATACGAACAGATTGCGGACGAGCGAGGTCCGCCATACGGTTGATGACACCGACGCGAATGGCGACCTCGGTCGCCTGCGCCTCGATGTGACGCGCCCAGAGACAGTTGCCGGTGAGGATCTTGAACCGATACATCGCATTCTCGGCAAGCGATCGCCGGTGGTAGCCAGTGTCTTGCTTCCATTCTCGACGACCGTCACGGGCAATTGCATCAACCGCGCCATTACGCCACGCCGCACCGGGCATATCCGCTGGCCAATGAACGGCACCCTCGCGTGGCGGAATCGAAGGAATAGCACTGCGTGCAGCAATGGCCGCATGGCATGGCTTGGTGTCGTAGGCACCGTCACCGCCGATGACATCGATTTGTTCTTCGCGTGGAATCTGGTCGAGCAACTTGGCCAGAGCGTCACCGTCAGCCACATTCTGATTCGTCATTAGTGCGGCATGCACTTGACCTGTATTCGCGTTGAGCGCGAGATGGACTTTACGCCACGTGCGCCGCTTCGAGTAGCCGTGCTGGCGCACCTTCCATTCACCTTCTCCATAGACCTTCAGACCGGTGCTGTCGACAACCAGATGGATCGGTTCATTGTCACGAAGGATCGGCAGTTCGACATCAAGCGTTTTTGCCCGGCGACAGAGCGTGGTGTAATTCGGCACCGGCAAGCTCGGGAAGGCCAAATCGCGCAGACTTTGGGTGAAACCTTGCAGGGCGCGCAAGGTCAGTCGATAGACGGTCTTCACGCCAAGTAATGCCTGAATCAGCGTATCGCCGTATACACACGGGCGACCACGTGTGGGTATGGCATCGGGCATTCTGGCAAGGACGGCTTCATCTATCCATATTGTTACGTTCCCCCGGCTGATCAGGCCTTCATTATAGGCCGCCCAATTCCTGACACGGTAGCGTGCCTTCGGCTCACCTTTCTTGTGTATGTCCTTGCGCATTTTCTTGGCAAAAATTAGGCAGTTACTCTGGAATCTGACTTGATAGGAGGCTGGCCCCGCGACCATTGCGCGTAAACGTCAACGGATCTCGCTCGATTTATGCAACAACGCCATTCTGATTCGTCATTAGCGCGGCATGCACTTGACCTGTATTCGCGTTGAGCGCAAGATAGACTTTACGCCATGTGCGCCGCTTCGAGTAGCCGTGCTGGCGCACCTTCCATTCACCTTCTCCATAGACCTTCAGACCGGTGCTGTCGACAACCAGATGGATCGGTTCGTTGTCACGAAGGATCAGCAGTTCGACATCAAGCGTTTTTGCCCGGCGACAGAGCGTGGTGTAATTCGGCACCGGCAAGCTCGGGAAGGCCAGATCGCACAGACTTTGGGTGAAACCTTGCAGGGCGCGCAACGTCAGTCGATAGATGGTCTTCACGCCAAGTAATGCCTGAATCAGGCGTATCGCCGTATAGACACGGGCGACCACGTGTGGGTATGGCATCGGGTATTCTGGCAAGGACGGCTGCATCTATCCAGACGGCTTCATCTATCCATATTGTTACGTTCCCCCGGTTGATCAGGCCTTCATTATAGGCCGCCCAATTCCTGACATGGTAGCGTGCCTTCGGCTCACCTTTCTTGTGTATGTCCCTGCGCATTTTCTTGGCAAAAATTAGGCAGTTACTCTGGAATCTGACTTGATAGGAGGCTGGCCCCGCGATCGTCGCGCGTAAACGTCAACGGATCTGGCTCGATTTATGCAACGAACGCCCCGTCGATGCCCTTGTGTCCTCACGCTCGATTTATGCAACAACGCCGCTGCACAGTTCGCGAAGTGCTCAAGAAATTTCGCTCGCTTGATTGCCTTGTTCACGATCTCGCCAGTTTCCCGGTCAACGTTAATGCACTTGGAATACCTGCTTGGCGATGTCGACACCTACGGCCATACTGTTCATCGTGGATCCTCCGGTTGCCGGAAAATGCGTGCATTTTCCACCAGGGCACACCGATGCCGTTGGCCCGTGAGGATCCACCCTCATTCTTCGCTCACTCGGTCACGGGGTGGGACGCGTTCATTTCATTTTCCTCTGTGGCCGGCGGCGCCGGCAGATGGAATCGTGGGGGAAATCTAGCTGGATTAATCGACCAAGCTGGGCAAAGTTTAGTAGAAAAACTACATAACAGCAATATTGCGACACAACATATTGTTGTTCATGCCGCATAAGCTTGCTAAAATTCTTGGTTCATTAGGGCGTTGTTGCATAAATCGAGCGAAAGCCATTGACGTTTACGCGCACCGCGCGCCGGCCAGCCCCCTATCAAGTCAGATTTCAGAGTCACTGCCTAATTTTTCCAAGAAAATGCGCAAGGACATACACAAGACAGGTGAGCCGAAGGCACGCTACCATGTCAGGAATTGGTCGGCCTATATAATGCAGGCCTGATCAACCGAGGGAGCGTGACGATATGGATAGATGAAGCCGTCCTTGCCAGAATACCCGACGCCATACCCACACGTGGTCGCCCGTGTTTATACGGCGATGCTTTGATTCAGGCATTACTTGGCGTGAAGACCGTCTATCGACTAACGTTGCGCGCCCTGCAAGGTTTCACCCAAAGTCTACGTGATTTGGCCTTCCAGAGCTTGCTGTGTCGAATTACACCACGCTCTTTCGCCGGGCAAAAACGCTTGATGTCGAACTGCCGATCCTTCGCGACAACGAACCAGATCCATCTGGTTGTCGACAGCACCGGTCTGAAGATCTGTGGCGAAGGTGAATGGAAGGTGGCCAGCGCGGCTACTCGAAGCGGCGCACGTGGCGTAAAGTCCATCTCGCGCTCAATGCGAATACGGGTCAAGTGCATGCCGTGCTAATGACGCATCAGAATGTGCCTGATGGTGACGCGCGGGCCAAGTTGCTCGACCAGATTCCACGCGCGAAGAACAAATCGATGTCATCGGCGGTGCCTACGACACCAAGCCATGCCATGCGGGCATTGCTGCACGCAGTGCTATTCCTTCGATTCTGCCACGCGAGGGTGCCTTCATTGGCCAGCGGATATGCCCGGTGCGGCGTGGCGATGGCGCGGTTGATGCAATTGCCCGTGACGGTCGTCGAGAATGGAAGCAAGACAGTGGTTACCATCGGCAATCGCTTGCCGAGAATGCGATGCATCGGTTCAAGACCCTCACCGGCAACTGTCTCTGGGCGCGTCACATCGAGGCGCAGGCGACCGAGGTCGCCGTTCGCGTCGGCGTCATCAACCGTATGGCGGACCTCGCTCGTCCGCAATCCGTTCGTATCGTCTGAAATTATGCCCGTCGATGCCATGGCGTCCTCACACTCGATTTATGCAACAACGCCATTCATTAGTAGAAACCTTTATATCATTTGATATTCCTGTAGAATATATTATAAATTTCTGTAGTTTTTCTACAAGTTTTTTGTCAAACTACTATTTGACTTTTCTGCTACGAGCCGTCGATGCTTCCTCGAATCGAAGCGCTGCGTACGCAATTGCGCCCATCCGAGCAGAAACTCGCCGATCATGTGCTGGCCGCGCCGTACGAGATTCTCAATCTGTCGATGACCAACCTGTCGACACGTGCCGGCGTCAGCCAGCCGACCATCGCGCGCTTCTGCCAGGCGCTGGGCTACAGCGGCTTCCGCGAATTCAAGATCCGGCTGGCACAGAGCCTCGCACCGGGTGTGCTTTCCGTATATCGCAACGTCGAGCCCGACGAGCCAGTGCCCGGCATTATCATCAAGGTGGTCGATCGCACCATCGGCGCGCTGATCGAGGTCCGCAACAACCTGTCGGCTGGCACCGTGGCCGAGGCCGTCGCCCTGCTCACACGTGCGTCACGCATCGAGTTCTACGGCGCGGGCAGCTCGGGCATTGCCGCGCAGGACATCCAGCACAAGTTCTTTCGGCTCGGCGTGCCGAGCGTGGCCTATTCCGATCCGCATATCTTCTCGATGTCGGCCGCCCTGTTGGGCCCGCAGGGCATCGTGGTGGCGATCTCCAACACGGGCCGCACGCGCGACATCGTGGAGGCTGCGGAATCTGCGCTGGCCGGCGGTGCCAAGGTGGTATCAATCACCCACAGCCATTCTCCGCTGGCCGAGGTCGCCTCGATCAATCTGGCCTCGAACATCGCCGAGGAAACCGACGTGTTCTCGCCGATGACTTCGCATATGTCGCATTTGTCGATCGGCGACATCCTGGCGGTCGGCATGGCGTTGCAGCGCGGGCCCGAATTAGTGAATAGGCTTGACCGCGCCAAGGCCGCGATCGTGCGGCGCCGTATCGGCTCGGACGAGCGCGGCGGTGAGTGCCGGAGCGTGCTAGGAAGGCGCAACGAACGATGCCTGGAGGAATGCGCAGCGGCATGCGAGGCCGCGTGCCCCCTATCCAAGGGAATCCGTGGGGGTAAAGAAAACGGGCGCGATAGAGTGCCTGAAGGTGGGTGACGCACCACGCGGCACGCTATTGATCACGAATTGCGGATTAAAAAGTTCCAGCTCCCGTCGCGTAGATTCAGAAGGGCTTGATGATGGTCAGCGCGACCGCGCCGAGCATGCCAAACACTGGAAGCTCGTTGAAGAATCGATACCAGCGGTTGCTGCGGCGGTTCTCGCTGCGCTCGAACGCGCGCAGCAGATGCCCGCAGTAGAAGTGATAGACGATCAGCATCAGCACGATCGTCAGCTTGGCGTGGATCCAGCCCTGCCCACGACCGACCTCGGCCACCAGCCAGAGCCATGCTCCGCAGGCCAACGCCGGCACGGCGAGAAAGTTCATGAAGCGGAATAGCTTGCGCGCCATTGTCAGCAGACGGCGTACCGCGCTGGGATCGGTCTCCATGGCAAGGTTCACGTAGATGCGCGGCAGGTAGAACAAGCCGGCGAACCACGCGGCGATCAGTACGATGTGGAAGGTTTTGACCCAGAGGTATGTCATCGAATAGTCCGTCTGTTTTGGCTGAAGTGTGATTGCTGGAGCCTTTAGCAGCGTTTGTGATTACTGCCGGCCTTCGCCGTGCCCGAGCACGACGTATTTCAATGAGGTCAGGCCCTCGAGCCCGACTGGGCCGCGTGCATGTAGCTTGTCGTTCGAGATACCAATCTCAGCACCCAGGCCGTATTCGAAGCCGTCCGCAAAGCGCGTCGAGGCGTTGACAATCACGCTAGCCGAATCGACCTCGCGCAGGAAACGCATCGCGCGGTCATGGTCTTCGGTGACGATCGCATCGGTATGCGCGGAGCCGTAGGTGTTGATGTGTTCGATCGCCGCATCGAGGCCGTCAACTACTTTGATCGCTAGCACCGGCGCCAGGTACTCAGTGCGCCAGTCTTCCTCGATAGCATCGACCAGCGGCGCGACGCCGGCCTCGGCCAGCACAGCCCGGACGGTCGCGTCGACGTGCAGCTCGACAGACTGCTCGCGATACAGGCGGCCTAGCTGCGGCAGCGCGGTGGCCGCGATGCCGCGCGCGACCAGCAGTGTTTCCATAGTGTTACAGGTGCCGTAGCGATGCGTCTTGGCGTTGTCGCAGACGGTGAGGGCCTTGGCGAGATCGGCGCGATCGTCCACATAGACGTGGCAGATGCCGTCGAGGTGCTTGATCATCGGCACGCGTGCGTCCTTCATAAGTCTCTCGATCAGGCTCTTGCCTCCGCGCGGCACGATCACGTCGACATGCTCGGTCATCGTGATCAGCTTGCTGACCGCTGCGCGGTCGGCGGTGGCCACCACCTGTACCGTATCGGTCGGAAGCCCTGCCGTGGCGAGCGCCTCGCCGATCAGCCTCGCCAGCGCCATATTCGATTCCAGCGCCTCGGAACCACCACGCAGGATGGTGGCATTTCCGGACTTCAAGCACAGCGCGGCCGCGTCGATCGTCACGTTCGGTCGCGATTCGTAGATGATGCCGATCACGCCGAGCGGTACCCTCATCTGGCCAACCTGGATCCGGCTCGGGCGGAACTTTAGATTCGAGATCTCGCCGACCGGGTCGGGCAGCGCCGCGATTTGGCGAAGACCCTCGATCATGGCGTTCAGCACCTTGTCCGACAGCGTCAGACGATCGACGAAGGCGGCGTCCTGGCCGTTTGCGCGCGCGAACTTGACGTCATGCGCGTTGGCGGTCTGCAGCGTAGCTGCCTCGCGCTCGATCGCCGTGGCGATTGCGGCCAGCACGGTATTCTTGGACGCCGGATCGGCCCGCGCGATCGCGCGCGAGGCTTGCCGTGCACGGCGACCGACATCCGTCATGTATTGATCGATATCTATCATAAAACCCACATTCAGAAAGACCGCTGCGCGCTGGCGGCGAAAGCCCTTGGCGTGATCACTAGCCTGCCCGTGGGCTGCGTCCAAAAAATAATTGTATGCCCTGCGAGTGCGAGCGTCGGGCGAGGCCCGATCAGGCAGGGCGACGCGACCCCGCACCCGGACGTGCCGCCGCGCCCTGCACGCCGGAAACCGTCATAGCGAGCTGGAACAGCCCGTCCCAGGGATCGGGCGGTAGCTCGTCAGCGCGCGGCAGGCCCGGTGTGGAACTGGACAGGCCCTTGACCTGGCGGTCTAGCCTAGCGGCTAGCGCCAGTGCCTTTTCGAGCACCGGCTCCGTGACGCGCGCCAAGGTCGGCCCGATCAGGTGCTCGCGCGGCCCCCAGACGCGATTCTCGCGCATAAGTACGGCGAGCGGCTTGCCGACTTCAATTCCGCGCTTGATGCGCAGCAGCGTACGCAATTCCTCGACCACGGCCCATAGCACCAGCATGAGTGCTTCGCCTTCTCTCTTTAGGCCGTCGATCATGCGCGACAGCCGGCCAGCATCACCAGCCAGCATCGCCTCGTTGAGCTTGAAAACGTCATAGCGCGCTACATTGAGCACGGCATCCTGCACCTGCTCAAAGGCCAGCGTGCCAGACGGATAGAGTAGCCCGAGCTTTTGGATCTCCTGGTGCGCGGCTAGCAGGTGGCCTTCGACGCGCTCGGCGATGAACTGCAACGTGCGCTGACCATCGTCGCCTGCGGCCACGTACTGGCCCTGCGCGGCAAGTCGCTGGACGATCCAGTGCGGCAGTTTCGCTCGATCCACCGGGTCGATCTTTAAGGCTATGCCGCGGTTACTAAGCGCGGTGAACCAAGCCGACTTTTGCGTGATGGCATCGAGCCTCGGAAGCGTAATCAGCATCAGCACGTCGGGATTGCCCGCGGCGGCTAAAGTCTTCAACGCGTCGACGTCTTCCTTGCCCGGCTTGCCCGTGGGAATCCGCAACTCGATCAGCTGGCGTTCGCCGAACAGCGATATTGCCTGGCTCGCGCCCAGCAGCGAGCTCCAGTCGAAGCTTCGCTCAACCGTGAACACCGAACGCTCGGTGAACCCAGCCGCACGCGCGGCGGCGCGAATTCGGTCGCAGGCCTCCTGGGCCAGCAACAGTTCTTCGCCGTAGACAATGTAGAAGCCGGCGAGCCCCTTCGCCAGGTGTGGCTCCAGCGCCTCAAGTCGCAATTGCATCGATTCGAACGCTCAGCAGTCGGAAGAAATAGATTAGGACAAGCCGCGGCACCTCACAGCGGCGGGGGCGGCGCGATGCCAGCCGGAGGCACTACCTCGAACGACCTGGGCGTCAGCGTGTGCACCACCGACAGACGGCGCATAAGTTGATCGACGGCATCGTTCTGCATGTCGGCGCACAGGATGTCGCTTTCTTGCGCCTTAGCCTGCACGAACTGCGCGTTATAGGTCATGGCGCGGTTCAGCGAGATCATGCTCGGCTCGATCAGTAGAGCACCATCCTTAGTGGCTAGCGTGTAGCTCAGCGAATAGTTGAGCTGGTATTCTTCGACCGTACCGAATTCGTCCAGCGTCAGCGTTCCGGTACCGTGCGCCTCGGCCACGCGCAGGATCGCGTCGGCATCACCCTGGGTCTGAACTATTTTGGTATCGCTACCGCCTTCGATCATCCGCGTCAGGCGCACGGCCACCACCGGTGGTGCACCCACGATCAGTAGGTGTTTGAACGGGTAGTCCTGCGTGTCTCTTAGCTGGAAGCCGCATGCGGACAGTAACACCGCACTGCCCATGGCCATCAAAAACAATCTGAAGACCACCTTGGCTCCTTGGTTCCTACTGCGCTTCAGACCACGACGTTGACGAGACGGCCCGGCACGAGGATCACCTTCTTCGCCAACTTGCCCTCGCCGAACTTCGCAAACGCCTCGTCGGCGAGCGCGACCGCCTCAATCACTTCGCGGCTAGCGTCCTTCGCAACTTTGACTGCGCCGCGGACCTTGCCGTTGATCTGCAACACTAGCTCGATCTCGGCCTGCTCGCGCGCAGTCTCGTCAACCTTTGGCCAGGGCGCGTCGAGCAACGTGCCGAATTCATCGGCATAGGCAAGTTCCTGCCACAGCGCAAAGGTCAAGTGCGGCACCACCGGGTACAGCACGCGCAGCAGGATCCCGTAGGTCTCGCGCAGCACCGTGCCCGGGGCATCCTTGGCACCCTCGATCGCGTTGAGCATCTTCATCGCGCCCGACACCACAGTGTTGTACTGCAAGCGCTGGTAGTCGAAATCGGTCTGCTTCAGCACAGCGTGGATTTTACGACGCAGCGCCTTGGCAGTCTCGTCGAGCGCGGCGTCGTCGAGCACATCACGCGCCACCAGCACCTCGCGGTTGGCCGAGGCGAAGGCCCAGACATGGCGCAGGAAGCGATTCGCGCCTGCCACGCCGGTATTCGACCACTCGAGCTGCTGCTTGGGCGGTGCCGCGAACATGGTGAACAGCCGGGCCGTATCAGCGCCGTACTGGTTGATCAGTAGTTGCGGATCGATGCCATTATTCTTCGACTTCGACATTTTCTCAATGCCGCCTAGCACCACCGGCTGGCCGTCGCTATTGACCACTGCACCGACCGGGCGGCCCTTGTCGTCGTGCGTGACGGTCACGTCGGTCGGGTTAAACCAACTCTTCTTGCCGCTAGAATTCTCGCGGTAGAAGGTCTCGTTGAGAACCATGCCCTGCGTGAGCAGGTTCCTGGCCGGCTCGCTGAACTTCACCAGGCCCAAGTCACGCATCACCTTGGTCCAGAAACGCGAGTACAGCAGGTGCAGGATCGCGTGCTCAATGCCGCCGATATACTGGTCCATCGGCATCCAGTAATCGGTGCGCGCATCGACCATGGTCGTCGCGTCAGGTGCCGTGTAGCGCGAGAAGTACCAGGATGAATCGATGAAAGTATCCATGGTATCGGTTTCGCGTTTAGCCAGCGCGCCGCACCTCGGACAGTGGCAGTTCAGGAAGGCTTCCGATTTCGCCAGGGGGTTGCCAGTACCGTCTGGCACCAAATCCTCGGGGAGCACCACCGGCAGATCCACCTCGGGAACCGGCACGTCGCCGCAAGACGGGCAGTGGATGATCGGGATCGGCGTGCCCCAGTAGCGCTGGCGCGACACGCCCCAGTCGCGCAGGCGCCAGGTGACCTGCTTCTCGCCGAAGCCGCCCGCGTTGAGGTCGGCCGACACAGCGTCGACTGCCGCCGCATGGCCTAAGCCGTCGTACTTGCCGCTGTTGACGTTGACGCCCTTCGACTTGTCGCCGTACCACGCCTGCCAGGCCTCGCGCGACCAGGTCTCGCCCTCGACGGCGATCACCTGCCGCATCGGCAGGCCATACTTGTTGGCGAACGCGAAATCGCGCTCATCGTGCGCCGGAACACCCATCACGGCACCCTCGCCGTAGCTCATCCGTACGTAGTTACCGATCCACACAGGTACCGGCTCGCCAGTGAGCGGATGTTTGACTGAAAAGCCGGTGGCCACACCTTTCTTTTCCATCGTGGCTATGTCGGCCTCGGCCACGCCGCCCTGCTTACACTCCTCGATGAAAGCGAGCAGCTCGGGACGGCCCTCGGCCAGACGCGCGGCGAGCGGGTGCTCGGCTGCCACCAAGCAGAAAGTCACGCCCATGATGGTTTCAGCGAGGGTGGTGAACACGCGCAGCAGCTTTTGCTCGCCGTCAAGTTCATATGGGAAGCCGAAGTTCACGCCGAAGCTCTTGCCGATCCAGTTCTGCTGCATGATTTTGACGCGCTCGGGCCAGCCCAGACCATGGAGGTCGTCGAGCAGTTCGTCGGCGTACTGCGTGATGCGCAGATAGTACATCGGGATTTCGAGCTTCTCGATTAGCGCCCCCGAACGCCAGCCGCGCCCATCGATCACCTGTTCGTTGGCTAGCACGGTCTGATCAACTGGATCCCAGTTGACAGTACCCGTCTTCTTGTAAGCGATGCCCTTCTCGAGCATCTTCAAAAACAGCCATTGGTTCCACTTGTAGTAGTCAGGCTTGCAGGTAAAAATCTCACGCGACCAGTCGATCGCTAGCCCCATCGACTGCATCTGACCCTTCATGTGGGCGATGTTATCGTAGGTCCACTTCGCGGGCGGCACGCCGTTGGCTATCGCGGCATTCTCGGCCGGCATGCCGAACGCGTCCCAGCCCATCGGCATCAGCGTGTTGTAGCCGTTCATCCGCAGATAGCGGTACATCACATCGTTGATCGTATAGTTGCGTACGTGACCCATGTGCAGCTTGCCGGATGGGTAAGGCAGCATCGACACGCAAAAGA
Organism: Burkholderia sp.; assembly: GCA_040954445.1. GTDB lineage: Bacteria > Pseudomonadota > Gammaproteobacteria > Burkholderiales > Burkholderiaceae > Burkholderia > Burkholderia gladioli_A. Next base: position 1,779,340 of record CP144361.1, on the reverse strand, counting down.
ACTTCGGCTTTTGAGAATTTTCTTTTGTCAGATAAACGTCGGCATCGCGCCAATCACGTTGGACGGCAGCTTCGACGTCGGCGGGTACGTATCGTTCTTGCATGGTGTGTGGTTCGGCTTGGCTGTCGGCACGCGCGCCGCGCGTGGAGGCTGGAGTGGATCGAAAGTTGGACTCTCCAGATCGCTGGAGCGCGGGTAAAAGATATGGTGGCTCCGATTTTTCGAGACACAGATTTAGGGCGTTGTTGGGCGTGGTTGCGTACAATGAGCGCGAGGACGCAATGGAACAGATTGCGGACGAGCGAGGTCCGCCATGCGGTTGATTACGCCGACGCGAACGGCGACTTGGGTCGCCTGCGAGTCGATGTGACGCGCCCAGAGACAGTTTCCGGTGAGCATCTTATTGATCCACAATTCGCGATCTTGAAATTAGAAAATCGTCCCTCATGTGGGGGCATGGAAAAACGAGACATGAGGGACGAAACATGAGGGAAGATTTTCTAATTTCAAGATCGCGAATTGTGGATCAATTATGCCACGTGCGCCGCTTCGAGTAGCCGTGCTGGCGCACTTTCCATTCACCTGCGCCATAGACCCTCAGACCGGTGTTGTCGACTACCAGATGGATCTGGTTCGTTGTCGCAAAGGATCTGCAGTTCGACATCAAGCGTTTTTGCCCGGAAACAGAGCGTGGTGTAATGCGGCACCAGCAAGCTCGGGAAGGCCAGATCGCGCAGACTTTGGGTGAAACCTTGCAGGGCGCGCAACGTCAGTCGATAGACGGTTTTCACGGCAAGTAATGCCTGAATCAACGTATCGCCGTATAGACGTGGACGACCACGCGTAGGTATGGCGTCGGGCATTCTGGAAAGGACGGCTTCATCTATCCATATCGTCATGTTCCCCAGGTTGATCTGGCCTTCATTATAGGCCGCCCAATTCCTGACACGGTAGCGTGCCTTCGTCTCACCTGTCTTGTGCATGTCCCGGCGCATTTTTTGGGAAAAATTAGGCAGTTACTTTGGAATCTGACTTGATATTCAACGCGAATTTCGGATCAATAAGAGGAGGCTGGCCTCGACCGTTGCGCGTAAACCGTTATCGGCTCTCGCTAGATTTATGCAACAACGCCCATCGCTGTACAGGCATGACTTGGCGTGAAGACCGTCTATCGACTGACGTTGCGCGTTCTACAAGGTTTCACTCAAAGTCTGCGCACCCTGGCCTTCTTGAGCTTTCCGCTGCCGAATTACACCGCGCTCTGTCTCCAGGAAAAAACGCTTGATGTCGAACTGCCGATCCTTCGCGACAGCGAACCGATCTACCTGCTGGTCGATAGCACCGGTCTGAAGGTCTATGGCGATGGGCGTTGTTTCATATTGAGCGCGCGGACGAAATGGCATCGACAGGCATAATTTTAGGCGAGACGAACGGATTGCGGACGAGCGAGGTCTGCAATCCGTTCCATTGCGTCCTCACGCTCAATTTATGAAACAACGCCCATCGGCGAAATCAACTGTATGACGGACCTCTCGTGTCCGCAATCCGTCCGTCTCACCTAAAATTATGCTCGTCAATGCCATTACGTCCTCACACTCGATTTATACAACAGCGCCGGTTCCACAGGAATTCGACTTCTTTGCCTGCGCGCTTGACGGGGTGAATCAGATCGAGGCTTCGCCGGCACCGGCAAGACCTGGCACATCTGCGCGCTCTACGTGCGCTTGTTGCTCGAACAGGACCTGAAGGCCGACCAGATTTTGGTGGTGACCTTCACCAAGGTCGCCACTGCCGAGCTGTATAAGCGGATCCGTGGTCGGCTTGCGCAGCTCGCACACGCGCTGGAGAGGGGCGACGACGGCGGCGATCCGTTTGTTGCACGGCTGTTCGAGATTACCCTCGGCGAGGGCGACGAGGGCAGCTGGATCGACGCCGAAACCGCCGCCAAGCGGATCCGCTGCGCCCTGCCCGGCTTTGACCAGGCGGCAATCTACACTATTCACGCGTTCTGCCAGCACGCGCTGCAAGAGGCACCGTTCTCGGCCGCTATGCCCTTCGACTTCGAGATAGAGACCGACGACGCGGCGATGCGATTCGAGCTGGCAACTGAGTTCTGGCGCACGCGGGTCGAGCCGATGGCTGCTGTGCATCCCGGCTTCGCGGCCTGGCTAGTTGTGCATTGTGCCGGGCCAGAAGCGCTTGACATCCAGCTCGTGCGGCGCCTGAAGAAACCGCTAGCCGTGCTGCGCTTTGACGGTCTGCCTGATCCGTACGCGCCGGGCACCGACTGCGACTTTGCACTGCGGGCCAGCCACGCGACGGCGGCCGCGCTGTGGCAGGCCGAGCGCGCGGCGATCGCCAGCGTGCTGGAGCGTGCGCAGGCCTCGCTGAACCAGCGCTCTCATAAGCCCGAAGCGGTGACTGATGCCCTGTCTGCTTGGGACGCTTACTTCGGCGAAGCGGCTGGCGCGCTGGCACTGGTCACCTTGCCGAAGTCGGCGCTGAAGCTCACGCGCACCCTGCTGGAGAAGGCTACTAAGAAGGGCTGTGCCCCGCCCAGGCATCCATTCTTCGAGGCGGTTGAGGTGCTGAAGGCCGCGCTGGCTGACGCCGAGGCCGCGCAGCGCGCACGCTGGCTGGCGCTGAGCGCTGACTGGCTAGCAGAAGCGCCATCGAGCCTCGCCGAGAAGAAGCGCACGCGCCGCGTGGCCTCCTACGACGACTTGCTCATCAACCTGTATCACGCGCTCGAAGCGCATCCTAGGCTTGCCGATACGCTGCGCCGCCGCTACCCAGTCGCGCTGATCGACGAGTTCCAGGACACCGACCCTCTGCAGTTCGCGATCTTCGACCGGATCTTCGCGCCGGCTGGGCCGCTGTTCCTGGTTGGCGACCCGAAGCAGGCGATTTATAGCTTCCGCGCGGCTGACTTACACACCTACCTAGCCGCACGCGAGCGGGCTGGCGCACACTACACGCTGGCAATGAACCAGCGCTCGACGCCAGCCATCGTCGATGCCTGCAACCGCATATTCGGCGCGAACCCGCGCGCCTTCGTGCTGGACGGCCTCGATTATCAACCAGTGCGCGCGGGCATGCGGCAGCGCCCGCCCTTTATCGACGGCACCGATCCGCACGCGGGAAGCGGAGATTTTCGGATCTGGATGCTGCCCGACGGCGACGAGGCGCTGGGCAAGCGCGACGCGCAATGGCAGGCGGTGCAGGCCTGCGCCGCCGAGATTGCGCGGCTGATACGCGGCGCACAGGAGGGCTCGGTACGGCTCGGCGAGGCGGCGCTCACGCCGGCCGACATCGCCGTGCTGGTGCAGACCCACCGGCAGGGCAGTATCGTCAAGCGCGTGCTGGCCGCCTGGGCGATCGGCAGCGTCGAGCTCGCGCAGGCCTCGGTATTTGCCACGCTCGACGCCGAGCAGTTCGGGCGTGTGCTGGCCGCAGTCGATACGCCGGGCGACCTGCGTCGGCTGCGCGCGGCGCTCGCCACCGACTGGTTTGGGCTCGACGCTGCGGCGCTGTGGCGACTGAAGAAGAACGATGCGGCGCACAGTGGGACAGCCGGTGATGCCGATGTGATGAGCTGGGTCGAGCGTTTCTCGCGCTATCGCCTGCTGTGGCGCGAACGCGGTTTCGCGGTGATGTGGCGCAGCCTCGCGCGCGAGCTACGGATCGCCGAGCGGTTGATCGGCGGAACCGACGGTGAGCGGCGCCTGACCGACATCAACCACCTGGCCGAGTTGACTCAGACACGCGCTTCGGCCCAGCCTGGCATTGCACCGACGCTCCGTTGGCTGGCCGCGCAGCGCGCGGTGGGCGGTGGAGAGGATGCGCAGCTACGGTTGGAATCGGATCGCAACTTGGTACAGATCGTCACCGTACACAAGTCCAAGGGCCTCGAATACGCGGTGGTGTTTTACCCGTTCCTGAACGACGGGCGGCTGTACGAGCCGAGCGAAGATGCGTTGCCCGCTGCGCGTGAGTATCACGACGAGGCTGGTACGGCGGTGCTCCATTACGGTTGCGACGAGGCAAGCGCCGAGCGGGTTGCGACGCAGGCACGGCGGGAGCAGGCGGCCGAACGAGTCCGGCTAGTCTATGTCGCGCTCACGCGTGCTGTGCATCGCTGCTACCTGGTGGCCGGAGTCTACCAGACGACGCGCTCTACGCGCGAGGCGCGCCGCAGCGTGCTGAACTGGCTCGTCGGTGGTGCCGGCCACGGCTTCGACGCCTGGCTCGAGCAGCCGCCCGAAGCCGAGGAACTGGCCGCGAGCTGGCGCGCTTTGGCCACCGGCCCGATCTCGATCGCGCCCTTGCCTGACGTGAACGTGTGCACGCCGCTGGCGGCCCGCCACGATGCCGAACGGTTTGGCGGCGCGCGTCAGGCCGCGCGCTTTTTGCGCGACACTTGGCGCATCACCAGCTTCAGCTCGCTGATGGCCTCGATCGAGCCCGAACAGGAAGTCATCGCGACTGTGCCAGACGATACATTGCGTCCTGATCACGATGCGCTCGCAGTCCCCGGCGAGCCGGTGTCGAGCATCGACGGTGGCGAATATGCCATGCAACCCGATCCCGACGACATCGTCGCTTTCCCGCGAGGCGCGGCGGCCGGAGAGTGCCTGCACCGGCTGTTCGAGCTGAGCGACTTCGGCGACGCAAGCGGCTGGGACGAAGCTGCGCGGCGCGCACTGCAGGAGAGACCGGTGGAGGCCGATCCAGAGTTGGCCGGGCGGTTGCCGACGATGATGACGCGTATGCTGGCCGATGTGGTTACCACCGAGCTGGTACCCGGTATGCGGTTCACAGCGATTGATCCGGGTCGACGCCTGAACGAGATGGAGTTTCTGTTCTCGGTCGCCGCGTTGGATTTCGCGGCGCTGCGCGCGCTGCTAGTCGGGCACGGCTATCCCGACGTGGCGCTCGAATCGGATACGCTCGTGGGTTTTTTCAAGGGCTTCATCGACATGATTGTCGAGCATAACGACCGCTTCTGGATCGTCGATTGGAAGTCGAACCATCTCGGCGCAACTCCAGACGCCTATGGTCCGGTCGCGCTCAACGCGGTGATAGCCAACCACGCCTATCATCTGCAGGCGCTGCTTTATACCGTCGCGCTGCATCGCTATTTGCGCGTGCGTCTGCCAGGCTACGACTATGACACGCATATGGCGGGTTATCTCTACCTGTTCGTGCGCGGCGTACGTCCCGGCTGGTCGAGCGGCGGATGGCCCTCAGGCGTGCATACCCGGCGGCCTTCGCGCGATCTGGTGGAGGCGCTCGACGCGCTGATGCGCAAGGAGCACGCATGAAGGACCTGACCGAACCGTTCGGCTTCATCGGCGACCGCGCTAAACGCCTGCCTGAACCAGCTAATTTTGGGCTCGCTCTGGCCGAGGGTTTCGCGCGCCGGATCGGCATGCTGTCGCGCCAGCTCGGTGCTTCCTCCGATGCCGCGCGCTGGGCTGCGCGCGCCGCCTTCGCGGTCAGCCGCGCGACCACGACTGGCCATGTCTGCCTCCCACTGGAGGCGCTGGCCGAGCGCTACGGCACTACGCTCGCCTCGATGCGTGCTGAGCTCGCCGCTAGCGGCGTGGCCGGCTTCGGGCGCCAGCCGCGCGGCGCCGATTGTCCACTAGTGGTGGATGGGCAAGGAAGGCTTTATCTCGCGCGTTATTACGATTACGAGACGCGCTTAGCCAATGCGCTGATGATACACGCGGGTGCGGCTTTGCCGGCGGATGAAGCTACGTTCTCGCCCACCGCGCTGCGCAAGAGCCTGGACCGCTTCTTCACAGTGCCACGCGCGGGCGAAATCGACTGGCAGCGTGTGGCGACTCTGGTGGCGCTGGGTGGGCGCGTGACGATCATCAGCGGCGGACCAGGCACTGGCAAGACTACTACCGTAGTGGGCATGGTCGCTTGCCTGGTGGAGATGAAGCCGGCTCTGCGGATCGCTCTGGCCGCGCCGACCGGCAAGGCCGCGCAGCGCATGCAGGAAGCCCTGCATACGTGCGCCTCGGGCTTGCCTCCGGAACTCGTAGTGCGCCTGCCGAAAACCTCCTACACGCTTCATCGTCTGCTCGGGTGGCTGCCGGGTGGGCGCTTCCGCCATCATCGCGACAATCCGCTACCTTATGAACTGGTAGTGGTCGACGAGGCCTCGATGATCGATGTGGCGCTCGCCGCCCACTTACTCGACGCGCTGGCGCCGAGTACGCGGCTGGTGCTGCTCGGCGACAAGGACCAGCTCGCCGCCGTCGAAGCGGGTGCCGTCTTCGCCGAGCTGAGCGCTCGACCGGCCTTCAGCGCAGCGGGCTGTCGGCGCATCGCGGAGGTACTAGGCGTCGAGGTAGCGGATTTCGTGGCGGCGTTACCTGCGGAGGCGGACAGGCCGCCCGCGCTGGTTGGATCTGTGCCTGGTACGATGACGCGGCTTGCTCAACCGGCTTCGTCCACTCGACGCGTGACCACGCGTGGCAAGCACAAGGCGTGCGATGATTTGAGCGAGTCGCCTGCGCAGGCGTCTTTATTCGCTTTCCACGAGGCACCGATTGTCGAGCCGCCTTCCCTTCCTGTCGTATTGACCGACAGCTCCGCGGGTGCGCCGCTCGATGCCTGGATCGAACCCGAGGAGCTGGCCTGGCTCGACACCTGGTGGATCGACGAGCAGGATGCTTCAAGGTCCGCGATGAACCGGGAAGCGCACGCCTCGGTGCCTGATGCCGGATTTGAACCATCACTTCCCTCCGGCGTCATCTCCCCCCTGGCCGACTGCGTCGTCTGGCTCGAGCACAATTACCGCTTCGGCCTCGATTCACCGATCGGTCAGCTGTCGCTGGCGATCCGCCGCGGCGCGACGCAAGACGCATTCGACGTGCTGTCGACCGAAGCCGGGGCCGCCGCGCGTTACTACGACGATAGCGGCGATACGCTGTCCTCCGCTACCATCGAGCGTCTCACGCATGGTTTCGACGCCTATGGCGAAACCTTGCGCGCCGCGCTCTCCACGATCGAGCCCGACCCGCTGCCGCTGTTCGATGCGCTGAACCGCTTCCGTATCCTGTGCGCCACCCGCAGCGGCACGCGCGGCGCAGACGAGGTTAACCAGCGTGTTGCCGCCCAGGTGCGCCGCGTGGTGCGCGTGCCGCTCGGGGTCGGCGCATGCTGGTTTGCGGGCCGGCCCGTGATGGTCAGTCGCAACGACTATGCGCTCGGTTTGTTTAACGGCGATATCGGCATCGCGCTGCCCGATATACGGGGCGCGCTGCGGGTCTGGTTCCGCGGTTCCGACGGGCGGGCGCGTGCGGTCTCGCCGACCGCGCTGCCGCCACACGATACCGCCTTCGCGATGACGGTCCACAAATCGCAGGGTTCGGAATTCGACGAGGTGGCGTTGGTCTTGCCGACCGCGTGCGGACGCGTGCTGTCGCGCGAGCTGCTCTATACCGCGATCACGCGCGCACGCTCACGGGTGGAGATGATCGGGCCACGCACGGTGCTGGGGCAGGCGATCGCCACACGCACCATGCGTAATTCTGGGCTGGCCGCGCGGATCGCCGAGGCCGCCGGGCGCAGGGCGGTCGATCAGGAGAACGGAACATGATTCGCTACACGCTCGATCCCGACGAGGTCTCACTTTCGGCAATGCGGAGGCAGGGTGCCAGCGACGGCGTTGTTGCATAAATCGAGTGTGAGGACGCAATAGCATCGCCTGAAATTATCCCGTCGATAAGCGTTGTTGCATAAATCGAGCGAGATCCGTTGACGTTTACGCGCAACGATCGCGGGGCCAGCCCCCTATCAAGTCAGATTCCAGAGTAACTGCTTAATTTTTGACAAGAAAATGTGCAAGGACATACACAAGACAGGTGAGCCGAAGGCACGCTACCGTGTCAGGAATTGGGCGGCCTATAATGAAGGCCTGATCAACCGGGGGAACGTAACAATATGGATAGATGAAGCCGTCCTTGCCAGAATACCCGATGCCATACCCACACGTGGTCGCCCGTGTCTATACGGCGATACGCTGATTCAGACATTACTTGGCGTGAAGACCGTCTATCGACTGACGTTGCGCGCCCTGCAAGGTTTCACCAAAAGTCTGCGCGATCTGGCCTTCCCGAGCTTGCCGGTGCCGAATTACACCACGCTCTGTCGCCGGGCAAAAATGCTTGATGTCGAACTGCCGATCCTTCGTGACAATGAACCAGATCTATCTGGTTGTCGACAGCACCGGTCTGAAGGTCTATGGAGAAGGTGAATGGAAGGTGCGCCAGCACGGCTACTCGAAGCGGCGCACGTGGCGTAAAGTCCATCTCGCGCTCAACGCGAATACTGGTCAAGTGCATGCCGCGCTAATGACGAATCAGAATGTGGCTGACGGTGACGCTCTGGCCAAGTTGGTCGACCAGATTCCACGCGAAGAACAAATCGATGTCATCGGCGGTGATGGTGCCTACGACACCAAGCCATGCGATGCGGCCATTGCTGCACGCAGTGCTATTCCTTCGATTCCGCCACGCGAGGGTGCCGTTCATTGGCCAGCGGATATGCCCGGTGCGGCGTGGCGTAATGGCGCGGTTGATGCAATTGCCCGTGACGGTCGTCAAGAATGGAAGCAAGACAGTGGCTACCACCGCCGATCGCTTGCTGAGAATGCGATCTATCGGTTCAAGATCCCCACCGGCAACTGTCTCTAGGCGCGTCACATCGACTCGCAGGCGACCGAGGTCTCCATTCGCGTCGGCGTCATCAACCGTATGGCGGACCTCGCTCGTCCGCAATCTATTGCCTAAAATTATGCCCGTCGATGCTATTGCGTCCTCACACTCGATTTATGCAACAACGCCTATGCAACAACGCCGTCTGCATGCCAAGTAATGCCTGAATCAGGGTATCGCCGTATAGATACGGGCGATCACGTGTGGGTATGGCGCCGGCTATTCTGGCAAGGACGGCTTCATCTATCCATATCGTCACGTTCTCCGAGTTGATCTGGGTCTTCATTATAAGCCGCCCAATTCCTGACACGGTAGCGTGCCTTCGGCTCACCTGTCTTGTGTATGTGCTTGCGCATTTTCTTTGAAAGAATTAGGCAGTTACTCTGGAATCTGACTTGATAGGGGGCCGGCCACGCGCCCGGTGCGCGTAAACCCCGTTGCGCGTAAACGTCAACGGATCTCGATCGATTTATGCAACAACGCCTCTCTATTTTATGTATAAGCCGATTCACTATATAATTTTACTCAAAATAACGTATTACCAATCCCTAATTTAGGGAAACTGAACTTCATAGTTTCCGAGAAAACGTATCAAAAATTCGATGAACATCGAATTCATGAGGCGCATGCTCAGGCAGACTACGCGTAAGATCTACCTGATCGTTGATGGCCATCCGGTGCATCGGTCTGCCGCCGTGAAACGATGCTTTGCCGAGCATGCGAAACGCCTACGGTTGATCCAACTTTCCGGCTGCTGCCCCGAACTAAATCCGGAAGAACTACTGAATCAGGATGTCAAGATGAACACGCTGGACACGAGTCATCCGTCCAGAAAAGCGGACATGATCGGCACGGTCCTCCGGAACCTACATCGCCGTCAGGAAAAGCCGCAGCTGATTCGCAACTTATTCAAAATCACGAATTGCGGATCAATACATTTTCGGCTTCGTACATGTGGCTGGTCACTGTTATCCTGATCGGTTTGCTGGTGTTGATCCAGTACCCGTTGTGGTGGGGGTATGGCGGCTGGCTGCGCGTGCACGAATTGCGACAAGAGCTGGCCAACCAGACGCAGAAAAACGCCGAAGAGAAGCTGCGCAACGAGCGGATCTCTGGGGAGGTACAGGATCTGCAAAACGGCATGGTGGCGATCGAGGAGCGCGCCCGCTACGAGATGGGCATGGTCAAAGACGGCGAGATGTTCGTGCAGTTCGTCTCACCCAATTTCGCCGGCACCGATGGTGCCAAACTAGAATTTGGAAGCTTTGCTGACCAACCACGGCGATCCAAAGAGCGCGCTGGGGCGCGTGGTACCAAACCTCATGCCTCGGGGTAAGAATTTATTCGTAAATAGGCGTTGTTGCATAAATCGAGCGTGAGGATGCAATGGGATCGAAGGGCATAATTTCAGACGCAATGAACGGATTGCGGACGAGCGAGGTCCGCTATGTGGTTGATTGCGCCGAGACTCACCCAGAGACGGTTTCCAATGCGCATCTCGAACCGATACATCGCATTTTCGGCAAGCGATCACCGGTGGTAGTCATTGCCTTTCTTCCATTCTCGACGACCGTCAGGTGCAATTGCATCAACCGCGCCGTTAAGCAACGCCGCACTGGGCGTATCCGCTGGCCAATGAACGGAACCCTCGCGTGGCGGAATCGCAGGAACTGCACTGCGTGCAGCAATGGCCGCATCGCATGGCTTGGTGTCGTAGGCACCGTCAACGCCGTTGACATCGATTTGTTCTTCGCGTGGAATCTGGTCGAGCAACTTGGCCAGAGCGTCACCGTCAGCCACATTCTGATTCGTCATTAGCGCGGCATGCACTTGACCTGTATTCGCGTTGAGCGCGAGATGGACTTTACGCCACGTGCGCCGCTTCGAGTAGCCGTGCTGGCGCACCTTCCATTCACCTTCTCCATAGACCTTCAGACCGGTGCTGTCGACAACCAGATAGATCGGTTCATTGTCACGAAGGATCGGCAGTTCGACATCAAGCGTTTTTGCCCGGCGACAGAGCGTGGTGTAATTCGGCACCGGCAAGCTCGGGAAGGCCAAATCGCGCAGACTTTGGGTGAAACTTTGCAGGGCGCGCAAGGTCAGTCGATAGACGGGCTTCAAGCCAAGTAATGCCTGAATCAGCGTATCGCCGTATACACACGGGCGACCACGTGTGGGTATGGCATCGGGCATTCTGGCAAGGATGGCTTCATCTATCCATATTGTTATGTTCCCCCAGTTGATCAGGCCTTCATTATAGGCTGCCCAATTCCTGACACGGTAGCGTGCCTTCGGCTCACCTTTCTTGTGTATGTCCTTGTGCATTTTCTTGGCGTTGTTGCATAAATCGAGCGTGAGGACACAAGGGCATCGACAGGGCGTTCGTTGCATAAATCGAGCCAGATCCGTTGACGTTTACGCGCGACGATCGCGGGGCCAGCCTCCTATCAAGTCAGATTCCAGAGTAACTGCCTAATTTTTGCCAAGAAAATACGCAAGGACATACACAAGAAAGGTGAGCCGAAGGCACGCTACCGTGTCAGGAATTGGGCGGCCTATAATGAAGGCCTGATCAACCGGGGGAACATAACAATATGGATAGATGAAGCCATCCTTGCCAGAATGCCCGATGCCATACCCACACGTGGTCGCCCGTGTGTATACGGCGATACGCTGATTCAGGCATTACTTGGCTTGAAGACCGTCTATCGACTGACCTTGCGCGCCCTGCAAGGTTTCACCCAAAGTCTGCGCGATTTGGCCTTCCCGAGCTTGCCGGTGCCGAATTACACCACGCTCTGTCGCCGGGCAAAAACGCTTGATGTCGAACTGCCGATCCTTCGTGACAATGAACCGATCTATCTGGTTGTCGACAGCACCGGTCTGAAGGTCTATGGAGAAGGTGAATGGAAGGTGCGCCAGCACGGCTACTCGAAGCGGCGCACGTGGCGTAAAGTCCATCTCGCGCTCAACGCGAATACAGGTCAAGTGCATGCCGCGCTAATGACGAATCAGAATGTGGCTGACGGTGACGCTCTGGCCAAGTTGCTCGACCAGATTCCACGCGAAGAACAAATCGATGTCATCGGCGGTGACGGTGCCTACGACACCAAGCCATGCCATGCGGCCATTGCTGCACGCAGTGCTATTCCTTCGATTCCGCCACGCGAGGGTGCCGCTCATTGGCCAGCGGATATGCCCGGTGCGGCGTGGCGTAATGGCGCGGTTGATGCAATTGCCCGTGACGGTCGTCGAGAATGGAAGCAACACAGTGGCTACCACCGGCGATCGCTTGCCGAGAATGCGATGTATAGGTTCAAGACCCTCACCGGCCACTGTCTCTGGGCGCATCACATCGAGGCGCAGGCGACCGAGGTCTCCATTCGCGTCGGCGTCATCAACCGTATGGCGGACCTCGCTCGTCCGCAATCTGTTCGTATCGCCTGAAATTGCCCGTCGATGCTATTGCGTCCTCACACTCGATTTATGCAACAACGCCGTTGCACTGCACTCTTGAAAAAGCTCCTGGGTAAAAACGCACCGGATCAAATCACGGTTCCGGGCCGGCAAGGGCGAGCGCAATCGAGGCGTATGCCAGCGGCAGCGTGGCGAGGCACACTGCCCCATTGCCTTGGGCGGCTTGTCGAAAACCGCCAGCGGGTACATGCCATCGGGCTCATTAGGCTGCTTTCGGGTTGCTTCGGCACCAGCGAACGAGGCTGTTATTATGTCCACTTTAATCTACCTGAGACCCGCTGCGCGCCACGGCCCGCAGCGTGTCCTGCGTATCATAGACAGCGATCGAACGAGGGTGGGGCAGGCATGGAGAGCGGGGGATGACGGCGTGGCTGACGGTGATCGGCATCGGCGCCGATGGTTTCGAGGGGCTTGGCAAGCCGGCTCGGCGCGCGCTGATCGACGCGGCGGTGGTGATCGGCGGCGAGCGTCATCTGGCGATGATGCCAGGCTGGTTACGCGCGCGCCGCGAGCCATGGCCGAAGCCGTTCGAAATCACGGCGCTGCTGGCTCGGCGCCCTGAGCCCATTTGCGTGCTGGCCAGCGGCGATCCGATGTGCTACGGCATCGGCGCGACTCTGGCGCGGCAGTTGCCGATCGAGGAGTTGCGCGTGTTGCCGGTGCTGTCTTCGGTCTCGCTGGCGGTCGCGCGCCTGGGCTGGGCGCTGCAGGACGCGGAGGTGCTGTCCTGCGTGGGCCGGTCGCTGGCCACGTTGGCGCGGCAACTGCACCATGGCCGGCACCTGCTGGTGCTCAGCGCCGATGGCGGCACGCCGGCAGCGCTGGCTCGGCTGCTCACTGAGGCTGGTTACGGCGCGACGCGGCTTAGTGTCTTCGAGCACCTGGGCGGCCCGGCAGAACGGCGCATTGACGCTCTTGCCCAGGCGTGGCCCGACGAGACGGTGGCCGCGCTAAACCTGGTGGCGCTCGACTGCGTGCGCGGATCCGATACGCAGCCGCTTTCGCTCACGCCGGGCCTGCCCGACGAGGCCTATCGACACGACGGACAACTGACCAAACGTGACATGCGCGCGATTACGCTGGCGCGGCTTGCGCCGACGCCGGGCGAACTGCTGTGGGACGTCGGTGCCGGCTCGGGCTCGATCGGCATCGAGTGGATGCGCGTACATCCATCCTGCGCAGCGATCGCAATCGAGGCCGATGCCGAGCGTCGCGAGACTATCGCCTTCAATCGCGATCGGCTCGGTGTGCCAGGCTTGGTGATCGTCGCTGGCCGTGCGCCCGAGGCGCTGGCCGGGCTGGCGGTGCCAGAGGCGATCTTCATCGGTGGGGGCGGTAGCGAGGCGGGCGTGCTGGCCGCCTGCTGGGCCGCGCTGAAGCCTGGCGGCAGGCTGGTGTCGAACGCGGTGACCTTGCAGGCTGAGACGGTTTTGCTGGCCTGGCGCGAAGAGCACGGCGGGGCGCTGACGCGCATCGCACTGGCCAATGCGGTGCCGCTCGGCAGTTTCGATACCTGGCGGCAGGCTCTGCCGGTGACGCTGTACGAGGTCCGCAAGCCAATCGGGGAGGCTGCCTAATGCGCGTGCTGCTGCTGGGCGGTACCGGCGAGGCGCTTAAGCTTGCGCAGACGCTGGCCGCCACCGACGTCTACAGCCTCGCGGGGCTCGGCAGGGTGCCTGCAGACCTGGCCTGCGCGGTGCGCGTGGGCGGTTTCGGTGGTGCCGAGGGGCTAGCCGCCTGGCTGCGCGAGGTCGACATCGGACTGGTGATCGACGCGACCCATCCCTATGCGGCGCGCATCAGCGCCAATGCGGCACAGGCTTGCAGCGCCACCCGCACATCGCTGTGGGCGCTCCGCCGCGCGGCCTGGAAGCCGCGCGAGACCGACGACTGGTGTATGGTAAGCGACTGGAATAGTATGATGATGGTGTTGGCGCCTTATCGGCGTCCCTTTTTCACGCTGGGCCGCGAGCCACTCGCGCATCTCGACGAGATCCCCCCGCATCAGCACTGGGGGATCCGCTGCCTCGACCTACATCCGGGCAATGCGCGCGCGCGGGTAATCGTCGCGCGCGGCCCGTTTGCGCTTGAAGACGAACGGGCGCTGTTCGCTTCGCTCGGCGTGGACGTGCTGGTCAGTAAGATGAGTGGTGGCGTGGCCACCGAGGCTAAGCTCGAGGTGGCGCGCGAGCGACACCTACCGGTATTGATGATTGAACGTCCCGTGTTGCCCGAGACCGATCGTGCCTTCGACGACCCCGCCGCGCTGACCGCTGCGCTCGCAGCGCTCCGCCAGACATGCGTCTAGGCCGACGCGGCAGGAGTGACACCGGCCAGAACCGAACCCAGGGAGAAAATCATAGATGACGGTGTATTTCATCGGTGCCGGACCGGGGGACCCCGAGCTGGTTACGGTGAAGGGCCAGCGCTTGGTGCGCGGCTGTCCGGTGATCCTCTACGCGGGCTCGCTGGTGCCTGAGACTGTGCTCAACGGCCATCGCGCCCACACGGTGGTCAATACCGCCACGCTCGATCTCGATACAATCATCGAGCTGCTGGTTGCAGCCCACGCGCGCGGCGAGCACGTGGCGCGTGTGCATTCGGGTGACCCTTCGCTGTACGGCGCGATCGGCGAGCAGATCCGGCACCTCAAGGTGCTCGGGATTCCTTACGAAATCGTGCCAGGAGTGACGGCCACGACGGCCTGCGCGGCTACGCTCGGTGTCGAGCTGACCCTGCCTGAAGTAGCGCAGACGGTGATTCTGACGCGCCATGCGGACAAGACCACTCTGCCAGAGGGCGAAGTGCTGGGCGGGCTTGCCGCGCATCGCACGACGTTAGCGATTCATCTCGGCGTGCGCTATCTAGCTAGGATCGTGGAGGAAGTGCGCCCGCACTATGGAGACGATTGCCCGATCGCTGTAGTATATCGCGCCAGCTGGCCGGATGAGGTGCGCGTGACGGGCACGCTGGCCGATATCGTCGGAAAGCTCGCCGGTACCGCGATCAAGCGGACTGCGTTGATCTTGATCGGGCGCGTACTCGACGCCGAGCGCTTCGCCGATTCGACACTCTACGCGAAGACTTCGAAGCAGTAAAACAGGGGCGGACATCGGGCCCATCCTGCGCAGACTGCCAGCAGGAGCGGGACGACCAAGACCAGACGTGCCTCAAGTCTCGCGTCGAGATGGTCAGGCTGGGCTGCACGGTCAGCCCTTCCGTCAAGGTGGAGCGGATCCGGTTGTTTAGCGGCGTTGTTGCCCAGTCAGGGCTCGGCTTAGGTTCACCCCTCCACTTGTCTCGCAATCCAGCCGCACCTTCTCGGGTGCGGCGCTTGAGTGGCGTTGTTGCATAAATCGAGCGAGATCCGTTGACGTTTACGCGCAACGGTCGCGGGGCCAGCCTCCTATCAAGTCAAATTCCAGAGTAACTGCCTAATTTTTGCAAAGAAAATGCGCAAGGACATACACAAGATAGGTGAGCCAAAGGCTCGCTAGCGTGTCAGGACTTGGGCGGCCTTATAAATGGGCGGCCTTATAAATAAAGGCCTGATCAACCGGGGGAACGTGACGATATGGATAGATGAAGCCGTCCTTGCCAGAATACCCGATGCCATACTCACACGTGGTCTCCCGTGTCTATACGGCGATACGCTGATTCAGACATTACTTGGCGTGAAGACCGTCTATCGACTGACGTTGCGCGCCCTGCAAGGTTTCACCCAAAGTCTGCGCGATCTGGCCTTCCAGAGCTTGCCGGTGCCGAATTACACCATGCTCTGTCGCCGGGCAAAAACGCTTGATGTCGAACTGCCGATCCATCTGGTTGTCGACAGCACCGGTCTGAAGGTCTATGGAGAAGGTGAATGGAAGGTGCGCCAGCACGGCTACTCGAAGCGGCGCACGTGGCGTAAAGTCCATCTCGCGCTCAACGCGAATACGTGTCAAGTGCATGCCGCGCTAATGACGCATCAGAATGTGGCTGACGGTGACGCTCTGGCCAAGTTGCTCGACCAGATTCCACGCGAAGAACAAATCGATGTCATCGGCAGTGACGATGCTTACGACACCAAGCCATGCCATGCGGCCATTGCTGCACGCAGTGCTATTCCTTCGGTTCCGCCACGCGAGGGTGCCGTTCATTGGCCAGCGGATATGCCCAGTGCGGCGTGGCGTAATGGCGCGGTTGATGCAATTGCCCGTGACGGGGCGTTGTTGCATAAATCGAGTGTGAGACATCGATGGGCATAATTTCAGGCGATACGAACGGATTGCGGACGAGCGAGGACCGCGCCATACGGTTGATGACTCCGACGCGAACGGAGACCTCGGTCGCCTGCGAGTCGATGTGACGCGCCCAGAGACAGTTGCCGGTGAGGGTCTTGAACCGATACATCGCATTCTTGGCAAGCGATCGCCGGTGGTAGCCACTGTCTTGCTTCCATTCTCGACGACCGTCACGGGCAATTGCATCAACCGCGCCATTACGCCACGCCGCACCGGGCATATCCGCTGGCCAATGAACGGCATCCGCGCGTGGCCGAATCGAAGGAATAGCACTGCGTGCAGCAATGGCCGCATGGCATGGCTTGGTGTCGTAAGCATCGTCACTGCCGATGACATCGATTTGTTCTTCGCGTGGAATCTGGTCGAGCAACTTGGCCAGAGCGTCACCGTCAGCCACATTCTGATGCGTCATTAGCGCGGCATGCACTTGACCCGTATTCGCGTTGAGCGCGAGATGGACTTTACGCCACGTGCACCGCCTCGAGTAGCCGTGCTGGCGCACCTTCCATTCACCTTCTCCATAGACCTTCAGACTGGTGCTGTCGACAACCAGATGGATCGGTTCATTGTCACGAAGGATCGGCAGTTCGACATCAGGCGTTTTTGCCCGGCGGCAGAGCGTGGTGTAATTCGGCACCGGCAAGCTCGGGAAGGCCAGATCGCGCAGACTGTGGGTGAAACCTTGCAGGGCGCGCAACGTCAGTCGATAGACGGTCTTCACGCCAAGTAATGCCTGAATCAGGCGTATCGCCGTATAGACACGGCGCGACCACGTGTAGGTATGGCATCGGGTATTCTGGCAAGAACGGCTTCATCTATCCATATTGTTACGTTCCCCCGGTTGATCAAACCTCCATGATAGGCTGCCCAATTCCTGACACGGTAGCGTGTCTTCTGCTCACCTTTCTTGTGTATGTCCTTGCGCATTTTCTTTGCAAAAATTAGGCAGTTACTCTGGAATCTGACTTGATAGGAGGCTGGCCCCGCGACCGTTGCGCGTAAACGTCAACGGATCTCGCTCGATTTATGCAACGACGCCGGTTTGATCCCCTCCCCTTGGAGCGAGGAACTTAACTTCATGGCGTTGTTGCATAAATCGAACGTGAGGACGCCATGGCATCGGACGGGCATAATTCAGGCGATACGAACGGATTGCGGACGAGCGAGGTCCGCCATGCGGTTGATGACGCCGCCGCGCAGGCGACCTCGGTCGCCTGCGCGGCGATGTGACGCGCCCAGAGACAGTGGCCGGTGAGGGTCTTGAACCGATACATCGCATTCTCGGCAAGCGATCGCCGGTGGTAGCCACTGTGTTGCTTCCATTCTCGACGACCGTCACGGGCAATTGCATCAACCGCGCCATTACGCCACGCCGCACCGGGCATATCTGCTGGCCAATGAGCGGCACCCTCGCGTGGCGGAATCGAAGGAATAGCACTGCGTGCAGCAATGGCCGCATGGCATGGCTTGGTGTCGTAGGCACCGTCACCGCCGATGACATCGATTTGTTCTTCGCGTGGAATCTGGTCGAGCAACTTGGCCAGAGCGTCACCGTCAGCCACATTCTGATTCGTCATTAGCGCGGCATGCACTTGACCTGTATTCGCGTTGAGCGCGAGATGGACTTTACGCCACGTGCGCCGCTTCGAGTAGCCGTGCTGGCGCACCTTCCATTCACCTTCTCCATAGACCTTCAGACCGGTGCTGTCGACAACCAGATGGATCGGTTCATTGTCACGAAGGATCGGCAGTTCGACATCAAGCGTTTTTGCCCGGCGACAGAGCGTGGTGTAATTCGGCACCGGCAAGCTCGGGAAGGCCAAATCGCGCAGACTTTGGGTGAAACCTTGCAGGGCGCGCAAGGTCAGTCGATAGACGGTCTTCACGCCAAGTAATGCCTGAATCAGCGTATCGCGGTATAGACACGGGCGACCACGTGTGGGTATGGCATCGGGTATTCTGGCAAGGACGGCTTCATCTATCCATATTGTTACGTTCCCCCGTTTGATCAGGCCTTCATTATAGGCCGCCCAATTCCTGACACGGTAGCGTGCCTTCGGATCACCTGTCTTGTGTATGTCCTTGCGCATTTTCTTGGAAAAAATTAGGCAGTTACTCTGGAATCTGACTTGATAACAAGGGCTGGCCCCGACCGTTGCGCGTAAACCGTTACCGGCTCTCGCTAGATTTATGCAAAAACGCCGAAGAAGATGGAAATAAGAGATATGAGATCGCTTCCTCGTGAAGCACTTGAAGAGCGGCGACGTCAGGTGATCAATCTGCGCACGCGCGGCTGGACCTACGATGAGATTGCCGAGCATATGAACCTGTCACGCACCAGCATGTTCGATATTTGCGAACGTCACGCCCTCGAAGGTGCGGCTGGATTGTGTGACAAGCTGAGCGGGCGAGCAGTGAACTTATACCGTGCTTTGAGTGAGCAGCAGGAAGTAGAAATTTTCGCGCTGTTACGCGATTAGATGCAGGACCAGTTGAAGATATCGTTCGCGTTGTGGACGCGACATGCCGTGCGGCAGTTGATCCGGTAGCGATGTAGTTTGATGCGGTGTTTTGCATAAATCGAGCGCGTGGACGCAATGGAACGGATTGCGGACCTCGCTCGTCCGCAATCCGTTCATATCGCCTGAAATTATTGATCCGAAATTCGTGATCAATATGCTTTTTGATACCATGACGTCCTCGCGCTTGATTGATGCAACAACGCCTAACTTCATTCAAAAATGAATGTTGGATAGAGACACTTTACTTCGACTTGGTGCTGATGATCGCTTCGGCGACGTTACGGGGAGCTTCCGAGTAGTGCTGGAACTCCATCGTATAGGTCGCTCGGCCTTGTGTGAGCGAACGCAGCGAGGTCGAGTAGCCAAACATTTCTGACAGCGGCACTTCGGCGCGAACGATTTTGCCGCCATCAACCATGTCTTCCATGCCCTGGACGATGCCGCGACGGCCCGACAAGTCGCCCATTACGTTGCCCATGTAGTCTTCCGGTGTTTCGACTTCAACTGCCATTATCGGCTCGAGCACCACCGGGCTAGCGCGGCGCATTGCTTCCTTGAACGCCATCGAACCGGCCATGCGGAACGCATTTTCGTTCGAGTCCACGTCGTGGTACGAACCGAAGGTCAGGTGCACTTTCACGTCGACCACCGGGAAGCCTGCCAACACGCCCGCCTTCAGCGTTTCCTGGATGCCCTTGTCGACCGCTGGGATGTATTCGCGAGGAATCACACCGCCCTTAATCTCGTCCAGGAACTCATAGCCCTTGCCCTGCTCGTTCGGCTCGAGCCTGATGACCGCATGACCGTACTGGCCTCGACCCCCCGACTGCTTAATGAACTTACCGTCGACATCTTTCGCCGTCGAACGAATCGTTTCGCGATAAGCAACCTGCGGCTTACCGACGTTTGCCTTGACGCCAAACTCACGCTTCATTCGGTCAACCAGGATTTCAAGGTGG
This sequence comes from Burkholderia sp., assembly GCA_040954445.1. Taxonomy (GTDB): domain Bacteria; phylum Pseudomonadota; class Gammaproteobacteria; order Burkholderiales; family Burkholderiaceae; genus Burkholderia; species Burkholderia gladioli_A. The sequence goes on along the minus strand of CP144361.1, from coordinate 1,759,358 downwards.
AGCTCGCCCATGCCTGAAATGATAGTCTGGCCTGATTCCTCATCCGTCTGGACGCGGAACGACGGATCTTCCTGAGCCAGGCGGTTTAGCGCCATGCCCATCTTTTCCTGGTCGGCCTTAGTCTTTGGCTCGATAGCCTGCGAAATCACCGGCTCCGGGAACACCATGCGCTCCAGGATGATTGGGTTCTGCGGGTCGCACAGCGTGTCTCCGGTGGTCGCTTCCTTCAGGCCAACCGCGGCTGCGATGTCGCCGGCGTAGACTCCCTTGATTTCCTCTCGCTGGTTCGCGTGTATTTGCAGAATTCTGCCCAAGCGTTCCTTTTTACCCTTGATCGAGTTCAGCAGCGTGTCGCCAGAATTAACGACACCTGAGTACACGCGGAAGAAGATCAACTGGCCGACGAACGGGTCAGTCATGATCTTGAATGCCAGCGCCGAGAACTTTTCTTCGTCGGAAGCTTTGCGCTCGACCGGTTCGCCGCTTTCCAGCTCGCCCTTGACCGGCGGAATGTCGACCGGAGAAGGAAGGAAATCGATTACGGCGTCGAGCATACGCTGCACGCCCTTGTTCTTGAACGCGGTACCGCACAGCATCGGCTGGATTTCGCAGGCGATTGTACGATCACGCAGCGCCTTAAGGATGTCGACTTCCAGCAAATCGCCTTCTTCCAGGTACTTGTTCATCAGGTCTACGCTGGCTTCGGCAGCCGCTTCGACCATCTTTTCACGCCATTGCTGGCAAGTTTCGGCAAGCTCGGTCGGGATGTCGACGTAGTCAAACTTTGTGCCTTGCGAGGCGTCATCCCAAATGATCGCCTTCATTTTCAGCAGGTCGACCACACCCTTGAAGTTTTCTTCCGAACCGATCGGCACTACCACTGGCACCGGGTTCGCGTTCAGGCGAAGACGGAGCTGGTCGTAGACCTTGAAGAAGTTCGCGCCGGTGCGGTCCATCTTGTTGACGAAGGCCAGACGCGGGACCTTGTACTTATTGGCTTGGCGCCAGACAGTTTCTGACTGCGGCTGCACGCCGCCCACGGCGCAGTACACCATGCACGCACCGTCGAGTACGCGCATCGAACGCTCCACTTCGATCGTGAAGTCGACGTGGCCCGGGGTGTCGATGATGTTGATGCGGTGTTCCAGATAGTTGCCACCCATGCCCTTCCAGAAGGCGGTGGTGGCAGCGGAGGTGATCGTGATGCCACGCTCCTGCTCCTGTTCCATCCAGTCCATCGTGGCCGCACCGTCGTGAACTTCACCAATTTTGTGGTTCACGCCGGTATAAAACAGAATACGCTCGGTCGTCGTCGTCTTTCCGGCGTCAATATGGGCGCTAATACCGATGTTCCGGTAGCGCTCGATAGGAGTCTTGCGAGCCACTTTGATCCTCTATGGGTTAACTCGACGCCAAGCCGCGTCACGCCTCAACACAAACGGGCGAGGCGCTCAAAAAAGCGCACCCGCCCGGATTTTTACCGCTTGATTTGCGCTTTCGCTTAAAAACGGAAGTGCGAGAACGCGCGGTTGGCTTCTGCCATCCGGTGAACTTCGTCGCGCTTTTTCATCGCGCCACCACGGCCTTCGGCCGCTTCGGAAAGTTCACCAGCCAGGCGCAGGGCCATCGACTTTTCGCTACGCTTCTTCGCTGCCTCACGCAGCCAACGCATCGCCAATGCCATACGACGCGACTGGCGTACTTCAACTGGAACCTGATAGTTCGCACCACCAACGCGACGGCTCTTCACTTCGACCACCGGCTTCACGTTGTTCAATGCGACTGTGAACACTTCCAATGGGTCCTTGCCACCCTTGGTCTGAATTTGCTCGAAAGCGCCATAAACGATGCGTTCAGCGACCGACTTCTTGCCGGACAGCATCAGTATGTTCATGAATTTTGCAACATCAACGTTGCCGTACTTCGGATCTGGCAACACTTCCCGCTTGGGAACTTCGCGACGACGCGGCATGTTTCTTCCTTGAACTTTTCAGTTGGAGCTGAAACCCGCTCCGCGGCCACCAAAAAACCTGATTCATCTCGTTCAACTATTGATCAAAAATTCGTGATCTTGAAATTTGAAATTCGTCCCTTATGTCTCGTTTTTCTATGCTCATCAAAGGCGTTGTTGCATAAATCGAGCACGAGGACGCAATGGCATCGACGGGCATAATTTCAGGCGATACGAACACATTGCGGACGAGCGAGGTCTGCAATCCGTTCCATTTCATTCTCACGCTCGATTTATGCAACAACGTCCCCATCAAATAAAAAACGAATTTTTAATTTCAAGATCGCGAATTTCGAATCAATAGCTAGCTTGGCTGGGTGACCACTTACTCGTGACAGCATCGGCTCTATTCGGTCCCACCGCATTAATCGCTTGACGGCGATCACCATGCTGCATCTGCTTACTTCGCAGTAGCCTTCGCACGCTTTGCGCCGTACTTCGAGCGCGCTTGCTTACGGCCCTTCACGCCTTGCGTATCCAACGAGCCGCGGACCATGTGGTAACGCACACCCGGCAAATCCTTCACACGACCGCCGCGGATCAGCACAACCGAGTGTTCCTGCAAATTGTGCCCTTCACCGCCGATGTACGAAATCACTTCGAAGCCATTCGTCAGACGAACTTTGGCGACCTTACGGAGTGCCGAGTTTGGCTTCTTCGGGGTCGTCGTGTACACACGGGTGCATACGCCACGACGCTGGGGGCAGTTCTGCAGGGCCGGGCTTTTGCTCTTAGTCGTTTCCGACTGACGGCCTTTGCGAACCAGTTGGTTGATAGTTGGCATTGTGTATTCCTGTACGCCGGTCAAAACCAGCAAGGTATTGTGAATTCAAGAGGGCGGTTTCAAAAGTGAAGTGCAACACACCGCTGGTTAATGGGCTTGCGCTCGGTCGGTAAGGCTAGCCAGGACTTGCAAAAGGGCATACCAGTTCAGTCCAGCGTGCGGTCGAGTTTTGAATAAGGCGGCAATCGCAAACATCTCGAGAATATAGATAGACAGATTCGTGCCCTTAAGGCGAATACTGGCGCAGTAGGTCGTTGAGGTTCTCACACATGTCGAGCTGCCACGGATATGCATAGCGCGAACGTTAGTCGAACCCGTCAGGTTCGGCATGTCGCACCATCTCGCGGTTTTGGTCGTAGGTCAACGTTTAGCGCTGCGGCGGTCGGAGGAGCGATTGCAGTTTGGTCGTGAAGGCGGCTGCTCCAGAGTCGCCGCGGGGGTCGCGACCGGAATCTTGGCCAGCAGTCCGACGCGGCTCTCATGCGCTCAACGAGTCCGGCCACAGAAAACTTGTTGCCAGCGCCCTTGAAAAGTTTACTTTCCCAGTGACCCGGCATGAGGTGGTCGTTGACCTCGGATGGACGCACGTGGATGCTGACTATGTCTGGAATGCTCCCCGCACCGATCGGTGCCGCCTGAGCGTGGCAGACGCCTATTTCGATGCTGGCGCAGGCAGACAAGCAGTGCACGGCGCAGCTCACCACGCGGTTGAACATAGATGGCATTGTCAATCGTTTCGTGAAAAACGTGCAGGCTCGGGTCCTCAGGGGAAGTGGCAATCTTCTCTGGCGACTACTGGCGCTTGCGCAAGCGTTGAAAGAGGATACCCCAGAGAAATCGAGTCAGGTGCGAACTTCAGCGGCGGTCGGGCAATTTTTCGACTGGTGTTGCGCGAAGTGTGGGCTATACGCGAATAGTACAGCCCATTGGTCTGCGTGTTGCAAGTCAGTTCTCGACTCAACGTCAAGAACGCACGACTGAGCTTGCAGGCGCTTACCCGCAAGCTCAATTTTTTGTCCTGCCAGCAATCAATTTGCATACGTTCTTCGGGTTGCAGTTGTGGGTACATTCTCTTTGCCATTCACGCAATTTATCAGTTGGCGAAGGTGTTGCACTTCAGATTTGAGTGCCGCCGAGTTATACGTTGAAGGTCTAGCTAGCCACAGCGGATCAATAGAAGTCTCATGCGTGTGCATCCATGAGCGGCAGGCGAAGTGCATTGACATAGGATACGCACAGGCCACAGCGGGGTATTTAGCCGCAAAATAAATGTCCGTGGGGCCGTTTATGCAACAATGCTTCCGTACGTACGGATCTGTGGAGGAGGTGCTGGCTGACTGGCATCTGACTGGCATTTCTACTCCAACAATAATGATCACAATCGGCACACTGGAGACAGGCAAAAGACGCCAGTATGCCCGTTGGCTATCCGAAACCGAAGAACACCCAGCCAGCCTTCGCATGACGTTGATCCGCGTGTTATATTGATAAATATAACTTTTGAAAAAAGTATAATCTAATATTATAGAGTATAACTCTAAAACAAGTCAACATATTGCGTGATTTATCGCAGGGCCTCCGTATGAAGACCCTTATCCAGCAAGGTCGAGAATGGACTCCCGAACAGCAACATCCCACGCGGCGGGGTTGCGGATCAATATGCCCGTCGATGCCATTGCGACCTCACGCTCGATTTATGAAACAACGCGCCCGCCCAACGGGGTTTCCGCTGACTCGAGGGCCAACCTAGCTGGCCGCGCATTATACATGCAAAAAAGCGCACGCCCAGCGCACGCCCTTTGCGCCCTCTCACGCAGGCTGGTAAAACCGTTCCCGTCTGCTTTGCTTGCGGAGACTGCTTCAGCCCGTCACGGCACCGCGATTCGCCGGCAGCGCCAGCGCCGCGTACTTCGCCAGCACGCCGCGCGTGTAACGCGGCACTGGCCGCTGCCAGGCGGCGCGGCGGTACGCCAGCTCGGCCTCGTCGACGTTAAGCTGCAGCAGCAGCCGATGTGCGTCGATGGTGATCGAATCGCCTTCCTGGACCAGGGCGATGGCACCGCCGGCGAAGGCTTCCGGAGCGACATGGCCGACCACCATGCCCCAGGTTCCACCCGAGAAGCGCCCGTCGGTGATTAGGCCCACCGATTCGCCGAGTCCCTTGCCGATGATCGCCGAGGTCGGCGCGAGCATCTCCGGCATGCCGGGGCCACCTTGCGGGCCGAGATAGCGCAGCACCACCACGTCCCCGGCGCGAATGCAGTCGTCGAGGATTGCCTGCAGCGCGCTCTGCTCGTCGTTAAACACGCGCGCGGGCCCGGTGATCACAGGATGCTTCAGCCCACTGATCTTGGCCACCGCACCGTCTTCGGCGAGATTTCCTTTGAGGATCGCCAGGTGGCCTTCATGATAGAGCGCCTGGTCGATCGGGAAAATTACCTGCTGGTCCGCGGGCGGCACCGCGGGCACGTCGCGCAGCGTCTCGGCTAGCGTCTGGCCGGTGATGGTGAGGCAGTCGCCATGCAGCAGTCCCGCGTTGAGCAGGATCTTCATTACCTGCGGGATACCGCCCGCGCGGTGCAGGTCGGTCGCCACATAATGGCCTGAGGGCTTCAGGTCGCAGATCACCGGCACGCGCCGGCGAATCCACTCGAAGTCATCGATACTCCAGTCGATCTCGGCGGCGTGCGCGATGGCCAGGAAGTGCAGCACGGCATTGGTCGAGCCACCGGTGGCTATGATCACTGACACAGCATTCTCGATGGACTCGCGGGTAATGATGCTGCGCGGTTTTAGGCCCCGCTTGACGGCCTCCACCAGCACGCGCGCCGACTCTGCTGCTGAATCGACCTTCTCCTGGTCAGGGTTGGCCATCGTCGAGGAATAGGGCAGCGCCATGCCGAGCGCCTCGAAGGACGAGCTCATGGTATTGGCTGTGTACATGCCGCCACAGGAGCCGGTTGATGGGCAGGCATTGCGCTCGATACCGTCGAAGTCCTCCTGCGACATGCGACCGGCCGTGAACTCGCCGACCGCCTCGAAGGCCGAGACGATGGTCAGGTCCTGCCCCTTCCAGTTGCCGGGGCGGATCGTGCCGCCATAGACGTAGATGCCTGGCACATTCAGGCGCGCAAGCGCAATCATGCCACCAGGCATGTTCTTGTCGCAGCCGCCAACCACCACCACGCCGTCCATCCACTGGCCCTGCACGCAGGTCTCGATACAGTCAGCAATCACCTCGCGTGAGACCAGCGAATACTTCATGCCCTCGGTACCCATCGACATGCCGTCCGAGATAGTAGGCGTACCGAAGATCTGCGGATTGGCGCCGGCCGCCTTGACAGCCTCGACAGCCGCGTCCGACAGGCGCTGCAGGCCCGCGTTACAGGGCGTGATGGTGGAGTAGCCGTTGGCGATACCGATCATCGGCTTGTCAAAGTCCGCCTGCTGGTAGCCGAGTGCGTAGTACATCGAACGGTTCGGCGCGCGGGCCACGCCTTGCGTAACGTTTTTCGAGCGACGGTTGTAGGACATAGGGTACTCTATCGAGGTTGTGGACATCCGATGTGCGCCAGGGCGATCGTGATCAGACAAGCGTGGGCTGTCCCTTGTGTAGCAGATCCGGTTATTTAGACACGCTTTGTGAGAGCAGGCTTCGAGCGTGGTGTTGTTGCATAAATCGAGCGCGTGGACGCAATGGAACAGATTGCGGACGAGCGAGGTCCAACCATACGGTTGATGACTCCGCCGCGAACGGCGACCTCGGACGTCTGCGAGGCGAGGTGACGCGCCCAAAGACAGTTGCCGGTGAGGGTCTTAAACCGATACATCGCGTTCTCGGCAAGCGACCGCCGCTAGTAGCCACTGTGTTGCTTCTATTCTCGACGACCGTAACGGGCAATTGCATCAACCGCGCCATTACGCCACGCCGCACCGGGCATATCCGCTGGCCAATGAGCGGCATCCTCGCGTGGCGGAATCGAAGGCATAGCACTGCGTGCAGCAATGGCCGCATGGCATGGCTTGGTGTCGTAGGCACCGTCACCGCCGGTGACATCGATTTGTTCTTCGCGTGGAATTTGGTCGAGCAACTTGGCCAGAGCGTCACCGTCAGCCACATTCTGATTCGTCATTAGCGCGGCATGCACTTGACCCGTATTTGCGTTGAGCGCGAGATGGACTTCACGCCAGGTGCGCCGCTTCGAGTAGCCGTGCTGGCGCACTTTCCATGCACCTTCGCCATAGACCTTCAGACCGGTGCTGTCGACAACTAGATGGATCGGTTCGTTGTCGCGAAGGATCGACAGTTCGACATCAAGCGTTTTTGCCCGGCGACAGAGCGTGGTGTAATTCGGCACCGGAAAGCTCGGGAAGGCCAAATCACGTAGACTTTGGGTGAAACCTTGCAGGGCGCGCAACGTCCGTCGATAGACGGTCTTCACGCCAAGTAATGCCTGAATCAGCGCATCGCCGTATAAACACAGGCGACCACGTGTGGGTATGGCGTCGGGTATTCTGGCAAGGACGGCTTCATCTATCCATATCGTCACGTTCCCCCGGTTAATCAGGCCTTCACCTTCATTATAGGCCGCCCAATTCCTGACATGGTAGCGTGCCTTCGGCTCACCTGTCTTGTGTATGTCCTTGCGCATTTTCTTTAAAAAATTAGGCAGTTACTCTGAAATCTGACTTGATAGGGGGCTGACCCCGCGCCCGTTGCGCGTAAACTAAACGTCAACGGCTTTCGCTCGATTTATGCAACAACGCCATGGATCTCGCTCGTTTTATGCAACAACGCCAATTTATACAACAAAGCCCATACCGTGGCTCATAACCTACTCAACGACACCTTTTTACGCGCGCTGCGGCGCGAGCCGACCGACTACACGCCGATCTGGATGATGCGCCAGGCAGGCCGTTACCTGCCCGAGTACAACGCCACGCGTGCGCGAGCAGGCAGCTTCCTGGATCTGGCCAAAAATCCAGACTACGCGACCGAGGTGACACTGCAGCCGCTCGAGCGCTATCCACTCGACGCCGCGATCCTGTTCTCCGACATTCTGACGATCCCCGACGCGATGGGCCTGGGACTCGAATTTCAGGTCGGCGAGGGGCCAAAGTTCGCCAATCCAGTGCGTACCGAGGCTGACGTGACGCGGCTGGCCGTGCCTGACATCGCCGCAACGCTGGGTTACGTGACCGACGCGGTGCGCGAAATCCGCCGCGCGCTGACCGACGCGCAGGGGTGCCAGCGGGTGCCGCTGATCGGCTTCTCGGGCAGCCCCTGGACGCTCGCCTGCTACATGGTTGAGGGCCGCAGCTCGAACGACTTCCGCGCCGTGAAGTCGATGGCCTATGCGCGACCGGACCTGATGCAGCGGATCCTCGACGTCAATGTGGATGCCGTGGCAGTTTACCTGAACGCGCAGATAGAAGCCGGCGCGCAGGCTGTGATGATCTTCGACACCTGGGGTGGCATGCTGGCCGACGGCACCTATCAGCACTTCGCACTGGGTCCGATTCGCCGCGTGGTGGCCGGGCTCAAGCGCCAGCACGACGGCGAGCAGGTGCCGGTGATTACTTTCACCAAGGGCGGTGGGCGGTGGCTCGAGGAGAGCGCAGCCAGCGGCGTCGATGCGGTCGGCCTGGACTGGACCGTCAACCTCGGCCATGCGCGCGAGCGCGTGAAGGGCATGGTGACCCTCCAAGGCAACCTCGACCCGAATATTCTGTTCGCGCCGCCGGCAACGATCCGCATGGAAGCGCGCGCGGTGCTCGACAGTTACGGCAATTATCCCGGCCACGTGTTTAATCTCGGCCACGGCATCTCGCAGTTCACGCCGCCGGAAAGCGTCGCCGAGTTGGTGGACGAAGTGCATCGCCATAGCCGCGCGCTGCGCACGGGTTCGCTGGGCTGAGGAAGGCTCACGGGAGGCACGTTGGCGCGGCTTTTCTGCCCCCGCCAAACCGGGTCGTCGCCTGGCGCGCGTAGGACAGACTGGATCATTGCGTCGAATCGAAGGCCACGATGCTGTTTCGCAGCGATCGCGGTTTATGCCAGTAGGGTGAATCGCGGTCTAAGCCGCGGATCAATAGCCTGATGACTTATCACGAATCGGACATGGTTTGCGCTCAAATTATCCACTTTCTCAGTCTATAGGCAGACTACTCCCCCTGGGGGGCTGCGCGCAATTTTTGCGCGCTAGCGCTTCGTGATCTGCGCGCAGCTGCGCCAGCGTTTTGCCACGCGTGATACCAGCTGTGCCCACAGCGGGCCACGGCACCGCACTCAGGTCCATGGGAGGGGCGTTGTTGCATAAATCGAGCGTGAGGACGCAATGGCATCGACTGGCATAATTTCAGGCGATACGAACGGATTGCGGACGAGCGAGGTCCGCCATGCGGTTGATGACGCCGACGCGAACGGCGACCTCGGTCGCCTGCGCGGCGATGTGACGCGCCCAGAGACAGTGGCCGGTGAGGGTCTTGAACCGATACATCGCATTCTCGGCAAGCGATCGCCGGTGGTAGCCACTGTGTTGCTTCCATTCTCGACGACCGTCACGGGCAATTGCATCAACCGCGCCATTACGCCACGCCGCACCGGGCATATCCGCTGGCCAATGAGCGGCACCCTCGCGTGGCGGAATCGAAGGAATAGCACTGCGTGCAGCAATGGCCGCATGGCATGGCTTGGTGTCGTAGGCACCGTCACCGCCGATGACATCGATTTGTTCTTCGCGTGGAATCTGGTCGAGCAACTTGGCCAGAGCGTCACCGTCAGCCACATTCTGATTCGTCATTAGCGCGGCATGCACTTGACCTGTATTCGCGTTGAGCGCGAGATGGACTTTACGCCACGTGCGCCGCTTCGAGTAGCCGTGCTGGCGCACCTTCCATTCACCTTCGCCATAGACCTTCAGACCGGTGCTGTCGACAACCAGATAGATCGGTTCATTGTCACGAAGGATCGGCAGTTCGACATCAAGCGTTTTTGCCCGGCGACAGAGCGTGGTGTAATTCGGCACCGGCAAGCTCGGGAAGGCCAAATCGCGCAGACTTTGGGTGAAACCTTGCAGGGCGCGCAAGGTCAGTCGATAGACGGTCTTCAAGCCAAGTAATGCCTGAATCAGCGTATCGCCGTATACACACGGGCGACCACGTGTGGGTATGGCATCGGGCATTCTGGCAAGGACGGCTTCATCTATCCATATTGTTACGTTCCCCCGGCTGATCAGGCCTTCATTATAGGCCGCCCAATTCCTGACACGGTAGCGTGCCTTCGGCTCACCTTTCTTGTGTATGTCCTTGCGCATTTTCTTGGCAAAAATTAGGCAGTTACTCTGGAATCTGACTTGATAGGAGGCTGGCCCCGCGACCGTTGCGCGTAAACGTCAACGGATCTCGCTCGATTTATGCAACAACGCCCACCCAAAGTCTGCGCGATCTGCCCTTCCCGAGCTTGACGGTGCCGAATTAACCACGCTCTGTCCCGGGAAAAACGCTTGATGTCGAACTGACGATCCTTCGCGACAACGAACCGATCCATCTGGTGGTCGACAGAACCGGTTTGAAGGTCTATGGAGAAGGTGAATGGAAGAAGGTGCGCCAGCACGGCTACTCGAAGCGGCGCACGTGGGCGTAAAGTCCATCTCGCGCTCAACGCGAATACGGGGCAGGTGCATGCTGCGCTAATGACGCATCAGAATGTGGCTTTATCTTTCAGGCTTCGGCAGGCGTTGTTGCATAAATCGAGCGAGATCCGTTGACGTTTACGCGCAATGGTCGCGGGGCCAGCCTCCTATCAAGTCAGATTCCAGAGTAACTGCCTAATTTTTGCCAAGAAAATGCGCAAGGACATACACAAGAAAGGTGAGCCGAAGGCACGCTACCGTGTCAGGAATTGGGCGGCCTATAATGAAGGCCTGATCAGCCGGGGGAACGTAACAATATGGATAGATGAAGCCGTCCTTGCCAGAATGCCCGATGCCATACCCACACGTGGTCGCCCGTGTGTATACGGCGATACGCTGATTCAGGCATTACTTGGCGTGAAGACCGTCTATCGACTGACCTTGCGCGCCCTGCAAGGTTTCACCCAAAGTCTGCGCGATTTGGCCTTCCCGAGCTTGCCGGTGCCGAATTACACCACGCTCTGTCGCCGGGCAAAAACGCTTGATGTCGAACTGCCGATCCTTCGTGACAATGAACCGATCCATCTGGTTGTCGACAGCACCGGTCTGAAGGTCTATGGAGAAGGTGAATGGAAGGTGCGCCAGCACGGCTACTCGAAGCGGCGCACGTGGCGTAAAGTCCATCTCGCGCTCAACGCGAATACAGGTCAAGTGCATGCCGCACTAATGACGAATCAGAATGTGGCTGACGGTGACGCTCTGGCCAAGTTGCTCGACCAGATTCCACGCGAAGAACAAATCGATGTCATCGGCGGTGACGGTGCCTACGACACCAAGCCATGCCATGCGGCCATTGCTGCACGCAGTGCTATTCCTTCGATTCCGCCACGCGAGGGTGCCGCTCATTGGCCAGCGGATATGCCCGGTGCGGCGTGGCGTAATGGCGCGGTTGATGCAATTGCCCGTGACGGTCGTCGAGAATGGAAGCAAGACAGTGGCTACCACCGGCGATCGCTTGCCGAGAATGCGATGTATCGGTTCAAGACCCTCACCGGCAACTATCTCTGGGCGCGTCACATCGACTCGCAGGCGACCGAGGTCTCCATTCGCGTCGGCGTCATCAACCGTATGACGGACCTCGCTCGTCCGCAATCCGTGCGTATCGCCTGAAATTATGCCCGTCGATGCTATTGCGTCCTCACACTCGATTTATGCAACAACGCCGCTTCGGCCACTGGAACTGGTCGTGCCCACAGGCTGATGAAGCTCAGAGCTTCGAGGCCACCCAGGCCTGCACACCCGCCAGTGCGGTCGGTAGATTCTCCGGCTCGGTGCCGCCGCCGGCCTGGGCCATGTCCGGCCTTCCGCCACCCTTGCCGCCCACCTGCTGAGTGAGGAAGTTGATAAGTTCGCCGGCCTTCAACTGCTTGCTCGCCTCGGTCGTCACGCCGGCGATCAGACTAACCTTGCCGTCTTCCACGGTGGCCAACACCACGGCAGCATGTTTGAGCTTGTCCTTGAGCTTGTCGACGGTTTCGCGCAGCGTCTTCGAATCGGCACCGTCCAGCGCAGCGGCCAGCACCCGTACGCCCTTGACGTCGACGGCCTGCTGCGCTAGCTCGTCGCCCTGGCTCGAGGCCAGCTTCGACTTCAGCGTAGCCAGCTCCTTTTCGAGCGACTTGACTTGGTCCTGCACCTGGCCAATGCGCTGAGTCAGTTTCGCCGGCTGTATTTTAAGCATCGAGGCGGCCGTATTCAGGCGTGCGTCGAGCTCCTGCACGTAGCGCAGGGCGTTGTCGCCGGTGATTGCCTCGACGCGGCGAATGCCGGCGGCCACGCCGCCTTCCATTACAATCTTGAAGAAACCGATTTCGCCGGTACGGCGTACGTGGGTGCCGCCGCAGAGTTCACGCGAGAAGCCCAGGTCGAGCACACGCACCTCGGCGCCGTACTTCTCGCCGCACAGTGCTATCGCGCCGCCCTTCACTGCGTCGTCGTAGGACATGTTGCTGATGGTGCCCGGCGAGTTGGCGAGGATCTCCGCGTTGACGATTGCCTCAACACGTCGGATTTCGTCTTCGCTCATCGGCGCGTTGTGCGCGAAGTCGAAACGCGTCTTGTCGGCGTCGACCAGCGAGCCCTTCTGCGGCACGTGGCTGCCCAGCACCTCGCGCAAAGCCTTGTGCATCAGGTGGGTGACCGAGTGGTTGCGCTCCGTGCGGGCGCGGCGCACTGCGTCAATCTCGGCGCGCAGCGTGTCACCCACCTTCAGCATGCCTTGCTCCACCGTGCCGTGATGGCCAATCACGTCAGCTTGCACTTTCAGGGTGTCCTCGACCGCGAAGCGCGTGGCTGCGTTGGCCAGTAGGCCCTGATCGCCGACCTGACCGCCCGATTCTGCGTAGAACGGCGTGTGGTCCAGAACCACCACCACCTGCTCGCCCGCCTGCGCCTGCTGGACGGACGAGCCGGCCACATAGAGCGCGACGATTTTGGCGTCGTTGAAGACGATGTCTTCGTAACCGTGGAAGATGGTCTTGGCTCCCGAGTATTCGAGGCCCTGGGTAGCCTTGAACTTGCCGGTCGCTCGTGCCTGTTCGCGCTGGCGTGCCATGGCATCGTCGAAGGCCGGTGCGTCGATCGTCATGCCGCGCTCTCGGCAGACGTCGGCTGTCAGGTCTAGTGGGAAGCCGTAGGTGTTGTGTAGATTGAACGCCAATTTGCCGTCGAGCTGCTTGGCATCCTTGGCGCAGAGCTCGGCTAGCGCCGCGTCAAGGATCTTCATGCCGTGCTCGATGGTCTCTAGAAAACGTTCCTCTTCCTGGCGCAGTACGTCGGTCACGCGGCCCTCGGCTTCCTGGAGCTCTGGATAGGCACCGCCCATCTCAGCCACCAGGTCGGCTACTAGCTTATGGAAGAAGGTGCCCTTGCAGTCCAGCTTATAGCCGTGGCGGATCGCTCGGCGCACGATGCGGCGCAGCACGTAGCCGCCGCCTTCGTTACCAGGAATCACTCCGTCGACGATCAGGAACGAGCAGGCGCGGATGTGATCGGCGATCACCTTCAACGAGTTGTTTGTCAGGTCAGCTACGCCCGTCTCACGCGCGGCGGCCTTGATCAGGTTCTTGAACAGGTCGATCTCGTAGTTGCTGTGCACGTCTTGTAGCACCGCCGCAATCCGCTCCAGTCCCATGCCGGTATCGATCGAGGGCTGCGGAAGGCGCGTCATGTTGCCTTGCGCGTCGCGATTGAACTGCATGAACACGAGATTCCAGATCTCGATGTAGCGGTCGCCATCTTCCTCGGGGGACCCCGGCGGGCCGCCCCAGATATCGGGGCCGTGGTCGTAGAAGATCTCCGAACATGGGCCGCTGGGGCCGGTGTCGCCCATCTGCCAGAAGTTGTCCGAAGCGTAGCGCGCGCCCTTGTTGTCTCCGATGCAGATGATGCGCTCGGTCGGCACACCCACTTCCGTAGCCCAGATGTCGTAGGCCTCGTCATCGTCGTAGTAGACGGTGACCCACAACTTTTCCTTGGGCAGACCGTAGACGCTCGTCAGCAGCTCCCAGCTGTAATGGATTGCTTCCTTCTTGAAGTAGTCGCCGAACGAGAAGTTGCCTAGCATTTCGAAGAAGGTGTGGTGGCGCGCAGTGTAGCCAACGTTCTCCAGATCGTTGTGCTTTCCGCCCGCGCGCACGCTGCGTTGCGAAGTGGCTGCGCGCGAGTAGGGACGCGATTCAGTGCCGAGGAACACGTCCTTGAATTGCACCATGCCTGAATTGGTGAACAGTAGGGTCGGGTCGTTGCTCGGGACAAGGCTCGACGAACGGACAATCGTATGACCCTTCGATTCGAAGAACTTGAGGAATTTCTCGCGAATTTTAGCGGCTTTCATGGCGTGCGGAAACGGTTCTTCCAGACTTGCTCTATGGCTATCGATACCGTGCGCCGGGAGGATCGGACGGACGGCGACTGGTTTTCTGTATGGCGGTTGTTCAGACACGCTCTTGCGATCCAGCCACAAGCGTCAAGAGATTGGCCTGAAGGCTTCGGGCGATGATTTGAAGGGCGTTGTTGCATAAATCGAGCGCGAGGACGCAATGGCATCGACGGGCATAATTTCAGGCGATACGAACGGATTGCGGACGAGCGCGGTCCGCAATGCAGTTGATTACGCCGACGCGCCCAGAGACAGTTTCCCGTAAGCGTCTTGAACCGATACATCGCATTCTCGGCAAGCGCTCTCTGGTGGTAGCCACTGTCTTTCTTCCATTCTCGACAAAAGTCACAGGCAATTGCATCAACCGCACCGTTATGCCACACCGCACCGGGCGTATCCGCTGACCAATAAGCCGCACCCTCGCGGGGCGAAAGTGAAGGCATAGCACTGCGTGCAGTAATGGCCGCATGGCGTGGCTTGGTGTCGTAGGCACCGTCACTGCCGATGACATCGATTTGTTTGTCGCGTGGAATCTGGTCGAGCAACTTGGCCAGAGCGTCACCGTCAGCCACATTCTGATGCGTCATTAGCGCGGCATGCACTTGACCCGTATTCGCGTTGAGCACGAGATGCACGAGATAGACTTTACGCTACGTGCGCCACTTCGAGTAGCCGTGCTGGCGCACCTTCCATGCACCTTCGCCATAGACCTTCAGACCGGTGCTGTCGACGACCAGATAGATCGGTTCGTTTTCGCAAAAAATGGGCAGTTCAACATCAAGTGTTTTTGCCCGGCGACAGAGCGTGGTGTAATTCGGCACCGGCGAGCTCGAGAAGGCCAGATCGCGCAGACTTTGGGTAAAACCTTGCACGGCGCGCAACGTCAGTCGATAGATGGTCTTACGCCAAGTAATGTCTGAATCAGAGTATCGCCGTATAGACACGGGCGACCACGCGTGGGTATGGCGTCGGGTATCCTGGCAAGGACTGCTTCACCTATCCATATCGTCACGTTTTTCCTGGTTGATCAAGCCTGCATTATAAGGCCGCCCAATTCCTGACACGGTAGTGTGGGCGTTATTGTGTAAATCGAGCGCGATCCGTTGACGTTTACGCGCACTGGTCGCGGGGTCAGTCCCCTCCTATCAAGTCAGAGTTCAGAGTAACTGCCTAATTCTTGCTAAGAAAATGCGCAAGGACATACACAAAACAGGTGAGCTGAAAACACGCTACCGTGTCAGGAATTGGCGGCCTTATAATGCAGGCCTGATCAACCGAAAAACGTGACGATATGGATAGGTGAAGCAGTCCTTGCCAGGATACCCGACGCCATACCCACGCGTGGTCGCCCGTGTCTGTACGGCGATACTCTGATTCAGACATTACTTGGCGTAAGACCATCTATCGACTGACGTTGCGCGCCGTGCAAGGTTTTACCCAAAGTCTACGCGATCTAGCCTTCCCGAGCTCGCCGGTGCCGAATTGCACCACCCTCTGTCTCCGGGCAAAACGCTTGATGTCGAACTGCCGATCCTTCGCGACAACGAACCGATCTATCTGGTCGTCGACAGCACCACTCTGAAGGTCTATGGCGAAGGTGCATGGAAGGTGCGCCAGCATGGCTACTCGAAGGGGCGCACGTGGCGTAAAGTCCAGCGCGCTTAACGCGAATACGGGTCAAGTGCATGCCGCGCTAATGACGCATCAGAATGTGGCTGACGGTGACGCTCTGGCCAAGTTGGCTCGACCAGATTCCGCGCGACGAACAAATCACTGTCATCAGCGACGACGGTGCCTACGAAACTAAGCCATGCTATGCGGCCATCGCTGCACGAAGTGCGGTTCCTTCGATTCCGCTACGCAAGGAGAGTTTCGCTCCCATTGTCCAGCGGATATGCCTGGTGCGGCGTGGTGTAATGGCGCGGTTGATGCAATTGCTCGTGACGTTCGTCGCAAATAAAAGAAAAGCAGTCGCTACCATCTGCGATCGCTTGCTGAGAATGCGATGTATCGGTTCAAGAAACGCACTGTCAACCGTCTCTGGGCGCGTCACATCGCGTTGCAGGCGAACCAAGATCGCCGATCGCGTCGGCATATTAATCCGCAATTTTGATCAATAAGCTGACCCTGCATTACCTGCCGGGCTACGCTCCGCTCATCAATATTGATGAGCTGGTTTGGAGCTACACCACAATCGGATCGGTGTTGGGTGCAGTCCGTTGCGCAGTGGAGAAAGCTTACTGATCGAGTATGCACCCAGCTGTCCGATATCAAGCTCCGTCCCAATCTGGTACGGTCCTTTTTCAGACATCTAAGTGTCGCTTATATTTCTGACTTATATGTAATAACGCTTTACCTACCATCATGTGCCCCAATGAAAATCGGATGTCCGACCGCCTCCTGCCCGGTTCGACCTACCCATTCATCTATCTCGCCTCGGAGAGTTTGCGCCGGCAGGAGTTGCGACGCCAGTTCAGCCTCACCTTCGAGCGGCTGCTGCCGCGCCCCAAAGAAGATACTGAGACGCTCGATGGCGATTTGGCCGGCGGAGCAGTCGACGATTACATGCTCCGCATGTGCTTGGCCAACGCCGACGCGGCACGCGGGTGGCTGGTGCCCAGAACGCTGCCGGCTGCACCGGTACTGGCGCGCTACGTGGCCAGCAGGAAGTCATTTGGCAAGGCCGGTGCCTATGCCATCCAGGGCAGGTCCGCGGAGTTCGTCAAGCAAATCAACAGCCCGTATTCCGGCATCATGAATCTGCCCCTTTTTGAGGCCACCGCGCTGTTGTGCTCGGCGCACGCTGCCGTCTGAGCCGACCATGAACGAAGAAATCCTGATCAACATCACACCGCAGGAAACGCGGGTCGCGCTCGTACAGCAAGGCGCGGTACAGGAGCTTCACGTCGAGCGCACGCTGACACGCGGTCGTGTCGGCAATATCTATCTCGGTAAAGTGGTCCGTGTTCTACCGGGCATGCAGTCGGCTTTCATCGATATTGGCCTAGAGCGCGCCGCGTTCCTGCACGTGGCTGACATCTGGCAGCCGCGCCTGCCTAGCGATACACACAACAGCGCGCCGCCGCACCAGCCGATCGAGAAGACAGTGTATGAGGGCCAGACGCTGATGGTCCAGGTGATCAAGGATCCAATCGGCACCAAGGGCGCGCGGCTCTCGACTCAGATCAGCATCGCCGGGCGCACGCTGGTCTACCTGCCTCAGGAGCCGCATATCGGCATCTCGCAGAAGATCGAGAGCGAGGCCGAACGCGAGGCGGTGCGTGCGCGTCTAATCGCCGTAATCCCGGTCGAGGAAAAAGGCGGCTATATCGTGCGCACCATCGCCGAGGATGCCACCGGCGAAGAACTTAGCGCAGACGTCACCTACCTGCGCAAAACCTGGGCGACTATCGTCGCGCAGGCGCATCGGTTGTCGCCCACCAGCCTGCTCTACCTAGACCTCGACCTGGCCCTGCGCGTGCTGCGCGATTTCGCCAACGACGACACCTCTAAGATCCAGGTTGATTCACGTGAGACCTTTGCGCGGCTGTGGACTTTCGCGCGCGAGTTCACGCCAGAGGTTAGTACCAGGTTGCATCACTACACGAGCGAGCGACCGCTTTTTGACCTCTACAATATCGAGACTGAAATCCAGAGCGCGCTTTCTCGGCGCGTCGACCTGAAGTCGGGTGGCTACTTGATGATCGACCAGACTGAGGCTATGACGACTATCGACGTCAACACGGGTGGTTACGTCGGCACGCGTAACTTCGACAACACTATCTTTAAGACTAATCTTGAAGCCACGCATACCATCGCACGGCAGCTAAGGTTGCGCAATCTCGGCGGTATCATCATCATTGACTTCATCGACATGGAGAACGCTGAGCATCGCGACGCCGTGCTCGGCGAACTGAAGAAGGCGCTGTCGCGCGATCGTACGCGCGTGACGGTGAACGGCTTCTCGCTACTCGGGCTAGTGGAGATGACGCGTAAGCGCACCCGAGAATCGCTAGCGCACGTGCTGTGCGAGCCCTGCCCCTTGTGTCAGGGCAAGGGACAGGTGAAGACGCCGCGCACTGTGTGCTATGACGTGCTGCGGGAGATCCTACGCGAGTCGAGGAAGTTCAATCCACGGGAGTTCCGCGTGATCGCCTCGCAGCAGGTGATCGACCGGTTTCTCGACGAGGAATCGCAGCATCTGGCGATGCTGATCGCTTTTATCGGCAAGCCAGTGTCGCTGCAGGTGGAGTCAAACCTCAGCCAGGAGCAATACGACATCGTGCTGATGTAGGTCCCATCAAGATCCGGTCGGGTCAATTTTTCTGGGGTGTTGCATACATGGAGCGCGAGGACGCAATGGCATTGCGCTCGATTTTACAACAACGCCATTCGGCACCGGCAAGCTCGGGAAGGCCAGATCGCGCAGACTTTGGGTGAACCTTGCAGGACGCGCAACGTCATTCGATAGACGGTCTTCACGCCAAATAATGCCTGAATCAGCGTATCGTCGTATAAACACGCGCGACCACGTGTGGGTATGGCATCGGGTATTCTGGCAAGGACGGCTTCATCTATCCATATTGTTATGTTCCCCCGGTTGATCAGGCCTTCATTATAGGCCGCCCAATTCCTGACACGGTAGCGTGCCTTCGGCTCACCTTTCTTGTGTATGTCCTTGTGCATTTTCTTGGCAAAAATTAGGCAATTACTCTGGAATCTGACTTGATAGGAGGCTGGCCCCGCGACCGTTGCGCGTAAACGTCAACGGATCTCGCTCGATTTATGCAACAACGCCGATTTATGCAACAATGCTTCGGTAGGCACCATAAAAAAACGGCCTCCGAAGCGGTCGTTTTTGTTTGGTCGGGTACTGCTGCGCTGTCGGGAGCCTCCTCAGTCGAGCGCCGCGCGGGCTACTGCGATTGCAGCGCGTACCTGCTCGGGCGCGGTGCCGCCCGGGTGGTTTCGGCTCGCCACTGCGCCTTCCAGCGTCAGGTAGCCGAACACGTCCTCGCCGATCAGATCGCCGAGGTTTGGCAGTTCCTGCTTCATTTCCTCGAGCGTCAGGTCCTCCAGGTTGATGCTGCGATCGTCGCAGACCTTGACCACGTGTGCGACCGCTTCGTGGGCGTCGCGGAATGGCAAGCCGCGTTTGACCAGGTAGTCGGCCAGGTCGGTCGCGGTGGAGAAGCCCTGCAGGGCGGTCGCGCGCATTGCCCCGGCCTTGACCGTGATGCCAGCCACCATCTCGGCAAAGATCCGCAGCGTGTCGGTCACAGTTTTGACGGTGTCGAATAAGGGTTCCTTGTCTTCCTGGTTGTCCTTGTTGTAAGCCAGCGGCTGGCCCTTCATCAGCGTCAGCAGGGCTATCAGATGGCCGTTGACGCGACCGGTCTTGCCGCGTGCAAGCTCGGGTACGTCCGGGTTTTTTTTCTGCGGCATGATCGATGAGCCGGTGCAGAAGCGATCGGCGATATCGATAAAGCCTACCCACGGGGTCATCCATAGCACCAGCTCTTCCGAAAAGCGCGAGATGTGTGTCATTACGAGCGCGGAGGCGGCGGTGAATTCGATCGCGAAGTCGCGATCGGAGACGGCGTCAAGCGAGTTGGCGCAGATCCCGTCAAAGCCCAGCGTGACGGCCACCGCATGGCGGTCGATCGGGTAGCTAGTGCCGGCCAGTGCGACCGCGCCCAGCGGTAGGCGGTTGACGCGCGCGCGGCAGTCGCGCATGCGGCTCGCGTCGCGCGTGAACATCTCAACATAGGCTAGCAGGTGGTGGCCGAAGGTGATCGGCTGCGCCACCTGCAGGTGGGTGAAGCCCGGAAGGATGGTGGCGGTGTGCTGCTCAGCCAGCTGCAGCAGGGCGCGGCGTAGCTCGACCAGCAGTTCGCCGATGCGGTCGATCTCGCCGCGCAGCCACAGGCGGATGTCCGTGGCGACCTGGTCGTTGCGCGATCGACCAGTGTGCAGGCGCTTGCCGGCATCACCGATCAGCGTTGTCAGACGCGCCTCGATGTTCAGGTGGACGTCCTCAAGGTCGAGCTGCCACTCGAACGTGCCGAGTTCGATCTCGCTTTGGATCTGCGCCATACCGCGCTCGATCGCGGCGAGGTCGGCGGCGCTGATGATCTTCTGCGCGGCGAGCATCTTCGCGTGCGCGAGCGAGCCGTCGATGTCGACCAGGGCCAAGCACTTGTCGAAGAACACCGACGAGGTATAGCGCTTGACCAGTTCTGACATCGGTTCCGAAAAGCGGGCCGACCAGGCCTCGCCCTTTTTGTGCAATTGAGACGTCATGGCGATTCTTAAATAGGCTGGAGTATCTTGAGCCATAGAGCACTTGCAAATTCTAGCGGCGTTGTTGCATAAATCGAGCGCGAGGACGCAATGGCATCGACGGGCATAATTTCAGGCGATACGAATACATTGCGGACGAGCGAGGTCTGCAATCCGTTCCATTTCATCCTCACGCTCGATTTATGCAACAACACCCCTCACCTGAGGGACGATTTTCCCATTTCAAGATCAAGAATTGCGGATCAATAACCGGCGGTGTGTTGCACTTCACTTTTGAAACCGCCCTGTGATTTTTTGACCAAGGAACCGCCATGACCTCCGAGAACGTGACCAGACAGACTTTCGATGACGTGATGGTACCGGTATTCTCGCCGGCCCGGTTCGTGCTCGAACGCGGCGAGGGCTCGCGCGTGTGGGACACGACCGGAAAGGACTATATCGATTTCGTCGGCGGCATCGCGGTGACCTCGCTCGGCCACGGCCACCCGGCAGTGCTAAAGGTGCTCGAGGCGCAGGGCCGCAAGCTCTGGCACATCGGCAACGGCTACACCAACGAGCCGGTACTGCGCCTAGCTAGGCGTCTCGAAAGTCTGACCTTTGCCGACCGCGCCTTCTTCGCAAATTCCGGTGCTGAGGCCAACGAGGCTGCGCTGAAGCTAGCGCGCCGCGTCGCCTTCGATCGCTTCGGCGAAGACAAATACGAGATCGTCTCGTTCGCGCAGTCGTTCCATGGTCGCACCTTCTTCACGGTCAGCGTAGGCGGCCAGCCGAAGTATTCCGACGGTTTTGGCCCGAAGCCGGTTGGCATCCACCACTTGCCCTACAATGACATCGAAGCCGCGTGCGCCACGATCGGCCCGCGCACCTGTGCGGTGATCGTCGAGCCATTGCAGGGTGAGGGCGGTGTGATCCAGGCCGATCCTGCCTTTCTGAAAGCGCTGCGCGAGGCCTGCGACCCGCACGGCGCGCTGCTGATCTTTGACGAGGTGCAGACCGGCGTAGGCCGCACCGGCCACTTCTATGCCTACATGGACACGGGCGTGACACCCGACATCCTAACCACCGCCAAGGGGCTCGGCAACGGTTTTCCGATCGGCGCAATGCTGACCACCGAGGAGCTGGCCTCGCACTTCAAGGTGGGCGTGCACGGCACCACTTACGGCGGCAATCCGCTCGCCTCAGCGATTGCCGACAAGGTCGTGGAACTGGTCAGTGATCCGAAGCTGCTGGCCGGCGTGGCCGAGCGCGGCGAGCGGATCCGTGCCATGCTTCGCGAGCTCAATAGCAGACACGGCCTGTTCCGCGAGATCCGCGGTAAAGGTCTGCTGCTCGGTGCCGAACTGAACGAGGCCTTCGAAGGTCGCGTCAAGGAATTCGTCACGGTCGCCGCCGAGCACGGCGTGATCATGCTGATCGCCGGGCCCAACGTGCTGCGTTTCTTGCCCTCGCTAGTGATCCCACTCGAGGTGCTCGACGAGGGCCTCGAGCGTTTTGCGCGTGCGGTCGATGAGGTGGTCTCGGCGATCGTGCCGCGAGCTGCTGAGGCCCGCCTTCCTCCGTCCACAGGGGGCGTTGTTGCATAAATCGAGCGTGAGGACGCAATGGCATCGACTGGCATAATTTCAGGCGATACGAACGGATTGCGGACGAGCGAGGTCCGCTATGCGGTTAATGACGCTGACGCGCAGGCGACCTTGGTCGCCTGCGCGTCGATGTGAAGCGCCCAGAGACAGTTGCCGGTGAGAGTCTTGAATCGATACATCGCATTTTCGGCAAGCGATCGCCCGTGGGAGCCACTGTCTTGCTTCCATTCTCGACGCCCGTCACGGGCCATTACATCAACCGCGCCATTACACCGGGCATATCCGCTGGCCAATGAGCGGCACCCTCGCGTGACAGAATCGAAGGAGAAGGAATAGCACTGCGTGCAACAACGGCCGCATGGCATGGCTTGGTGTCGTAGACACCATCACCGCCGATGAAATCGCTTTGTTCTTCGCCTGGAATCTGGTCGAGCAACTTGGCCAGAGCGTCACCGTCATCTACATTCTGATGCTTGATTAGCGCGGCATGCACTTGACCCGTATTCGCGTTGAGCGCGAAATGGAGTTTACGCCACGCGCACCGCTTCGAGTAGCCGTTCTGGCACACACCTTCCATTCACCTTCGCCATAGACCCTCAGACCAGTGCTGTCGACTACCAGATGGATGAGTTCGTTGTCGCGCAGGATCGGCAGTTCGACATCAAGTATTTTTTCCCGGAGACAGAGCATAGTCTAATTGGCACCGGAAAGCTCGGAAAGGTCAGATCGCGCGGACTGTAGGTTAAACCTTGCAGGGCGCGCACCGTCTGTCAATAGACAGTCTTCACGCCAAGTAATGCCTGAATCAGCGTATCGCCATATAGACTCGGGCGACCACGCGTGGGTATGGTGTCGGGTATTCTGGCAAGGACGGCTTCATCTATCCATATCGTCACGTTTCACCGGTTGATCAGGCTTTCATTATAGGCTGCCCAATTCCTGGCACGGTAGCGTTCCTTCGGCTCACATTTCTTGTGTATGTCCTTGCGCATTTTCTTGGAAAAATTAGGAAGTTATTCTGGAATCTAGCTTGATAGGGGGCTGGCTCCGCGACCGTTGCGCGTAAACGTCAACGGATCTCGCTCAATTTATGCAACAACGCCCATAAGGGACAAATTTTTAAATTTCAAGATAACGAATTTTAAATTAAAATGCAACAAAGCCAGCAGGAAGTGGAAATTCGCGCGCTGTTGCGCGATCAGATTCCGGACCAGTTGAGGATGTCTTTCGCGTGGTAGACGCGACATGCCGTGCGGGAGTTGATCCTGCAGTGATGATGTGGTTTGACGCTGACACTGCAGGGTGGTATTGGCCTGTATCTGGCGAGCAGGTGTTTCACACGCTGAAAAGCCGATGAAACGGGCCTACGAGCAGCAACCGGAAATGGTGCAGGCATAGCTGAACGAGACGTATCTGGAGATTTCGAGCCGGGCCATGGCCGAATGCGCGGAGATCCAGTGGGGCGACGAAACGGGGCTGCGCTCGGACGATGTGCGAAGTCGCGCCTACGCGCCGATTGGAAAAACACCCGAGCGACGCTTGGCGAGTCGCCGCGAAGGCCTGTGTGATGTCGACGGTGACAAACTGTGGCCAGGTGCGCTGGAAAGTCTTCGAGGGTGCGATGAACGCCGGCATCCTGCTCGATTTCCTGAAGAGGCTGATTATTGATCATAAATTGTGGATCAATAATTTTTGCCAAGAAAATGCGTAAAGACATATATAAGACAGGTGATCCGAAGGCACGCTACCGTGTCAGGAATTGGACGGCTTATAATGCAGGCCTAATCAACTGGGGGAACGTGACGATATGGATAGATGAGGCCGTCTTTGCCAGAAGACCCGACGCCATACCCACGCGTGATCGCCCGCGTCTATACGGCGATACGTTGATTCTGGCATTATTTTGCGTGAAGACCGTCTATCGACTCACGTTGCGCGGCCTGCAAGGTTTTATCCACAGTCTGCTCGATCTGGCCTTCCCGAGCTTGCCGGTGCCAAATTACACTACGCTCTGTCGCCGGGCAAACACGCTTGATGTCGAACTGCCGATCTTTCGCGACAACGAACCGATCCATTTGGTGGTCGACAGCACTGGTCTGAGGGTCTATAGCGCAGGTAAATGGAGGTGTGTGCCAGAACATCTACACGAAGCGGCGCACGTGGCGTAAAGTCCAGCTTGCGCTCAACGCGAATACGGGTCAAGTGCATGCCGCGCTAACCACGTATCAGAATGTGGATGACGGTGGTGCGCTGGCCAAGTTGCTCGACCAGATCCCACGCGACAAATAAATCGATGTCATCGGCGTTGACAGTGCCTACGACACCAAGCCATGCGGCCATTGCTGCATGCGGTGCTGTTCCTTCGATTTCGCCACGCGAGCGTTCCGCTCATTGGCCAATGAATACGCCAGGTGGGGCGTGGCGTCATGGTGCGGTTGATGCCATTTTCCGTGACGCTCGTCGAGAATGGAAGAAAACAGTGGCTACCACCGGAGATCGCGTGCCGAGAATGCGATGCATCGGTTCAAGGCGCTCACCGGCAACTGCCTCTGGGCGCGCCGGCGTAATCAACCGTATGGTGGCGGACCTCATTCGTCCGCAATCCGTTCGTATCGCCTGAAATTATGCCCGTCGATGCCATTGCATCCTCACGCTCGGTTTATGCAACAGCGCCTTGCATGCGGATATTTCAAATCATCTGAGGCTAGATCAATCGCCCGGCTTGCTCCTCACTTTTGATGCCTCGAGATTTATGGTACATGTCCATAAAACCGTAGTGATCCACCATTCTGCAGAACAGATGTTTGACCTTGTGACCGACGTGGCCGACTATCCGAACTTTCTGCCCTGGTGCGGCGGCATCGAGATTCGGCACCAGGACGAGACTGGCATGGAGGCGCAGATCGAGATCAACTTCAAGGGCATCCGGCAGCACTTCGCGACCTGCAACACCCAAGAGCGACCGCACCGAATCGACATGGAGTTCGCCGACGGCCCGTTCAAGAAGTTCACCGGCTACTGGTGCTTCACATCGCTACGCGCCGAGGCCTGCAAAATCGAGTTCGCGCTGCACTACGAATTTACCAGCATGATCCTGGAAAAGATCATCGGCCCGGTATTCAGTCATATCGCTAACACTTTCGTTGATTCGTTCGTAAAGCGCGCGGACCAGCGCTACGGAAAGGACTGATCATGCTGCATGTCCAGGTGTGTTACGCGCTTTCGTCTTGCCAGACACTGCTGGAGGTGGAACTGCTCGATCGCGCCACGGTGCGCGACGCGATCGAGGCGAGCGGGATCATCGAGCTGCATCCGGACATCGATATCTGGGTAGCCAAGACCGGCGTGTTCGGTAAGCTCGCGCCGCTCAATATGCTGCTGCAAGAGGGCGATCGCGTCGAGATTTACCGGCCTCTGATCGTTGACCCGAAGGCGGCTCGCCAGCGTCGCGTCGAAAAGACCCGCCGCGAGGGCTCGGTCGAAGGTCGCAAGTGGCTGCCGAAGGATTCCAGATAAGCGGTGTTGTTGTATAAATCGAGCGCGTGGACGCAATGGCATCGACGGGCATAATTTCAGGCGATACGAACGGGTTGCGGACGAGCGAGGTCCGCCATGCGGTTGATGACGCCGACGCGAACGGCGACCTCAGTCGCCTGCGAGTCGATGTGACGCGCCCAGAGACAGTGGCCGGTGAGGGTCTTGAACCGATAGATCGCATTCTCGGCAAGCGATCGACGGTGGTAGCCACTGTCTTGCTTCCATTCTCGACGACCGTCACGGGAAATTGCATCAACCGCGCCATTACGCGACGCCGCACCGGGCATATCCGCTGGCTAATGAGCGGTACCCTCGCGTGACAGAATCGAAGGAGAAAGAATAGCACTGCGTGCAACAATGGCCGCATGGCATGGCTTGGTGTCGTAGGCACCGTCACCGCAGATGACATTGATTTTTTCTTCGCGTGGAATCTGGTCGAGCAACTTGGCCAGAGCGTCACCCTTAGCCACATTCTGATTCGTCATTAGCGCAGCATGCATTTGACCCGTATTCGCGTTGAGCGCGAGATGGACTTTACGCCACGTGCGCCGCTTCGAGTAGCCGTGCTGGCGCACCTTCCATTCACCTTCGCCATAGATCTTCAGACTGGTGCTGTCGAAAACCAGATGGATCGGTTCGTTGTCGAGAAGGATCGGCAGTTCGACATCAAGCGTTTTTGCCCGGCGACAGAGTGTAGTGTAATTCGGCACCGGCAAGCTCGGGAAGGCCAGATCACGCAGACTTTGGGTGAAACCTTGCAGGGCGCGCAACGTCAGTCGATAGACGGTCTTCACGCCAAGTAATGCCTGAATCAGCGCATCGACGTATAAACACGGTCGACCACGTGTGGGTATAACGTCGGGTATTCTGGCAAGGACGGCTTCATCTATCCATATCGTCACGTTCCCCCCGGTTGATCAATAATGCAACAACGCCCGTGACGGTCGTCGAGAATGGAAGCAAGACAGTGGCTATCCCACCGGAGATCGTTTACTAAAAACGCGATGTATCGATTCAAGACGCTCACCAGAAACTGTCTCTGGGTGCCTCACATCGACTCGCAGGCGACCGACATCGCCTGCGAGTCGGCGTAATCAACCGCATTGCGGACCTCGCTCGCCCGCAATCCATTCGTATCACCTGAAAGTATGCCCGTCGATACATTGCGTCCTTCCGCTCGATTTATGCAACAACGCCGAGTTGCCCATAAATTTTGCGTGAATGTTGGCTCGGGTGCCGTGCGAAGGGTTGCGCCGTTGCACGCCCGGTCTCAGTCGCACGAGGCGCGGCGTAGGATATGTTGCAGGTAGGCGTCGGTATCGGGCAGCGTATTGGTGCGCTGCGCTTCCCAGAGCGTCTCTCCAAGGCAGTCCATAATCGCGTGCTGCGCATCGTGTGCTGAAGGCAGCCGTGCGGCTAGCTGCTCGTGTGCGGCGCAGATGCCTGGCGGCTGGTCGATCGACAACTGCTCGCTGATCGCCAGATGCATCGATAGGTGCAGGAACGGGTTGGCGCGGCCCACTTCCAGCGAGTAGTCGTGCGAGGCGGTGCCTTCGCGCTCATCAAGCTCGGCGTGGTATTCAGGGTGCTTGACGATCCAGTCAGCGGCGATTGCTTCTAGCAGTGTAAGGATCTCGCCCTTACGCTGCTTGTGGCGGGCATCGATGAAGAAGCGACGGACTTCTTCGCGGCTCGGGTTGAACATGATGTGGTGTGGGGGGCATAGGGAGCCATAGGGAGCGGTGGCGTACCGCGGGAGCTTACCATTTTAGCCAGACCGGCCGGTCTCCGGCGGGATGCTGCCTTTAGGCGGGCCAGGCGAAGGTGAGGTCGACCGTGTGGCGTCGATTATTGATTCACAATTTGTGATCTTGAAATTAGAGAATCGTCCCTCATGCGTGTTGTTGCATAAATCGAGGGCGTTGTTGCATCCTCACACTCGATTTATGTAACGATGCCGACTGACCCCGATTTGAATTCGGCAAGCTAGCGGTGTCTACGGTCACGCTAGGCCCCCTCTCCGTCGCCGCCAGTGCAACTTTTTCTGTAGCCCCATCTTCTTCAACATCTCAGACTCCAGTTGCGGATCAAAATGTGATTTACGCCAAATCTGTGTCTAGAAAAACCGGAGCCGCCGCAATGATACAATCAACAAATCTGGACCAGATTGTTATTGATGTAAAGCAAGCCTTCGAACAGGCTGCCGATATCACCACGCTCGAAAACGAGAAGGCACGCTTTCTCGGCAAGTCAGGCGCGCTGACCGAGCTGTTAAAAGGGCTCAGCAAGCTGGATCCCGAAGCGCGTAAGACCGAGGGCGCACGCATCAATTTCGCCAAGAAGCAAGTGGAAGGCGCCCTCACCGCGCGACGCCAGGCGCTTGCCAGCACGCTGCTCAACCAGCGCCTCGCCTCCGCTGCGATCGATGTCACCCTGCCGGGCCGCAGCGCCGGTGCGGGTAGCCTGCACCCGGTGATGCGCACCTGGGAGCGCGTCGAACAGATTTTCCGCTCGATCGGCTTTGATGTCGCCGATGGTCCCGAAATCGAAACCGACTGGTACAACTTTACCGCACTAAACAGCCCCGAGAATCATCCAGCGCGTTCGATGCAGGACAGCTTCTACGTCGACGGCAAAGATGCGCAAGGACGCCAGCTGCTGCTGCGCACTCACACCAGTCCGATGCAGGTGCGCTATACGCGTATGAACAAGCCGCCCATCAAGGTGATCGCCCCGGGCCGCACCTATCGCGTCGACAGTGATGCGACCCACTCGCCGATGTTCAACCAGGTTGAGGGCTTGTGGATCGAGGAGAATGTCAGCTTCGCCAACCTTAAGGGCGTCTATACCGACTTTTTGAAGAAATTTTTCGAACGCGACGACATCTTAGTGCGCTTTCGTCCCTCGTACTTTCCGTTCACAGAGCCCTCGGCCGAGATCGACATGATGTTCGAACGCGACAAGAACACCGGAAGGTGGCTCGAGATCTCGGGCTCCGGCCAGGTGCACCCGACCGTGATCCGCAACATCGGTCTGGATCCGGAGCGCTATATCGGTTGCGCGTTCGGAAGCGGCCTTGAGCGTCTCACGATGCTGCGCTATGGCGTGCAGGACTTGCGCTTATTTTTCGAAAACGATCTGCGCTTCCTTCGCCAGTTTGCGTGAGTCCTGCGCATGGCGCGCGCGTTGGTCGACGTCAGCCGTGCCGCGCTGTCTCAATCTATTGATCACGCATTGCGGATCAATAACCCGTTTCGAACGTAGATATCCATGCAATTCCCTGAATCTTGGTTGCGAACCTTTGTCGATCCGAAACTGACGACCGACGAGTTGTCGCATGCCTTGACGATGGCCGGTCTCGAGGTTGAGTCGCTGCGTACCGCTGCGCCGCCGACCTCACGGATCGTCGTCGGCCGCGTGTTCAAGGTTGTCAAGCACCCTGACGCAGACAAGCTGAACGTCTGCCAGGTCGATGCTGGCACCGGCACGATGCTTAACATCGTCTGCGGTGCTCCTAACGTGGTGCCCGGCGTTAAGGTTCCGGTCGCGCTGGTCGGCGCCGAGCTACCGCCCGAGGAAGAAGGTGGCAAACCTTGCGTGATCAAGCTCTCGAAGCTGCGCAGCATCGAGAGCCAAGGCATACTCTGCTCTGCTCATGAACTAAAGTTGTCCGGGGACCACAGCGGCCTACTAGTGCTACCCGAGGACACACCGATCGGCCAGGATATCCGTGACACGCTGAACCTAAACGACATGATCTTTGAGATTAAGCTGACGCCGAACAAGGCGGATTGCCTCTCGGTGTACGGTATCGCTCGAGAAACCGCCGCGATCACCGGCGCGCCGCTCAAGCCCATCGCCTTCCTGCCGGCTCAAGTCGAGCTGGATGAGACGCTGCCGGTACGTATCTCTGCGCCGGATCTGTGCGGTCGCTTCTCGGGCCGCGTGATCCGCGGCGTGAACGCGCGCGCGAAGACGCCGCGGTGGATGGTCGAGCGCCTGGAGCGCGCGGGCCAGCGTAGCGTCTCCGCCCTGATTGATATCTCAAACTACGTGATGTTCGAGTTGGGCCGCCCCTCGCACGTGTTCGATCTGGACAAGATCCACGGCGGCATTGACGTCCGCTGGGGCAAGCGTGGCGAGACACTCAAGCTGCTGAACGGCAACACGGTCGAGCTCGACGAGCAGGTCGGCGTGATATCCGATCAGACCCAAGTCGAGAGCTTGGCCGGCATCATGGGTGGCGATAGCACGGCCGTCACGCTTGATACCACCAACATCTATCTCGAAGCTGCCTTTTGGTGGCCCGACAGCATTTGCGGTCGCGCGCGTAAGTACAACTTCTCGACCGAAGCCGCGTATCGCTTCGAGCGTGGCGTCGACTATTCCACCACCGTCGAGCACATCGAGCGGATCACTCAACTGATCCTTGAGATCTGCGGTGGCCAAGCCGGCCCGGTCGACGATCAGGCCGCCAACCTGCCGTTGCGCGCACCGGTAACGATGCGCATGTCACGCGCTAATCGCATCATCGGCGTGCCCGTGGAAGCCGGAGAGATCGCCAGCATCTTCACTCGCCTGGGCCTGAGCTTCACGCAAGACGGCGATAGCTTCGCGGTGACTCCGCCGCCACATCGCTTCGATATCGCGATCGAGGAAGACCTGATCGAGGAAGTCGCTCGGATCTACGGCTTCGAGCGGATCCCGGCGCGCTCGCCGGTTTCAAGCAGCGAGATGCGCACGACCCATGAGACGCAGCGCTCAATCCATACGATCCGTTATGCGCTGGCCGCACGCGATTACGCGGAAACCATCAACTTCAGCTTCGTCGATGCGAACTGGGAACGCGATTTCGCCGGAAACACCAACCCGGTTCGCCTGCTCAATCCAATCGCCAGCCAGCTCTCGGTGATGCGCACTACGCTGTTTGGCAGCTTAGTTAGCGTGCTGCGCCACAACCTGAACCGCCGCGCCGATCGCGTGCGCCTGTTCGAGATTGGCCGCGTCTACCTGGCCGATGCCGAGGTGGCTGCGGGCGCACTGAACGTGGAGGGCTACCAGCAACCCAAGCACGTCGGCACGCTGGCCTACGGCCCGCTATTCAACGAGCAATGGGGCGCACCGAAGCAGCAGGTCGACTTCTTCGACGTGAAGGGTGACCTCGAGGCGCTGCTCGCGCCTACAGTCGCACGCTTCGTGAAGGCCGAGCATCCGGCGCTGCATCCGGGCCGCAGCGCGCGCATCGAACTCGATGGCCGCGCGGTCGGTTGGATCGGCGAGTTGCATCCGCGCCTGATGCAGCTGTACGAACTGTCGCATGCGCCAGTGATGTTCGAAATTGACGCCGAAGCGCTAATCACGCGCGCGCTGCCGACACCGACCGAGGTGTCGAAGTTTCCACCGGTGCGCCGCGATATCGCCGTGGTGGTCGATCAGCAGGTTGAGGTGCAGGCCTTGTTCGACGCGATCAAAGGCGCGCTGTCGAGCGAGGCATGCAAGTTCGTCCAGAAAGTTGGACTCTTCGACGTATTTTATGCAAAATCAAGTAGTTTAGGTGGATTGGCAGCGCACGAGAAAAGCTTGGCATTCCGCGTCACTCTGCAGGATCCGGTCGGTACGCTGCAGGACGGGACGGTCGATCTTGCGATCACAGCCCTTCTAGACAGCATGCGAGTCCACGGCGCGCGACTGCGCGGCTGATACGCGGCGACCGACCGGAATGCAGTAAGTTTAGGCCTGTTTTGACTAGTGATAGGCGTTGTTGCATAAATCGAGCGAGATCGATTGACGTTTACGCGTAACGGTCGCGGGGGCAGCCCCCTTATCAAGTCAGATTTCAGAGTAACTGCCTAATTTTTGCCAAAAAAATGCGCAAAGACATACACAAAATAGGTGAGCCGAAGGCACACTACTGTGTCAGGAATTGGGCAGCCTATAATGAAGGCCTGATCAACTGGGGGAACGTGACGATATGGATAGATGCAGCCCTCCTTGCCAGCATATCCGCTAGCATACCCGACGCCATACGCACACGTGGTCGCCTGTGTCTATACGGCGATGCGCTGATTCAGGCATTACTTGGCGTGAAGACCCTCTATCGACTGACGTTGCGCGCCCTGCAAGGTTTCACTCAAAGTCTGCGCGATGTGGCCTTCCCGAGCTTGCCGGTGCCGAATTACACCACGCTCTGTCGCCGGGCAAAAACGCTTGATGTCGAACTGCCGATCCTTCGTGACAATGAACCAATCCATCTGGATGTCGACAGCACCGGCCTGAAGGTCTATGGCGAAGGTGCATGGAAGGTGCGCCAGCACGGCTACTCGAAGCGGCGCACGTGGCGTAAAGTCCATCTCGCGCTCAACGCGAATACGGGTCAAGTGCATGCAGCGCTCATGACGCATCAAAATGTGGCTGACGCTGACGCTCTGGCCAAGTTGCTCGACCAGATTCCCCGCGAAGAACAAATCGATGTCATCGGCGGTGACGGTGCCTACGACACCAAGCCATGCCATGCGGCCATTGCTGCACGCGCAGTGCTATTCCTTCGATTCCGCCACGCGAGGGTGCCGTTCATTGGCCAGCGGATATGCCCGGGTGCGGCGTGGCGTAAAATGGCGCGGTTGATGCAATTGCCCGTGACGGTCGTCGAGAATGGAAGCAAGACAGTGGTTACCACCGGCGATCGCTTGCCGAGAATGCGATGTATCGGTTCAAGACTCTCACCGGCAACTGTCTCTGGGCGCGTCACATCGCCTCGCAGGCGACCGAGGTCTCCGTTCGCGTCGGCGTCATCAACCGTATGGCGGACCTCGCTCGTCCGCAATCCGTTCGTATCGCCTTATCCCGTCGATGCTAGTGCGTCCTCACACTCGATTTATGCAACAACGCCGTTTCCACCGACTTACACAAGGCATGCTCCGCAGCCTTCGAACGCGCCTTTTTCGCTTTATCGGCACTGAATGGATCATATTCGCAATTTCTCGATCATCGCGCACATCGACCATGGCAAGTCAACGCTCGCGGATCGCATTATCCAGGTATGCGGCGGCCTCACCGACCGCGAGATGGAAGCCCAGGTGCTCGACTCGATGGATCTTGAGCGCGAGCGCGGCATCACGATCAAGGCGCAGACCGCCGCGCTGTCGTATCGCGCGCGCGATGGTAAGGTCTACAACCTGAACCTGATCGATACCCCTGGGCACGTCGATTTCTCCTATGAAGTCAACCGCTCCCTGTCTGCCTGCGAGGGAGCTCTGCTGGTGGTCGACGCTAGCCAGGGTGTCGAGGCACAGACTGTCGCGAACTGCTACACGGCGATCGAGCTCGGCGTTGAGGTGGTGCTGGTCCTGAACAAAATTGACCTTCCCGCCGCCAACCCAGAAAGGGCGATCGAGGAAATAGAGGACTTGATCGGCGTCGATGCGATCGACGCGGTGCGCTGTAGCGCCAAAACCGGCCTCGGCGTCGAGGATGTGCTCGAGTCACTGATCGCTAAGGTACCGGCGCCCAAAGGCGACCCCGACGCGCCTCTGCAGGCGCTCATCATCGATTCCTGGTTCGACAACTACGTTGGCGTAGTGATGCTGGTGCGCATCGTCAACGGCACGCTGCGTCCCAAGGAGAAAATCAAGTTGATGGCCAGCGGTGCGCAGTACTCGGTTGAGCACATTGGCGTATTCACGCCAAAGTCGCGGAATCTCGAATCGCTGTCGGTCGGCCAGGTGGGCTTCATCATCGCCGGCATTAAAGAGCTGACGGCTGCCAAAGTGGGCGATACCGTCACCCACGTCACCAAGGATGCGGTTGAGCCGCTCCCTGGCTTCAAGGAAGTGAAGCCGCAGGTATTCGCTGGCCTATACCCGGTCAAGGCCAACCAGTATGACCCTCTGCGGGAGTCGCTCGAGAAGTTCAAGCTCAACGACGCCTCGCTGCAGTACGAGCCGGAAGTCTCACAGGCGCTCGGCTCCGGTTTTCGCTGCGGCTTCCTCGGACTGCTGCACATGGAGATCGTGCAGGAGCGCCTGGAGCGTGAGTTTGACATAGACCTGATCACCACGGCGCCCACTGTGGTCTACCAGATGGTGCAGAGCAACGGCGAGACTCTGGTGGTCACGAACCCGGCCAAGATGCCTAATCCGGGCCGCATCGAGGAAGTACGCGAGCCGATCGTCACGGTCAACCTCTACATGCCGAAGGACTACGTCGGCTCGGTGATCACACTGTGCGAGCAAAAGCGCGGCTCGCAGATCAACATGCAGTACCACGGTCGCCAGGTCCAGCTGACCTACGAGATCCCGATGGCAGAAATCGTGCTCGACTTCTTCGATCGACTCAAGTCGGTGTCGCGCGGTTATGCCTCGATGGACTATGAGTTTAAGGAGTATCGCGTTTCTGACGTAGTCAAGGTCGACATGCTGATCAACAGCGAAACAGTTGATGCACTGTCGATCATCGTGCACCGTTCGCAGTCCCAGTACCGCGGCCGCGAAGTGGCGGCCAAGATGCGCGAGATCATCCCGCGCCAGATGTACGATGTGACGATCCAGGCCACGATTGGCGCGAACATCGTTGCGCGAGAAAACATCAAGGCGCTGCGCAAGAACGTGGTGGCCAAGTGCTATGGCGGAGACATCACGCGAAAGAAAAAGCTGCTCGAAAAACAGAGGGAAGGCAAGAAGCGCATGAAGCAGGTAGGTTCGGTCGAGATCCCGCAGGAGGCATTCCTCGCGATCTTGCGTGTCGAACATAAATAACAGGACTGATGTTCTTATGAATTTTGCATTGATTCTTTTTGTGCTCGTCGTCTTGACAGGTATCGCCTGGGTGCTGGACAAGCTGGTGTTTTTGCCGGGCCGCCGCAAGGCCGCTGACGAGGCCGCCGCCGCATTCGACCTCCAGCAAGCGCGCATCGGCGAGCGCTTTGCCGACGAGAACGCGGCTGAAACGCGTGCCAAGCTGCGCGAAAAGAAGCTTCGACAGCCATGGTGGCTCGAATACACGGCAAGCTTCTTCCCGGTGATCCTGGCGGTGTTCGTGATACGTTCCTTCGTAGTCGAGCCGTTCAAGATTCCCTCCGGCTCGATGGTGCCCACGCTGCTGGTGGGCGACTTCATCCTCGTCAATAAGTTCGACTACGGCCTGCGCCTGCCGATTACCAACCAGAAGATCACCGCCGGTCGGTCGCTGGCGCGCGGCGACGTAGTGGTATTCCGCTATCCGAAGGATGAGTCGGTCGACTACATCAAGCGCGTGATTGGCCTGCCCGGCGATACCGTCCAGTACTACGACAAGAAGCTCACCATCAACGGCCAGCCCGTGCCAAAAATAACGCTGACCGACTACTTCGACGAAGAGCGCATGAACTATGCGAAGCAGTACGAGGAGAGCCTCGACAACCGCAAGAACGCGATCCTCAACAACCCGTCCGTGCCGTCTTTCACGATGGGTGACGACGACTTCCCTTATAAGAATAACTGCGAGTACAACGAGCACAGCGTGACCTGCAAGGTACCGCCGGGCCACTACTTCATGATGGGCGACAACCGCGACAACAGCGCGGACAGCCGCTACTGGGGCTTCGTGCCCGACAAGGATCTGGTCGGTCGTGCCTTCTTTATTTGGATGAACTTTAGCGATCTCAAGCGTATCGGTTTGTTCCACTGAACGTGGTGTTGTTGCATAAATTGAACGTGAAAACGCAATATTGATCATCAACTCGTGATTTTAAGTGGCGTTGTTGCATAAATCGAACGTGAGGACGCCATGGCATTGGACGGGCATAATTCAGGCGATACGAACGGATTGCGGACCTCGCTCGTCCGCAATCCGTTCGTATCGCCTGAATTATGCCCGTCCAATGCCATGGCGTCCTCACGTTCGATTTATGCAACAACGCCCTGCGTGCAGCAATCGCCGCATGGCATGGCTTGGTGTCGTAGGCACCATCACCGCCGATGACATCGATTTGTTCTTCGCGTGGAATCTGGTCGAGCAACTTGGCCAGCGCGTCACCGTCAGCCACATTCTGATTCGTCATTAGCGCGGCATGCACTTGACCCGTATTCGCGTTGAGCGCGAGATGGACTTTACGCCACGTGCGCCGCTTCGAGTAGCCGTGCTGGCGCACCTTCCATTCACCTTCGCCATAGACCTTCAGACCGAAGTTGTCGACAACCAGATGGATCGGTTTGTTGTCGCGAAGGATCGGGAGTTCGACATGCAGCGTTTTTGCCCGGCGACAGAGCGTGGTGTAATTCCGCACCGGCAAGCTTGGGAAGGCCAGATCGCGCAGACTTTGGGTGAAACTTTGCAGGCCGCGCAACGTCAGTCGATAGACGGTCTTCACGCCAAGTAATGCATGAATGAGCGCATCGCCGCCGTATAGACACGGGTGACCACGTGTGGATATGGCGTCATGTATTCTGGCCAGGACGGCTTCATCTATCCATATCGTCACGTTCCTCCGGTTGATCACGCCTTCATTATAGGCCGCCTAATTTCTGACACGGTAGCGTGCCTTCGGCTCACCTGTCTTGTGTATGTCCTTGCGCATTTTCTTGGCAAAAATTATGCGGTTACTCTGGAATCGGACTTGATAAGAGGCTGGCCCCGCGACCGTTGCACGCAAACGTCAACGGCTCTCGCTAGATTTATGCAACAACGCCACAGGCGTGTACAATATTTGTAAGCGCCACACCCGAGGAGATGCGGCTGGATTGCTGGACAAGCCGAACGGCGGAGCGATGAACCCACGCCGTGTCCTGAGTGAGCAGCAGGAAGTGGAAATTCGCGCGTTGTTACGAGATCAAATGCCGGACCAGTTAAAGATGTCGTTCGCGTTGTGGACGCGACATGCCGTGCGGGAGTTGATCTGGCAGCGATGCGGTTTGACGCTGCAGGGTATTGGTCGGCCTGTATCTGGCGCGCTGGGGTTTCACGTCGTAGAAGCCGATAAAACGGGCCTACGAGCAGCGACCGGAAGCGGTGCAGGCATGGCTAAACGAGACGTACCCGGAAATTTCGCGCCGGGCCATGGCGTTGTTGCATAAATCGAGCGTGAGGACGCAATGACATCGACGGGCATCATTTTAGGCGATACGAACAAATTGCGGACGAGCGAGGTCTGCCATGCGGTTGATGACGCCGACGCGAATGGCGACCTCGGTCACCTCCGAGTCGATGTGACGCGCCCAGAGACAGTTGCCAGTGAGGGTCTTGAACCGATACATCGCATTCTCGGCAAGCGATCGCCAGTGGTAGCCACTGTCTTGCTTTCATTCTCGACGACCGTCACGGGCAATTGCATCAACCGCGCCATTACGCCACGCCGCACCGGGCATATCCGCTTGCCAATGAGCGGCACCCTCGCGTCTCGGAAGCGAAGGAATAGCACTACGTGCAGCAATGGCCGCATGGCATGGCTTGGTGTCGTAGGCACCGTCACGGCCGATGACATCGATTTGTTCTTCGTGTGGAATCTGGTCGAGCAACTTGGCCAGAGTGTCACCGTGAGCCACATGCTAATTCGTCATTAGCGCGGCATGCACTTGACCCGTATGCGCGTTGAGCGCGAGATGGACTTTACGCCACGTGCGCCGCTTCGAGTAGCCGTGCTGGCGCACCTTCCATTCACCTTCGCCATAGACCTTCAGACCGATGCTGTCGACAACCAGATGGATCGGTTCGTTGTCGAGAAGGATCGGCAGTTCGACATGCAGCGTTTTTGCCCGGCGACAGAGCGTGGTGTAATTCTGCACCGGCAAGCTTGGGAAGGCCAGATCGCGCAGACTTTGGGTGAAACTTTGCAGGGCGCGCAACGTCCGTCGATAGACGGACTTCACGCCAAGTAATGCCTGAATGAGCGCATCGCCGCCGTATAGACACGGGCGACCACGTGTGGATATGGCGTCGTGTATTCTGGCCAGGACGGCTTCATCTATCCATATCGTCACGTTCCTCCGGTTGATCACGCCTTCATTATAGGCCGCCTAATTCCTGACACGGTAGCGTGCCTTCTTCGGCTCACCTGTCTTGTGTATGTCCTTGCGCATTTTCTTGGCAAAAATTAGGCAGATTACTCTGGAATCTGACTTGGTAGGGGGCTGACCCCGCGACCGTTGTGCGTAAACGTCAACGGATCTCGCTCGATTTATGCAACAACGCCCGTATCACCTGAAATTATACCCGTCGATGCCATTGCATCTTCACGCCCGATTTATGCAACAACGCTGCTTGAAATTATGTCCGTTGATGCCATTGCGTCCTCACGCTTGATTGATGCAGCAACGCCACTCAACGCTATCAGTGCCAGCGTTATACTCCTGCACATGCCTCAATCCAAGTTGGAAAGCCGGCTGCGCTACGAATTTCGCAATGCGGAATTGCTGCGACAGGCTTTGACCCATCGTAGCCACAGCGCCACGCATAACGAACGGCTTGAGTTTCTCGGTGATTCCGTTCTTAATTGTGCGGTGGCTGCCCTTTTATTTCAGCGCTTCGGCAAGCTGAACGAAGGCGACCTGTCGCGCGTCCGGGCCAATCTCGTCAAGCAGCAGTCGCTGTACGAGATTGCTCAGGCCCTCAATATTTCCGAAGGCCTTCGGCTCGGTGAAGGCGAGCTGCGCAGTGGTGGCTTCCGACGCCCCTCGATCCTCGCGGACGCGTTCGAAGCCATCATCGGGGCGGTCTTCCTCGATGGCGGCTTCGAAGCCGCCCAGGGGATGATTAAGCGCCTCTATATCCCGATCCTCGACCATATCGATCCGCGCACGCTGGGCAAGGATGCCAAGACACTGTTGCAGGAGTATTTGCAGGGTCATAAAATCACGCTGCCCACTTATCTTGTGGTGGCCACGTATGGTTCTGCGCACAATCAACAGTTTGAGGTCGAATGCACGGTGCCTAAGCTCGATATTAAGATGTCGGGTTCGGGCGCGAGCCGTCGCGAGGCCGAGCAGGCCGCTGCGAAGAAGGCGCTCGACGAAGTGATGGCGCGGTCGATGGCGGTCGCCAAGCTGAAGTGTTCGAAAGCTCGTGGGCCTCGAAGGCCTGGCCTGAGATTATGCCGGGCTTGAAGGGTGTGCAGGAAGCGTTGAACCTTCGCTCGACGCGGCGTTGTTGCACCAATCGAACGTGAGGACGCAACGGCATCGACAGACATAATTTCAGGCGATACGAACGGATTGCGGACGAGCGGGTCCAAGCCCCCCCATGCGTTTGATTACACCGATCTGAACGGAGACTTCGGTCGTCTTCGAGTCGATGTGACGCGCTCAGAGAGCGTTTCCGGTGAGCATCTTGAACCGATACATCTTATTTTCGGCAAGCGATCGCCGGTGGTGGCCACTGCCTTTCTTCAAAGCTCGACGAACGTCACAGGCAATTGCATCAGCCGCGCCGTTACGCCACGTGGGCCCCTATGGAAGCAGACTTTGCAAGGGCTGGCCAACCCCCTATTTTCGGCATGGGGATGCCCATTCATGGGCTGCTGGAGCATCTGTTGACGCCTCCCATCAATACAAGACCGAAACCTTCGGAGGATGGTTGAAGGTTACCTTCATCAACCGACTAATCCGAGTACCCGATTTATGCAACAACGCCAAATTTCAAGATCAAGAATTGCGGATCAATAGTTCAGTACTGCGCCCGGTCGAGTGTTGAGTGGCGTTGTTGCATATTGATTACGAGGGCGACTGTGAAGTCGTCTATGGTGGTGTTGTTGCATAAATCGAGCGAGATCCATTGATGTTTACGCACAACAGTCTTGGAGCCAGATCCCTATCAAGTCAGATTCCAGAGTAACTGCCTAATTTTTTTCCAAGAAAATGCGCAAGGACATACACAAGACAGATGAGCCGAAGGCACGCTACCGTGTCAGGAATTAGGCGGCCTATAATGAAGGCCTGATCAACCGGGGGAACGTAACAATATGGATAGATGAAGCCGTCCTTGCCAGAATACCCGATGCCATACCCACACGTGGTCGCCCGTGTCTATACGGCAATACGCTGATTCAGGCATTACTTGGCGTGAAGACCGTCTATCGACTGACCTTGCGCGCCCTGCAAGGTTTCACCCAAAGTCTGCGTGATTTGGCCTTCCCGAGCTTGCCGGTGCCGAATTACACCACGCTCTGTCGCCGGGCAAAAACGCTTGATGTCGAACTGCCGATCCTTCGTGACAATGAACCGATCCATCTGGTTGTCGACAGCACCGGTCTGAAGGTCTATGGAGAAGGTGAATGGAAGGTGCGCCAGCACGGCTACTCGAAGCGGCGCACGTGGCGTAAAGTCCATCTCGCGCTCAACGCGAATACAGGTCAAGTGCATGCCGCGCTAATGACGAATCAGAATGTGGCTGACGGTGACGCTCTGGCCAAGTTACTCGACCAGATTCCACGCGAAGAACAAATCGATGTCATCGGCGGTGACGGTGCCTACGACACCAAGCCATGCCATGCGGCCATTGCTGCACGCAGTGCTATTCCTTCGATTCCGCCACGCGAGGGTGCCACTCATTGGCCAGCGGATATGCCCGGTGCGGCGTGGCGTAATGGCGCGGTTGATGCAATTGCCCGTGACGGTCGTCGAGAATGGAAGCAACACAATGGCTACCACCGGCGATCGCTTGCCGAGAATGCGATGTATCGGTTCAAGACCCTCACCGGCCACTGTCTCTGGGCGCGTCACATCGCCGCGCAGGCGACCGAGGTCGCCGTTCGCGGCGCGGCGTCATCAACCGTATGGCGGACCTCGCTCGTCCGCAATCCGTTCGTATCGCCTGAAATTATGCCCGTCGATGCCATTGCGTCCTCGCGCTCGATTTATGCAACAACGCCTCTATGGTATCGATCATGGCACCGTAGAGATCGTGGAAAGCAAACCATAGTGAGCAAAACGGATCAATGCGCGCTTAGCGCCTCAGCCCTGCGTGACGCCGGACAGGGCCGTGCGCATTTCGTTGATTACCGCCTTGTAGTCGAGCGTGCCGAAGATCGCCGAGCCAGCCACGAAGGTGTCCGCGCCGACCGCAGCAATCTCGGCGATGTTATCGACCTTCACGCCGCCGTCCACTTCCAGATGGATCTCGCGGTCGGTGCGTTCGCGATAGGCGTTGATCTTCGCGCGCGCCTCGCGGATCTTGCGCAGCGCCTCGGGAATGAAGGACTGGCCGCCAAAACCCGGGTTCACCGACATGATCAGGATCAGGTCGAGGTGGTCCATCACGTGATCCAGATATTGTAACGGCGTGGCCGGATTGAACACCAGGCCGGCCTTGCAGCCGTGGTCTTTGATCAGGGACAGGGTGCGATCGATGTGATCTGAGCTTTCCGGGTGGAAGCTGATCACGTTGGCACCGGCCCTGGCAAAATCGGGGACGATCCGGTCGACCGGACGCACCATCAAGTGCACGTCGATCGGCACCTGCACGTGTGGGCGGATCGCCTCGCAGACAAGCGGACCGATCGTCAGGTTCGGGACGTAATGGTTGTCCATTACGTCAAAGTGGATCCAGTCGGTGCCGGCGTCGACCACGTTGCGGACTTCCTCGCCGAGACGGGCGAAGTCAGCCGAAAGAATGCTGGGAGCGATACGGAATTGCGTCATGGCGATAGAGGGACGTGCTTATGCAAAAAATACATTTTACAGAGCGTTGTTGCATAAATCGAGCGTGAGGACGCAATGGAACGGATTGCAAACTTCGCTTGTTCGCAATCCGTTCGTATCGCCTGAACCGTCGGTGCCATTATGTCCTCGCGCTCGATTTATGCAACAACGCCCATGAGGGACGATTTTTAAATTTCAAGATCCTGAATTGAGGATCAATATCTCAATATGAACGCCTGACCCGAGCATCACAGTGGAATCGCCTGTGTTTTTTACAGAAAAAAGTGGCGTTGTTGCATAAATCGAGCGAGATCCGTTGACGTTTACGCGCAACGATCGCGGGGCCAGCCCCCTATCAACTCAGATTCCAGAGTAACTGCTTAATTTTTGACAAGAAAATGTGCAAGGACATACACAAGACAGGTGAGCCGAAGGCACGCTACCGTGTCAGGAATTGGGCAGCCTATAATGAAGGCCTGATCAGCCGGGGGAACGTAACAATATGGATAGATGAAGCCGTCCTTG
This sequence comes from Burkholderia sp., assembly GCA_040954445.1. Lineage (GTDB taxonomy): Bacteria > Pseudomonadota > Gammaproteobacteria > Burkholderiales > Burkholderiaceae > Burkholderia > Burkholderia gladioli_A. The sequence goes on along the minus strand of CP144361.1, from coordinate 1,717,436 downwards.
CCAGAATGCCCGATGCCATACCCACACGTGGTCGCCCGTGTGTATACGGCGATACGCTGATTCAGGCATTACTTGGCGTGAAGACCGTCTATCGACTGACCTTGCGCGCCCTGCAAGGTTTCACCCAAAGTCTGCGCGATTTGGCCTTCCCGAGCTTGCCGGTGCCGAATTACACCACGCTCTGTCGCCGGACAAAAACGCTTGATGTCGAACTGCCGATCCTTCGTGACAATGAACCGATCCATCTGGTTGTCGACAGCACCGGTCTGAAGGTCTATGGAGAAGGTGAATGGAAGGTGCGCCAGCACGGCTACTCGAAGCGGCGCACGTGGCGTAAAGTCCATCTCGCGCTCAACGCGAATACAGGTCAAGTGCATGCCGCGCTAATGACGAATCAGAATGTGGCTGACGGTGACGCTCTGGCCAAGTTGCTCGACCAGATTCCACGCGAAGAACAAATCGATGTCATCGGCGGTGACGGTGCCTACGACACCAAGCCATGCCATGCGGCCATTGCTGCACGCAGTGCTATTCCTTCGATTCCGCCACGCGAGGGTGCCGCTCATTGGCCAGCGGATATGCCCGGTGCGGCGTGGCGTAATGGCGCGGTTGATGCAATTGCCCGTGACGGTCGTCGAGAATGGAAGCAACACAGTGGCTACCACCGGCGATCGCTTGCCGAGAATGCGATGTATCGGTTCAAGACCCTCACCGGCCACTGTCTCTGGGCGCGTCACATCGCCGCGCAAGCGACCGAGGTCTCCGTTCGCGTCGGCGTCATCAACCGCATGGCGGACCTCGCTCGTCCGCAATCCGTTCGTATCGCCTGAATTATGCCCGTCCGATGCCATTGCGTCCTCGCGCTCGATTTATGCAACAACGCCGAAAAAAGTTGCACAGCCGCGCGCGTTACATACAATGTCACCGTATCTTTATGGTAGTGAGCTCCGGCATGTTTGCCCGTTTCCCCTTCTACCTGAAGCTGGTCCGACTGGACAAGCCGATTGGTAGTTTTCTGCTGCTCTGGCCTACGCTCAATGCGCTGTGGATCGCCTCGGGAGGGCACCCGACACTCTCGTTACTGGTTATCTTCATCCTCGGCACGCTGCTGATGCGCTCGGCCGGTTGCGCGATCAACGACTACGTCGATCGCGATTTCGACCGTCACGTGCAGCGTACCGTCGACCGGCCTCTGGCCTCCGACAAGATCCGCGCGTGGGAAGCGGTGGCGATCGCGGTTGGTCTGGTGGGCGTCTCTTTCCTGCTGATCCTGCAGCTCAATGAGCTGACCAAGTGGCTGTCGGTGATGGCCGTGTTCGTGGCCGGCACCTATCCGTTCCTGAAGCGCTTCTTCGCAATCCCTCAGGTCTATCTCGGTATCGCTTTTGGCTTCGGCATTCCGATGGCCTTCGCCGCGATCCAGGATACCGTGCCCCTAATCGCCTGGGTGATGCTAGTAGCCAACGTATTCTGGTCGGTCGCTTACGACACGGCCTACGCAATAGTCGATCGTGACGACGACCTGAAGATCGGCATGCGCACCTCGGCGATCACTTTCGGTCGCTACGACGTGCTCGTGATCATGCTCTGCTATGCGGCAGAGTGCGCGATCTACGCCTGGATTGGCCTCACCCAAAAGTTCGACCTGGTGTACTGGCTCGGTTGGGCGGCAGCGGCGGGTTGCGCGGTCTATCATTGGACGCTGATCAAGGATCGCGATCGGATGAAGTGCTTCGCGGCCTTCCGTCATAACAACTGGCTCGGCATCGCGCTGTTCATCGGGATTGCTCTGCATTATGCGTTGACGGTGTTTTGAGCCTAGCCGCCTGCCTTCCCCCGTTTCCCATCAACGACAAAGCGGCCCCCATAGGGCCACTTTGTCGTTGATGGCTGTGCGCCGTCCCGAAGGTCAGTGCGTGATTGGAAGGCTGGATTCAAGCGCGACCGAGTTCGTCGCCGAGTTCTCGGGCCCGCGCATCGGCGGCCAGCACGCCGCTCACGATCTTGTCCTTGAGCTGCTGCGCTTCGAACGCGGTCAGCGCCGCGACCGTAGTGCCGCTCTTGGAAGTCACGCGCTTGCGCAGCACGCCGACCGGCTCGCTCGATTGTGCGGCTAGTTGAGCGGTGCCGGTGAAGGTCGCCACCGCCAGCGCGCGGCCTTGCTCCTCATTCAGGCCGAGCTGTCGAGCTGCTTCCTGTAGCGCCTCGATGAAATAAAACACATAGGCGGGGCCGCTGCCAGAGATGGCCGTGACGGCATCCAGGCATGCCTCGTCGTCGAACCAGACCGTTTCGCCGACCGCACCGAGCATGACCGAGGCCAGCTCGCGGTCGACTGCGTCGACCGCGTCCAGCGCGGCCAAGCCCGTCACGCCCATACCGACCAGCGCCGGCATGTTCGGCATGGTGCGGACGATGCGTGTGTAGCCGCCCAGCCAGCGGGATAGGTCGGTGGCACGGATCCCGGCCGCGATGCTGACCACTAGCGCCTGGCCGAGATGCGGCGCGATCGCCCTGGCCACGTCATTGAGCACCTGCGGCTCGACTGCCAGCACGATCGCGTCGTAGGCGGCCAGCGTGGCCTCAATAGTCTCGCCGGTGGCCACGCCGCGCTCCTCGCGCAGACGCGTGCGGGTATCCGCGCTAGGATCGATCACGTAGAGATCTCCGGGTTCCGCAGTACCACGCTTGACGATGCCGCTAATCAGGGCAGCTGCCATGTTGCCGCCACCGATAAATGCAATTTTCATAATAGTTGGACTAAGAAAGACAGGTGCAGAAAATTGCTCTGGACGAGCGTGGCATGCCGTAGTCGCGCGCGTCGAAGATCGCGGCACCAACGCGCACGATAGTGGCACCCTCGAGCACGGCCGCTTCGAGATCTGCAGACATACCCATCGACAGCGTGTCGAGCGCCAGGCCCTCTGCCTTGAGCGTGTTGAACAGCTCGTGCAGGAGCCGATGCGGCACACGCTGCGCCGCGAATTTTCCGGACGGCTCAGGGATCGCCATTAGACCGCGCAGCCGTAGCGTGGACAGGGCGGCCACCTCGCGCGCCAGAGTAGCCGCCTCGACCGGCGCGACGCCGCTTTTGCTGGCCTCGCCGCTGACGTTGACTTGTATGCAGACATTGAGCGGCGGCAGGTGCGCCGGGCGCTGCTCGGCCAGGCGCTGCGCGATCTTGAGCCGGTCAACCGAATGCACCCAGTCGAACTGCTCGGCCACCGCCCGAGTCTTGTTCGATTGCAGCGGCCCGATGAAGTGCCAATCGAGCGAGGCGCGCAGGTCGGCGAGCGCGGCGATCTTGCCGAGCGCCTCCTGCACGTAGTTCTCGCCGAACGCGCATTGGCCGGCTGCATGCGCCTTACGCACAGCTTCGGCGGGGAAGGTCTTCGAAACTGTGAGCAGCGCCACCTCATCCGGCGTGCGACCGGCGGACCGGGCCGCGTCATCGATGCGGCGGTGCACTGAAGCAAGGCTGACGGCGAGATCAAACATACGCGTGGCACGGCGGAAGATGGACAGTGAAACCGCGCAGATCACTGCGCACCTTATTATAGGAGAATCGCTTTGCGGCTGGCGGGGATGGCACCACCGCGTCTCAGTCGTCGAGTAGTTGCTCGACCAGCTTGATCCAGTGCATCACGCCCGTCAGCCACATTCTGATGCGTCGTTAGCGCGGCATGCACTTGACCCGTATTCGCGTTGAGCGCGAGATGGACTTGACGCTACGTGCGTGGCTTCGAGTACCCGTGCTGGCGCATCTTCCATTCACCTTCGCCATAGACCTTCAGACCGGTGCTGTCGACCACCAGATGGATCGGTTCGTTGTCGAAAAGGATCGGCAGTTCGACATCAAGCGTTTTTGTCCGGCGACAGAGCGTGGTGTAATTCGGAACCGGCAAGCTCGGAAACGCCAGATCGCGCAGACTTTGGGTGAAACCTTGCAGGGCGGGCAACGTCAGTCGATAGAGGATCTTCACGCCAAGTAATGCCTGAATCAACGTACCGCCGTATAGACGCGGGCGACCACGCGTGGGTATGGCGTCGGGTATCCTGGCAAGAACGGCTTAATTTATCCATATCGTCACGTTCCCCCGGTTGATCAGGCCTGCATTATAGGCTGCCCAATGCCTGACACGGTAGCGAGCCTTGGCTCACCTGTCTTGTGTATGCCCTTGCGCATTTTCTTGGCAAAAATTAGGCAGTCACTCTGGAATCTGACTGGATAACAAAAGGCTGGCCATGACCGTTGCGCGTAAACCGTTACCGGCTCTCGCTCGATCGATGCAACAACGCCACGGCACGTCCAACCTGAACCAGTATCAGCGAGATTTCCGGGCCGATCATCCTGATCAAAATATCGCATACCTTGCGAGTGAAGACGCTGTGGATATATCTCGACGAGCACCAGATTGATCGCGCGCGCAGTGCTAGTCCCCTTCTCAAGGGCACTGGGGTAGAAGCCGCCATCGCGCACCTGATGAACGTCGAAAGTCAGCTCGCTGACGCGTGTCATGACAGTCTTGGGCTTGAACCCGTTCGCATAATCAATCCGGTCGCGCGTTCGTTCATGAGATCCAGTATTGAGAATGCTATGCCTGTTCGATCTTGCTCGCGTTGTTGACGAAGATGCGCAGGGCTTTGCCTAGCTCCATCCAGGCTGTTGAGTAGCAACGCTTCAAAAGCTTTATTGATCAGAAATTCGTGATCAATATCTAGGGGGTAGATGCTCTACGTATTATGCCGTGTTGTCAATTCTTTCGTGGGTGGGCGTTGTTGCATAAATCGAGCGAGATCCGTTGACGTTTACGCACAACGGTCGCGGAGCCAGCCTCCTATCAAGTCAGATTCCAGAGTAATCTGCCTAATTTTTGCCAAGAAAATGCGCAAGGACATACACAAGAAAGGTGAGCCGAAGGCACGCTACCGTGTCAGGAATTGGGCGGCCTATAATGAAGGCCTGATCAGCCGGGGGAACGTAACAATATGGATAGATGAAGCCGTCCTTGCCAGAATGCCCGATGCCATACCCACACGTGGTCGCCCGTGTGTATACGGCGATACGCTGATTCAGGCATTACTTGGCTTGAAGACCGTCTATCGACTGACCTTGCGCGCCCTGCAAGGTTTCACCCAAAGTCTGCGCGATTTGGCCTTCCCGAGCTTGCCGGTGCCGAATTACACCACGCTCTGTCGCCGGGCAAAAACGCTTGATGTCGAACTGCCGATCCTTCGTGACAATGAACCGATCTATCTGGTTGTCGACAGCACCGGTCTGAAGGTCTATGGAGAAGGTGAATGGAAGGTGCGCCAGCACGGCTACTCGAAGCGGCGCACGTGGCGTAAAGTCCATCTCGCGCTCAACGCGAATACAGGTCAAGTGCATGCCGCGCTAATGACGAATCAGAATGTGGCTGACGGTGACGCTCTGGCCAAGTTGCTCGACCAGATTCCACGCGAAGAACAAATCGATGTCATCGGCGGTGACGGTGCCTACGACACCAAGCCATGCCATGCGGCCATTGCTGCACGCAGTGCTATTCCTTCGATTCCGCCACGCGAGGGTGCCGCTCATTGGCCAGCGGATATGCCCGGTGCGGCGTGGCGTAATGGCGCGGTTGATGCAATTGCCCGTGACGGTCGTCGAGAATGGAAGCAACACAGTGGCTACCACCGTCGATCGCTTGCCGAGAATGCGATGTATCGGTTCAAGACCCTCACCGGCAACTGTCTCTGGGCGCGTCACATCGCCGCGCAGGCGACCGAGGTCGCCGTTCGCGTCGGCGTCATCAACCGCATGGCGGATCTCGCTCGTCCGCAATCCGTTCGTATCGCCTGAATTATGCCCGTCCGATGCCATGGCGTCCTCACGTTCGATTTATGCAACAACGCCTCGTGGGTGAGAAAGATGGTACGAAAAAATCTCCATCCAGGATGCAGTGGAATTTCGGCGCGTGGCTGAGTTCGTTGCAGCGATAAAAGTGCGTAAGCGCCCGAAGAGCGGAGAGCGACTCAGCCACGCAAACCACAGCTACGAATTTACAGAAAAGATGTTGCGGATCAATAATATTCCAGCGCGAAGATCAGCATCAGGTATTCGTCGAACAGATCAGACATGGCAGTTTCCATCAAGTACAAACATTGTAGGTGCTTCGGTCCGCGGCTAGCCACCTGGTCCGCCGCGATCGCGACGGCGGCACTGCTGGCCGCCTGCGGCAGCACCCCCGCCGGGGCAGTATGCCGCGAATCCGCCCACCAGCGCGCCTATCATGCCTGGCCAGGTGGTGGCCGCAGAGCGGCTCATGCCGGTAGCCTGGCAGCAGGTGCTGGGCTGGGATGACGATACCCTGATCGGCGCGACTATCGCGCTGCGCCAGAATTGCAGGCGGCTCACGCGTACCGCTAACTGGCGCCGCGCCTGCGAGGCTGCCGAACGGATCGACGATCTCGACATCACCGGCGTGCGCAGCTTCTTTGAGACATATTTCACGCCCTATCAGTTCATCAACACCGACGGTACGCTCGACGGCCTGGTGACTGGCTATTACGAGCCGTTGCTGCACGGCTCGCGGGTGCGGCGCGGGCCCTACCAGAGTGCGCTGTACCGCTGGCCGGCTGGCTATCGTGCTGGCAGCACCATGCCGGAGCGCGTGCAACTGGAGCGATCGGGCGTGCTGAACGGCAACGAGCTAGTTTGGGTCGACGATCCCATCGAGGCTTTCTTCCTGCAAGTGCAGGGCTCGGGGCGCGTGATACTGGACGACGACAGCGTGATACGGGTCGGTTGCAGCGGAACCAACAATCAGCCTTATCGCTCGATCGGAAAATGGCTGCTCGAGCGCGGCGAGCTGAGTGTGGGACAAGCCACCATGCAGGGCATCAAAGCCTGGGCGCACGCTAATCCCTCGCGCGTAGACGCTTTGCTCGACACCAATCCGCGCTTCGTATTTTTCCGCGAGATGCTATCAAACGAAAGCGTGCCAAACGGCGGTGCGGATGGGCCGATCGGCGCGCTCGGCGTGCCGCTGACGGCAGAGCGCTCGATCGCAGTAGATCCGTCCCTCATTCCACTTGGCACGCCGGTGTTCCTTCAGACCACGCGACCGCTCACCAATACGCCAATGAACCGTTTGGTATTTGCGCAGGATACGGGCTCGGCAATCAAGGGTGGGGTGCGCGCCGACTACTTCTGGGGGCTCGGCGACGATGCAGGCAAGCTAGCCGGCCATATGAAACAGATCGGGCGGATGTGGCTACTGCTACCGAATTCCTGAGCGACGGAGGGGGCACTGGCCTACCATTTGCCTTGAGTTTAGGCGATATCCATCGTAGCCTCAAATCTGAAATGTAAGACCTTCACTGTTGTTTTCTTATGCTGATTTATACAACAACACAGTGGCTACCACCGGCGATCGCTTGCCGAGAATGCGATGTATCGGTTCAAGACCCTCACCGGCCACTGTCTCTGGGCGCGTCACATCGCCTCGCAGGCGACCGAGGTCTCCATTCGCGTCGGCGTCATCAACCGTATGGGGCGACCTCGCTCGTCCGCAATCCGTTCGTATGGCCTAAAATTATGCCCGTCGATGGCGTTGTTGCATAAATCGAGCGAGATCCGTTGACGTTTACGCGCAATGGTCGCGGGGCCAGCCTCCTATCAAGTCAGATTCCAGAGTAACTGCCTAATTTTTGCCAAGAAAATGCGCAAGGACATACACAAGAAAGGTGAGCCGAAGGCACGCTACCGTGTCAGGAATTGGGCGGCCTATAATGAAGGCCTGATCAGCCGGGGGAACGTAACAATATGGATAGATGAAGCCGTCCTTGCCAGAATGCCCGATGCCATACCCACACGTGGTCGCCCGTGTGTATACGGCGATACGCTGATTCAGGCATTACTTGGCGTGAAGACCGTCTATCGACTGACCTTGCGCGCCCTGCAAGGTTTCACCCAAAGTCTGCGCGATTTGGCCTTCCCGAGCTTGCCGGTGCCGAATTACACCACGCTCTGTCGCCGGGCAAAAACGCTTGATGTCGAACTGCCGATCCTTCGTGACAATGAACCGATCCATCTGGTTGTCGACAGCACCGGTCTGAAGGTCTATGGAGAAGGTGAATGGAAGGTGCGCCAGCACGGCTACTCGAAGCGGCGCACGTGGCGTAAAGTCCATCTCGCGCTCAACGCGAATACAGGTCAAGTGCATGCCGCACTAATGACGAATCAGAATGTGGCTGACGGTGACGCTCTGGCCAAGTTGCTCGACCAGATTCCACGCGAAGAACAAATCGATGTCATCGGCGGTGACGGTGCCTACGACACCAAGCCATGCCATGCGGCCATTGCTGCACGCAGTGCTATTCCTTCGATTCCGCCACGCGAGGGTGCCGCTCATTGGCCAGCGGATATGCCCGGTGCGGCGTGGCGTAATGGCGCGGTTGATGCAATTGCCCGTGACGGTCGTCGAGAATGGAAGCAAGACAGTGGCTACCACCGGCGATCGCTTGCCGAGAATGCGATGTATCGGTTCAAGACCCTCACCGGCAACTATCTCTGGGCGCGTCACATCGACTCGCAGGCGACCGAGGTCTCCATTCGCGTCGGCGTCATCAACCGTATGACGGACCTCGCTCGTCCGCAATCCGTGCGTATCGCCTGAAATTATGCCCGTCGATGCTATTGCGTCCTCACACTCGATTTATGCAACAACGCCCCCGTCGATGCCATGGCGTCCTCACGTTCGATTTATGCAACAACGCCCATTGTCTTGGCAAAAATTAGGCAGTTATTAATAATTTGGAATTCGTGATCTTGAAATTTCGGATCAATAACGTAGCGCATCACATCCTGCGCTGTTGAGAAATGCGCAGGCGTCGTTCTTCTGACGAGTAGAGTTTCTTCAGAAACTCTCGGCGGGATAGCTTCCCACTTTCGAGTGCTTCGAGATCGACTCGGCGGAAGAAATCTTCGGGAGCTCGGAAGAGGGCCAGCGAATAGGCCTCCTCGACAAATTCGAGATCGGAAAGGGATGCGCCGGTTCTCGCAAGCTCGGTCCAGTCCAAGACCTTTCGCGCGCGCACCGCGAAGAGCCAATGATCCTCGAGGGAAAAACTATCAATTTCGAATCCAGCCGAGATGATATGGATCTTGAGGGTCGCTGTGGTGAACCCTGTGTAGTGGAAATCGCCCGGATGCGCCTGATTTCCGAAGAGGTAGATCGTGAAATTGGCCTGATTCGCATAATTTTCGTGACGGCGCATGAGATCTGCCACTCCGAGGATGCTGGATGTTTGCAAGCTGAGCGCTCCGCCTATCTCAAGAAGGTCAGCCCATTCGAGAATGGCATCGGCAGTATTCGAACGCGGGATATGCTCGAGAACGTCTTTCGCTAGCACCTCCCGAAACTCTCGACGGGGGAAATTGCTGAAATTATTGTTTTTGATCAGAACGTCAGGATTGCACGCAGGATCCATGTCGATATTCAGATAACCTTCCCGTTTATCATACCCGCACCCAATGTTTAGCTTTGTGGCAGGATTCCCCGAGCGGTCCATTTTCCCCGATTCACTTCTAAACATCTTACCCCGTATGTGCACGATTTTATATACTGTTCAGTGTAAGATGGTAAAAAATAAAAATTTTAAGGTCAAGGGAATATTCTTTGCATAAATGTTGCGAGAGCCGCATAAAATTTATGCGCAACGGGTCTGGCTATCCCTCCTGTTGTTGATCTGAAATTCGTGATCTTGAAATTAAAACATCCTCCCTCATGTGAGGAGAATAGAAAAACAAGACATGAGATGGCGTTGTTGCATAAATCGAGCGAGATCCGTTGACGTTTACGCGCAACGGTCGCTGGGCCAGCCTCCTATCAACTCAGATTCCAAAGTAACTGGGCGTTGTTGCATAAATCGAGTGTGAGGACGCAATAGCATCGACGGGCAATTTGAGGGGATACGAACGGATTGCGGACGAGCGAGGTCCACCATACGGTTGATGACGCCGACGCGAACGGAGACCTCGGTCGCCTGCGAGTCGATGTGACGCGCCCAGAGAGTTGCCGGTGAGGGTCTTGAACGATACATCGCATTCTCGGCAAGCGATCGCCGGTGGTAGCCACTGTCTTGCTTCCATTCTCGACGACCGTCACGGGCAATTGCATCAACCGCGCCATTACGCCACGCCGCACCGGGCATATCCGCTGGCCAATGAACGGCACCCTCGCGTGGCGGAATCGAAGGAATAGCATTGCGTGCAGCAATGGCCGCATGGCATGGCTTGGTGTCGTAGGCACCGTCACCGCCGATGACATCGATTTGTTCTTCGCGTGGAATCTGGTCGAGCAACTTGGCCAGAGCGTCACCGTCAGCCACATTCTGATTCGTCATTAGCGCGGCATGCACTTGACCTGTATTCGCGTTGAGCGCGAGATGGACTTTACGCCACGTGCGCCGCTTCGAGTAGCCGTGCTGGCGCACCTTCCATTCACCTTCTCCATAGACCTTCAGACCGGTGCTGTCGACAACCAGATGGATCGGTTCATTGTCACGAAGGATCGGCAGTTCGACATCAAGCGTTTTTGCCAGGCGACAGAGCGTGGTGTAATTCGGCACCGGAAAGCTCGGGAAGGCAAGATCGCGCAGACTTTGGGTGAAACCTTGCAGGGCGCGCAACGTCAGTCGATAGACGGTCTTCACGCCAAGTAATGCCTGAATCAGCGTATCGTCGTATAGACACGGGCGACTACGTGTAGGTATGGCGTCCAGCTATTCTGGCAAGGACGGCTTCATCTATCCATATCGTCACGTTCCCCCGGTTGATCAGTCCCTCATTATAGGCCGCCCAATGCCTGACACGGTAGCGTACCCTCGGCTCACCTGTCTTGTGTATGTCCTTACGCATTTTCTTAGAAAAATTAGGTAGTTACTCTGGAATCTGACCTGATAGGGGACCCGCGACCGTTGCGCGTAAACGTCAACGGATCTCGCTCGATTTATGCAACAACCCCGTTGGGCGACGAACAGGAGTCTGCGCTCGGACGATGTATGAGGCCGCTGCTTCCTCCTACGCGCCGATTGGCAAGACGCCTGAGCGATGCGTGGCGAGTCGACGCGAAGGCCGGTCAGTGATGTCGTCGGTGACGAACCGTGGTCAGGTGCACTGGAAAGTCTTCGAGGGTGCGATGAACGCCGAAATCCTGTTCGATTTCTTGAGGCGGCTGATTATTGATCCTCCATTCGTGATCTTGAAATTAGAAAATCGTCCTTCATGTAATATGCATCGAAAAACGAGACATAAAGGACGATTTTCTAATTTCAAGATCACGAATGGAGGATCAATATCCTGACCGCCCGCCGCGGGCTCAGAGGCGGCGGGCGAGCTTGTCTGGGTGCTTTCTCTTGCCCCCGACGTCGGGCAGGAACACCGTCAGCATACCGATCAATGGCAGAAAGCCGCAGATCTGGTAGACAAAGGCCACGCTGGTCGCATCGGCGATGTCGCCGAGCACGGCCGCCCCCCGCCTATACCGAAGGCGAGGCCGAAGAACAGACCCGCTACCATCCCCACTTTTCCTGGGATCAGCTCCTGGGCATAGACGATGATCGCCGAGAAAGCCGAGGCCAGCACTATGCCGATGATCATGCTCAGCACGCTGGTCCAGAACAGGTTCACGTGCGGCAGGGCCAGCGTGAAGGGTGTCACGCCCAGGATCGATACCCAGATTACCCACTTGCGACCGATGCAGTCTCCGATCGGGCCGCCGATCACGGTGCCAACTGCCACCGCGGCGAGGAAGATGAACAAGTGTAGCTGCGCAGCCTGCACGCCGAGGTGGAACTTATCGATTAGGTAGAAAGTGAAGTAGCTGGTAATGCTGGCTAGGTAGAAGTACTTCGAGAACACCAGCAGTATCAGCACAGCGAGCGCGAGACGGACCTGGCGGTGACTCAGTGTGACGTGGGACTCGCCAGTCGACTTCTTCCTTGGTGCAGGCTGGCGCTGGTACCAGAGGCCGATCTGGGTGAGCACCACGATCGCCACCAGGGCTGCAGCCGAGACCCAGACGAGGCTGTGCTGGCCATGCGGGATGATCAGCAGCGCGGCCAACAGCGGCCCGAGCGAGGAACCGGCATTGCCGCCCACCTGGAAGAGTGACTGCGCCAAGCCGTGGTGGCCGCCAGAGGCCATGCGCGCCACTCGTGAGGATTCCGGGTGGAACACTGAGGAGCCGCAGCCGACCAGCGCGGCGGCCACCAGCAGCACTTCGAAACTGGGCGCGACCGACATTAGCAGCAGCCCCGACAGCGTGAAGCCCATGCCGACCGGCAGCGAGAACGGCAGAGACCGCTTGTCGGTATAGAGGCCGATCAGCGGCTGCAGCAGCGAGGCTGTGATTTGGTAAGTCAGTGTAATCAGGCCAATTTGTGCGAAAGACAACGCGAAATTGGCCTTTAACATCGGATAGATAGCCAGGATCAATGACTGGATCATGTCGTTGAGCAGGTGCGAAAAACTGATCGCGCCGAGTACCGGGTAGTTGGTACGGGCCGGTGCCCGGGCTGTCGCGGGGGGAAGCCCCGGCAGTTATGGTCTGGCAGTTGTCGGGGCTGGTTTGCATGATGAGTAGTGTTGGGGCGATGCTGGGGCCACGGCGTCATTGGAATGCGGGATAGTATCACCAGAGTGTAAAGAGGCTCACTCGCATTATCCAGGGCATTGTTGCATAAATCGAGCGCGAGGACGCAATGGCATCAACGGGCATAATTTCAGGCGATACGAACGAATTGCGGACGAGCGAGGTCCGCCATGCGGTTGATGACGCCGACGCGAACGGCGACCTCGGTCGCCTGCGCGGCGATGTGACGTGCCCAGAGACAGTGGCCGGTGAGGGTCTTGAACCGATACATCGCATTCTCGGCAAGCGATCGCCGGTGGTAGCCACTGTGTTGCTTCCATTCTCGACGACCGTCACGGGCAATTGCATCAACCGCGCCATTACGCCACGCCGCACCGGGCATATCCGCTGGCCAATGAGCGGCACCCTCGCGTGGCGGAATCGAAGGAATAGCACTGCGTGCAGCAATGGCCGCATGGCATGGCTTGGTGTCGTAGGCACCGTCACCGCCGATGACATCGATTTGTTCTTCGCGTGGAATCTGGTCGAGCAACTTGGCCAGAGCGTCACCGTCAGCCACATTCTGATTCGTCATTAGCGCGGCATGCACTTGACCTGTATTCGCGTTGAGCGCGCGATGGACTTTACGCCACGTGCGCCGCTTCGAGTAGCCGTGCTGGCGCACCTTCCATTCACCTTCTCCATAGACCTTCAGACCGGTGCTGTCGACAACCAGATGGATCGGTTCATTGTCACGAAGGATCGGCAGTTCGACATCAAGCGTTTTTGCCCGGCGACAGAGCGTGGTGTAATTCGGCGCCGGCAAGCTCGGGAAGGCCAGATCGCGCAGACTTTGGGTGAAACCTTGCAGGGCGCGCAACGTCAGTCGATAGACGGTCTTCACGCCCAGTAATGTCTGAATCAGCGTATTGCTGTATAGATAGGAGTTGTTGCATAAATCGAGCGAGATCCGCTGACGTTTACGCGCAACGGTCGCGGGGCCAGCCTCCTATCAAGTCAGATTCCAGAGTAACTGCCTAATTTTTGCCAAGAAAATGCGCAAGGACATACACAAGACAGGTGAGCCGAAGACACGCTACCGTGTCAGGAATTGGGCGGCCTATAATGAAGGCCTGATCAACCGGGGGAACGTAACAATATGGATAGATGAAGCCGTCCTTGCCAGAATACCCGATGCCATACCCACACGTGGTCGCCCGTGTCTATACGGCGATACGCTGATTCAGACATTACTGGGCGTAAAGACCGTCTATCGACTGACGTTGCGCGCCCTGCAAGGTTTCACCCAAAGTCTGCGCAATCTGCGCCTTCCCGAGCTTGCCGGTGCCGAATTACACCACGCTCTGTCGCCGGGCAAAAACGCTTGATGTCGAACTGCCGATCCTTCGTGACAATGAACCGATCCATCTGGTTGTCGACAGCACCGGTCTGAAGGTCTATGGAGAAGGTGAATGGAAGGTGCGCCAGCACGGCTACTCGAAGCGGCGCACGTGGCGTAAAGTCCATCGCGCGCTCAACGCGAATACAGGTCAAGTGCATGCCGCGCTAATGACGAATCAGAATGTGGCTGACGGTGACGCTCTGGCCAAGTTGCTCGACCAGATTCCACGCGAAGAACAAATCGATGTCATCGGCGGTGACGGTGCCTACGACACCAAGCCATGCCATGCGGCCATTGCTGCACGCAGTGCTATTCCTTCGATTCCGCCACGCGAGGGTGCCGCTCATTGGCCAGCGGATATGCCCGGTGCGGCGTGGCGTAATGGCGCGGTTGATGCAATTGCCCGTGACGGTCGTCGAGAATGGAAGCAACACAGTGGCTACCACCGGCGATCACTTGCCGAGAATGCGATGTATCGGTTCAAGACCCTCACCGGCAACTATCTCTGGGCGCGTCACATCGACTCGCAGGCGACCGAGGTCTCCATTCGCGTCGGCGTCATCAACCGTATGACGGACCTCGCTCGTCCGCAATCCGTGCGTATCGCCTGAAATTATGCCCGTCGATGCTATTGCATCCTCACACTCGATTTATGCAACAACGCCACACTGAGTACTGTAACGGACTCGGCACGTATCGTTGGGTCTTCGAACGCACTCACTCTTGGCTCCACAATGTCCGTCCTCTAGGCATTCGCTTCGATCGTCGCGCTGACATTCACAAAGCATTCCTGAGACTTGGCTGCTCGCTCGTCTGATGGAATATCTTCAGGCATGCTGAGGGGCATTTGAAATGGCCTCTTACAGAAAAAAGTTGCACAGTCTCTAATTATGACGCACACCCATACCGCTCCCCTTCTGGTCGAATTGCTGACCGAGGAACTGCCGCCCAAGGCACTCGCGCGTCTTGGCGACGCCTTCGCCGAAGGCCTGGCCCAGCGCCTCGCCGCGTGCGACCTAATCGAAGGCGAAGCCGTGTTCGAACGCTTTGCCACGCCACGCCGCCTGGCGGTGCTAATCTTCAACGTGCGCGCCGTTTCGCCGGAACGCCAGGTCCGCGAGAAGGTGCTGCCGGTGTCGGTCGCAATCGACGTGCACGGCAACCCGACGCCGCCACTAGCCAAGAAGCTGGCTGCGCTTGGCCGCCCCGAGCTCGGCATCTCTGATCTTGAGCGCGCCCAGGACGGCAAGGCCGAGGCCTTCTTCCTGAACTACTCGGTACCGGGTGCCACGCTTGTCAACGGCCTGCAGGCCGCGCTCAAGGAAATACGCGACAAGTTGCCGATCCCCAAGATGATGACCTACCAGTGCCCCGACGGAAGCGACGTGCAGTTCGTGCGCCCGGTGCATCGCCTTACGGTGCTGCACGACACCGAGGTGGTGCCGGTTTCAGCATTCGGCATCGACGCCAGCGATACCACGCTCGGCCACCGCTTCCTGTCGAGCGGGACTGTCACGATTAGTTCGGCCACTAGCTATGCCGAGACGCTGCGCAAGCGCGGTCGCGTGAGCGCACACTTCGTCGATCGTAAGGAGCAGATCCGCACCGCGCTGGCCGAGCAGGCCGGCGGCGACACGGTGGTGATGCCAGAGGCCCTGCTCGACGAGGTCGCCTCGCTAGTTGAATGGCCGGTAGTCTATGCCTGCCGCTTCGAGGAAGAGTTCCTGCAAGTACCGCAGGAATGCCTGATCCTGACCATGCAGATTAACCAGAAATACTTCGCGCTGACCGATGCGACTGGCAAGCTACGCTCGCGCTTCCTGATCGTCTCGAATATCGAGACCGCCACTCCGGTGGAAATAGTCGAAGGCAACGAGCGCGTGGTGCGCCCGCGCCTAGCCGACGCCAAGTTCTTCTTCGAGACTGACAAGAAGACGCGTCTGGTCGATCGTGTGCCCCGCCTAGCCAACATGGTCTATCACAACAAGCTGGGTTCGCAGCTCGCGCGCATCAAGCGCATTGAGGCGATCGCGTTCGGCATCGCGCCGGCGATCGGGGCCGACGCGGCGCTAGCCCGACGCGCCGCGCGCCTGGCCAAGGCCGACCTGCTAACCGACATGGTCGGCGAGTTCCCCGAGTTGCAGGGCATCATGGGCACCTACTACGCGCGCCACGACGGCGAGCCGGAGGAGGTCGCCGTCGCCTGCACCGAGCACTATCAGCCGCGCTTCTCGGGCGACACGCTGCCCAAGACTGCCGTGAGCACCGCGGTAGCACTGGCCGACAAGCTCGAGACTCTGGTCGGTATCTGGGGCATCGGCCTCACGCCGACCGGCGAGAAGGACCCGTTCGCGCTGCGCCGTCATGCGCTGGGCGTGCTGCGCCTGCTGCTAGAGAAGCAACTGCCGCTGGATATCGTCGAGCTGCTGTCCGCCGCCCAGGCGAGCTTCTCCGGCATCGCCGCCGGGGTGGCCGATTCGACCGAGGAGATCTTCGCCTTCTTTCTCGACCGCCTGCGTGGCCTGCTACGCGAGCGCGGCTACAGCTCCGGAGAGATCGACGCAGTGCTGGGCCTCGCGCCAACCCGCATCGATGAGCTGATCGCACGCCTCGATGCGGTGCGCGAGTTCACGCGACTGGCTGAGGCTAAAGCGCTGGCAGTCGCCAACAAGCGGATCTCGAACGTTCTGAAGAAGTCGGAAGGTGCCGTGCCGGGCGCGATCCGACCGGCACTGCTGGCCGAAACGGCCGAGAAGGTGCTGGCCGAGAAGCTGGCTCAAGTTGCACCGCGCGTGCAGTCTCAGCTTGCCGCACGCGACTACACCGGCGCGCTGTCCGCACTAGCCGCGCTGCGTGCGCCGGTCGACACCTTCTTCAACAACGTAATGGTCAATACCGAGGATCCGGCGCTGCGTGCCAACCGGCTCGCCTTACTGTCGGCGCTGCACCAGCAGATGAACTGCATCGCCGACATCTCGAAGCTCGCCGCCTGAGCGGCCCATCGTCACGCACTGCCAGGAGATATGCCATGCCGACAGGTGCCAACTGCAAGCTCGTCGTCCTCGATCGGGACGGCGTCATCAACGTCGATTCGGACGCTTTCATCAAGACGCCCGACGAGTGGGTCGCTTTGCCCGGTAGCCTCGAGGCAATCGCTCGATTCAACCACGCGGGTTACCGCGTAGTGGTCGCGACCAACCAGGCGGGGATTGGACACGGCCTATTCGACATGGCCGCGCTCAACGCCATACACCTAAAGATGCACAAAGCGACCGCCGCGGTCGGCGCGCGCATCGACACAATATTCTACTGTCCGCACACGGCCAGCGACAACTGCAATTGCCGCAAGCCGAAGCCGGGCATGATGACGATGATCACGCAGCGCTTCGAGATCGAGCCAGACCAGACGCCGATCGTCGGCGACGTGCTGCGCGACTTGCAGGCCGGCGTCGCGGTCGGCTTCCGACCGCACCTAGTGCTGACCGGTAAGGGCCGCAACACGCTCGCGGCTGGCACGTTGCCCGAAGGCACACGCGTGCATGACGACTTGCGCGCCTGCGCGCTCGATTTTCTGTCCCATCCACAGAACTGATGCTGCCCTCTCCGCGCGCGCCTTCCATCAATCTCTCCGGGTGGATTCCCCGTCCCTTGGGACGCTTACGTTTGCATTTAACTTTCGTGGTTTGATACCTCGCCCCTTGTGGCGAGGAACTTCATCGTCCGAGCCCACGCCGATGCTCTTCCTCCGTTCGCTACTGCTACTCGTCTATTTCGTGCTATACACGGTGCCCTACGCGACCACTTGCTTCATCGCGTTCCCGTTTATGCGCCCGCATGCACGCTACTGGATGGCGTCCGGCTGGTGCCGCTCGACGCTCGCCGTGGTACGCCTGCTCAACGGCATCAACTACCGCATCGAGGGCATGGAGAACCTGCCCGACGGCCCCGCCGTGCTGCTCTCCAAGCACCAGTCGGCCTGGGAGACGCTGGCCTTCCCGGCCCTGATGCCACGTCCGCTCTGCTACGTATTCAAGCGCGAGCTACTCTACATACCCTTCTTCGGATGGGCGCTCGGCCTGCTGCACATGATCAACATTAATCGAAAGGCAGGGAAAAACGCCTTCGACTCGGTGATCCGCCAGGGCAAGAATCGTCTCGCGGACGGCACCTGGGTGATTATGTTCCCCGAAGGCACGCGCACTCCGACCGGGTGCCAGGGCAAGTACAAGACGGGTGGGGCACGCTTCGCG
The DNA here is from genome assembly GCA_040954445.1 of Burkholderia sp. Lineage (GTDB taxonomy): Bacteria > Pseudomonadota > Gammaproteobacteria > Burkholderiales > Burkholderiaceae > Burkholderia > Burkholderia gladioli_A. The sequence goes on along the minus strand of CP144361.1, from coordinate 1,699,167 downwards.
GTAGGCACCGGCGTTCCGGTGGTGCCGATCGCCCACAACGCGGGTCGTGTCTGGCCGCGCAATTCGTTTAATAAATATCCGGGTATGGTCACCGTATCGATCGGCAAGCCGATCGATTCGCGCGGCCTTAGGCCGGACGAGCTGAATCTGCGCGTCGAGCAGTGGATCGAAGCGGAAATACGCCGTATTGATCCCGATGCCTACCGCCACGAAAGTGGCGATGCGAACGGCACCGCCTAATCGGTCTTCGCTGCACGACTCTGATCGGCGTTGTTGGGCGTTGTTGCATAAATCGAGCGAGATCCGTTGACGTTTACGCGCAACGGTCGCGGGGCCAGCCTCCTATCAAGTCAGATTCCAGAGTAACTGCCTAATTTTTGCCAAGAAAATGCGCAAGGACATACACAAGAAAGGTGAGCCGAAGGCACGCTACCGTGTCAGGAATTGGGCGGCCTATAATGAAGGCCTGATCAGCCGGGGGAACGTAACAATATGGATAGATGAAGCCGTCCTTGCCAGAATGCCCGATGCCATACCCACACGTGGTCGCCCGTGTGTATACGGCGATACGCTGATTCAGGCATTACTTGGCTTGAAGACCGTCTATCGACTGACCTTGCGCGCCCTGCAAGGTTTCACCCAAAGTCTGCGCGATCTGGCCTTCCCGAGCTTGCCGGCGCCGAATTACACCACGCTCTGTCGCCGGGCAAAAACGCTTGATGTCGAACTGCCGATCCTTCGTGACAATGAACCGATCCATCTGGATGTCGACAGCACTGGTCTGAAGGTCTATGGAGAAGGTGAATGGAAGGGTGCGCCAGCACGGCTACTCGAAGCGGCGCACGTGGCGTAAAGTCCGTCTCGCGCTCAACGCGAATACGGGTCAAGTGCATGCCGCGCTAATGACGAATCAGAATGTGGCTGACGGTGACGCTCTGGCCAAGTTGCTCGACCAGATTCCACGCGAAGAACAAATCGATGTCATCGGCGGTGATGGTGCCTACGACACCAAGCCATCCCATCCGGCCATGGCTGCACGCAGTGCTATTCCTTCGATTCCGCCACGCGAGGGTGCCGTTCATTGGCCAGCGGATATGCCCGGTGCGGCGTGGCGTAATGTCGCGGTTGATGCAATTGCCTGTGACGGTCATCGAGAATGGAAGCAAGACAGTGGCTACCACCGGCGATCGCTTGCCGAGAATGCGATGTATCGGTTCAAGACCCTCACCGGCCACTGTCTCTGGGCGCGTCACATCGCCGCGCAGGCGACCGAGGTCGCCGTTCGCGTCGGCGTCATCAACCGCATGGCGGACCTCGCTCGTCCGCAATCCGTTCGTATCGCCTGAATTATGCCCGTCCGATGCCATGGCGTCCTCACGTTCGATTTATGCAACAACGCCACGGCGATGCGCTGATTTAAGCATTACTTGGCGTGGAGACCGTCTATCGACTGACGTTGCGCGCCCTGCAAGGTTTCACCCAAAGTCTGCGCGATCTGGCCTTTCCGAGCTTGCCGGTGCCGAATTACACCACGCTCTGTCGCCTGGCAAAAACGCTTGATGTCGAACTGCCGATCCTTCGCGACAACGAACCGATCCATCTGGATGTCGACAGCACCGATCTGAAGGTCTATGGAGAAGGTGAATGGAAGGTGCGCCAGCACGGCTACTCGAAGCGGCGCACGTGGCGTAAAGTCTATCTCGCGCTCAACGCGAATACGGGTCAAGTGCATGCCGCGCTAATGACGAATCAGAATGTGGCTGACGGTGACGCTCTGGCCAAGTTGCTCGACCAGATTCCACGCGAAGAACAAATCGATGTCATCGGCGGTGATGGTGCCTACGATACAAAGCCATGCCATGTGGCCATTGCTGCACGCAGTGCTATTCCTTCGATTCCGCCACGCGAGGGTGCCGTTTATTGGCCAGCGGATAGGCGTTGTTGCATAAATCGAGTGTGAGGATGCAATAGCATCGACGGGCATAATTTTAGGCAATACGAACGGATTGCGGACGAGCGAGGTCCGCCATACGGTTGATGACGCCGACGCGAATGGAGACCTCGGTCGCCTGCGAGTCAATGTGACGCGCCCAGAGACAGTTGCCGGTGAGGGTCTTGAACCGATACATCGCATTCTCGGCAAGCGATCGCCGGTGGTAGCCACTGTCTTGCTTCCATTCTCGACGACCGTCACGGGCAATTGCATCAACCGCGCCATTACGCCACGCCGCACCGGGCATATCCGCTGGCCAATGAGCGGCACCCTCGCGTGGCGGAATCGAAGGAATAGCACTGCGTGCAGCAATGGCCGCATGGCATGGCTTGGTGTCGTAGGCACCGTCACCGCCGATGACATCGATTTGTTCTTCGCGTGGAATCTGGTCGAGCAACTTGGCCAGAGCGTCACCGTCAGCCACATTCTGATTCGTCATTAGCGCGGCATGCACTTGACCTGTATTCGCGTTGAGCGCGAGATGGACTTTACGCCACGTGCGCCGCTTCGAGTAGCCGTGCTGGAGCACCTTCCATTCACCTTCTCCATAGACCTTCAGACCGGTGCTGTCGACAACCAGATGGATCGATTCATTGTCACGAAGGATCGGCAGTTCGACATCAAGCGTTTTTGCCCGGCGACAGAGCGTGGTGTAATTCGGCACCGGCAAGCTCGGGAAGGCCAAATCGCGCAGACTTTGGGTGAAACCTTGCAGGGCGCGCAAGGTCAGTCGATAGACGGTCTTCACGCCAAGTAATGCCTGAATCAGCGTATCTCCGTATACACACGGGCGACCACGTGTGGGTATGGCATCGGGCATTCTGGCAAGGACGGCTTCATCTATCCATATTGTTACGTTCCCCCGGCTGATCAGGCCTTCAATAGGCCGCCCAATTCCTGACACGGTAGCGTGCCTTCGGCTCACCTTTCTTGTGTATGTCCTTGCGCATTTTCTTGGCAAAAATTAGGCAGTTACTCTGGAATCTGACTTGATAGGAGGCTGGCCCCGCGACCATTGCGCGTAAACGTCAACGGATCTCGCTCGATTTATGCAACAACGCCACATCGATTTGTTCTTCGCGTGGAATCTGGTCGAGCAACTTGGCCAGAGCGTCACCGTCAGCCACATTCTGATTCGTCATTAGCGCGGCATGCACTTGACCCGTATTCGCGTTGAGCGCGAGATGGACTTTACGCCACGTGCGCCGCTTCGAGTAGCCGTGCTGGCGCACCTTCCATTCACCTTCTCCATAGACCTTCAGACCGGTGCTGTCGAAAACCAGATAGATCGGTTCATTGTCACGAAGGATCGGCAGTTCGACATCAAGCGTTTTTGCCCGGCGACAGAGCGTGGTGTAATTCGGCACCGGCAAGCTCGGGAAGGCCAGATCGCGCAGACTTTGGGTGAAACCTTGCAGGGTCCGCGACGTCAGTCGATAGACGGTCTTCACGCCAAGTAATGTCTGAATCAGCGTATCGCCGTATAGACACGGGCGACCACGTGTGGGTATGGCATCGGGTATTCTGGCAAGGACGGCTTCATCTATCCATATTGTTACGTTCCCCCGGCGTTGTTGCATAAATCAAGCGCGAGGACGCAATGGCATCGACGGGCATATTGATCACGAATTTCGGATCAATAATTTCAGGCGCTATGAACGGATTGCGGACGAGCGAGGTCCGCAATCCGTTCCGTTACGTCCTCACACTCGATTTATGCAACAACGCCCGTTCCCCCGGTTGATCAGGCCTTCATTATAGGCCGCCCAATTCCTGACACGGTAGCGTGCCTTCGACTCACCTTTCTTGTGGTATGTCCTTGCGCATTGTCTTGGCAAAAATTAGGCAGTTACTCTGGAATCTGAGTTGATAGGAGGCTGGCCCCGCGAGCATTGCGCGTAAACGTCAACTGATCTAGCTCGATTTATGCAACAACGCCTCTGGAAATTAGAAAATCGTCCCTCATGTCTCATTTTTCTATGCCCCTCACATGGAGGACGAATTTCTAATTTCCAGATCACGAATTGCGGATCAATAATCCAACTCTCAGACTGAAGGAATGATGCATGAAGATTCACGAGTACCAGGGTAAGGAAATCCTGCGGAAATTCAGCGTCGCGGTCCCGCGCGGCAAGCCGGCGTTCTCGGTGGACGAGGCCGTCAAGGTAGCAGAAGAGCTAGGTGGCCAGAGGTGGGTCGTGAAGGCTCAGATTCACGCGGGTGGCCGTGGCAAGGGCGGAGGCGTGCAGGTGGCCAAATCGATCGAGCAAGTCCGCGAGTACGCGCACCAGATCCTCGGCATGCAGCTCATTACACACCAGACCGGCCCGGAAGGCCAAAAGGTCAACCGCCTGATGATCGAGGAAGGTGTCGATATCAATCAGGCACTGTATGTAAGCCTCGTCGTCGATCGCGTTACGCAGAAGATCGTCCTGATGGGTTCGAGCGAAGGTGGCATGGACATCGAGGAAGTTGCGGAAAAGCATCCGGAACTGATCCATAAGGTCCTCGTCGAGCCGTCAACCGGTCTGCTCGACGCGCAAGCCGAGGACCTCGCCGGCAAGATCGGTGTACCTGCCGCCTCGATTTCACAAGTGCGAGAGAGCCTGCAAGGCCTGTACAAGGCATTCTGGGAAACCGACGCGTCGCTGGCCGAAATAAACCCACTGAACGTTTCCGGAGACGGCCAGGTCACCGCCCTCGACGCGAAGTTCAACTTCGACTCGAACGCTCTGTTTCGTCACCCAGAAATCGTCGCCTACCGCGATCTGGATGCAGAAGACCCGGCTGAAATCGAAGCCTCTAAGTTCGATCTCGCCTATATCTCGCTGGACGGTAACATTGGCTGTCTAGTCAACGGTGCCGGCCTGGCGATGGCCACCATGGACACCATCAAACTGTTTGGTGGCGAACCTGCGAACTTCCTGGACGTCGGTGGTGGTGCGACAACCGAGAAGGTCACCGAAGCGTTCAAGCTGATGCTGAAGAACCCTGACCTGAAGGCAATTCTGGTCAACATCTTCGGCGGCATCTCGCGCTGCGACGTGATCGCCGAAGGCGTGGTTGCTGGCTCGAAGGCCGTGAACCTCAGCATGCCACTCGTAGTGCGCATGAAGGGCACCAACGAAGACCTAGGTAAAAAGATACTGGCCGAGTCGGGTTTGCCGATCATCTCGGCGGACAGCATAGAAGAAGCCGCGCAGAAGGTCGTCGCAGCTGCTGCTGGCAAGTACGCATCATTGCATCATGGAATAAACACGCATGACGGCGAGATCAAACGCGCCGTCTCTTGAACAGAGGTCACATGTCGATTCTGATCAACAAAGACACCAAAGTCATTACGCAGGGCATTACCGGCAAGACTGCCCAGTTCCACACGCGTGCTTGCCGCGAGTACGCGAACGGATGTGAGGCATTCGTCGCGGGCGTGAACCCGAAGAAGGCCGGCGCAGATTTCGAAGGCATTCCGATCTACGCGAGCGTCAAAGAAGCGAAGCAGGCAACCGGCGCGACTATCTCAGTCATCTACGTGCCGCCGGCAGGCGCGGCTGCCGCGATCTGGGAAGTCGTCGAGGCCGACCTCGACCTCGCGATCTGCATTACCGAAGGCATTCCGGTGCGCGACATGATCGAAGTAAGGGACCGCATGCGTCGAGAAGGCCGCAAGACGCTCCTGCTCGGGCCGAACTGCCCAGGCACGATCACGCCGGACGAACTGAAAATCGGCATCATGCCGGGTCACATCCACCGCAAGGGACGCATCGGCGTCGTGTCACGTTCGGGCACGCTGACCTATGAAGCAGTTGCACAGCTCACAGCACTGCATCTCGGCCAGTCGTCTGCGGTCGGTATCGGCGGTGATCCGATCAACGGCCTGAAGTACGTCGACGTGATGCACATGTTCAACGACGATTTGGACACAGATGCGGTTGTCATGATCGGCGAAATCGGCGGCCCGGACGAAGCGACGACAGCCGAGTGGATCAAAAATAATATGAAAAAGCCGGTAGTCGGCTTCATCGCCGGCATTACGGCCCCTCAGGGAAAGCGCATGGGCCACGCCGGTGCGCTGATCTCGGACGGCGCCGATACGGCCGAAGCTAAGCTGGAAATCATGGATGCATGCGGCATTAAAGTTACGCGCAATCCATCGGAAATAGGTCGCCTGCTCAAGGCAGCGATCTGAGCGAGCACGCGAGATTCGTCTCGCCGTGTCGAAACAACGGCTTCGCGCTGGCGTTTTTTTGGTGCGCCCGGAAGGGGGCGCACTCACTTGAAGGTAAAAGTCCTCTACTTGCCCGAAAAGGGAAGAGTTATTGATCCGTAATTCGTGATCTTTAAATCGGAAAATTGTCCCTCATGTGAGGGGCATCGAAAAAAGACATGAGGGACAATTTTCCGATTTAAAGATCACGAATTACGGATCAATAAGGCGTTGTTGCATAAATCGAGTGTGAGGACGCAATAGCATCGACGGGATAATTTCAGGCGATACGAACGGATTGCGGACGAGCGAGGTCCGCCATACGGTTGATGACGCCGACTCGAACGGAGACCTTGATCGCCTGAGAGTCGATGTGACGCGCCAAGAAACAGTTGCCGGTGAGGGTCTTGAGACGATACATCGCATTCTCGGCAAGCGATCGCCGGTGGTGGCCACTTTCTTGCTTCCATTCTCGACGACCGTCACGGGCAATTGCATCAAACGCGCCATTACGCCACGCCGCACCGGGCATATCCGCTGGCCAATGAACGGCACCCGCGCGTGGCGGAATCGAAGGAATAGCACTGCGTGCAGCAATGGCCGCATGGCATGGCTTGGTGTCTTAGGCACCATCACCGCCGATGACATCGATTTGTTCTTCGCGTGGAATCTGGTCGAGCAACTTGGCCAGAGTGTCACCGTCAGCCACATTCTGATTCGTCATTAGCGCGGCATGCACTTGACCCGTATTCGCATTGAGCGCGAGATGGACTTTACGCCACGTGCGCCGCTTCGAGTAGCCGTGCTGGCGCACCTTCCATTCACCTTCTCCATAGACCTTCAGACCGGTGCTGTCGACAACCAGATAGGCGTTGTTGCATAAATCGAGCGAGATCCGTTGACGTTTACGCGCAACGGTCGCTGGGCCAGCCTCCTATCAAGTTAGATTCCAGAGTAACTGCCTAATTTTTGCCAAGAAAATGCGCAAGAACATACACAAGAAAGGTGAGCCGAAGGCACGCTACCGTGTCAGGAATTGGGCGGCCTATAATGAAGAAGGCCTGATCAACCGGGGGAACATAACAATATGGATAAATGAAGCCGTCCTTGCCAGAATACCCGATGCCATGCCCACACGTGGTCGCCCGTGTCTATACGGCGATACGCTGATTTAAGCATTACTTGGCGTGAAGACCGTCTAGCGACTGACGTTGCGCGCCCTGCAAGGTTTCACCCAAAGTCTGCGCGATCTGGCCTTCCCGAGCTTGCCGGTGCCGAATTACACCACGCTCTGTCGCCGGGCAAAAACGCTTGATGTCGAACTGCCGATCCTTCGTGACAATGAATCGATCCATCTGGTTGTCGACAGCACCGGTCTGAAGGTCTATGGAGAAGGTGAATGGAAGGTGCGCCAGCACGGCTACTCGAAGCGGCGCACGTGGCGTAAAGTCCATCTCGCGCTCAACGTGAATACGGGTCAAGTGCATGCCGCGCTAATGACGAATCAGAATGTGGCTGACGGTGACGCTCTGGCCAAGTTGCTCGACCAGATTCCACGCGAAGAACAAATCGATGTCATCGGCGGTGACGGTGCCTACGACACCAAGCCATGCCATGCGGCCATTGCTGCACGCAGTGCTATTCCTTCGATTCCGCCACGCGAGGGTGCCGCTCATTGGCCAGCGGATATGCCCGGTGCGGCGTGGCGTAATGGCGCGGTTGATGCAATTGCCCGTGACGGTCGTCGAGAATGGAAGCAACACAGTGGCTACCACCGGCGATCGCTTGCCGAGAATGCGATGTATCGGTTCAAGACCCTCACCGGCCACTGTCTCTGGGCGCGTCACATCGCCGCGCAGGCGACCGAGGTCGCCGTTCGCGGCGGCGTCATCAACCGCATGGCGGACCTCGCTCGTCCGCAATCCGTTCGTATCGCCTGAATTATGCCCGTCCGATGCCATGGCGTCCTCACGTTCGATTTATGCAACAACACCCTTCTGCGCAAGTCCCCTGAGCGGGTGCCTGAAGGTACTCGATCAGTGGCGGAAGTGGCGGATGCCGGTCAGCACCATTGCGATGCCGTGTTCGTCAGCCGCCGCGATTACCTCGTCGTCGCGCATCGAGCCGCCCGGGTGGATCACCGTGGTCGCGCCGGCGGCCACTACCATGTCGAGGCCGTCGCGGAACGGGAAGAAGGCATCCGAGGCGACGACCGAGCCGGCTAGCGTGAGGCCCGCATTCTGCGCCTTGATGCTGGCGATGAGCCCAGAGTCGACGCGGCTCATCTGGCCGGCACCGACGCCGAGCGTCATACCCTTACCACAGAACACGATCGCGTTCGACTTGACGAACTTGGCGACCCGCCAGGCGAATAGCAGGTCGTCGAGTTCATTCGGGGTCGGCTGGCGCTTGGTGACAATGCGTAGCTCGTCGGGCTGCAAGTTGCGTGAGTCGAGCGATTGTACCAGTAGGCCGCCACCAACTCGCTTCAGGTCGAAGGCATTGAAGCCGTTACCCAGCGCGATCTCGAGCAGGCGCACGTTCTGCTTGGCGGCGAATACCTGGCGCGCTACGACCGAGAAGAATGGGGCGATCAGCACTTCGACAAACTGCTTAGCTACCGCCTGCGCGACCGTTTCGTCGACCTCGCGGTTGAACGCGATGACGCCGCCGAAGGCCGAGGTCGGGTCGGTCTGGAAAGCTTTGGTATAGGCCTCGGTCGCATCCGAGCCGAGCGCAACGCCGCACGGGTTGGCGTGCTTGATGATCACGCAGGCGGGGGCGTCGAAGGTCTTCACGCATTCCCATGCCGCGTCGGAGTCGGCGATGTTGTTGTAGGACAGTTCCTTGCCCTGCAGCTGGCTGTAGTTCGCCAGCGATCCAGTCGGCGCGGCCAGGTCACGGTAAAACGTAGCACTCTGGTGTGGGTTTTCTCCGTAGCGCAGGTCCTGTACCTTGTCGAAGGCCAGGTTCAGCGTAACCGGGTAGGGCTGGCGCGTGGCGTGCTGCAGTTCCTCGGTCAGGCTGGTCAGGTAGTTGGTAATTGCGCCGTCGTATTGAGCGGTATACGCGAACACCTTGGTGGCGAGGCGGAAGTTGGTCGTGTAGTCGAGCGTGTTGCCGTTGGCCCGTATCTCGTCGAGCACCATGGCGTAGTCAGCTGGGTCGACGATTACCGTCACGTCACGATGGTTTTTCGCGGCCGAGCGCAGCATGGTCGGGCCGCCGATATCGATGTTCTCGATCGCGGCGGCTAGCGTGCAGTCGCCCTTGGCTATGGTCGCAACGAATGGGTACAGGTTGACCACCAACAGGTCGATGGTCGGGATACCGTGAACGTCAAGCGCCTGCATGTGCTCCGGAAGATCGCGGCGCGCGAGGATCCCGCCGTGCACCTTCGGGTGCAGCGTCTTCACGCGCCCGTCGAGTATTTCTGGAAAGCCAGTGTAGTCGGCCACTTCGGTCACCGGAAGGTCCACCTCGGCGAGCAGTTTCGCGGTGCCGCCCGTCGATAGCAGCTTGATGCCTTGCTGCGAGAGAGCCGTCGCGAATTCGACGATGCCGGTTTTATCGGAAACAGAGAGGAGTGCATGCTTGATCATGATGGGGAGCACCAGTAGCCAATAGCCATGCTTTGTTGCATAAATCGAGTGTGAGGACGCAATAGCATCGACGGGATAATTTCAGGCAATACGAACGGATTGCGGACGAGCGAGATCCGCCATACGGTTTATGACGCCGACGCGAACGGCGACCTCGGTCGCCTGCGCGGCGATGTGACGCACCCAGAGACAGTGGCCGGTGAGGGTCTTGAACCGATACATCGCATTCTCGGCAAGCGATCGCCGGTGGTAGCCACTGTGTTGCTTCCATTCTCGACGACCGTCACGGGCAATTGCATCAACCGCGCCATTACGCCACGCCGCACCGGGCATATCCGCTGGCCAATGAGCGGCACCCTCGCGTGGCGGAATCGAAGGAATAGCACTGCGTGCAGCAATGGCCGCATGGCATGGCTTGGTGTCGTAGGCACCGTCACCGCCGATGACATCGATTTGTTCTTCGCGTGGAATCTGGTCGAGCAACTTGGCCAGAGCGTCACCGTCAGCCACATTCTGATTCGTCATTAGCGCGGCATGCACTTGACCCGTATTCACGTTGAGCGCGAGATGGACTTTACGCCACGTGCGCCGCTTCGAGTAGCCGTGCTGGCGCACCTTCCATTCACCTTCTCCATAGACCTTCAGACCGGTGCTGTCGACAACCAGATGGATCGATTCATTGTCACGAAGGATCGGCAGTTCGACATCAAGCGTTTTTGCCCGGCGACAGAGCGTGGTGTAATTCGGCACCGGCAAGCTCGGGAAGGCCAGATCGCGCAGACTTTGGGTGAAACCTTGCAGGGCGCGCAACGTCAGTCGCTAGACGGTCTTCACGCCAAGTAATGCTTAAATCAGCGTATCGCCGTATAGACACGGGCGACCACGTGTGGGCATGGCATCGGGTATTCTGGCAAGGACGGCTTCATTTATCCATATTGTTATGTTCCCCCGGTTGATCAGGCCTTCATTATAGGCCGCCCAATTCCTGACACGGTAGCGTGCCTTCGGCTCACCTGTCTTGTGTATGTCTTTGCGCATTTTCTTGGAAAAATTAAGCAGATTACTCTGGAATCTGACTTGATAGGGGGCTGGCCGGCGAGCGGTGCGCGTAAACGTCAACGGCTTTCGCTCGATTTATGCAACAACGCCCCGCATAACCCGTATCCTGTAAGCTTCTTCATGAGAAAGCCCTGGGGAATTCACCCGAAGAGATTGACTAAAAAAATAAAACGAATATGATTTTTAAATTTTTTATAGTCAACATCGCTGATGGCTTGTCGAGAGCCTGCAAGACCCTATCCCTGATAGAGGGGCGCTTGGGCACACAGGGTCGGGGCTCGGCTCCCCGGCGGCCAGGGAGTGCTGGCCGCGGAGTCCCGGTGGGGCGACTCTTGCATCTGCCGCGCATGTTAAACGTCGCACCAGATTGCGACACCATGTTCACGTAGCAGGCGGCAAGGTCGCCCCAGTCTAAAAAGATGACAGGATCAAAGGTCAGTAGCCCCCCAGATCTACTACAGCTCGTGCTGCACGGCGCGCGTGGCTCGAATGGCAACGCTGCGTGGCGCCCGCCCGTACCAGCCGTACCGGCAAGTATTCGATATTATCGATCCGCAATTCTGGATCAATAACATTGCGGAGCGTCGCAACCGAAGAGGAAGCGCAAACGATTCCCCTCGACGAACACGATGAAGTCAATGTAATTGTGGGCTTGCGCTAGTTTTATTTCGTTGACTTGATCGAAGAGGAGTGGTTGCTCTTGCTGCCGCTGGTACTGAAGCATGAAATCTGTCCCTCGTGGCGTTGTTGCATATTGATCACGAATTTTGGATCAATAAAAGGGAGCTCGCCACGACTATTGCGTGTAAACGGCACCGACTCTCGCTGGATTGATGCCACAACACCTCCTTCGATCCACGCAAGCCTGACAATCAGGGGGTAGCGGTCCCGCCGTGGATGCCAAGGATTTCGATAAAGCCGAGGAGCCAGCCGGCGATGCGGCTGGGCGGTGAAATATGAGCGGTCAGGCGCGGCGTTGTTGCATAAATCGAGAGAAAGCCGTTGACGTTTACGCGCAACGCTCGCCGGCCAGCCCCCCTATCAAGTCAGATTTCAGAGTAACTGCTTATTTTTTCTAAGAAAATGCGCAAAGACATACACAAGACAAGTGAGCCGAAGGCACGCTACCATGTCAGGAATTGGGCAGCCTATAATGGAGGCCTGATCAACCGGGGGAACGTGACGATATGGATAGATGAAGCCGTCTTTGCCAGAATACCCGACGCCATACCCACACGTGGTCGCCCATGTTTATACGGCGATGCGCTGATTCAGGCATTACTTGGCGTGAAAGCCGTCTATCGACTGACGTTGCGTGCCCTGCAAGTTTTCACCCAAAGTCTACGCGATTTGGCCTTCCCGAGCTTGCTGGTGCCGAATTACACCACGCTCTGTCGCCTGGCAAAACGCTTGATGTCGAACTGCCGATCCTTCGCGACAACGAACCGATCCATCTGGATGTCGACAGCACCGGTCTGAAGGTCTATGGCGAAGGTAAATGGAAGGTGCGCCAGCACGGCTACTCGAAGCAGCGAACCTGGCGTAAAGTCCATCTCGCGCTCAACGCAAATACGGGTCAAGTGTATGCCGCGCTAATGACGAATCAGAATGTGGCTGACGGTGACGCTCTGGCCAAGTTGCTCGACCAGATTCCACGCGAAGAACAAATCGATGTCATCGGCGGTGATGGTGCTTACGACACCAAGCCATGCCATGCGGCCATTGCTGCATGCAGTGCTCTTCCTTCGATTCCGCCACGCGAGGGTGCCGTTCATTGGCCAGCGGATATGCCCGGTGCGGCGTGGCGTAATGGCGCGGTTGATGCAATTTCCCGTGACGGTCGTCGAGAATGGAAGAAAAACAATGGCTATCACCAGAGATCGCTTGCCGAGAATGCGATGTATCGGTTCAAGACCCTCACCGGCAACTGTCTCTGGGCGCGTCACATCGCCTCGCATGCGACCGAGGTCGCCGTTCGCGTCGGCGTCATCAAGCGTATGGCGGCCCTCACTCGTTCGCAATCGTATCGCCTGAAATTATGCCCGTAGATGCCGTCCTCACGCTCGATTTATGCAACAACGCCAACAACGCCGTCAGGCGCACCCAATCCGTTCGCAGCGCTCCAGCCGCTTAAGCGGGACGGCGACAAGAAACACTGAAGTAGATTGGAGCACGGGAAGGCATCGGGCGGCAGTGCCCGGGTAGGATAATGCCGGATCGCGCTGTGTTAGAAATCCAAAAATTTTTAGGAGTTAGTCATGGCAGTTCAGCAAAACAAGAAGTCACCGTCTAAACGTGGCATGCACCGTTCACACGATTTCCTAACGATCACCCCGCTGGCCATCGAGCCGAGCACAGGTGAAGTATACCTGCGCCACCACATCAGCCCGAACGGCTACTATCGTGGAAAAAAAGTTGTCAAGACGAAGAACGACTAAGCATCTTGCGTCGCGCCGCCCGCATGTTTTCGGGCTTCTCCAGCATGACGACTGGTTCGCTTGACACTTTCCCGGCTCAACAAAAAGGCGGCATTCAACTGCCGCTTTTTTGTGCCTGAAATTCGTCGCACTCCATGACAGTAAAGCTCACGATAGATTGCATGGGAGGCGACCACGGCCCGTCCGTGACCGTTCCCGCGGCAGTTAAGTTTATGCGCGCGTATCCCGATGCGCACCTGATGCTGGTTGGCATCGATAGCGTGATCCGCGCCCAGCTCAAGCAACTCAAGGCGCTTGACGAGCCCTCGCTGTCGATTGTTCCGGCCACGGAAGTCATCGCGATGGACGATTCCGTCGAGACCGCGCTGCGCCGGAAGAAAGATTCCTCGATGCGCGTCGCGCTGAACCGCGTCAAGGAAGGCAAAGCGCAGGCCTGCGTCTCGGCCGGCAACACAGGTGCCCTGATGGCCGTGTCACGCTATGTGCTGAAGACGCTGCCCGGCATCGAGCGACCGGCGATTGCATGCGCGCTACCGAATCCGACTAGCTACACTATGATGCTCGACCTCGGCGCCAACGTCGATTGCGCGCCCCAGCATTTGCTGCAATTTGCCGAGATGGGGCATGCGCTAGTCGCGGCCCTGGAGGGCAAGGATCGTCCGACGATCGGTCTGCTCAACATCGGCGAGGAGATGATCAAGGGAAACGACACGATTAAGCGCGCCGGAGAGCTGCTGCGCGCCAGCACGCTGAATTTCCGCGGCAACGTCGAAGGCGACGACATCTACAAGGGCACCGTGGACGTAATCGTCTGCGACGGCTTTGTCGGCAATGTCGCGCTCAAGACCTCGGAAGGCCTAGCGCAGATGTTCGCCAATATCATCAAGGAAGAGTTCAGCCGCTCGCTGCTCAGCAAGCTGATGGCCATGCTGTCACTGCCGGTGTTGCTACGCTTCAAGCGCCGTGTCGATCACCGCCAGTACAACGGCGCAGCCTTGCTGGGCCTGCTCGGCCTGGTGATCAAGAGCCATGGCTCGGCCGATGCTTACGCGTTTGAGTGGGCTATCAAACGCGGGTATGATGCGGTCAAAAATGGCGTGCTGGAGCGCCTTTCCCGGGCCATGGCGGAAAACGCAATGCCGCTTGGCGAAAGTGGTTACGATGCGGGCGGAGCCGGTCAGGCAGGTGGTCCGTCTTCGGGCCAGCGGGCCGAGCCTTCTGCCGCTATCCTTTAAAGCTTAAATGGCCCAATCGACTCTCTATTCCCGCGTGCTCGGTACGGGCAGCTATCTGCCGCCCAACCGCGTCACGAACCAGGTGCTTGCCGAGTGGCTGGCGAAAGACGGCATCGAAACCAGCGACGAATGGATCGTGGCGCGCACCGGCATCCATGCGCGCCACTTCACCGATCCTAACGTGACCACCAGCGATCTCGCGTTGATCGCTGCGCAGCGTGCGATTGAGGCGGTCGACATTGATCCGCAGTCGATTGATCTGATCATTGTTGCCACGTCCACCCCTGATTTTGTTTTCCCCAGCACCGCCTGCCTGCTTCAGAATAAGCTCGGCATCCGCAACGGCGGTGCCGCGTTCGACGTGCAGGCGGTCTGCTCGGGCTTCGCCTACGCGATCGCCACCGCCGACAACTTCATCCGCAGTGGCCAGCATCGCAACGCGCTGGTGATCGGGGCAGAAACCTTCTCACGCATCCTTGATTTCAAGGACAGGACCACCTGCGTGCTGTTCGGAGATGGTGCCGGCGCGGTAGTACTGTCGGCCTCCGAGGAGCCTGGCATCCTGGGCAGCGCGCTACACGCAGACGGCAGCTACTCGCACATCCTCTGCACGCCGGGCAACGTTAACGGCGGCGTGATTGCGGGTAGCGCCTTCCTGCACATGGATGGCCAGGCGGTGTTCAAACTCGCTGTGAACGTGCTGGAGAAGGTGGCCGTTGAAGCGCTGGAGAAGGCTGGCCTCGCTGTCGAGCAGGTCGATTGGCTGATTCCGCATCAGGCCAATATCCGTATCATGACCAGCACCTGCCGCAAGCTCAGGTTGCCGCAGGAGCGCATGGTCGTAACCGTCGGCGAGCATGGCAATACGTCGGCTGCCTCGATCCCGCTCGCGCTCGACGTGGCGGTGCGCGACGGTCGCATCCAGCGCGGCCAGACTGTGCTGATCGAGGGCGTCGGCGGCGGCTTCACGTGGGGGGTGTCGGTATTCCGCTTCTGAGCGGTCTCGCGTTGCCAGTGAGGCGGTGTCCCCTTCGTAGTTGAAGGTTGAGATGGCGAGGTTTGATAGGTTATTAATCAGAAATTCGTGATTTTGAAATTTACAAATCGGCGCTCCTATGATAGGCATGCAACAACGCCCTATTGCGTCCTCACACTCGATTTATGCAATCACGCCGTTAAAATGCTAAGTTACTTATTTCTGATCCAGGACCCCTCGTCGTGTTCAGCTTCCTTTATCCGCTCGCCCGCGCGTTCCTGTTCAAGATGGACGCCGAAGATGCCCACCACCTGACGCTGCGCATGCTCGGCACCGCCGGTCGCGCCGGCCTCGCGGGCCTATTTGCGTCGACCGTACCGGCGGTGCCGCGCACCGTGATGGGCCTCACGTTCCGCAACCCGGTCGGGCTCGCGGCGGGGTTGGACAAAGACGGCGCCTGCATCGACGGCCTGGCCGCGCTCGGCTTTGGCTTCATCGAGGTCGGCACGATCACGCCACGTGCGCAGCCCGGCAATCCGCGCCCACGCATCTTCCGTCTGCCCGAGGCGAGCGCGGTGATCAACCGGATGGGCTTCAACAACCACAGCGTTGACCAGTTCGTGAAGAACGTACAGGCGGCCCGTTATCGCGGCGTGCTGGGCCTGAACATCGGTAAGAATGCTGACACGCCGATCGAGCGCTCGGTCGAGGACTATCTCTACTGCCTCGAGCGTGTCTACCCGTTCGCGAGCTACGTGACGATCAACATCTCCTCTCCGAATACCAAGAACTTGCGCCAGTTGCAGGGCACCAACCAGCTCGGCGCGCTGCTCGCCGCGCTCAAAGACAAGCAGGCGCGCCTGGCCGACCTTTACGGAAAACTGGTGCCGCTTGCGCTAAAGATCGCCCCCGATCTTGACGACGAGCAAGTCAAAGGAATCGCCATGTTGCTGCTGCGCTACCGGATCGAGGCCGTGATTGCCACTAACACCACGCTCTCGCGCAGCGAGGTGCAGGGCCTACCGCATGCGGAAGAAACCGGCGGCCTGTCGGGCCGCCCGGTGTTCGAGGCGTCCAACGAGGTGATTCGCAAACTATACGCCGAACTCGGCGCGGCGGTGCCGATTATTGGGGTTGGCGGTATCTTGTCGGGCGAGGACGCACGTGCGAAAATCGCCACCGGTGCCGCCCTGGTACAGTTCTACACCGGCTTGATCTATCGCGGCCCGCCGCTGGTGGCCGATTGCGTGAAGGCAATCGCGCTCCGATGAAACCGGTTATATAGCAATAGATATTGATTGTCTCATGGCGTTGTTGCATAAATCGAGCGAGATCCTTTGACGTTTACGCGCAAAGGTCGCGGGGCCAGCCCCCTATCAAGTCAAATTTCAGAGTAACTACCTAATTTTTCCAAGAAAATGCGCAAGGACATACACAAAACAGGTGAGCCGAAAGCCCTCTTCCATGTCAGGAAGCGGGCGGCCTATACTGATCAACCGTTGGAACGTGACGATATGGATAGATGAAACTGTCCTTGCCAGAATACCCGACGCCATACCCACACGTGGTTAACCGTGTTCTATACGGCGGCGATACGCTGACTCACGCATTACTTGGCGTGAAGACCGTCTATCGACTGACGTTGCGCGCCCTGCAAGGTTGCACCCAAAGTCTACGCGATTTGGCCTTCCCGAGCTTTCCGGTGCCGAATTACACCACGCTCTGTCGCCGGGCAAAAACGCTTGATGTCGAACTGCCGATCTTTCGCGACAACGAACCGATCCATCTGGTTGTCGACAGCACCGGTCTGAAGGTCTATGGCGAAGGTGAATGGAAGTTGCGCCAGCACGGCTACTCGAAGCGGCGCACCTGGCGTAAAGTCCATCTCGCGCTCAACGCGAATACGGGTCAAGTGCATGCCGCGTTAATGACGAATCAGCATGTGGCTGACGGTGCCTACGACACCAAGCCATGCCATGCGGCCATTGCTGCACGCAGTGCTATTCCTTCGAGTCCGCCACGCGAGGGTGCCGCTCATTGGCCAGCGGATATGCCCGGTGCGGCGTGGCGTAATGGCGCGGTTGATGCAATTGCCCGTGACGGTCGTCGAGAGTGGAAGCAAGACAGTGGCTACCACCGGAGATTGCTTGCCGAGAATGCGATGTATCGGTTCAAGGCCCTCACCGGCAACTGTCTCTGGGCGCGTCACATTGCCTCGCAGGCGACCGAGGTTGCCGTTCGCGTCGGTGTAATCAACCGCATGGCGGACCTCGCTGGTCCGCAATCCGTTCGTATCGCCTGAAATTGTGCCCGTCGATGCCATTGCGTCCTCGCGCTCGATTTATCCAACAACGCCCATGAGGGAAGCGTTTCAAATTTTAAGATCACGAATTTCGGATCAATGTGCAACAACGCCATTCGTCGGCGCTGGCGGCGTCTGCGGTCGCGCACGCGCTCCCTCCGTCGCCACCAGCGCAACTTCCTACAAGTCCCCACCTTCTTCAACATCTCATCCTCCAGTTGAGAGGATGCATTTTACCGGCGTTGTTGCATAAATCGAGCGAGATCCGTTGGCGTTTACGCGCAACGGTTGTGGGGCCAGCCTCCTATCAAGTCAGATTCCAGAGTAACTGCCTATTTTTTGCCAAGAAAATGTGCAAGGACATACACAAGACAGGTGAGCCGAAGGCACGCTACCGTGTCAGGAATTGGGCGGCCTATTATAATGAAGGCCTGATCAACCGGGGGAACGTAACAATATGGATAGATGAAGCCGTCCTTGCCAGCATACCCGATGCCATACCCACAAGTGGTCGCCCGTGTCTATACGGCGATACGCTGATTCAGACATTACTGGGCGTGAAGACCGTCTATCGACTAACGTTGCGCGCCCTGCAAGGTTTCACCCAAAGTCTGCGCGATTTGGCCTTCCCGAGCTTGCCGGTGCCGAATTACACCACGCTCTGTCGCCGGGCAAAAACGCTTGCTGTCGAACTGCCGATCCTTCGTGACAATGAACCAATCCATCTGGTTGTCGACAGCACCGGTCTGAAGGTCTATGGAGAAGGTGAATGGAAGGTGCGCCAGCACGGCTACTCGAAGCGGCGCACGTGGCGTAAAGTCCATCTCGCGCTCAACGCGAATACGGGTCAAGTGCATGCCGCGCTAATGACGAATCAGAATGTGGCTGACAGTGACGCTCTCGCCAAGTTGCTCGACCAGATTCCACGCGAAGAACAAATCGATGTCATCGGCGGTGATGGTGCCTACGACACCAAGCCATGCCATGCGGCCATTGCTGCACGCAGTGCTATTCCTTCGATTCCGCCACGCGAGGGTGCCGTTCATTGGCCAGCGGATATGCCCGGTGCGGCGTGGCGTAATGGCGCGGTTGATGCAATTGCCCGTGACGGTCGTCGAGAATGGAAGCAAGACAGTGGCTACCACCGCCGATCGCTTGCCGAGAATGCGATCTATCGGTTCAAGACCCTCACCGGCAACTGTCTCTGGGCGCGTCACATCGCCTCGCAGGCGACCGAGGTCTCCATTCGCGTCGGCGTCATCAACCGTATGGCGGACCTCGCTCGTCCGCAATCCGTTCGTATGGCCTAAAATTATGCCTGTCGATGCTATTGCATCCTCACACTCGATTTATGCAACAACGCCCATTTTACCCCAACTCTATGGCTAGAAAAACCGGAGCCGCCGCACATGACAATCCAAGTAAGCGAAACAGCGCTACCGGAAGTCAAGCTCATCGAGCCGAAGGTGTTCAGCGATGCACGCGGCTATTTCTTCGAAAGTTTCAATGCGCGCGAGTTCGAGGAACAGGTCGCGCCGGGCGTGATGTTCCTGCAGGACAATCATTCGCGTTCGGTGCGCGGTGTGTTGCGCGGGCTGCATTACCAAATCGAGCACGCACAGGGCAAGCTGGTACGCGTAGTCGAGGGCAGCATATTCGATGTCGCGGTTGACATTCGGCGTAGTTCGCCGCGATTCGGGCAATGGACAGGTTATGTACTGTCGACCGAAAACCAGCGGCAGATATGGGTGCCGCCTGGCTTCGCGCATGGTTTTCTGACCTTGTCCGAGGTGGCCCAGCTTCTCTACAAGACCACCGATTACTGGTGTCCAGAGCACGTTCGCTGCATTCGCTGGAATGATCCCGATATCGGTATCGAATGGCCGTTCGACGGCGAGCCAATGCTGGCTACGCAGGATGCCGTAGGCCTGAGCCTGGCGCAGGCTCAGGTGTATGCATGAAAGGCGCAGGCATGACGATCGAGAGAATCGCCCCCACATTCTGGTGACCGGAGTCAATGGCCATCTCGGCTTCGAACGGCATTGTTCGCACGCGGCATTGATACAGCAGTGGGTCACGCCATCACTTCCAGCCCGCAGGCTAACATGTGGATGAGGCGTTGTTGCATAAATCGAGCGAGATCCGTTGACGTTTACGCGCAACGGTCGCGGGGCCAGCCTCCTAGCAAGTCAGATTCCAGAGTAACTGCCTAATTTTTGCCAAGAAAATGCGCAAGGACATACACAAGAAAGGTGAGCCGAAGGCACGCTACCGTGTCAGGAATTGGGCGGCCTATAATGAAGGCCTGATCAACCGGGGGAACGTAACAATATGGATAGATGAAGCCGTCCTTGCCAGCATACCCGATGCCATACCCACACGTGGTCGCCCGTGTCTATACGGCGATACGCTGATTCAGGCATTACTTGGCGTGAAGACCGTCTATCGACTGACGTTGCGCGCCCTGCAAGGTTTCACCCAAAGTCTGCGCGATCTGGCCTTCCCGAGCTTGCCGGTGCCGAATTACACCACGCTCTGTCGCCGGGCAAAAACGCTTGATGTCGAACTGCCGATCCTTCGTGACAATGAACCGATCCATCTGGTTGTCGACAGCACCGGTCTGAAGGTCTATGGAGAAGGTGAATGGAAGGTGCGCCAGCACGGCTACTCGAAGCGGCGCACGTGGCGTAAAGTCCATCTCGCGCTCAACGCGAATACGGGTCAAGTGCATGCCGCGCTAATGACGAATCAGAATGTGGCTGACGGTGACGCTCTGGCCAAGTTGCTCGACCAGATTCCACGCGAAGAACAAATCGATATCATCGGCGGTGATGGTGTCTACGACACAAAGCCATGCATGCGGCCATTACTGCACGCAGTGCTATTCCTTCGATTCCGCCACGCGAGGGTGCCGTTCATTGGCCAGCGGATATGCCCGGTGCGGCGTGGCGTAATGGCGCGGTTGATGCAATTGCCCGTGACGGTCGTCGAGAATGGAAGCAAGATAGTGGCTAGCACCGGCGATCGCTTGCCGAGCATGGGATGTATCGGTTCAAGGCGCTCACCGGAAACTCTCTCTGGGCGCGTCACATCGTCGCGCAGGCGACCGAGGTTGCCCTTCGCGTCGGCGTAATCAATCGCATGGTGGACTTCGCTCGTCCGCAATCCGTTCGTATCGCCTGAATTATGCTGCGATGCAATTGCGTCCTCACGCTCGATTTATGCAACAACGCCGGAGCATGGAAAAAAGACATGAGGAACGATTTTCTAA
Organism: Burkholderia sp.; assembly: GCA_040954445.1. GTDB lineage: Bacteria > Pseudomonadota > Gammaproteobacteria > Burkholderiales > Burkholderiaceae > Burkholderia > Burkholderia gladioli_A. The sequence goes on along the minus strand of CP144361.1, from coordinate 1,678,087 downwards.
TTTCAAGATAACGAATTGAATTGCGGATCAATAACAAATTGCTGGGAAAGTAAATGCCCCTTACGGGGAATGTGAACTGGCCTATAAATAACCAGATCCACTACACTTTGGCTCGCCAGTGGGCACGGGTTCCGCTAGGATGTCCGCTACGCGCTCACCCTGCACAAAGGGAGTTGAAATGTCGGAAGTCAACAAGGAGAAACTGATGTCAGATATCAAAACCGTTCTCGCGGATGCGGAAGACCTGCTGAAACAAGCGGCGACCACTACCGGTGACCGTGCGTCGGAGCTTCGCGAAAAGGCGCTCTCGCGCCTGAAGCAGGCGAAGGAAAAAGCGGCCGACGTCCAGGTGGTGGTCGTCGAGCAAGGCAAGAAGGCGGTACGCGCGACCGACGACTACGTCCACGAACATCCGTGGACCTCGATCGGCATCGCTGCTGGCGTAGGCGTCTTGATCGGCCTGCTGATCAACCGCCAGTAAGCTTCGCTCCCCCGGTGCCTGCGAGCGGTGCCGCGGTTCCCGCCGGCGCACCCCGCGCGCCGGTGGCAACCGGTCACCTCTTGCACGCGCAAGCCCTCCACACATGACAACTAATACGCCTCCACCTCATCCCGCACAAGCCCCCCTGCGCCGTCTGCTCGGTTCTGTATTCGCGCTGCTGCAAACCCGGCTGGAGCTGCTCGGAATCGAACTCGCCGAGGAAAAGGAACGCCTGCTCGGCGTTCTATTCCTCGGGCTCGCCGCTATGATGCTGGCCGCCATGGCCCTGATTAGCCTGACCGTGCTGGTCGTGATCGTTTCCTGGGATAGCTACCGCTGGCAGTCGCTCGCCGCAATCACGGCGTTTTACGCGATCGGCTCGCTCGGCTGCAGCCTGAAGGCTCGTGCTAGCCTACGCGAGGTATCGAGCGTCTTCGAGGCTACCCTGCACGAGCTGGAAAAGGACCGCGAACTGTTTCGCAGTAAGCCCTGAACCCACGGGATTCCGTGGCCCGTCGTACCTTTCACGCCCACGCACCATGAACCAACCCGCATCGGATGACCACCTGTTCCGCCAGCCGCGTTCGCGGCGCAAGCTTAGCGCCACGCAGTACCGCGCGCTGTGCAAGGAACTGCTGATCCTGCGCTCGGACGTCGAGCGCTTCGAACTCGCGCAGGCCGGCGGAGAACTGCGTGAAGCCCTGACTCGCTTCTGCTGGCTGAAACTGCTGATGCCCGGTTTCTTGGGCGGCTCGCTCGGCAAGTCAGCGAAGGGGCTCAATGCCAGCCTCGGCTCGCTGGTCAGCCAGTATCCGCGTGTCAGCTCGCTCGCCTCAGTCGTGCTCGCCAAGCCGGTGCGCTTGCTCGTCACGCGTGGTGCCGGCACCGCCATTAAGTGGAGTGCGATTGTCTTCACGGTCTGGGAAGCCTACCAGATCTGGAAGGGTGTCCAGCGCGAAAAGGCTCACTACCGAGGGGGTTCGGGCGTCGGCGCGACAACCGGCATCACAATCGGCGTCGGAAAGCGGGACTAATGCACGCCGGCTGCGCAACACATCTGGCGCCTAGCCAGCTTCGGGCTGCATTCGCCTTGCCGCTTCATGCCTTCCAGCCTGCCGAGCATGACCGCGTCAGCGCATTGCCCAGCACTTCGGGCGCGGTACGCCCGAGACCGCTCGCTCCCGACGAGCAGTTGCCGAGCAGACCGGTGTCGTGCGCAGTGGGGCGTTGTTGCATAAATCGAGCGAGATCTGTTGACGTTTACGCGCAACGGTCACGGGGGCCAGCCTCCTATCCAGTCAGATTCCAGAGTAACTGCCTAATTTTTGCCAAGAAAATGTGCCAGGACATACACAAGACAGGTGAGCCGAAGGCACGCTACCGTGCCAAGAATTGGGCGGCCTATAAGGCAGGCCTGATCAACCGGGGGAACGTGACGATATGGATAGATGAAGCAGTCCTTGCCAGAATATCCGACGCCATACCCACGCGTGGTCGCCCGCGTCTATACGGCGATACGTTGGTTCAGGCATTACTTGGCGTGAAAATCGTCTATCGACTGACGTTGCGCGTCCTGCAAGGTTTCACCCAAAGTCTACGCGATCTAGCCTTCCCGAGCTTGCCGGTGCCGAATTACACCACGCTCTGTCGCCGGGCAAAAACGCTTGATGTCGAACTGCCGATCCTTCGTGACAATGAACCGATCCATCTGGTTGTCGACAGCACCGGCCTGAAGGTCTATGGAGAGGGTGCATGGAAGGGTGGCCAGCACGGCTACGCGAAGCGGCGCACGTGGCGTAAAGTCCATCTCGCGCTCAACGCGAATACGGGTCAAGTGCATGCCGCGCTAATGACGAATCAGAATGTGGCTGACGGTGACGCTCTGGCCAAGTTGCTCGACCAGATTCCACGCGAAGAACAAATCGATGTCATCGGCGGTGATGGTGCCTACGACACCAAGCTATGCCATGCGGCCATTGCTGCACGCAGTGCTATTCCTTCGATTCCGCCACGCGAAGGGTGCCCCGTTCATTGGCCAGCGGATATGCCCGGTGCGGCGTGGTGTAATGGCGCGGTTGATGCAATTGCCCGTGACGGTCGTCGAGAATGGAAGCAAGAAAGTGGCTACCACCGGCAATCGCTTGCCGAGAATGCGATATATCGGTTTAAGACCCTCACCGGCAACTGTTTCTGGGCGCGTCACATCGACTCGCAGGCGACCGAGGTCTCCGTTCGCGTCGGCGTCATCAACCGCATGGCGGACCTCGCTCGTCCGCCATCCGTTCGTATCGCCTGAAATTATGCCCGTCGATGGCATTGAGTCCTCACGATCAATTTATGCCACAACGCTACCGTATCTTTTGACAGCAGGACGATCATGACTCTCATCGTCACGGGCGCAGCCGGCTTCATCGGCGCGAATCTCGTCAAGGCGCTCAACGAGCGCGGCGAGACGCACATCATCGCGGTTGACAACCTGACCCGCGCCGACAAGTTCAGAAACCTGGTCGATTGCGAGATCGACGACTATCTCGACAAAACCGAATTCCTCGAGCGCTGCCAGCGCGGCGAATTCGGTAAGGTGCGCGCGGTATTCCACGAAGGTGCCTGTTCGGATACGCTGGAATCCGACGGTCGCTATATGATGGTAAACAACTTCCGCTATAGCCGCGCGGTGCTCGATACCTGCCTGGCGAACGGTACACAGTTCCTCTATGCCTCGTCGGCGGCTATCTACGGCGGCTCGCAGCGCTTCGTCGAGGAACGCGAGATGGAGGCACCGCTCAACGTCTACGGCTATTCGAAGTTTCTATTTGACCAGGTGATCCGCCGCGTGCTGCCGGACGCGAAAAGCCAGATCGCCGGCTTTCGCTACTTCAACGTCTATGGCCCGCGCGAGACGCACAAGGGACGCATGACCTCAGTAGCATTCCACAACTTCAACCAGTTCCGCGCCGAGGGTAAGGTCAAGCTATTCGGCGAGTACAACGGTTATGCAGCTGGCGAGCAGACGCGCGATTTCGTCTCGGTCGAGGACGTGGTAAAAGTCAATCTATTCTTCTTCGATCATCCGGAGAAATCGGGCATCTTCAATCTCGGTACGGGCCGCGCCCAGCCCTTTAACGACATCGCAAGCTCGGTAATCAACACGCTGCGCGCGCTCAACGGTCAGCCCCCGCTGACGCTGGACGAACAGGTGGAACAGGGATTGATCGAGTACGTACCGTTCCTCGATACACTACGCGGTAAGTACCAGTGTTTCACGCAGGCCGACCAGTCAAAGCTGCGCTCAGCCGGCTATGACGCGCCATTTCTGACCGTACAAGAAGGTGTGGACCGTTACGTGCGCTGGCTGTTCAGCCAGCTACTGACAGATGCGAAAAATATGGCATTGTTGTAAAGCGGCATAACTAACATGCTTTTCCTTGAGAAAATTACGAATCAACTGCGGCTCTTTTTTCCGGAAAACCGTGCCAATCATGTTCAGCCTTGCTGGCCGATCAATTCGGCATTGTTGCATATTGCTTCGAAATTCATAATTTTGAAATTAACAAATCGACTCGGCGTTGTTGCATAAATCGAGTGTGAGGATGCAATAGCATCGACGGGCACAATTTCAGGCGATACCATTGCGTCCGCGCGCTCGATTTATGCAACGACGCCCAAGGCCACTGAAATTGGCACGAAGTTCATCGGTTCTTTATGCGTTCTTCCATTCTGCGGGCGTCAGCGTTTTCATGCTGAGGGCGTGAATTTCTTGCTTCATGCGGTCGCCGAGCGCCGCATAGACCAGCTGATGGCATTGGATCGGTCGCTTGCCTTCGAATTCGGTCGACACAATGGTCGCGAAAAAATGCTGGCCGTCGCCTTCGACTTCCAGATACGTGCAGGCAAGACCGCCCGCGATATATTGCTTGATCTGTTCGGGAGTCGGCAAGATGGAAAGGCTCCAGTCGATATCTGAGCTTGCCCAGTTTTTCACGCATCATGGACGAGTCGTTTATTTCCAGAATTTGCTCGTTTTACGTACGCAGCCAGTCTTGAAGATAATGAACCAGCGATACTTGGCAGAACGTGGAGCGGCAACGACTCTGGTGGTAAAACACTTCGATCTAGTTGAATAGGCGTTATTGGGGTTGTTGCATAAATCGGTTGTTGCATAAATCGAGTGTGAGGACGCAATAGCATTGACGGGCATAATTTCAGGCGATACGAACGGATTGCGGACGAGCGAGGTCCACCCCATACGGTTGATGACGCCGACGCCGAACGGCGACCTCGGTCGCCTGCGGAGGCGATGTGACGCGCCCAGAGACAGTTGCCGGTGAGGGTCTTAAACCGATATATCGCATTCTCGGCAAGAGATCGCCGCTGGTAACCACTGTCTTGCTTCCATTCTCGACGACCGTCACGGGCAATTGCATCAACCACGCCATTACGCCACGCCGCACCGGGCATATCCGCTGGCCAATGAACGGCACCCGCGCGTGGCGGAATCGAACGAATAGCACTGCGTGCAGCAATGGCCGCATGGCATGGGCATGGCTTGGTGTCGTAGGCACCGTCACCACCGATGACATCGATTTGTTCTTCGCGTGGAATCTGGTCGAGCAACTTGGCCAGCGTGTCACCGTCATCCACATTCTGATGCGTCATTAGCGCGGCATGCACTTGACCCGTATTCGCGTTGAGCGCGAGATGGACTTTATGCCACGGGCGCCGCTTCGAGTAGCCGTGCTGGCGCAACCTTCTATTCACCTTCGCCATAGACCTTCAGACCGGTGCTGTCGACAACCAGATGGATCGGTTCGTTATCGCCGAAGGATCGGCAGTTCGACATCAAGCGTTTTCCCGGCGACAGAGCGTGGTATAAACCGGAACCGGAAGCCTCCGGGAAGGCTAGATCGCGCAGACTTTGGGTGAAACCTTGCAAGGCGCGCAACGTCAGTCGATAGACGGTCTTCACGCCAAGTAACGCCTGAATCAGCGTATCACCGTATAGACACGGGCGACCACGTGTGGGTATGGCACCGGGTATTCTGGCAAGGACGGCTTCATCTATCCATATTGTCACGTTCCCTCGGTTGATCAGGCCTTCTCGGTTAGGCCTTTTGGTTGATCAGGCCTTCATTATAGGCCGCCCAATTCCTGACATGGTAGTGTGGCTTCGACTCACCTGTCTTGTGTATATCCTTGCGCATTTTCTTGGCAAAAATTAGGCAGTTACTCTCAAATCTGACTTGATAGGGGGCTGACCCACGCGACCGTTGCGCGTAAACGTCAACGGATCTCGCTCGATTTATGCAACAACGCCCTCTTGATAAGAAATATGTGATCTTAAATAAAGCTGCATAGCGAGTCGCTTTATTGATCCGCAATTGCAGATCAATAGAATCCCTAGAGGAAATCATGCCGGCGCGGGCGCGTTGTCCGGCTTGACTTCGGCACCAGCACCGCCGGAACGATCGCTCGCCGAGGGCACGTTGCCGCTGCTTTTCGGCGAGCGCGGCGGACGGCCCGTCATGATGTCGTTGATCTGGTCGGCGTCGATGGTTTCCCACTCCATCAGCGCGATCGTCATGGCCTCGACTTTGTCGCGGTTTTCGTCGAGAAGACGCTGCGCCAGGCTGTACTGGTCGTCGATCACGCGGCGGATTTCCGCGTCAACTTTCTGCTGCGTCGCTTCCGAGATGGCACGCGTGAAGCCCTTGCTGAATAGGCCACCATCGTTGTCGTCGTCGGCATAGACCATTGGCCCGAGCGTATCGGTCATGCCAAAGCGCGTCACCATCGCGCGAGCCGTTTTGGTCGCTTTGTTGAAGTCGTCTGAAGCACCGGTGCTGATCAGGTTCATGAACAACTCTTCAGCAACACGGCCACCGAACAGGATCGCGAGCCGATCGAGTAGGTAGTCCTTCGAGTAGGTCTCGTTGTCGTGCTCCGGAAGCTGCCAAGTTACGCCAAGTGCGCGACCGCGCGGGATGATGGTGACCTTGTGGACTGGATCGGCTTTCGGTAGCAGCTTGGCGACCACCGCGTGGCCGGCTTCGTGGTACGCCGTGGCACGCTTCGCTTCTTCGCGGATTACGGCCGACTTGCGCTCCGGACCCATGAAAATTTTGTCCTTGGCGTCCTCGAAGTCCTGCATTTCAACGATGCGCTTGCCGCGCCGCGCGGCGAACAGCGCCGCCTCGTTGACCAGGTTGGCTAAGTCTGCACCCGAGAAGCCCGGCGTGCCGCGTGCCAGAACGACCGCGTCCACATCGTTTGAGATCGGTACCTTACGCAAGTGTACACGCATGATCTGCTCGCGACCGCGGATATCTGGCAGGCTGACATAGACCTGGCGGTCGAAACGACCCGGGCGCAGTAGCGCCTTGTCGAGCACGTCGGACCGGTTGGTAGCGGCGATCACGATCACGCCAGAGTTGGCCTCAAAGCCGTCCATCTCGACTAACATCTGGTTCAGCGTCTGTTCGCGCTCATCGTTTCCGCCGCCCATACCGGCGCCTCGATGGCGACCGACCGCGTCGATTTCATCGATGAATACGATACAGGGCGCATGCTTCTTCGCCTGTTCGAACATGTCGCGCACACGAGCCGCGCCCACGCCGACGAACATTTCGACGAAGTCCGAACCCGAGATGCTGAAGAACGGCACTTTTGCCTCGCCGGCGATGGCGCGCGCGAGGAGCGTCTTACCGGTACCCGGAGGGCCAACCAGCAGTACGCCGCGCGGGATACGCCCGCCCAGCTTTTGAAATTTCTGGGGATCACGCAGGAAGTCGACCAGCTCGGATACTTCTTCCTTAGCTTCGTCGCAGCCCGCGACGTCAGAAAAGTTTACAGCATTGTTGTTTTCGTCGATCAACCGCGCGCGCGACTTGCTGAACGAGAAGGCACCGCCTTTGCCGCCGCCCTGCATCTGTCGCATCATGTAAAACCAAAACACTATGATTAACAGCGTCGGCCCTAAGTAGTATAACGCGGAGACGAACGCATTAGGCTCGTCGTCAGCTTTGCCGCTGACCTGGACGCCGTACGTCATCAGGTCACCGACCATCCAGATGTCGCCGGGCGACACGATCTGGTATTTCTGGCCTTCGGCAGGAGTGACGGTGAGGTTTCGCCCCTGTACGACCACGTTTTTAATCTTGCCAACTTTAGCATCGTCCATGAACTGCGAATACGACACACCTTCCTGGACGTGGGGCTTGTCGAACTGCTTGAACACTGTAAACAGCACCAGTGCGATCACGAGCCACACTGCTGCTTTTGAGAACATATTGTTGTTCAAAGCGCCACTCCTTCACTCATAGAAGAGTGCCCGCAGTTTTTCTGCGGCACTCTCGTGGGGCGTTGTTGCATAAATCGAGCGAGAGGACGCAATGGCATCGACGGGCATAATCAGGCGATACGAACAAATTGCGGACGAGCGAGGTCCAACCATGCGGTTGATTACGCCGACGCGAACGGCGACCTCGGTCGCCTTCGAGTCGATGTGACGCGCCCAGAGACAGTTTCCGGTGAGCATCTTGAACCGATACATCGTATTCTCGGCAAGAGATCGCTGGTGGTAGCCATTGTCTTTCTTCCACTCTCGACGACCGTCACGGGCAATTGCATCAACGGCGCCATTACGCCACGCCGCATCGGGCGTATCCGCTGGCCAATGAGCAGCACCCTCGCGTGGCGGCGGCATTGAAGGAATAGCACTGCGTGCAGCAATGGCCGCATGGCATGGTTTGGTGTCGTAGGCACCGTCGGCACCGATGACATCGATTTGTTCTTCGCGTGGAATCTGGTCGAGCAACTTGGCCAGAGCGTCACCGTCATCCACATTCTGATGTATCATTAGCGCAGCATGCACTTGACCCGTATTCGCCTTGAGCGCGCGATGGATTTTACGCCACGTGCGCCGCTTTGAGGAGCCGTTCTGGCGCACCTTCCATTTACCTTCTCCATAGACCTTTAGACCGGTGTTGTCGATCACAAGATGGATCAATGCGTTGTCGCGAAGGATCGGCAGTGCGACATCAAGCATTTTTGCCCGTCGACAGAGCGTGCTGTAATTAGGCATCGGCAAGCTCGGGAAGACTAGATCGCGCAGACTTTGGGTAAAACCTTGCGGTGCGCGCAACGTCGGTCGATAAACGGTCTTCACGCCAAGTAATGCCTGAATCAGCATATTGCCGTATAGACACGCTCGACCACGCGTGGGTATGGCGTCGGGTATTCTGGCAAGGACGGATTCATCTATCCATATCGTCACGTTCCCCCAGTTGATCAGGCCTGCATTATAGGCCGCCCAATTCCTGACACGGTAGTGTGGCTTCGGCTCACCTGTCTTGTGTATATCCTTGCGCATTTTGGGGGCAAAAATTAGGGAGTTACTCTGGAATCTGACTTAATAGAGAGCTGGCCCCGCGACCATCGCGCGTAAACGTCAACGGATCTCGCTCGATGTATGCAACAACACTCTCTCGTAGCATTCTAATCCAGTCCGAAGCCCATCGCCATAAAGCCTCTGTTGAATTTCGAGTGGGTGGATTTTTCGTGTCCAGTACGGGAGAAGACCGGCGTAGCAAACCCTTAATGCAACGCAATCTACGAGCACGCTTGAGGGCTCTGGCCAGGCAAAGGCCTGCGCGCAGACTGGCTCCACAGAGCCCATCCGATGGCAAAGACTTCCTCCGCCTTGGGCGGGGGGTATGGTTTGGAAATACTTTTTTCGACGCGGCTTTTCGCATCTCAGCGACCCTTTGCACCTACTCAAATTTCAAGAGAGCTGCCATAAGGTTCGCCAAACGCTTTGATAGGTAAATCCAATGACCGGCAGCAAGACTCCCGGTCTCGACGCGACAGTTGCGCATCCGTCAGCGCGGATGCTTCAGATGCCGCCCCAAAATAAATGTCTCCGAAGATTTGTCACGCGAGGCCTTCGGTTTGCGTGGCGCAACCGAGCGGAACTGATACTTGAATTTTTCAACAATCTGGCTGTAGCCACTGCCGTGAAAACACTTCACTAAAAGGCTGCCATTTAGTTTGAGATGGTTCTGGGCGAATTCTCGCGCGAGGTCACATACATGCTCAATCCGAGCCGCATCTGCTAGGGCTACGCCCGATAGGTTGGGGGCCATGTCGGAAATTACAAGATCCACCATACGGTTTTCCAGCATGTCCTCGAGCTGGCGCAGCACCTCTTCCTCGCGGAAGTCGCCCTGGATAAAGTGCACGTCGGCGATTGGCTCCATCGGAAGCATATCTAGAGCGATGATGATGCCGTCGATCCCGCCCTCGCGCTGGCTGTCACGCTGATTGCTCTGGGCCAGCTTGTTGCGCGCGTACTGGCTCCAGCTGCCCGGGGCTGCGCCCAGGTCGACGATCACCTGCCCGGGCCGGATTAGCCTGTCCTGGTCGTCGATTTCCTTGAGCTTATAGGCCGCGCGCGCGCGGTAACCCTCCCGTTGCGCCAGCTTCACGTAAGGGTCGTTGATATGGTCGTGCAGCCACGACTGATCGAAACGGTTCTTTGCCATGAAAGGAAAGATGGGCAGCCTCAAATAAGCGTTGTTGCATCAACCGAGCGAGAGTCGTTGAAGTTTACGCGCAACGGTCGCGGGGCCAGCCCCCTGTAATCAAGTCAAATTCCAGAGTAACTACTTAATTTTCCAAGAAAATGTGCAAGGACATACGCAAGACATGTGAGCTGCAGGAACGCTACCGTGTCAGGAGTTGCGGCCTATATTAATCCGAAATTCGTAATCTTGAAATTTGTGTCTCATGTCTCATTTTCCAATGCTCCATCACATGATGGAGGATTTTTAAATTTCAAAATTACGAATTACGGATTAATAATGCAGGCTTAATCAACCGGGAGAACGTGACAATCTGGATAGATGAAGCCGTCCTTGCCAGAATACCCGACGACATACCTACGCGTGGTTGGCTCGCGTCTGTACGGAGATACGCTAATTCAGGCAGTACTGGGCGTGAAGACCATCTATCGACTGACGTTGCGCGCCCTGCAAGGTTTCACAAAAGTCTGCGCGATCTAGCCTTCCCGGGCTTGCCGGTATCGAATTACACCACACTCTGTCGCCGGACAAAAACGCTTGATGTCGAACTGCCGATCCTTCGCGCCAGCGAACCGATCTACCTGGTGGTCGACAGCACCGATCTGAAGGTCTATTGGCGAAGGTACGGAAGGTTGCGTGCCAGCATGGCTACTCGAAGCGGCGCACGTGGCGCACAGTCCATCTCGCGCTCAATGCGAATACGGATCAATAGTCGTGCAAAAGCATGCGCATTTCCACTTCCTTTGCTCACTCAGGGCTCGGCTTGGGTTCACCGCTCCGGCGCTCGGCTTGTCCAGAAATCCAGCCGCGCACCTTCTCGGGTATAGCATTTGCAAATATCGAACATGCCCGTGCGCGACAGGTTTATATGCTCGGCAATCGGCGTTGTTGCATAAATCGAGCGAGATCCGTTGACGTTTACGCGAAACGGTCGCGGGGCCAGCCTCCTATCAAGTCAGATTCCAGAGTAACTGCCTAATTTTTGCCAAGAAAATGCGCAAGGACATACACAAGAAAGGTGAGCCGAAGGCACGCTACCGTGTCAGGAATTGGGCGGCCTATAATGAAGGCCTGATCAGCCGGGGGAACGTAACAATATGGATAGATGAAGCCGTCCTTGCCAGAATGCCCGATGCCATACCCACACGTGGTCGCCCGTGTGTATACGGCGATACGCTGATTCAGGCATTACTTGGCTTGAAGACCGTCTATCGACTGACCTTGCGCGCCCTGCAAGGTTTCACCCAAAGTCTGCGCGATTTGGCCTTCCCGAGCTTGCCGGTGCCGAATTACACCACGCTCTGTCGCCGGGCAAAAACGCTTGATGTCGAACTGCCGATCCTTCGTGACAATGAACCGATCTATCTGGTTGTCGACAGCACCGGTCTGAAGGTCTATGGAGAAGGTGAATGGAAGGTGCGCCAGCACGGCTACTCGAAGCGGCGCACGTGGCGTAAAGTCCATCTCGCGCTCAACGCGAATACAGGTCAAGTGCATGCCGCGCTAATGACGAATCAGAATGTGGCTGACGGTGACGCTCTGGCCAAGTTGCTCGACCAGATTCCACGCGAAGAACAAATCGATGTCATCGGCGGTGACGGTGCCTACGACACCAAGCCATGCCATGCGGCCATTGCTGCACGCAGTGCTATTCCTTCGATTCCGCCACGCGAGGGTGCCACTCATTGGCCAGCGGATATGCCCGGTGCGGCGTGGCGTAATGGCGCGGTTGATGCAATTGCCCGTGACGGTCGTCGAGAATGGAAGCAACACAGTGGCTACCACCGGCGATCGCTTGCCGAGAATGCGATGTATCGGTTCAAGACCCTCATCGGCCACTGTCTCTGGGCGCGTCACATCGCCGCGCAGGCGACCGAGGTCGCCGTTCGCGGCGGCGTCATCAACCGCATGGCGGACCTCGCTCGTCCGCAATCCGTTCGTATCGCCTGAATTATGCCCGTCCGATGCCATGGCGTCCTCACGTTCGATTTATGCAACAACGCCTCGGCAATCTCATCGTAGATCCAGCCGGGCGTGTGCAGGTTGATCACCTGACGTCGCGGCTCTGCACGTGCCTCACGAGGCAGCGATTTCATGTCTTGTTTTTCCATCTCCCTCACATGAGGATCCATTTACTAATTTCAAGATAACGCATTTATTGATTAATAAAGCATATTTTCGATGCTATTACGGTTTTCGCCAATGCTAAAATGATCATTGATCCGTAATTCGTGATCTAGAAATTGGAAAATCATTTTTCATATGAGGGGAATAGAAAATGAGACATGAGGGACGATGTTCCAATTTCTAGATCCCGAATTATGGATCAATAGTTATTTTCTGATTTTCCACAACGGAGATAGGGACATGTTGTTGGCCATTATCAGTAATGCATTCGCGCAAGGCGCTGGAGGCAGCTCCGAATCAAGTCTGATGAGCTTCCTGCCGCTTATTCTGATGTTTGTGGTGCTCTACTTTATCATGATCCATCCGCAGATGAAGCGCCAGAAGGAGCATCGCAATATGCTCGCCGCGATGACCAAGGGTGATGAGGTCGTAACCAACGGAGGCCTAGTCGGCAAGGTCACTAAAGTCGGCACAGCCTACGTCGGCGTCGAGGTGTCGGAGGGAACCGAAATCACGGTTCAGAAGTCGGCCGTGACGACCATTCTGCCGAAAGGAACAATCAAGTCCCTGTAAGAAATTATTGATCTTGAAATTAAAAAAATTGCTCCTCATGTGAGAAGTATAAAAAACAAGACATGAAAAACGATTTTCCAATTTTAAGATCACGAGTTTCGGATCAATACTTGGCGTGCAGCCCCAGTCTATCGACTGACGTTGCGCGCCCTGCAAGGTTTCACCCAAAGTCTGTGCGATCCGACCTTTCCGGGCTTGCAGGTGCAGAATTACATTACACGGCGTTGTTGCATATTTATCAGAAATTCGTTATCTTGAAATTTGAACAGCCTCTCTCATGTGAGGGGCATAGAAAAACGAGAAATAATGCTCGGGAAGGCCAGAGCGCGCAGGCTTTGGGTGAAACCTTGCAGGGCGCGCGCCACGTCAGTCGATAGATGGTCTTCACGCCAAGTAATTTCTGAATCAACGTATCGCCGTATAGACGCGTGCGACCACGCGTGGGTATGGCGTCGGGTTTCCTGGAAGGACGGTTTCATCTATCCATATCGTCACGTTTCCCCGGTTGATCAGGCCTGCATTATAGGCTGCCCACTGCCTGACACGTTAGTGGGCCTTCGGCTCACCTGTCTTATGTATGTCCTTGCGCATTTTCTTCGAAAAATTAGGCAGTTACTCTGGAATCTGAGTTGATAGGGGGCTGGCCCCGCGACCGTTGCGCGTAAACGTCAATGGATTTCGCTCGATTTATACAACAACGCCCATTACACTCTGTCGCCGGTCAAAAACGCTTGACGTCGAACTGCCGATCCTTCGCGACAGCGAACTAATCCACCTGGTGGTCGACAGCACCGGTCTGAAGGTCTATGGAGAAGGTGAATGGCGTTGTTGCATAAATCGAGCATGAGGACGCCATGGTATCTATGGGCATAATTTCAGGCCATACGAACGGATTGCGGACGAGCGAGGTCCGCCATACGGTTGATGACGCCGACGCGAACGGCGACCTCGGTCACCTGTGAGGCGATGTGACGCGCCCAGAGACAGTTTCCGGTGAGGGTCTTGAACCGATACATCGCATTCTCGGCAAGCGATCGCTGGTGGTAGCCACTGTGTGGCTTCCATTCTCGACGACCGTCACGAGCAATTGTGCATCAACCGCGCCATTACGCCACGCCGCACCGGGCATATCCGCTGGCCAATGAGCGGCACCCTCGCGTGGCGGAATCGAAGGAATAGCACTGCGTGCAGCAATGGCCGCATGGCATGGCTTGGTGTCGTAGGCACCGTCGACGCTAATGACATCGATTTGTTCTTCGCGTGGAATTTGGTCGAGCAATTTGGCTATTGATCTGCAATGCGTAATCTTGTAATTAGCAAATTAACCTTCATGTGAGAGAAATGGAAAAAAACGAGACATAAAATCGCTTCCTCGTGAGGCACGTGAAGCGCGGCGACGTCAGGTGATCAACCTGCGCATGCGCGGCTGGACCTAGGAAGAAATTGACGAGCATACGGAACTTTTCGAGCACGGGCGTGTTTGATATTGATCTGCAATTTCCAGATCATAAATTGCGGATCAATATTTGCAAGTGCCACACCCGCGAAGGTACGGCTGGATTGCGTGACAAGCCGCGCGGCGGAGCAATGAACCAAAGCCGCGACCTGAGTGAGCAGCAGGAAGTGGAAATTCGCATGCTGTTGCACGACCAGATGCCGGACCAGACGAAGATGTCGTTCGCGTTATGGACGGACGCGACATACCGTGCGGGAGTTGATTCGGAAGCAATGTAGTTTGACGCTGACGTTGCAAGGTGTCGGCTTGTATCTGGCGCGCTGGGGCTTCACCCCAAAAAAGCCGATGAAGTGGGCCTACGAGCAGCGACCGGAAACCGTGTAGGCATGGCTGAACGAGACGTACCCGGAGATTGCGCGTCGGGAAAAGCCGAAAGTGCGGAAATTCAGTTGGGCGACGAAACAGGGCTGCGCTCGGATGATGTACAAGTCCGCTCCTACGCTGCACCAATGGGCAAGACACCTGAGCGGCGCGTGGCGAGCCGACGGGAAGGCTTGTCGGTGACGTCGACGGTGAAAACACCGTGGCCAAGTGTGCTGGAAAGTATTCGAGGGCGCGATGAACGCCGACATCCTGCTCGCTTTCTTGAAGCGAGCTGATCAATAAAGACATGCGCAGCAAGAAGGTGTTTCTGATTCTCGACAACCTGAAAGTTGATCACGCCAAGCCGGTCACAACGTGGTTGGCTGAGTGGCGTTGTTGCATAAATCGAGCGAGATCCGTTCACGTTTACGCGCAACGGTCGCTGGGCCAGCCTCCTATCAAGTCAGATTCCAGAGTAACTGCCTAATTTTTTCCAAGAAAATGCGCAAGGACATACACAAGAAAGGTGAACCGAAGGCACGCTATCGTGTCAGGAATTGGATGGCCTATAATGAAAGCCTGATCAACCGGGGGAACGTAACAATATGGATAGATGAAGCCGTCTTTGCCAGAATACCCGATGCCATACCCACACGTGGTCGCCCATGTCTATACGGCGATGCGCTGATTCAGGCATTACTTGGCGTGAAGACCGTCTATCGACTGACGTTGCGCGCCCTGCAAGGTTTCACACTCAAAGTCTGCGTGATCTAGCCTTCCCGAGCTTTCCGGTGCCGAATTACACCACACTCTGTCTTCGGGCAAAAACGCTTGATGTCGAACTGCCAATCCTTCGCGACAACGAACCGATCCATCTGGTTGTCGACAGCACCGGTCTGAAGGTCTATGGCGAAAGTGAATGGAAGGTGCGCCAGCAGGGCTACTCGAAGCGGCGCACGTGGCGTACAGTCCATCTCGCGCTCAACGCGAATACGGGTCAAGTGCATGCCGCGCAAATGACGAATCACAATGTGGCTGACGGTGACGCTCTGGTGAAGTTGTTCGACACCAAATTCCACGCGAAGAACAAATCGATGTCATCGGCGGTGACGGTGCCTACGACACAAAGCCATGCCATGCGGCCATTGCTGCACGCAGTGCTATTCCTTCGATTCCACCACGCGAGGGTGCCGCTCATTGGCCAGCGGATATGCCCGGTGCGGCGTGGCGTAATGGCGCGGTTGATGCAATTGCCCGTGACGGTCGTCGAAAATGGAAGCAACACACTGGCTACCACTGGCGATCGCTTGCCGAGAATGCGATGTATCGGTTCAAGACCCTCACCGGCAACTGTCTCTGGGCGCGTCACATCGACTCAAAGGCGACCGAGGTCTCCATTCGCGTCGGCGTCATCAACCGTATGGCGGACCTCGCTCGTCCGCAATCCGTTCGTATTGCCTAAAATTATGCCCGTCGATGCTATTGCATCCTCACACTCGATTTATGCAACAACGCTGCACAAACCAATTCGTTATGCAGCTTGATTCCAGTTCTCGTATTTCTTATTGATCACGAATTGCGGATCAATATCAATAAAAGGTGGCTATTCCCGCGACCGTTGCGCGTAAACGTCAACGGCTCTCGCTCCCTTTATGCAATAAAGCTCGAGTAGAGCGAGAGCACTAGAGCGCGTGAGGCACGACCATCCACGCGTATTTTTGCGTGTTCGATTATCAGGTTTCTATGACCCGCGCTATTCGCAATATCGCCATTATTGCCCACGTAGACCACGGCAAGACTACGCTCGTCGACCAACTGCTGCGCCAGTCTGGCACCTTCCGAGAAAACCAGCAGATGGTCGAGCGGGTGATGGACTCGAACGACATCGAAAAAGAGCGCGGGATCACGATTCTCGCGAAGAACTGCGCGGTCGAGTATGAAGGCACCTATATCAATATCGTCGACACCCCGGGTCACGCCGACTTCGGCGGCGAGGTTGAACGCGTGCTGTCGATGGTCGACTCGGTGCTGCTGCTGGTGGACGCAGTCGAAGGCCCGATGCCGCAGACCCGCTTTGTGACTAAAAAGACACTAGCGCTGGGCCTCAAGCCAATCGTGGTGGTTAACAAGATCGACCGCCTTGGAGCGCGGATTGACTGGGCGATCAACCAGACCTTCGACCTTTTCGATAAGCTCCGCGCGACCGAAGAACAGCTTGACTTCCCAATCGTCTACGCATCGGGCCTGAACGGTTATGCCTCGCTCGATTCGTCAGCGCGCGACGGCGACATGCGCCCGCTGTTCGAGGCAATCCTCGAGCACATACCAGTTCGTCCGGTCGACCCTGAAGCACCGCTGCAGCTGCAGATCACTTCGCTCGACTACTCAACCTATGTTGGCCGGATCGGCGTGGGCCGCATCACGCGCGGCCGCATCAAGTCGGGCCAGCCGGTAGTAATGCGTTCCGGACCGGAAGGCGAAGTGCTGAGCCGTAAGATCAACCAGGTGCTATCGTTCAAGGGCCTGGATCACGTCCAGGTAGAGTCGGCCGAGGCCGGAGATATCGTACTGATTAACGGTATCGAAGATGTCGGCATCGGTGCGACGATTTGCGCAGTCGACACCCCGGAAGCGCTGCCGATGATCACAGTTGATGAGCCGACGCTGACCATGAATTTCCTGGTTAATTTCTCGCCGCTGTCTGGTCGTGAAGGCAAGTTCGTGACGAGCCGCCAGATTCGCGACCGCCTGATGAAAGAACTGAATCACAACGTGGCGCTGCGCGTGCGTGAAACCGGTGACGAAACCGTGTTCGAAGTTTCTGGCCGTGGCGAACTGCACCTGACCATCCTGGTCGAGAACATGCGCCGTGAGGGCTACGAGCTGGCTGTGTCCCGTCCGTGCGTGGTGTTGCAGGAAGTCGACGGCGTCAAGAAGGAGCCGTACGAGCAACTGACTATCGACGTCGAGGACGAGCACCAGGGGGCGGTGATGGAAGAGCTTGGCCGCCGTAAGGGCGAAATGCTCGACATGTCCTCGGACGGCCATGGCCGTACGCGTCTCGAGTACAGGATCTCGGCGCGGGGCCTGATCGGCTTCCACAGCGAGTTCCTGACGCTCACGCGCGGGACGGGCCTGATGAGCCACATCTTCGACTCCTACGCTCCAGTCAAGCAAGGCTCGGTCGGCGGGCGCCGTAACGGTGTACTGATCTCGCAGGATAATGGTGCTGCCGTAGCCTACGCGCTCTGGAAGCTACAGGATCGCGGTCGCATGTTTGTGAGGCCTGGCGACGCGCTCTACGAGGGCATGATCATCGGTATCCACAGCCGTGACAACGACTTGGTGGTCAACCCGATCAAGGGCAAGCAGCTGACCAACGTGCGTGCCTCGGGTACCGACGAAGCGGTGCGCCTGGTGCCGCCGATCCAGATGTCGCTGGAATACGCGGTCGCATTTATCGACGATGATGAGCTAGTCGAAGTGACGCCGCAGTCGATCCGCCTGCGCAAGCGCCACCTGAAGGAACACGCGCGTCGCCGTGCCAGCCGCGCCCCCTAGGGATCTGTGCATTTTATTGATTTGAAATATGTAATCTTGAAGTATTGATTCGTAATTTCAAGATTACAAATTGCGCATCAATAATGATGCATCAGAATGGCGTTGTTGCATAAATCGAGCGAGATCCGTTGACGTTTACGCGCAACGGTCGCGGGACCAGCCCCCTATCAAGTCAGATTCCAGAGTAACTGCTTAATTTTTGACAAGAAAATGTGCAAGGACATACACAAGACAGGTGAGCCGAAGGCACGCTACCGTGTCAGGAATTGGGCGGCCTATAATGCAGGCCTGATCAACCGGGGGAACGTGACGATATGGATAGATGAGGCCGTCCTTGCTAGAATACCCGCCGCCATGCCCACACGTGGTCGCCCGTGTTTATACGGCGATGCGCTGATTCAGGCGTTACTTGGTGTGAAGACCGTCTATCGACTGACGTTGCGCGCCCTGCAAGGTTTCACCCAAAGTCTGCGCGATCTCGCCTTCCCGAGCTTTCCGGTGTCGAATTACACTATGCTCTGTCGCCGGGCAAAAACGCTTGATGTCGAACTGCCGATCCTTCGCGACAACGAACCGATCCATCTGGTTGTCGACAGCACTGGTCTGAAGGTCTATGGCGAAAGTGAATGGAAGGTACGCCAGCACGGCTACTTGAAGCGGCGCACGTGGCGTAAAGTCCATCTCGCGCTCAACGCGAATACGGGTCAAGTGCATGCCGCGCTAATAACGAATCAGAATGTGGCTGACGGTGACGCTCTGGCTAAGTTGCTCGACCAGATTCCACGCGAAAAACAAATCGATGTCATCGGCGGTGACGGTGCCTACGACACCAAGCCATGCCATGCGGCCATTGCTGCACGTAGTGCTATGCCTTCGATTCCGCCACGCGAGGGTGCCGCTCATTGGCCAGAGGATATGCCCGGTGCGGCGTGGTGGGGGCGGTTGACGCAATTGCCCGTGAAGGTCGTCGAGCATGGAAGCAGGACAGTGGCTACCACCGGCGATCGCTTGCCGAGAATGCGATGTATCGGTTCAAGAACCTCACCGGCAACTGTCTCTGGGAACGTCACATCGCCTCGCAGGCGACCGAGGTCGCCATTCGCGTCGGCGTCATCAACCGCATGGCGGACCTCGCTCGTCCGCAATCCATTCGTATCGCCTGAATCGATTTATGCAACAACGCCCTTCACTCTTGAAGCCACTCTTTTCGACCGTCTCTGCGATGCGCGACGAACAACTGCTCCGCTATTCCCGCCACATCCTGGTCGACGAGATTGGCATTGAGGCGCAGCAGCGCTTCCTCGACGCGCATGCGCTGGTGATCGGCGCGGGCGGCCTCGGTTCTCCTGCGGCAATGTACTTGGCCGCCTCGGGCATTGGTGCGATCACCTTGGTCGACGCAGACACGGTCGACCTCACCAACTTGCAGCGCCAGATCCTGCACGTCACCGAATCGGTCGGTCGTAGCAAGGTGGAATCGGGCCGTGACGCATTGGCGCGCCTCAACCCCGAGGTGGTAGTGCATGCGGTGGCCGAGCACGCCGATGTCGCCTGGCTCGACGCCGCCGCACAGCACGCTGACGTGGTACTCGACTGTAGCGACAACTTCGCGACGCGCCACGCGATCAATCGCGCCTGCGCCGTGCACGGCGTGCCGCTTGTCTCGGGCGCGGCGCTGCGCTTCGATGGCCAGATCAGCAGCTTTGATTTCCGCGATCCGGCTTCTCCTTGCTATGCCTGCGTATTCCCAGAGGACCAGCCTTTCGAGGAAGTGGCCTGCTCAACCATGGGCGTGTTCGCGCCAACGGTCGGCATCATCGGCGCAATGCAAGCGGCCGAGGCGTTACGCTTGGCGGGCGGCTTCGGCAAGCCGCTGGTCGGTCGGCTGATGATGCTCGATTCGCTGCGCATGGAATGGAATACCATGCGCATCATGCGGCAAGCCGATTGCCAGGTCTGCGAAACTCGCCACTGAGGTGCCTACCTGCTCCCTGTTTTCCTCGTACTATAAAAAGGTAGTACATTTAAGAAATTATCGCTAAATTATTGATCAATAATTTCAAAATAACAAATTTCGTATCAATAAAGACATGCGCAGCAAAAAGGTGTTTCTGATTCTCGACAACCTTAAGGTTCATCACGCCAAACCGGTCACGGGGTGGTTAGCCGAGGACATCGACGAAATCGAAGTGTTCTACCTGCCGTCGTACAGCCTGGAACTGAATCCCGACGCGGTGCTCAAGGCCGACCTGAAGGCGAACGTAAAGAAACAGGCTCCGGCACGGTCCAAGGGACATCTCAAAAAAGCGGTCATCAGCCATCTACGTTGTCTCCAGAAATCACCGCAACGTGTCGCTCGCTCTTTCATGCACAAACCAATTCGTTATGCAGCCTGATTCAAAATCTCCATTTATGCAACAACGCCCTTGGCGTGAAGACCGTCTATCGACTGACGTTGCGCGGCCTGCAAGGTTTCACCAAAAGTCTGCGCGATCTAGCCTTCCAGAGCCTGCCGGTGGTGCCGAATTACGCTGCGCTTTGTCGCCTGGAAAAAAACGCTTGATGTCGAACTACCGATCCTTTGCGACAGCGAACCGATCCACCTGGTGGTCGAAAGTACCGGTCTGAAGATCTCTCGTGAAGGTGAATGGAGGGGGGGCGCCAGAACGGCTACTCGAAGCGGCGCACGTGGCGTAAAGTCCATCTCGCGCTCAACGCGAATACGGGTCAAGTGCATGCCGTGCTATTGATCCGCCGCAGAACTGCAGAACCCTTGTTCCCCCACGGGGCTATTCATGCGGAAGCCCTGCCGCACCGCCCGGTTACAGCCCTGTTCGCGAAGTCTAAAATATCGGCTTTCCAGCGTTCGCGCTGGCCGCTCCATTCCTGGAGAGCAAGATGAGCACGAAAGTTTTCGTCGACGGCCAGGAAGGCACGACCGGCCTGAAGATTTTGGAACACTTGTCCGCACGTGGCGACATCGACATCCTTCACATCGACGAAGCGAAGCGCAAGGACGTGGAAGAACGCCGGCGCCTGATCAATGTCTCGGACATCACCTTCCTATGCCTGCCCGACCTAGCCTCGTTCGAATCGGCCTCGCTGCTCGAGAATGAGCGTACTACGCTGATCGACACCAGTTCTGCCTTTCGCACTAGCGCAGACTGGGCCTATGGCCTACCCGAGCTGACCCGCGCACAGCGCGAGCGGATCCGCGTCGCCAAGCGCATCGCAGTGCCGGGCTGCCACGCCTCGGCCTTCGTGCTAGCAATGCGCCCGCTGGTCGACGCCGGTGTGGTCTCCACCGACTTCTCGGCCCACAGCTACTCGATCACTGGCTACAGCGGCGGCGGCAAGAAGATGATTGCCGACTATGAGGCCGGCGGCAATGAATGCCTGTCCAGCCCGCGCGCCTACGCGCTCAACCTCGCCCACAAACACCTTCCGGAGATGGCTGAGCACACAGGCTTGGTAAACGCGCCGATCTTCACGCCGATCGTCGGACCCTTCTACAAGGGTCTGGCTGTCACCACCTACTTCACGCCGAACCAGCTGACGCGCTGCGTCAAGCCTCAGGACATGCAGCAGATCCTCGCCGAATACTACGCCCGCGAAGCCTTCGTGAAAGTCGCCCCCTACGATGCGACCGAAAATCTTGACGAGGGCTTCTTCGACGTACAAGCCAACAACGACACTAATCGCGTCGACCTGTTCGTGTTCGGCAACGAGGAGCGCTTCGTCACGGTCACTCGCTTAGACAACCTTGGCAAGGGTGCCTCGGGCGCGGCGATCCAGTGCATGAACCTAAACATCGGCACCGATGAAGACAGCGGCTTGTAGCAGCTCCGGTTGTTCAGAAACGATTTTGTGTTGTGATCACAGGCCTCGAACATCAAGAGGCGATCCTAACGGGCTTCAAGGGGTTGATTTGAAGCCTAGTTTTTTCGAAACGCTATTCGAAATCGTAGCAACTCAATATTATTACGATCATAGCACAAACCTCTTCAACGTTTTATTGATCCGCAATTCTTGATATTGAAATGGCGTTGTTGCATAAATCGAGCGAGATCCGTTGACGTTTACGCGCAACGGTCGCGGGGCCAGCCTCCTATCAAGTCAGATTCCAGAGTAACTGCCTAATTTTTGCCAAGAAAATGCGAAAGAACATACATAAGAAAGTGAGCCGAAGGCGCACGCTATCGTGTCAGGAATTGGGCGGCCTACAATGAAGGCCTGATCAACCGTGGGAATGTAACAATATGGATAGATGAAGCCGTCCTTGCCAGAATACCCGATGCCATACCCACACGTGGTCGCCCGTGTGTATACGGCGATACGCTGATTCAGGCATTACTTGGCGTGAAGACGGCTTTGTTGCATAAATCGAGCGTGAGGACGTAATGGAACGGATTGCAGAGCTTGCTCGTCCGCAATCCGTTCGTATCGCTTGAATCGATTTATGCAACAACGCCGGTGCACATGCAAAACGCGGCGATTGATCATCGCCGCATTTTGCATAAAGATCGGAGCTGGTAAGCTCGGCGCACCCGGTCAAGCCTTTTCCTGCTTCGCTAGAAAGTCTTCGTAGTTGCCGCCGAAATCGTTCAGCCTTCCGTCGTTGCGCACCTCGATGATGCGCTTGGCCAGGGTACTGACGAATTCACGGTCGTGCGAAACAAAGATCAATGTGCCCTCGAACTGCTCGAGCCCGATTTGCAGCGACTCGATCGACTCCATATCCATGTGATTGGTTGGCTCGTCCATCAGCAGCACATTGTGGCGACCCAGCATCAGCTTGCCCAAGATCATACGACCCTTCTCGCCGCCCGACAGCACCCTTACCGACTTCTTGATGTCGTCTGCTGAGAACAGCAGGCGGCCCAGCGTGCCACGTACCATGGTCTCATGGTCGCCTTTCTTGCGGTAGTTGTCGATCCAATCCATCAGCGTGACGTCGTTCGGAAACTCCTCGTAGGTGCCCTGCGGCATGTAGCCGACGTTCGCGTTCTCGGCCCACTTGACGCTGCCGTGGTCGAGCTCGAGATTTCCGAGCAGCGCACGCAGCAGCGTGGTCTTGCCCGCTCCATTCTCGCCGATGATGGCGATCCGCTCGCCCGGCTGCACCGATAAGTTGAAGTTGCTGAAGATGGTGCGTTCATATTTCTTGGTCGCTTCTTCTGCTACCACCACGATGTTGTGCAGCTTCTTCTCGAATTCGAAGCGGATGAACGGGTTTTGACGCGAAGAAGGCTTGAATTCCTCAATTTTAATTTTTTCGATCTGCTTGGCGCGGCTAGTGGCCTGGCGCGCCTTGGACTTATTCGCCGAAAAGCGACGCACGAAGTCCTGCAGCTCAGCTACGCGTTCCTTGGCACGCGCGTTAGCATTGGCCTGGCGCTCGCGTGCCTGAACCGAGACGAGCATGTAGTCGTCGTAGTTGCCCGGCCAAACCTTTAGCGTGCCGAAATCTATGTCTGCTATGTGGGTGCAGACCGAGTTCAGAAAGTGACGATCGTGCGAGATGATGATCATCGTCGAGTTGTACTGGTTGAGCGTGTCTTCCAGCCAACGGATCGAGTGAATATCGAGGTTGTTGGTCGGTTCGTCGAGCAGCAGGACGTCCGGCTTAGAGAATAGCGCCTGTGCCAGCAGCACTCGCAGCTTCCAGCCGGGGGCTACCTCGCTCATAGTGCCGTTGTGCAGCTTTTCGTCGATGCCGATGCCCAGTAGCAGCGCGCCCGCGCGCGCCTCGGCCTCGTAGCCGCCGAATTCCGCGAACTTCGCTTCCAGCTCGGCCGCGTGCATGTAGTCCTCGTCAGTGGCATCCGGGTTCGCGTAGATTGCGTCTCGCTCGTTCATGGCACCCCACATTTCCATGTGGCCTTGCATCACCACGTCGAGCACGCGCACGTCCTCGTAGGCGAACTGGTCCTGGCGCAGCTTGCCCAGACGGATATTCGGCTCGAGCACGACATTACCGCAGCTGGGCTCGATATCGCCGCCGAGGATCTTCATGAAGGTCGACTTGCCGCAGCCGTTCGCGCCGATCAGCCCGTAACGGTTGCCCTCCCCGAACTTGACTGAGATGTTTTCGAACAGGGGCTTCGGCCCGAATTGCATCGTGATGTTGACGGTAGAAAGCACAGCGTGGCCTGTTGAGTGGTGAATCGACATAAACTTAGCATTTTAGCAGGGACGGCCTCAAATCGGCGTTGTTGCATAAATCGAGCGAGAGCCGTTTACGCGCAACGGTTGTGGGGCTGGCCCCCTGTTATTGATCACGAATTTCGAATCAATATCGTCGTATGCTCGCGGGCTTCATGATGCCCACTGCGACCGATGCTTCCCGGCGCGGCTCAGTAGGACGCAGGATCTTCCGGTTCCCATGCACAGTGTGCCCGCACGTGCGCGGGATCTCGGACCGCACAGGGCCCGGTGGTGCTTTACCATGGCGGAGGGTACCGGTGTGGTCTTCGGCGTATACTCCAAGCGCCTCGACACCTGGTCAACGCATAGTGTCCACCACAGGGCATGTATTGCGTGGCTCAATACCCGGCCCGTGCGTACCTATGTCAACGCTTCGCCTGTTCCCTCACGGATGCAGCCGCATGACTCTGGGCCGCTGTGGCTGGCTAGACCTTCAACGTATGACTCTTTCATTCACAACACCTCGCCGGTTTGACCGGCGCACTGGAGTCGTTCAATGAAACGCATGCTGTTCAATGCGACACAGCAGGAAGAACTGCGTGTCGCCATCGTCGATGGACAGAAACTCATCGACATCGATATCGAAACCGCCGGCCGTGAACAGCGTAAAGGCAATATTTACAAGGGCGTGGTCACCCGCATCGAGCCCTCACTCGAAGCCTGCTTCGTCAACTACGGAGAAGATCGCCACGGCTTTTTGCCCTTCAAGGAAGTCGTTCGTCAATACTTCCGCGATGGCGTCGACATGCGCTCCGCGCGCATTCAGGATACCCTGAGCGAGGGCCAGGAGCTGATTATCCAGATTGAGAAGGAAGAACGCGGCAACAAGGGTGCTGCTTTGACCACCTTCATCTCGCTGGCCGGTCGATACCTGGTGCTGATGCCGAATAACCCGCGCGGCGGCGGTATGTCGCGCCGCATCGAGGGCGACGAGCGTCAGGAACTGCGCGAAACTATGGCGCAGCTCGAGATCCCGGAAGGCATGAGCATGATCACTCGCACCGCAGGCATCGGCCACAGCGCTGAGGAACTCCAGTGGGACCTGAATTATCTGCTGCAGCTTTGGCATGCCATCGAGGCCGCCTCGAAAAGCGGCCACAATGGCCAGCCGATGCTGATCTACCTGGAATCGAGCCTAGTGATCCGCGCGATCCGGGACTATTTCCAGCCTGACATCGGCGAAATCCTGATCGACACTACCGAGATCTATGATCAGGCGCGGGTTTTCATGGACATCGTGATGCCCGACAACGTCGGCAAGGTGAAGCGCTACCACGATGACATTCCCCTGTTCTCGCGTTTCCAGATTGAGCACCAAATCGAGACGGCGTACTCGCGCACGGTGCCGCTACCCTTGGGCGGCGCGATCGTGATCGATCACACCGAGGCACTAGTTGCGATCGATGTAAACTCGGCGCGTGCCACTAAGGGTACAGACATCGAGGAAACTGCTACCCGCACTAACCTGGAAGCCGCCGACGAAGTGGCGCGCCAGCTACGCCTGCGCGACCTGGGCGGCCTGATCGTGATTGATTTCATCGACATGGAGTCGGCCAAGAGCCAGCGCGAGGTAGAGCAGCGCCTGAAGGACGCGCTCAAGTATGACCGCGCTCGTGTGCAAATGGGCAAAATCTCGCGCTTCGGCCTGATGGAACTGTCGCGCCAGCGCTTGCGACCGGCCCTCTCCGAAGGCAGCCACGTGACCTGCCCGCGCTGCAACGGCACCGGCCATATCCGCGATACGGAATCTTCTGCACTGCAGGTGCTTCGGATCATTCAAGAAGAGGCCATGAAGGAGAACACCGCAGCAATCCATTGCCAGGTACCGGTCGATGTAACTGCCTTCCTGCTGAATGAAAAGCGCCAGGAAATCAACAAGATCGAGTCGCGCTTCAAGGTCAGCATCCTGCTAATTCCGAACAAGTACCTCGAGACGCCGCATTACAAGCTGGAGCGCCTGCGACACGACGATGCACGCCTCGACGACCCGCGCGCCTCCTGGAAGATGGCAGAGGAAGCCGCCCGCGAGCTCGAAGCGGAAACTGTTTACAGCAAGCGCACCACCGACGCGAAGCCGAAGCAGGAAGCTGCTGTCAAAGGAATCACGCCGGCCAGCCCAGCGCCGAGCGCAGCACCGCAGTCCGAGGTAGCGGCTGCACCGACTCCGATAGCTGTGGCACCCGCCACCAGTGGCCTGTTCGCGTGTCTTAAACGTCTGTTCGGTAGTTCGCCGACCGTGCCGGTTCCGGTGCTAAAACCAGTCAAGGAAGCCGCCTCAACGGCCCGTCCGGCGCGTGGCGAGAAGTTAGAGCGCGGTGAGCGCGGCGGCGATCACCATCACCGTAACAACGGCAATCGCCGCGGCGGTCGACAGCTGCAGCAGCCGCGTAGCGAGCGCGAGGGTAAAGAGACGCGGGAACTGCGTGAGAATCCTGAGAGTCGTGAAGGACTTGGCAACCGCAGACCGCGCGAGGCTCGCGAAGGCCGTGAGCGGCGCGAATGCGACAACTTCGAGCCGAGTGAAGCGCGGGAAGGACGCGAAGGTCGCGAGCCGCCTGAGCGCGCTATGACGAACGAAGGCACGCCGGAAGTGTCGCGCCAGGAACGTCGAGAACGAGGCGAACGCGGTGAACGCGGTGAACGCCGCAAAGCCATGTCGCATGTCGCCAAGCTACAAACTGTCAAGCGTAGCGAAAACCATGCCGAAATGGCCGAAGACGCTAAAATTTTGGTACCCGGGGGTGCCGAGCAAGCCAGCACCGAAGCCGGCGCGCGTGACGGCGAGGAACGTCGTCGTCGTCGTCGCGGTCGACGTGGTGGTGGCCGTCGCGATCGAGAGGAAGGCACAGGCACCACGCCGGAAAGCATGGAAGGTGCGGAAGGCACCGACCATGAGGCCGCCGTAACAACCGACCATGACACGGATGCTCCGGTCGTGGCCGCCGTCGCCACGGTCAACACCGCTGCCGCCACAATGGCCGTCACAACCGTCGCTGCGCATGCCGAGGCGGCGACGCAAGCCGTCGCCCCGCGCGTGGCGGAAACAGTGTCGGAAGCGGCACTGGCAGCCCAGGTTACCACGCCCGAAGAAGCCTCGCCGGAAGTTGAGCTCATGGTCCACGTGGTCCCGGCAGCCGAGCCGGTCGTGATCACCACGCCAGCTCCGGTTGAAGCCGCCGCCACGGCAGTCGAGCCCGAGCCGGCTAGGTCGATCTCAGTGCCGCAGGTACTTGCCGCGGTGCCGACCGCGGCAAGCATCGAAGCCGCACTCGATGCCGCTGGCCTGATCTGGGTGAACACGGATGCCGAAAAGCTCCGCGCCGCCCAAGAAGCCACCGCTCAGATTGTGCCGCAAGCGCGTGCCCCACGCGAGCGTAAGGCCCTGCCGCCGGTCGATCCGACGCCGATGCAACAGGTCGAGACCCGCTCGCAGCACTGAGCGAGCGCATCGCCACACCCAGCACTGGGCTATAGCGGATCCGGTTGTTTAGACACGCTTTTGCGATCAGGCCGGCCTCTTTGAGGCTCGCGGCCTGCTCGGCGTTATTGCATAAATCGAGGGCGTTGTTGCATAAATCGAGCGAGATCCGTTGACGTTTACGCGCAACGGTCGCGGGCCAGCCTCCTATCAAGTCAGGTTCCAGAGTAACTGCCTAATTTTTGTCAAGAAAATGCGCAAAGATATACGCAAAAAGGTGAGCCGAAGGCACGCTACCGTGTCAGGAATTGGGCGGCCTATAATGAAGGCCTGATCAACCGGGGGAACGTAACAATATGGATAGATGAAGCCGTCCTTGCCAGAATACCCGATGCCATACCCACATGTGGTCGCCCGTGTCTATATGGCGATACGATGATTTAGGTATTACTTGGGGCGTGAAGACCGTCTATCGACTGACGTTGCGCGCCCTGCAAGGTTTCACCCAAAGTCTGCGCGATCTGGCCTTCTCGAGCTTGCCGGTGCCGAATTACACCACGCTCTGTCGCTGGGCAAAAACGCTTGATGTCGAACTGCCGATCCTTCGTGACAATGAACCGATCCATATAGTTGTCGACAGCACCGGTCTGAAGGTCTATGGAGAAGGTGAATGGAAGGTGCGCCAGCACGGCTACTCGAAGCGGCGCACGTGGCGTAAAGTCCATCTCGCGCTCAACGCGAATACAGGTCAAGTGCATGCCGCGCTAATGACGAATCAGAATGTGGCTGACGGTAACGCTCTGGCCAAGTTGCTCGACCAGATTCCACGCGAAGAACAAATCGATGTCATCGGCGGTGACGGTGCCTACGATACTAAGCCATGCTATGCGGCCATTGCTGCACGCAGTGCTATTCCTTCGATTCCGCCACGCGAGGGTGCCGCTCATTGGCCAGCGGATATGCCCGATGCGGCGTGGCGTAATGGTGTGGTTGATGCAATTGCCCGTGACAGTCGTTGAGAATGGAAGCAAGACAGTGGCTACCACCGGCGATCGCTTGCCGAAAATGCGATGTATCGGTTCAAGACCCTCATCGGCCACTCTCTCTGGGCGTGTTACATTGACTCGCAAGCGACCTCGGTCGCCTGCGAGTCAATGTAATCAACCGCATGGTGGACTTCACTCGTCTGCAATTCGTTCGTATCGCCTAAAATTATGCCCGTCGATGCCATTGCATCTTTACGCTCGGTTTATGCAAAAACGCCTAGCGTTTCGGCAAGTCCCAGCAGGAAATAGGAAATGTTAATGGAAATCGTTCTGATGATGACGACTGTACCTGATTCGGCTACGGCCCGCCTGCTCGCCGACGGCGCGCTGAGCGGGCGACTCGCGGCGTGCGTTTCGGAACTCGGCACGATCCGCTCGAACTACCACTGGCAGGGCAAGGTCGAATCCACGGAGGAGATCCAGTTGTTGTTCAAGACGAGCACCCAGCGCTCGCTCGAACTCGAGCGCTTTATCGCGTCCCATCATCCCTACGAGACGCCCGAAATCGTCTCGTGGCAGGCCATCGCCTCCGATGCTTACGGCGCTTGGGCGGCAACCGAAACCCAACGCTTATTCCATGTCTGATCGGCGTTGTTGCATAAATCGAGCGAGATCCGTTGACGTTTACGCGCAACGGTCGCGGGGCCACCCCCCCTATCAAGTCAGATTCCAGAGTCACTGCCTAATTTTTGCCCAGAAAATGCGCAAGGACATACACAAGACAGGTGAGCCGAAGGCACGCTACCGTGTCAGGAATTGGGTGGCCTATCATGAAGGGTTGATCAACCGGGGGAACATAACAATATGGATAGATGAAGCCGTCCTTGCCAGGATACCCGATGCCATACCCACACGTGGTCGCCCGTTTCTATACGGTGATACGCTGATTCAGGCATTACTTGGCGTGAAGACCGGCTATCGACGGACGTTGCGCGCCCTGCAAGGTTTCACCCAAAGTCTGCGCGATCTGGCCTTCCCGAGCTTGCCGGTGCCGAATTACACCACGCTCTGTCGCCGGGAAAAAACGCTTGATGTCGAACTGCCGATCCTTCATGACAATGAACCGATTTATCGAGTTGTCGACAGCACCGGTCTGAAGGTCTATGGCGAAAGTGAATGGAAGGTGCGCCAGCACGGCTACTCGAAGCGGCGCACGTGGCGTAAAGTCCATCTCGCGCTCAATGCGAATACGGGTCAAGTGCATGCCGCGCTAATGACGCATCAGAATGTGCCTGACGGTGACGCCCTGGCCAAGTTGCTCGACCAGATTCCACGAGAAGAACAAATCGATCTCATCAGCGGTGACGGTGCCTACGACACCAAGCCATGCCATGCGGCCATTGCTGCATGCAGTGCTATTCCTTCGATTCCGCCACGCGAGGGTGCCGTTCATTGGCCAGCGGATATGCCCGGTGCGGCGTGGCGTAATGGCGCGGTTGATGCAATTGCCCGTGACGGTCGTCGAGAATGGAAGCAAGACAGTGGTTACCACCGGCGATCGCTTGCAGAGAATGCGATGTATCGGTTCAAGACCTTCACCGGCAACTGTCTCTGGGCGCGCCACATCGACTCACAGGCGACCGAGGTCTCCGTTCGCGTCGGCGTCATCAACCGTATGGCAGACCTCGCTCGTCCGCAATCCGTTCGTATCGCCTGATTATCCCGTCGATGCTATTGCGTCCTCACACTCGATTTATGCAACAATGCCTGTCTGATCGCCAATTCTCCACGGCTGCCGACCTGCGTTTGCTGCTCTTTTGCCTGGTGCTCTTCGCCTCATCGTTGTTCGGAATCTCGTCGACCGCGCGCGCTGACGACGATTTCCTCGATCCCTCGGTCGCGTTCCGCTTCAGCTCGAGCGAGGCACCAGGGCAGGTCAACGTCCACTTCAAGATCGCTAACGGCTACTACATGTACCGCGAGCGCTTCACTTTTACAGTAAAGAGAGGTAACGCGACGCTCAGCGAGGCGCAATTGCCGGTCGGCCACGTGAAGTACGACGAGGCCTTCGCTAAGAACGTCGAGACCTACCGGGGCAAGGTAACGATCCACGTGCCGCTCGCCAAGACGAGCGGGGCGTTCGATCTGTCGGTCACGTCCCAGGGCTGCGCAGACGGCGGGATTTGCTATCCACCAGCCGAGCACGTCGTGCATGTCAACGGCGCAGCGCTCAAAGTGGCCGCCGCGTCGAACGTGGCGTCGTCAACCCCGACGGCGCGACCGCAATCAGCCACGCGAGCCTTGCCCATACCGCCTGCGCCCGTAGCCGGCGCAGACTCGCCATCACCGGACCTGGTCGCCACTCCCTCACCTACTCCGGCACCGCATTTCGACGGCAGCTGGTACGACCGCGTGACCAGCGTCGACTATGCGCAATCGCTACTGGAAGGCCATGGCTTCCTAACCATTATCGCCCTATTCTTCGTGGTCGGTATGGTGCTGAGCCTGCTGCCCTGCTCCTACCCGATGATCCCGATCCTGTCGGCGATCATTATCGGCGAGGGCACCCAGACGACGCGTGCACGCAGCTCCCTGCTGTCGCTAACTTACGTGGTGGGCATGGCTCTGGTTTACACGGTGCTCGGTATCGCAGCCGCGTTGGTCGGCCAAAGCCTCGGTGCCTGGCTGCAGAATCCGTGGATACTCGGCGCCTTCGGCCTGCTGCTGACCGTATTCGCGCTGACCCTGATCGGCGGCATGGACATTTCGCTGCCGCAGTGCTGGCAGGAGGGTGTCGCGCAGGCATCGAGCCGGCGCTCGGGCGGTCGCTTCCTGGCAGCGACCACCATGGGCGCGCTGTCGGCGCTGGTGGTCGGTGCCTGCATGACGGCTCCCCTGTTTTCCGTGCTGGCTTTCATCGCGCATACCGGCAACTCGCTGCTCGGCGGTGCCGCGCTATTCGCGATGGGGATCGGCCTGGGCGTTCCGCTGCTGATCATGGGCCTCGGTGCCGGTATTCTACTGCCGCGTGCGGGTGCCTGGATGGATGGCGTCAAGGTGTTCTTCGGTGTGATGTTGCTGGCGGCTGCGTTGTGGATCGTCTGGCCGGTACTCGGCGTGTTTTGGCAGAGCGGCCTGGCAGCGCTCTGGCTCCTGATCGCCGCAGCGGCCACCGGTCTGTTCACGCCGCACTCGGTCGGTGCCTCGATCTGGCACCGCCTGGGAAGCGGCATCGGCGCGGCCTTTGCGATCTGGGCCGCCATGCTGCTGGCCGGCCTCGCAGCCGGCTCGACCGATCCGCTGCGCCCCCTGTCGGTGTTCTCCGGACGCGGAGCGGCAGTAAGCCCGGCCAGCAGCGCCAGTGTGTCCGAAGGTCCGGCTTTCGAGCCGGTTCGCTCCAACGCAGAGCTCGACCAGGTGATCAAGACCGCCTGGCCCGTGATGCTCGATTTCTACGCCGACTGGTGCGTGTCCTGCAAAGAGATGGAGCACCTGACCTTTACCGACCCGCGCGTGCAGGCGCGTCTCGGCCAGCTGTACTTAGTACGTGCCGAGGTAACCGCAGACAATGCCAACGACCAGGCGCTGCTCAAGCGCTTCGGGTTGTTCGGGCCGCCTGGCATCATCGTGTTCGGCTCGGATGGCCATGAGCTGGGCCGCGTGGTGGGCTACCAGACAGCCGATCGTTTTCTTCGCAGCCTCGATCGCGCCGGAGCACCGGCAGCCACGCCTTCGGCTTGATTTATACACTTGCCAGTGACGGTCGTCGAGAATGGAAGCAAGACAGGTGGCTACCACCGGCGATCGCTTGCCGAGAATGCGATGTATCGGTTCAAGACCCTCACCGGCAACTGTCTCTGGGCGCGTCACATCGCCGCGCAGGCGACTGAGGTCGCCGTTCGCGTCGGTGTCATCAACCGCATGGCGGACCTCGCTCGTCCGCAATCCGTTCGTATCGCCTGAATTATGCCCGTCCGATGCCATGGCGTCCTCACGTTCGATTTATGCAACAACGCCCCGTAGATGCCATGGCGTACGCTCGATTTATGCAAAAACGCCGAATTGCCAACCTAACTTTATAAAAAAGTTGCACAGTCGGCACTACGTGCACGGGCATTTATGCTGGGATCATCCCGACATGTTGCGGTCACGCCGTCGCCCCGCGGGGGGCGTAGCTTGCGCCGTCTTGCTGATCCCGAGCAGAGATCGATGCCACTTCATCCATAATCGCCGCGCTCGTATCGCGCGGTCCGACACGACGAGATCACCACCATATGGGCAACCGCCTGAGCAAGATCGCGACCCGCACCGGCGACGACGGCACCACGGGCCTGGGCGATGGCAGCCGGGTCGCTAAAGACGACGCGCGCATCGCGGCGATCGGTGATGTCGACGAGCTGAATTCTCAGCTCGGCGTGCTGCTGGCCGAGCCGCTACCCGAACAAATTTGCAGAGTGCTAGCCACGATCCAGCACGACCTATTCGACCTAGGCGGTGAACTCTGTATCCCAGGGTATGTGGCAATGAACGACGCGTATCTAGCCCGGCTGGATGACTGGCTGGCACACTATAACGCGCAATTGCCACCGCTCAAGGAGTTCACCCTGCCGGGTGGTTCGCGTCCGGTCGCACTCGCGCATGTCTGCCGCACCGTCTGTCGGCGCGCCGAGCGTTCGATTGTCTCGCTCGCCGTCGGTGAGGTCGCGGCCACGCCTTGCCGCTACGTGAACCGGCTTTCCGACCTGCTGTTTGTGCTGGCGCGTGTGCTGAGCCACGCGGCGGGCGGCAGCGACGTGCTCTGGGAGCGCGACCGGCGGCTCGAGTGAGGAGCGCGGCACGCCAACGCCGCCTACGACACCAAGCCATGCCATGCGGCCATTGCTGCACGCAGTGCTATTCCTTCGATTCCGCTACGCGAGGGTGCCGCTCATTGGCCAGCGGATATGCCCGGTGCGGCGTGGCGTAATGGGGCGATTGATGCAATTGCCCGTGACGGTCATCGAGAATGGAAGCAAGACAGTGGCTACCACCGGCGATCGCTTGCCGAGAATGCGATGTATCGGTTCAAGACCCTCACCGGCAACTGTCTCTGGGCGCATCACATCGACGCGCAGGCGACCGAGGTCACCTGCGAGTCGGCGTCATCAACCGCATGGCGGACCTCGCTCGTCCGCAATCCGTTCGTATCGCCTTATGCCCGTCGATGCCATTGCGTCCTCATGCTCGATTTATGCAACAACGCCTGCCCATCACATGATGGGACAATTTTTTAATTGCAAGATCACGAAGTCGGCCTGACTCAAACAAAACAGTCTCCGAGAAACCGGGGGTGATTCGTTCACTTTTGCATTTGATTTTTTTGGGGTTAATTCCTCACTCCTTGGAGCGAGGAACTTCATTTCGCCCGGGGTCTTGAAATTCTCTCCGCCGACTCCATTTCTGTGCCCGAAGACACGATCCGGGACCGATCCGGCCACGCCTTGGGGCGAGTGCTCTGCCGGGTCAGGCCGGATCCCTTCTCTCATTTATCCTCTTTGGCTACAGGAAAACGCAATGGCACATGAAACGATGAGCTTCCAGGCGGAAGTCAAACAGCTCCTCCATCTGATGATCCATTCGCTGTACAGCAACAAGGAAATCTTCCTTCGCGAACTGGTGTCGAACGCGGTCGACGCGGCCGACAAGCTCCGTTTCGAGGCGCTGGGGAACGGCACTCTCTACGATAACGATCCGAACCTGCGGATCCGCATCGGCTACGACAAAACCGCGCGCACCCTCACGATCGACGACAATGGCATTGGTATGAGTCGCGACGAGGCGATCGCCAACCTGGGCACCATCGCACGCTCGGGTACCAAAGAATTCTTTTCGAAACTCTCTGGCGACCAGCAGCGCGACGCTGCGCTGATCGGGCAGTTCGGCGTCGGCTTTTACTCAGGTTTCATCGTCGCCGATCGCATCACGTTCGAGACGCGCCGCGCCGGTGCGCCAGCTTCGGAAGGCGTGCGCTGGGAAAGCGCGGGCGAGGGCGACTTCACAGTCGACACGATCGAGCGTGCCCAGCGCGGCACCACCATCACCCTGCACCTACGCGAGGGCGAAGACGAGCTGCTGTCCTCCTACAAGCTCAAGTCCATTATTCGGCAGTACTCGGACCATGTCGGCCTGCCGATCCTAATGAAGGCGGAAAAGTGGAACCAAGAAAAAGGTGAGATGGTCGAGCAGGATGAGGACGAGACCATCAACCAGGCCAGCGCGCTCTGGACTCGCTCCAAACAAGACATCAGCGACGAGCAATACAAGCAATTCTACCAGCACGTCGCACACGACCACCAGGACCCGCTGGCCTGGACCCACAACCACGTTGAGGGCCGTAGCGAATACACGCAGCTGCTCTACGTGCCGGCGCACGCGCCCTTTGACATGTGGAACCGCGACTATCGAGGCGGTCTGAAGCTGTACGTGAAGCGCGTGTTCATCATGGACGACGCCGAGCAGTTGCTGCCGCAATACCTGCGCTTCCTGCAGGGCATCGTCGACTCGGCGGACCTGCCGCTCAACGTGTCACGGGAAATCCTGCAGGAAAGCCGTGACGTGCGCACCATCCGCGACGGCGTGACCAAGCGCACGCTGTCGATGTTGGAGGAACTCGCGAACGCGGAGGACGATGCTGGCAGAGACAAGTACAAGACCTTCTGGACCGAGTTCGGCCAGGTACTGAAGGAGGGCGTCGGCGAGGACAACGTCAACCGCGAGCGCGTCGCCAAGCTGATACGTTTTGCCTCGACGCAGGGCGAGACGACCGAGCAGAACGTATCGCTAGCCGACTACGTCTCGCGCATGAAGCCTGAGCAGAGTAAGATCTACTACGTCACGGCCGATACCTGGCTGGCCGCCACTCACAGCCCGCACCTCGAGGTGTTTCGCAAGAAGGGCGTCGAGGTGCTGCTGCTGACCGACCGCATCGACGAATGGATGCTGTCCTATCTGAACGAGTTCGACGGCAAGCCGATGACCAGCGTGGCGCGTGGCGATCTCGATCTCGGTGCCCTCGACGACGAAGAGAAGAAGGCTCAGGAAGAAACTGGCGAGGCGATGAAGCCGGTGGTAGAGAAGATCAAGGAAACACTCGGCGACAAGGTCAAGGAAGTGCGCGTGACCTTCCGCCTGACCAATTCGCCGTCCTGCCTGGTGGCCGACGACAACGACATGAGCGGCTACCTGCAGCGTATGCTGAAGGCTGCCGGGCAGCAGGCACCAGCGATGAAGCCGATTCTCGAGATCAACTCTGAGCATCCACTGATCAAGCAGCTGCAGCCCGAAGGCACCGATTTCGCTGACTGGTGCCACCTACTGCTCGACCAGGCACTGCTGGCTGAGGGTGGCGCGCTGGAAGACCCAGCCGCTTTCGTCAAGCGCACCAACGCGCTGCTGCTGTCGCGCGCCGTGTAAACATACAGTTGCGCTTCGACGCGACCGACGTGCACTAGCGCGTGGTGCAGCGTCGTTCCGCCCAGCTGACTCATGCGCGAGGCCGTGGCCGACCCCCTGGGCCGCGCGCCGCGCGGCGACAGCACTGGAGGTCGTGCTGCGCAAAACTTGCTGGGTGCGCGGAGGTGCTACTTTCAGCGTTGACGAAGCGCCCTCGGTCGCCTGCGAGGCGATGTGAGACGCGCCCAGAGACAGTTCCCGGTGAGCGTCTTGAACCGATACATCCCATTCTCGGCAAACGATTGCCGGTGGTAGCCGCTGTCTTTCTTCCATTCTCGACGACCGTCAAGGGCAATTGCATTAACCGCGCCGTTACGCCACGCTGCACCGGGCGTATCCGCTGGCCAATGAACGGCACCCTCGCGTGGCGTTGTTGCGCGTTGTTGCATAAATCTGGTAAGAACCGGGCGTTATCGCGTTCTAGAATCGATTCAATAAGTGAATCGCGTCTCAAAAAACTGGGCTTCAAATCAGCCATCGAAGCCCGTCAGGTCAGCCTCTTGACGCTCGCGGCCTAATCGAAAAGCCTGTCTAAACAGGCGTTGTTGCATAAATCGAGCGAGATCCGTTGACGTTTACGCGCAATGGTCGCGGGGCCAGCCTCCTATCAAGTCAGATTCCAGAGTAACTGCCTAATTTTTGCCAAGAAAATGCGCAAGGACATACACAAGAAAGGTGAGCCGAAGGCACGCTACCGTGTCAGGAATTGGGCGGCCTATAATGAAGGCCTGATCAGCCGGGGGAACGTAACAATATGGATAGATGAAGCCGTCCTTGCCAGAATGCCCGATGCCATACCCACACGTGGTCGCCCGTGTGTATACGGCGATACGCTGATTCAGGCATTACTTGCATTACTTGGCGTGAAGACCGTCTATCGACTGACCTTGCGCGCCCTGCAAGGTTTCACCCAAAGTCTGCGCGATTTGGCCTTCCCGAGCTTGCCGGTGCCGAATTACACCACGCTCTGTCGCCGGGCAAAAACGCTTGATGTCGAACTGCCGATCCTTCGTGACAATGAACCGATCCATCTGGTTGTCGACAGCACCGGTCTGAAGGTCTATGGAGAAGGTGAATGGAAGGTGCGCCAGCACGGCTACTCGAAGCGGCGCACGTGGCGTAAAGTCCATCTCGCGCTCAACGCGAATACAGGTCAAGTGCATGCCGCGCTAATGACGAATCAGAATGTGGCTGACGGTGACGCTCTGGCCAAGTTGCTCGACCAGATTCCACGCGAAGAACGGCGTTGTTGCATAAATCGAGCGTGAGGACGCAATGGCATCGACTGGCATAATTTCAGGCGATACGAACGGATTGCGGACGAGCGAGGTCCGCCATGCGGTTGATGACGCCGACGCGAACGGCGACCTCGGTCGCCTGCGCGGCGATGTGACGCGCCCAGAGACAGTGGCCGGTGAGGGTCTTGAACCGATACATCGCATTCTCGGCAAGCGATCGCCGGTGGTAGCCACTGTGTTGCTTCCATTCTCGACGACCGTCACGGGCAATTGCATCAACCGCGCCATTACGCCACGCCGCACCGGGCATATCCGCTGGCCAATGAGCGGCACCCTCGCGTGGCGGAATCGAAGGAATAGCACTGCGGCACTGCGTGCAGCAATGGCCGCATGGCATGGCTTGGTGTCGTAGGCACCGTCACCGCCGATGACATCGATTTGTTCTTCGCGTGGAATCTGGTCGAGCAACTTGGCCAGAGCGTCACCGTCAGCCACATTCTGATTCGTCATTAGCGCGGCATGCACTTGACCTGTATTCGCGTTGAGCGCGAGATGGACTTTACGCCACGTGCGCCGCTTCGAGTAGCCGTGCTGGCGCACCTTCCATTCACCTTCTCCATAGACCTTCAGACCGGTGCTGTCGACAACCAGATAGATCGGTTCATTGTCACGAAGGATCGGCAGTTCGACATCAAGCGTTTTTGCCCGGCGACAGAGCGTGGTGTAATTCGGCACCGGCAAGCTCGGGAAGGCCAAATCGCGCAGACTTTGGGTGAAACCTTGCAGGGCGCACAAGGTCAGTCGATAGACGGTCTTCAAGCCAAGTAATGCCTGAATCAGCGTATCGCCGTATACACACGGGCGACCACGTGTGGGTATGGCATCGGGCATTCTGGCAAGGACGGCTTCATCTATCCATATTGTTACGTTCCCCCGGCTGATCAGGCCTTCATTATAGGCCGCCCAATTCCTGACACGGTAGCGTGCCTTCGGCTCACCTTTCTTGTGTATGTCCTTGCGCATTTTCTTGGCAAAAATTAGGCAGTTACTCTGGAATCTGACTTGATAGGAGGCTGGCCCCGCGACCGTTGCGCGTAAACGTCAACGGATCTCGCTCGATTTATGCAACAACGCCGCGAAGAACAAATCGATGTCATCGGCGGTGACGGTGCCTACGACACCAAGCCATGCCATGCGGCCATTGCTGCACGCAGTGCTATTCCTTCGATTCCGCCACGCGAGGGTGCCGCTCATTGGCCAGCGGATATGCCCGGTGCGGCGTGGCGTAATGGCGCGGTTGATGCAATTGCCCGTGACGGTCGTCGAGAATGGAAGCAACACAGTGGCTACCACCGGCGATCGCTTGCCGAGAATGCGATGTATCGGTTCAAGACCCTCACCGGCCACTGTCTCTGGGCGCGTCACATCGCCGCGCAGGCGACCGAGGTCGCCGTTCGCGTCGGCGTCATCAACCGCATGGCGGACCTCGCTCGTCCGCAATCCGTTCGTATCGCCTGAATTATGCCCGTCCGATGCCATGGCGTCCTCACGTTCGATTTATGCAACAACGCCGTCTAAACAACCAAATCTGCTACAATGGGTTGCCTGAACCACCCGTCAGTGTTGCTGCGATTTACGGTAGGCTAACACGCCAGCCACTGTATAAAAGCTACCAAAAACCACAATTCTATCATTCTCTGAGGCCCGTTTCAGGGCATCTCGAAAAGCGTCTTCGGGTGTGGCATGATGCGCGACACTGCTGTCGGGACCATCCTCAACACCTGCCTCGCGCAACGCCGTCTCGAGCGCCTCAGCTGAAGCGGGGCGCCGCAGCAGCAGTGGCAGGTCAGTTACGCACCAGTGGTCAATCTCGCCTTTCAACTGCTTGAGCACGCCAGCGATGTCCTTGTCCCGCATCGCCCCAAACACCGCATAAGTGTGCGGAAAAAAACCCATGTTGCCGAGATTTTTTGCGAGCACTGCGGCCGCGTGCGGGTTATGTGCAACATCGAGGACGATCGCGGGCTTACCGGGCAACACCTGGAAGCGCCCCGCCAACTCGGCGTTGGCCAAGCCCAGGCGGATGTCGTGGGCTGATACCGGCAGGCGAGAGCGTAGCGCCTCTAGTGCGGCCAGCGCGACCGAGGCATTGAGCAGCTGGTTGGCACCACGCAGCGCAGGGTAGGCTAGCGCCGGGTAGCGCTTGTTGCGGCCCAGGTAGCTCCACTGCTGACGCTCATTGCCGAACTGCGCCTCGTAGCGGAAGTCGCGACCGACCAGCCACAGGTCGACGCCGATCGACTCGGCATGGTCGAGCAGGGTTTGCGGCGGCGCGGGATCGCCGCAGATCGCTGGCGTACCGGGACGGAAGATGCCAGCCTTCTCAAAGCCGATTTTCTCCCGTGTATCACCCAGGTATTCGGTATGGTCGATGTCGATGCTGGTGACAATCGCGCAGTCGGCATCGATGGTATTCGTCGCGTCGAGCCGACCGCCCAGGCCCACTTCGAGGATCACCGTGTCGAGCTCGCTGTCGGCGAACAGCCGCAGGATCACCAGCGTGGTGAACTCGAAATAGGTCAGCGTGACGGGCTGCGCCAGGCTCAGGCGCGCCGCCTCGACAGCCTCGAAATGCGGTAGCAGCAGCTCGTCGGTCACGTTCTTGCCACCTAGGCGCGCACGCTCGTTGAAGGCGAGCAGGTGCGGCGAAGTATGGCAGCCGACGCGATATCCGGCCTTCAGCAGGATGGTTTCAAGGAATGCGCAGGTTGAACCCTTTCCGTTAGTACCGCAGACAGTGATTACCGGGCACGAGACACTCAGTCCGAGCGTCTCTTTGACCTGGGTGATGCGGGCCAAGCCCATGTCGATACCGATCGGATGTGCGGTTTCAAGATGCGAGAGCCAGGCATTCAGAGTAGGAAATGTGCTCATCTGTACCACAGGGCGTTGTTGCATAAATCGAGTGTGAGGACGCCATGGCATCGGACGGGCATAATTCAGGCGATACGAACGGATTGCGGACGAGCGAGGTCCGCCATGCGGTTGATGACGCCGACGCGAACGGCGACCTCGGTCGCCTGCGCGGCGATGTGACGCGCCCAGAGACAGTGGCCGGTGAGGGTCTTGAACCGATACATCGCATTCTCGGCAAGCGATCGCCGGTGGTAGCCACTGTGTTGCTTCCATTCTCGACGACCGTCACGGGCAATTGCATCAACCGCGCCATTACGCCACGCCGCACCGGGCATATCCGCTGGCCAATGAGCGGCACCCTCGCGTGGCGGAATCGAAGGAATAGCACTGCGTGCAGCAATGGCCGCATGGCATGGCTTGGTGTCGTAGGCACCGTCACCGCCGATGACATCGATTTGTTCTTCGCGTGGAATCTGGTCGAGCAACTTGGCCAGAGCGTCACCGTCAGCCACATTCTGATTCGTCATTAGCGCGGCATGCACTTGACCTGTATTCGCGTTGAGCGCGAGATGGACTTTACGCCACGTGCGCCGCTTCGAGTAGCCGTGCTGGCGCACCTTCCATTCACCTTCTCCATAGACCTTCAGACCGGTGCTGTCGACAACCAGATAGATCGGTTCATTGTCACGAAGGATCGGCAGTTCGACATCAAGGGTTTTTGCCCGGCGACAGAGCGTGGTGTAATTCGGCACCGGCAAGCTCGGGAAGGCCAAATCGCGCAGACTTTGGGTGAAACCTTGCAGGGCGCGCAAGGTCAGTCGATAGACGGTCTTCAAGCCAAGTAATGCCTGCATCAGCGTATCGCCGTATACACACGGGCGACCACGTGTGGGTATGGCATCGGGCATTCTGGCAAGGACGGCTTCATCTATCCATATTGTTACGTTCCCCCGGCTGATCAGGCCTTCATTATAGGCCGCCCAATTCCTGACACGGTAGCGTGCCTTCGGCTCACCTTTCTTGTGTATGTCCTTGCGCATTTTTTTGGCAAAAATTAGGCAGTTACTCTGGAATCTGACTTGATAGGAGGCTGGCCCCGCGACCGTTGCGCGTAAACGTCAACGGATCTCGCTCGATTTATGCAACAACGCCGTACCACAGCAAATCTTCCGGAACGCTGAAAAACGAAAAACGCGCCGTTCTCCCGGCTCGGAGGACGAGCCGGCATGTTGGGGGGGCACGCGCTTGACTTCAGGCGAGCGCATCCACCGGTTGGCGCTGCAGTAGCGCCAGCAGCTGGGCGATTTCGTCGCGTATCTTGCGACGGTCAACGATCATGTCGATCGCGCCCGACTTCAACAAGAATTCCGAGCGCTGGAAACTTTCAGGAAGCTTTTCGCGCACCGTCTGCTCGATCACGCGTGGGCCGGTGAAGCCGATCAGAGCCTTCGGCTCGGCTATCACCACGTCTCCGAGGAAGGCGAAGCTGGCCGACACGCC
This sequence comes from Burkholderia sp., assembly GCA_040954445.1. Lineage (GTDB taxonomy): Bacteria > Pseudomonadota > Gammaproteobacteria > Burkholderiales > Burkholderiaceae > Burkholderia > Burkholderia gladioli_A. The sequence goes on along the minus strand of CP144361.1, from coordinate 1,636,192 downwards.
GCCCATGGTCGGGTCGGTCAACACCGAGATGAATGGTAGCTTAGCTTCTGCGAGCTTGGTTAGCATTGCCGTGGTCTTCGCCATCTGCATCAGCGACAGCAGGCTTTCCTGCATGCGCGCGCCGCCCGAAGCCGTTACACAGATGAAAGGCACGTGCTGCTCGAGCGCGTTCTGCGCGCCGCACGCGAAGCGCTTACCGACCACCGAGCCCATCGAACCGCCCATGAACGAGAACTCGAAGCACGCCGCCACCACTGAGAGCGTGCGGATCGCGCCGCCCATTACTACCATCGCGTCGGTTTCTCCAGTTTCGTCCATCGCTTCCTTGAGGCGATCCGGGTACTTGCGGCTGTCCTTGAACTTCAGCGTGTCGACTGGCACGATTTCCTGGCCAATCTCGTAGCGGCCCTCTAGATCGAGCAGCTCGTCCAGGCGCTCACGCGCGCCAATGCGCATGTGATGGTCGCATTTCGGGCAGACGTGGAGGTTCGCCTCGACGTCGGAACGATACAGTACGGCCTCGCAAGATGGGCACTTAACCCACAGTCCCTCGGGGATGCCCTTGCGGTTCTTCGGGTCTGTCTGCTTGATCTTCGGCGGCAGCAGCTTATCGAGCCAGCTCATCGTATAGTTCCCTTCATCAGAACGGGCCGAATCGTTCCGGCCTACATTCGGTGTTTCTCAGTATGTCGCGTGACGGTCTCAATCCGCCTGAGCGTCGCAGTCGAGGGCGTTGTTGCATAAATTAAGCGTGAAGACGCAATGGCATCGACAAATATAATTTCAGGCGATACGAACGGAGTGCGGACGAGCGAGGTCCGCCATGCGGTTGATTACGCCGACGCGAACGGCAACCCGGGTCGCCTGCGCGTCGATGTGACTCGCACAGAGACAGTTTCCGGTGAGAACCTTGAACCGATACATCGCATTCTCGGCAAGCGATCGCCGGTGGTAGCCACTGTCTTTTTTTTCCATTCTCGACGACCTTCACAGGCAATTGCATCAACCGCGCCGTTACACCACGCCGCACCGGGTGTATCCGCTGGCCAATGAGCGGCACCCTCGCGTGGCGGAATCGAAGGAACAGCACCGCTGTGCAGCAATGGCTGCATGGCATAGTTTGGTTTCGTAGGCATCGACGTCGCCGATGACATCGATTTTTTTGTCGCGTGGAATCTGGTCGAGCAACTTGGCCAGAGCGTCACCGTCAGCCACATTCTGATGCCTCATGAGCGCGGCATGCACTTGACCCGTATTCGCGTTGAGCGCGAGATGGACTGTATGCCACGTGCGCCGCTTCGAGTAGCCGTGCTGGCGCACCTTCCATTCACCTTCTCCATAGACCTTCAGACCGGTGCTGTCGACATCCAGATGGATCGGTTCATTGTCACGAAGGATCAGCAGTTCGACATCAAGCGTTTTTGCCCGGCGACAGAGCGTGGTGTAATTCGGCACCGGCAAGCTCTGGAAGGCCAGATCGCGCAGACTTTGGGTGAAACCTTGCAGGGCGCGCAATGTCGGTCGATAGACGGTCTTCACGCCAAGTAATGCCTGAATCAGCGTATCGCCGTATAGGCACGGGCGACCAAGTGTGGGTATGGCATCGGGTATTCTGGCAAGGACGGCTTCATCTATCCATATTGTTACGTTCCCCTGGTTGATCAGGCCTTCATTATAGGCCGCCCAATTCCTTACACGGTAGCGTGCCTTCTGCTCACCTGTGTTATGTATGTCCTTGCGCATTTTCTTGTAAAAAATTAGGCAGTTACTCTGGAGTCTTACTTGATCTGGGGCTGGCACCGAGACCGTTGCGCGTAAACGTCAACGGGGAGCTCGCTCGATTTATGCAACAACGCCCCGTAAGGAAAACAATCGGGCCCTTCCAGGCCTGGGGGCGAGTGCTGCAAAAGTCTTCTGTATACGGGGCATGATGTCGTTTCCTGGATTCGATCACGATTGGCGGTGAGCGGCCCGTTTTGGCTCAGGCATCGGTCGTCGCGCGATCGCGGTCACGCGCTCGCGCGCGAGCGCGCAATAACTTTCGTTGATTTCGTAGCCGATGAAATGGCGCCCGTTTCGCGTGCTAGCCACGGCGGTGGTGCCGCTGCCCATGAACGGGTCCAGCACCACGCCGCCTAGCGGACAGCTCGACAGCACCATCCGCTCGACTAGCTCGAGCGGTTTCTGGGTCGGGTGGTCGACTCGCTCGGCGTGCTGCCGATGCAGGCGCGAGACCGACCAGATGTCCTTCGGGTTGTAGCCCATCTCGAGCCACTTACTGCCTTTGAACAGCTTGCGAGAACGCGACTTTTTCGTTTCGGCGTCGTAGGGAATACGGACCTGGTCGAGATCGAAGTAATAGCCTTTCGATACAGCGAAAAAACCGATGTTGTCGTGCACCGACGTGAAGCGGCGCGTAGTGCCGCCCATGCTCGGAACGCGTCGGTCCCAGATGATCTCGTTGATCATCGTCAGGCGTGTCTTAAGAAAGCTGAAGATCTCCGGCGCGTACTGCCAGGTGCAGAACACATAAAGCGAGCCGCTCGGCTTCAACTTCGGGATCGCGAGCTCGAGCCACCGCCGGGTCCACGCCAGGTGAGCGTCACCCTGCAATTTGTCGGAATCGTTGCCGTAGTCCTTGCCGAGCCCATAGGGTGGATCGGTGACGATCAGGTCGATCGACGCATCAGGCAGGCTCGCCGCATCAATCAGGAAATCACGGTGCCGCAACTCAATGCCGTCCGGCAACGCGGACCCGGGACACGCGGATACGGTAGCGGTCGAAGCTGCCTCACCCTCACTCACCGAGCCGCCGGTCAGCTCCTCGATCAGGTCGCGCATCAGGGCGTCAGAGCACGATGCCGCCGCGTTCGGGTTTGCATAGGCGTTGTTGCATAAATCGAGCGTGAGGACGCAATAGCATCGACGGGCATAATTTCAGGCGATACGAACGGATGTCGGACGAGCGAGGTCCCCCATGCTGCGGTTGATTACGCCGCCGCGCAGGCAACCTCGGTCGCCTGCGCGGCGATGTGACGCGCCCAGAGATAGTTTCCGGTGAGCGCCTTGAACCGATACATCGCATTCTCGGCAAGCGATCGCCGGTGGTAGTCACTGTCTTTCTTCCATTCTCGACGACCGTCACGGGCAATTGCATCAACCGCGCCGTTACGCCACGCCGCACCGGGCGTATCCGCTGGCCAATGAGCAGCACTTTCGCGTGGCGGAATCGAAGGAATAGCACTGCGTGCAGCAATGGCCGCATGGCATGGCTTGGTATCGTAGGCACCATCACCGCCGATGACATCGATTTGTTCTTCGCGTGGAATCTGGTCGAGCAACTTGGCCAGAGCGTCACCGTCAGCCACATTCTGATTCGTCATTAGCGCGGCATGCACTTGACCCGTATTCGCGTTGAGCGCGAGATGGACTTTACGCCACGTGCGCCGCTTCGAGTAGCCGTGCTGGCGCACCTTCCATTCACCTTCTCCATAGACCTTCAGACCGGTGCTGTCGACAACCAGATGGATCGGTTCATTGTCACGAAGGATCGGCAGTTCGACATCAAGCGTTTTTGCCCGGCGACAGAGCGTGGTGTAATTCGGCACCGGCAAGCTCGGGAAGGCCAGATCGCGCAGACTTTGGGTGAAACCTTGCAGGGCGCGCAACGTCAGTCGATAGACGGTCTTCACGCCAAGTAATACCTGAATCAGCGTGTCTCCGTATAGACACGGGCGACCACGTGTGGGTATGGCATCAGGTATTCTGGCAAGGACGGCTTCATCTATCCATATTGTTACGTTCCCCCGGTTGATCAGGCCTTCATTATAAGCAGCCCAATTCCTGACACGGTAGCGTGCCTTCGGCTCACCTTTCTTGTGTATGTCCTTGCGCATTTTCTTGGCAAAAATTAGGCAGTTACTCTGGAATCTAACTTGATAGGAGGCTGGCCCCGCGACCGTTGCGCGTAAACTTCAACGGATCTCGCTCGATTTATGCCACAATGCCCCGGTGCACGCCACGCCGGGGCATTGTGTTCACTTGGCGTCCGCCGCGCGCACCGCGCTCACGAACGCCGCCATCCGGGCATGATCTTTCACGCCCTTTTCGCTCGGTATCTCGATGCCACTGGAGACATCGACCGCGTACGGGTGGATCTGGCGTATCGCACCATCGACGTTTTGAGCACTCAAGCCACCACTCAAAACAGCCCGATATGCGAACTCTTCGGGAATGAGGGACCAATCGAAGACCTTGCCGCTGCCGCCATAGTCCTGCACATGGGTGTCGAACAGCAGGCTGCTGGCTATCGAATATTGAAGTGCCAATTTTACCAAATCGGCGCGCTGCGTCGAGGCCCCCACGCGCAAGGCGCGTATCCAGGGTAGCCTGGCCTCGCGCGCAAGCGCTAGGCACTGTTCCGGGATCTCCTCGCCGTGGAACTGCAGCGTAGTGAGTGGCACCGCGTCGAGCACGTGCGCCAGTTCGTTGGATGTGGCGTTCACGAACAGCCCGACCGCCGAGACGAAGGGCGGCACGCGCCGCGCGAGCTCGCCGGCCTGCTCAATGGTTACCGCGCGCGGGCTCTTTGGGTAGAACACGAAGCCGACCGCGTCGGTGCCGAGCGCGACGGCATGGTCGACATCGGAGGGACGGGACAGTCCGCACAGCTTGATGCGGGTTCGGGCTTGCGGCGTGTCGGCGAGGCGGTCGGCAGAAAAGGTCAGGGGGTTCAAGAGTAAGTACAACACACTGCTGGTTAATGGGCTAAAGCTCTTTCGGTGGAGTGAGCCAGCGTTGTTGCATAAATCGAGCGTGAGGACGAAATGGAACGGATTGCGGACTTCTGCGTTGTTGCATGTCTTTATTGCTGATCCGCAATTCAAGATCACAAATTGTGGATCAATAATCAACCGTTTCAGGAAATCAAGCAGGATGTCTGCGTCTATCGCACCCTCGAAGACTTTTCAGCAGAACTGGAGACTTTTCAGCACACCTGGCAACGGGTCGTCACTCCACTGGGATCGCCGCGCCTTCGGCTATGGTCCGGCGCGAAATCTCCGGGTACGTCTCATTCAGCGCTGCCTGCACCACTTCCGGTCGCTGCTCGTAGGCCCGTTGCATCGGCTTTTGCGTCGTGAAACCCGAGCGCGCCAAATACAGGCCGAAACCCTACAGCGTCAAACCACATCGCTGCCGGATCAACTCCCGCACGGCATGTCGCGTCCACAACGCGAACGACATCTTCCACTGGTCCGACATTTGATCGCGCAACAGCGCGCGAATTTCCCGTCCTCCTGTTCATTCAGGGCACGGCGTGGGTTCACTGCTCCGCCGCTCGGCTTTTCACGCAATCTGGCCGCAACTTCGCGGGCGTAGCGTTTGCAAATATCGAACGCGCCGGTGCGCGCGAGGTTCGCATACTCGGCAATCTCGTCGTAGATCCAGCCTCGCCTGCGCAGGTTGATTACCTGACGAGGCCGCTCTTCACTTGCCTCACGAGGAAGCGACCTCATGTCTCTTGTTTCCACACCCCTCACATGAAAAATTATTTTATAATTTCAACATAACAAATTACGGATTAGTATGTCCGTCGATGCCATGGCGTCCTCACGCTCGATTTATGCAACAACGTCACCAGTAACGTCGCCCGACCGGGCCGACCGACTGTCGGATTACTTCGCGTCGTGCAAGCTTTCCAGGTAGCGCTGCGCGTCGAGTGCGGCCATGCAGCCCGTGCCGGCGCTGGTGATCGCCTGGCGATAGATGTGGTCCTGCACGTCTCCGGCCGCGAATACGCCCGGAATTTCCGTGGCCGTAGCATTGCCGTCCAAACCGCTCTTGGTGACGATGTAGCCGTCTTTCATCTCGAGCTGGCCCTGAAACAGGTCCGTGTTTGGCTTATGGCCGATCGCCACGAACACGCCCTGCAGCGCGAGATGCTCGGTTTCGCCAGTGCCGGTATGCTTGATCTTCACGCCGGTGACGCCCAAGTCGTCGCCGACCACTTCGTCGAGCACGTGGTTCCACTTGATCGCGACTTTGCCTTCTTTTTCCTTTTTTAGCAAACGGTCGTTCAGGATCAGCTCGGCGCGGAACTTGTCGCGTCGGTGGATCACGGTGACCTTCTTGGCGAGGCCCGTCAGGTAGAGCGCTTCCTCGACCGCGGTGTTTCCGCCGCCGATCACTGCCACTGCCTGGTTGCGGTAGAAGAAACCGTCACAGGTCGCGCAGGCCGACACGCCCTTGCCCATGAAGGCTGCTTCCGAAGCTAGGCCCAGGTACTGGGCCGAAGTGCCGGTTGAAATGATCAGCGAGTCGCAGGTGTATCCACCCGAATCGCCGATCAGGCGGATCGGTTTTTCCTCCAGCTTGGCCGTATGGATGTGATCGAACACAATTTCCGTGTTGAACCGCTCAGCGTGCGCTAGGAAACGCTGCATCAGCTCCGGGCCCTGCACGCCACTCGGATCCGCCGGCCAGTTCTCGACGTCAGTTGTGGTCATCAGTTGGCCGCCCTGTGCCAGACCTGTGATCAGCAGGGGCGACAGGTTGGCGCGGGCGGCATAGACGGCCGCAGTATAACCGGCGGGACCGGAACCGAGAATCAGAACTTTCGCGTGTTTGGACGTGGACATGTGCAGGATCTGTTAAAAGCCACCAGGCGCCCGGATGACGTAGCGGTCGGCAAGGCAGCATGGCGACCGAGCCGCATCTTACGCTCCAGGGACGATGCCATCGATGGGTACCAGACAGGTATTATAAAGAAGCGTTTTCTACACTGCCAAACCGGCGTTTTTATCATACTAATAAAATAGTATACCTCGATCGGTGGGTTACCGTCATTTACACTTGCCCGGTCGCGGCTACATTTATAATGATAGCGATTAAACGATCGGCGGGGTCCGTCCGGCGTGGCCGCCTCTTTCTACACAGATTCATGGCAAAAGCTCCTTTTACGGCGCAGGCGCTGCCGCATCGTATGTCGAGACTGCTCATCGAGATACGCTGGATTCTGCAAGTTGCGGCGTTCGCGTTCCTGCTGATAGCGCTCCTGAGCTACAGCCGTCGCGATCCGAGCTGGACACATGCGGTCCAGCTCGACCATATCTCGAATCGGGCCGGGCGCGTCGGTGCCTGGACGGCCGACATCCTGCTGCTGCTGTTCGGTATCTCGGCTTACTGGCTCGTGGTGGTGCTGGCGTGCCGGATTGCCGCCAACTACCGCCACATCACGCGCCACGAGGCGCTCGACGAAGAGCCGCCGGACAGCCCCGCGATTGGCTGGCTCGCCGAGGGGTTTGCCTTCGTGCTGGTGATGCTCGCCAGCGACGGCATTGAGGCGCTTCGCCTGTGTTCGCTGAAAGCGCCGCTGGCGCGTGCTCCTGGCGGCGTGGTGGGCGAGACGGTCGCGCGGGCCGTCTCGCACGCGTTCGGCTTTACGGGCGGTACCCTGTTCCTGCTGATCGCGCTCGCGATCGGCCTTTCCCTATATTTTCGCTTTTCCTGGCTGTCGGTCTGCGAGCGGCTGGGCGACGCCATCATCAACGCCTTCGCGCTGGCCAAACTACGCCGCGAAGCCGAGCGCGACCGTAAGCTCGGCGAGGCCGCCGAAGTACGCTGTACGGGCGAGGGCGTGGAGGAGCGGGTGCGCAGCGAGGAGCACGAGCCGGTTACCATCGTGCCGCCGGTCGTCACGCTGGCCAAGTCCGAGCATATCGAGCACGAGCATCAGGTGCTGCTGTTCACCGACCTTCCGGGCGACTCCACCCTGCCGGCAATCTCCCTGCTCGACGTGGCCCCCCACTCCCAGGAGGCGATGCCGGTCGATACGCTGGAATTCACCTCGCGCCTGATCGAGAAGAAGCTCAAGGACTTCGGCGTCGAGGTAGGCGTGGTGGCCGCCTATCCCGGCCCAGTGGTGACGCGCTACGAGATCGAGCCGGCCACCGGCGTGAAGGGCAGCCAGATTGTCCGGCTTGCCAAGGACCTGGCGCGCTCCCTGTCGCTGGTGTCGATCCGCGTGATCGAGACGATCCCCGGTAAGAACTATATGGCGCTGGAGCTGCCGAACCCGCGCCGCCAGACTGTGCGACTCTCCGAGATCCTCGGCTCTGAGGTGTATGCCGCCGCGTCCTCGTCCCTCACCATCGGCCTGGGCAAGGATATTGGGGGCAAGCCGGTGTGCGCCGACCTCGCCAAGATGCCCCACCTGCTGGTGGCCGGTACCACCGGTTCCGGAAAATCGGTGGGGCTCAACGCGATGATCCTCTCGCTGCTCTACAAGGCCACCGCCGACCAGGTCAGGCTAATCCTGATCGACCCGAAGATGCTGGAAATGAGCGTCTACGAAGGCATTCCACACCTGCTCTGCCCGGTCGTCACCGATATGCGCCAGGCCGGCAACGCGTTGAACTGGACTGTCGCCGAGATGGAGCGCCGCTACAAGCTGATGAGCAAGATCGGTATGCGCAACTTGGGCGGCTATAACATTAAGATTGACGAGGCGACTAAGCGGGAGGAGAAGATCCCAAACCCGTTCAGTCTGACGCCCGAGGATCCCGAGCCGCTTGGCCACTTGCCCAATATCGTGGTGGTGATCGACGAGCTGGCCGACCTGATGATGGTGGTAGGCAAGAAGGTCGAGGAGCTGATCGCGCGGATCGCGCAAAAGGCACGCGCGGCCGGCATCCACTTGATCCTCGCCACCCAGCGTCCCTCGTTCGACGTGATTACCGGCTTGATCAAGGCCAATGTGCCGACCCGTATGGCTTTCCAGGTGTCTTCGAAGATCGACTCGCGTACGATTCTCGACCAGATGGGTGCCGAATCGCTGCTCGGCATGGGCGACATGCTTTACCTGCCACCCGGCAGCGGCCTGCCGGTGCGCGTGCACGGTGCTTTCGTGTCCGACGATGAGGTGCACCGCGTAGTCGAGAAACTTAAAGAGCATGGCGAGCCAAACTATATAGAGAGCCTGCTCGAGGGCGGCCTGGCCGAGGGCGAAGAAGGCTCGACCGGCACCAGAACCGGCGAGGGCGGCGAAGATTCAGACCCTATTTACGATCAGGCCGTCGCAATCGTCGTCAAGAACCGCCGCGCCTCGATCTCGCTGGTGCAGCGCCATCTGCGCATCGGTTACAATCGTGCGGCGCAATTGCTTGAACAAATGGAGCAATCTGGGCTCGTTTCAGCCATTTCGTCCAACGGCAATCGCGAAATCCTGGTGCCGTCCCGCGACGCGGAATGACGCCGTATCGGTGCCGGCCCATTCCAATCAGGGAGAAAATCACCCCATGCAAGCGTTCTCGCTCGTGCAGTTCCCTGCGGTCCGCTGCTTCGTAGAGGCCTGGACGGTGCCTTGCTGATAGCGGTCGCTTCGAAGTCCTTCGCGGCTGGCACCGACCAGCTCAAGGCCTTCATCGCCCAGGTTTAGACCGCCAACAAGGGCGGCTTCACCCAGCAGATCATCAAAACGCCTTCCAAGCGTGCCAGCGGTGCGATTCCGACCATCAAGCTGACCGATCATTCGAGCGGTAGCTTTGTGTTCGCGCACCCCAACAGGTTCGTCTGGTCCTACGAGAGGCGTCGATGCTATTGCGTCCTCACACTCGATTTATGCAACAACGCCGTTCATTGTCACGAAGGATCGGCAGTTCGACATCAAGCGTTTTTGCCCGGCGACAGAGCGTGGTGTAATTCGGCACCGGCAAGCTCGGGAAGGCCAGATCGCGCAGACTTTGGGTGAAACCTTGCAGGGCGCGCAACGTCAGTCGATAGACGGTCTTCACGCCAAGTAATGCCTGAATCAGCGTATCGCCGTATAGACACGTGCGACCACGTGTGGGTATGGCATCGGGTATTCTGGCAAGGACGGCTTCATCTATCCATATTGTTACGTTCCCCCGGTTGATCAGGCCTTCATTATAGGCCGCCCAATTCCTGACACGGTAGCGTGCCTTCGGCTCACTTTTCTTGTGTATGTCTTTGCGCATTTTCTTGGCAAAAATTAGGCAGTTACTCTGGAATCTGACTTGATAGGAGGCTGGCCCCGCGACCGTTGCGCGTAAACGTCAACGGATCTCGCTCGATTTATGCAACAACGCCCTGCGTGCAGCAATGGCTGCATGGCATGGCTTGGTGTCGTAGGCACCATCACCGCCGATGACATCGATTTGTTCTTCGCGTGGAATCTGGTCGAGCAACTGGGCCAGAGTGTCACCGTCAGCCACATTCTGATTCGTCATTAGCGCGGCATGCACTTGATCCGTATTCGCGTTGAGCGCGAGATGGACTTTACGCCACGTGCGCCGCTTCGAGTAGCCGTGCTGGCGCACCTTCCATTCACCTTCTCCATAGAGACCTGCAGACCGGTGCTGTCGACAACCGGATGGATCGCTTCATTGTCACGGAGGATCGGCAGTTCAACATCAAGCGTTTTTTCCCGGCGACAGAGCGTGGGGCGTTGTTGCATAAATCGAGCGTGAGGACGCAATGGCATCGACGGGCATAATTTCAGGCAATACGAACAGATTGCGGACGAGCGAGATCCGCCATGCGGATTGATTACGCCGACTCGCCCAGAGACAGTTTCCAGTACGCATCTCGAACCGATATATCGTATTCTCGGCAAGCGATCGCCTGTGGTAGCCACTGTCTTTCTTCCGTTTTCAACGACCGTCACGGGCAATTGCATCAACCGAGCCGTTACGCCACGCCGCACTGGGCGTATCCGCTGGCCAATGAGCGGCACCCTCGCGTGGCGGAATCGAAGGAACAGCACTGCGTGCTGCAATAGCCGCATCGCATGGCTTGGCGTTGTAGGCGACCCTCGTCGCCGATGACATCGATTTGTTCAGCGCGTGGAATCTGGTCGAGCAACTTGGCTAGAGCGTCACCGTCAGCCACATTCTGATGCGTCATTATTGATCACGAATTGCGGATCACTAAGCGGGCGGAGCGCAATTACTCTCAAACTTTTTATCTTGGAATTATTTAATTGTATACTATATTTAGTATAACTTAAATAGTTAAAAACTAAATGTAGTGTTAAAAGTGGGAGACACCAGGGCAGTCCGCTCCAGCTGAAAGAGAATTCAGGAGGAATTCTCAGCGTAGAGTCCGTCCTCGTACGGCACACAGCAACAACACAGAAACAGGCGGAAAAGGGCGCGATATGGATGACGAAAATAGACGTCGATTTCTCAGTATCGCACGGCTTATGCCGCTTTTTTGTTTTGCTACCCGCGTCTCCACTGCGCGTTATTGATCCGCAGTATGTGATTTTGAAATTAGCAAATCGACCCTCATGTGAGGGAGATGGAAAAACGAGACATGAGATCGTTTCTTCGTGAGGCACGTGAAGAGGGGCGACGTCAGGTGATCAAGCTGCACACGCGCTGGCTAGACCTACGACGAGATTACCGAGCATATAACCTATCGCGCACGGGCGTATACGATCTTTGCAAGCGCTACACCCGAAAAGGTTCGGCTGGATTGCGGATCAATAAACGCATACGTCCTGCTCGACTTCATGAAGAGGCTGATCAAAAACATGCGCACCAAGAAGGTTTTTCTGATTCTCGAAAACCTGAAAATTCATCATGCTAAGCCGGTCAAAGCGTGGTGGGCCGAGCACCTCGACAAGATCGAAGTGTGCTACCTGCCATCGTACAGTCCGGAACTCAATCCCGACGAGATGCTCAACGCGGATCTGAAAGCGAACGTGACAAAGCAGGCTCCGGAAAGAACCAAGGGGTATCTCAAGAAAGCCGTCATCAGCTATCTGCAGCGTCTCCAGAAATCACCAAAGCGTATCGCTCTCTATTTGATACGTACACCAATTCTCTATGCAGCTTGATTCAAGATTACGCATTTTTATCAATAATTGTTCAAGTCCAAAGATTCCTCTGCACCATCCAGCACCAGGAGCTTTACACATGCAAACGACCGACACCGGGACGTCCCAATTCAAGAGCGCCCAGAGCTACCCTCTTGGCACGGCTTCGCTGGGCACGCCCGTGCTCACGCCACAGATGACGTTCGCCGATCACAATGTGACCCGCCGTAACGGTAGCGTGGTGGCGTTCGAGCCGTCAAAGATCGCGATCGCCGTCACAAAAGCCTTCCTCGCGGTCAACGGAGGCCAGGGTGCCGCGTCGTCTCGGGTGCGCGAGCTCGTCGAGCAGCTGACGCAGAGCGTCGTGCGCGCACTGCTGCGCAGCCGCCCGAACGGAGGTACCTTCCATATTGAGGATATTCAGGATCAGGTCGAGCTAGCGCTGATGCGTGGCGGCGAGCACAACGTCGCGCGCGCCTACGTGCTGTACCGCGAGAAGCGCCACCTCGAGCGCACGAACGCCGCGGCGGTCGAGGTGGCGGTCGGCAGCTCGCGCCTGACCGTGACTGACAAGGGCGTGAGCCGCCAGCTCGACGTGAATACGCTGCACGGCCTGGTCGCCGGCGCCTGCGAGGGCCTGGACAGCGCTGTCAATCCTGATTTGATCGTCGACGAGACGGTGAAGAACCTGTACGACGGCGTGCCGCTGAGCCAGGTCTATGCCTCGGCGATCCTGGCTGCTCGCACTATGATCGAGAAAGACCCGGCCTACAGCCAGGTGACGGCACGCATCCTGCTGCACACGATCCGCCGCGAAATCTTCGGCGAGGAAGTCGTGCAGGGCGAGATGCAGGCACGCTACGTAGAATACTTCCCACAGTTCCTCAAGCGGGGTGTCGAAGCCGAGCTGCTCGACGAAAAGCTGTTGCAGTTCGACCTGGTTCGCCTGGGCGAGGCACTCGACGCAAGCCGCGACCTGAAGTTCGGCTACCTCGGCCTGCAGACGCTGTATGACCGCTACTTCCTGCATGTCGATGGTACCCGCATCGAGATGCCGCAGGCGTTTTACATGCGCGTGTCGATGGGCCTGGCACTCAACGAGAGTGACCGTGAAGCGCGCGTGATCGAATTTTATAATGTGCTGTCGAACTTCGACTTCATGAGCTCGACGCCGACCCTGTTCAACTCGGGCACGCGCCGCCCGCAGCTCTCTTCCTGTTACCTGACCACGGTCGCCGATGACCTGGATGGCATATATGAAGGGCTGAAGGAAAATGCGCTACTCTCAAAATTCGCAGGTGGCCTGGGTAACGATTGGACGCGCGTGCGCGCGCTCGGTTCGCACATCAAAGGCACGAACGGCAAGTCGCAGGGCGTGGTGCCGTTCCTGAAGGTAGTCAACGACACGGCGGTGGCCGTGAACCAGGGTGGCAAGCGTAAGGGCGCGGTCTGCGCTTACCTCGAAACCTGGCACCTCGACATTGAGGAATTCCTCGAGCTGCGCAAGAACACCGGCGACGACCGCCGCCGAACCCATGACATGAACACGGCGAACTGGATTCCCGACCTGTTCATGCAGCGCGTAATGGAAGACAGCAACTGGACGCTGTTTTCGCCCTCGACATGTCCGGACCTGCACGACAAGTTCGGCGCGGAGTTCGAGGCGGCCTACCTCGGCTACGAGGAAAAAGTGGCGCGCGGTGAGCTGAAGCTGTTCAAAAAAATCCTGGCTGTGCAACTTTGGCGAAAGATGCTCAGCATGTTGTTCGAGACAGGTCATCCGTGGATCACGTTCAAGGATTCCTGCAATATCCGCTCCCCGCAGCAGCACGTCGGCGTTGTCCACTCGTCGAACCTCTGCACGGAAATCACGCTCAATACCAGCGACTCGGAAATCGCAGTCTGCAACCTGGGCTCGATCAACCTGGTCGCCCACCTTGCCAAACAGGCGGACGGTAGCTATGTGCTCGACCATGACAAACTCAAGCGCACCGTGAGCCTGGCGATGCGCATGCTCGACAACGTCATCGACGTCAACTACTACGCGGTCGCCAAGACACGTAACTCGAACCTCAAGCACCGTCCAGTCGGCCTGGGCATTATGGGCTTCCAAGACTGCCTGCACTTGCGAAGCACGCCGTTCTCATCGAACGCGGCGGTTGAGTTCGCCGATCGCTCGATGGAGGCAGTTTGCTACTACGCTTACTGGGCGTCGACCGAGCTGGCCGAGGAGCGTGGTCGCTACTCGAGCTACAACGGCTCGCTGTGGGATCGCGGTATCCTCCCACAGGACAGCTTAAAGCTTCTGGAAGAGGCGCGTGGCGGCTACGTCGAGGTCGACATGAAGGAATCGCTCGACTGGACTTTGCTGCGCGGTCGGATCGCCGTCCACGGCATGCGTAACTCGAACTGCATCGCGATCGCGCCGACCGCCACCATCTCGAACATCATTGGCGTCTCGCCCTGTATCGAGCCGACCTTCCAGAACCTGTTCGTGAAGTCGAACCTGTCTGGAGAGTTCACGGTGGTCAACGAGTATTTGGTGCGAGACCTGAAGGAACGCGGCCTGTGGGACGAGGTGATGGTCGCTGACCTGAAGTACTTCGACGGCATGCTCGCGCGCATCGACCGGATCCCCATCGATCTGCGCGCGATCTACGCAACTGCCTTTGAGGTTGATCCGAAGTGGCTGGTCGAGGCGGCTTCCCGTCGACAGAAGTGGATCGACCAAGCGCAGTCGCTTAACATTTTCATGGCGGGTGTCTCGGGCAAGAAGCTCGACGAGATCTACAAGCTTGCTTGGGTGCGAGGCCTGAAGACCACCTACTATCTGCGTACGATGGCGGCCACTCACATCGAGAAGTCCACGGTGGCGCACGGCGCACTAAACGCGGTGCCGAGCTTTGGCGGCATGAGCGGCGGCTGGGTGGGTAGCGTGGCACAGACAGGCGCGCTCAGCGCCGCGCCGATCGAGGCCGACGGCCCGGTCTGCAGGATGCGTCCAGGTGACCCAGGCTTCGAAGAATGCGAGGCCTGTCAGTAACACACATCATCATGCGGTGAAGTGAAGGCGGGGCGCTTTTCATCGATATTGATTCGAAATTTCAAAATTACGAATTTCGGATCAATATGCAACAACGCCACAAACAGATAAGAAATCCGTAGCTTACAAACCTCTCGATGGGTTCGAGAACGCCCCTGACAGGAAGATCGAGCCAGCTCGCTCGTAACGTTGATACGCATCGCGCGATCTTCCAGGGCGTTGTTGCATAAATCGAGCGAGATCCGTTGACGTTTACGCGCAACGGTCGCGGGGCCAGCCTCCTATCAAGTCAGATTCCAGAGTAACTGCCTAATTTTTTCCAAGAAAATGCGCAAGGACATACACAAGACAGGTGAGCCGAAGGCACGCTACCGTGTCAGGAATTGGGCGGCCTATAATGAAGGCCTGATCAGCCGGGGGAACGTAACAATATGGATAGATGAAGCCGTTCTTGCCAGAATACCTGATGCCATACCCACAAGTGGTCGCCCGTGTGTATACGGCGATACGCTGATTCAGGCATTACTTGGCGTGAAGACCGTCTATCGACTGACCTTGCGCGCCCTGCAAGGTTTCACCCAAAGTCTGCGCGATTTGGCCTTCCCGAGCTTGCCGGTGCCGAATTACACCACGCTCTGTCGCCGGGCAAAAACGCTTGATGTCGAACTGCCGATCCTTCGTGACAATGAACCGATCCATCTGGTTGTCGACAGCACCGGTCTGAAGGTCTATGGAGAAGGTGAATGGAAGGTGCGCCAGCACGGCTACTCGAAGCGGCGCACGTGGCGTAAAGTCCATCTCGCGCTCAACGCGAATACAGGTCAAGTGCATGCCGCGCTAATGACGAATCAGAATGTGGCTGACGGTGACGCTCTGGCCAAGTTGCTCGACCAGATTCCACGCGAAGAACAAATCGATGTCATCGGCGGTGACGGTGCCTACGACACCAAGCCATGCCATGCGGCCATTGCTGCACGCAGTGCTATTCCTTCGATTCCGCCACGCGAGGGTGCCGCTCATTGGCCAGCGGATATGCCCGGTGCGGCGTGGCGTAATGGCGCGGTTGATGCAATTGCCCGTGACGGGGCGTTGTTGCATAAATCGAGTATGAGGACGCCATGGCATCGATGGGCATAATTTCAGGCGATACGAACGGGTGGCGGACCTCGCTCGTCCGCCACCCGTTCGTATCGCCTGAAATTATGCCCATCGATGCCATGGCGTCCTCATACTCGATTTATGCAACAACGCCTATCGAGGTCGCAACCCGAATCGAAAACAGGATTTTTCGTGAGCGAACCCTTTTATCGCTGAGGGAAAGATGGTACAAACCGTTCTAATTAATGGTGAGAATTTATGCTCAACTGGAATGACGAGAAGGCGGCTATAACTCCCGCGAGCAGAGCGCAGAAAAAAACGATGCGCTTCCCTACCGGAATAGCTGTCGGTGTGCAGACCGCGGCGTCTTCCGTTCATCAGGCTCCTTCGATGCGCGACTTCTTCCAGGGCGACCCCGAGGTCGTTCCGCATACACCGAAGCAAGCGAGCACAGCTGGTTCGCAGGAGCGAGTCAATATCGCCGACAAGCGCATCATCAACGGAAAAACCGATGTCAATCAGTTGGTTCCGTTCAAGTACAAGTGGGCGTGGGAGAAGTATCTGGCGAGTTGCGCGAACCACTGGATGCCGCAGGAAATCAATATGTCCCGCGACATCGCGATGTGGAAAGATCAGAACGGCCTCACCGAGGACGAACGCCGGATCGTCAGGCGCAACCTCGGTTTCTTCGTGACCGCCGACTCGCTGGCCGCTAACAATATCGTGTTGGGCACCTACCGCCACATCACGGCACCCGAGTGTCGCCAGTTCTTGCTGCGCCAGGCCTTCGAGGAAGCGATCCATACCCACGCCTATCAGTACATCGTCGAATCGCTCGGCCTGGACGAAGGCGAGATATTCAATGCGTACCACGAGATCATCTCAATCCGAGACAAGGACGAATTCCTGATCCCGTTCATCCACACGCTGACTGATCCGACGTTCGTAACGGGCACGCTGGAAGCGGACCAGAAGTTGCTGAAGTCGCTGATCGTGTTCGCCTGCATCATGGAAGGCCTATTTTTCTACGTCGGTTTCACTCAAATTCTCGCGCTCGGTCGCCAGAACAAGATGACGGGTGCGGCGGAACAGTATCAGTACATCCTGCGCGACGAGTCGATGCACTGTAATTTTGGTATCGACCTGATTAACCAGATCAAGCTCGAGAACCCGCATCTCTGGACGCTAGAATTCCGCGCCGAGATCCGAGATCTGTTCAAGCACGCGGTTGAGCTCGAATATGGTTACGCTGAAGACACCATGCCGCGTGGTGTACTCGGCCTGAATGCCTCGATGTTTAAGAGCTATCTGCGCTTCATCGCGAATCGCCGCTGCCAGCAAATCGGCCTCGACGCGCTGTTTCAGAACTGGGAAAACCCGTTCCTGTGGATGAGCGAGATGATCGATTTGAAGAAGGAAAGGAACTTCTTCGAGACACGCGTGTTCGAGTATCAAACGGGCGGCGCGCTGTCTTGGGAATGACTGGGCTCGACATCGCGAGCAAAGATGCATCTATCGGGCGCGAGCCCGGCCCAGCGTTGAGTAAGCAAGAACGTCTGATGCAAAAGATGGCCTACGCCGGTGTGGCGTACAGAAATGACAGGCACTTTTCAAACCGGCGTTGTTGCATCAATTCATGCGTGAGGACGCAAAATGGCATCGACGGGCATAATTTTAGGCGATACGGATAGATTTCGAACGAGCAAGGTACACCATGCGGTTAATTACGCTGACGCGCGCGGCGAACTCGGTTGCCTGCGAGTCGATGTGATGCGTCCAGAGACGGGTGCTGGTGAGCGTCTTGAATCGATACATCGCATTCTCGGCAACCGATCTTCGGTGGGAGCCACTGTCTTTCTTTCATTTGCGACGACCTTCACGGGGAAGTGCATTAACCGCGCCTTTACGACGCGTTGTACCGGGCGTATCCGCTGGCCAATGAGCGAAACCGTCAGCCATCATATCCTGATGCGTCATCAGCGTGGCATGCAGTTGACCCGTATTCGCGTTAAGCGCGAGATCGATTTTCGCCACGTGCGTCGCTTCGAGTAGCCATGTTGGCGCACCTTTTATTCACTTGCGCCATACACCTTCAGACTTGTGCTATCGACCACCAGGTGAATTTGTTCACTGTCGAGAAGGATTGGCAGTTCGACAGCAAGCGTTTTCCCCGGAGACAGGGCATGGTGTAATTCGGCACCGGCAAGCTCTGGACGGCCAGATCGCGCAGACTTTTGGCGAAACCTTGCAGGGTGCGCAGTGCCACTCGATAGATGGTCTTCACTTTAAGCAGTGCCTGAATCAGCGTATCGCGCTGTACAGACACTGGCGACTATGCGTGGATATGGCGGCGAGCGTTCTGGCAGGGATATTGATCCTCAATTCGTTATGTTGAAATTAGAAAATCGTCCCTCATATCTCGTTTTTCCATGCCCCTCACATGAGGGACGATTTTCTAATTTCAACATAACGAATTGAGGATCAATATCTTTACCTATCCGTATCGTCACGTTTCCCCGGTTGATCAGGCCAGCGCGTTATAGGTCCGCCCAGTTCCTGACACGGTAGCGTGCCTTCGGCTTACATGTCTTGCGTATGTCCCTGCACATCTTCTTATTGATCAGAAACTCGTGATCAATAGAGGCTAGTTCAAAATGCTGTTCAGTACGCCTGAAGATATTCCAATAGACCAGCGAGTAGCCAAATTTTTAGCAAAAATTGAGAATTTACGCCGGAATCTGACTTGATCTTGAATTAGCATCTTCCGCATACGAGAGTCGATTTGCTAATTTCAAGATCGCAAATTGCGCATTAATCACAGGGGGGCTCGCCCCGACCATTGCGCGTAAACGGCACTGGCCCTCGCCAGATTTATGCAACAACGCCTATCTGCCTGGCGCGAACTGGGCCCAATGTTGGGGAAGCAAGAACGCCTGATCCAAAGGATGGCCTGTGCCGGTGCGGTGCACAGAAATGATAGAAACTTTGCGATCCCTTCAGTTGGATGGGCAAACTTCCCTCCGGAAAAGGTGGCAGACCAGAGGCCTCCTGCCTTGATCAAGCAATTCTGGGCAACGGCGCGAGGCGTGCGTGCCGGCTGACGGCTTGATCTGGCGCGCGGGGTGCCGCAGGGCACAGCGCCCCTTACCGTATTCATTAGCGTAAGCGGGATTGCGCAGCGTACGCCGATGAATAGCCCGCTTCATAGCGGGCGTTCTGAACACACGTCCGCGAGAAACGGGTTTTGACGAAGAGTGTAGTTTGAACTGACTCTCATCTGAACCTGAAGGAGAAAATGATGGCAACTACCAAGCAGAAACCAGCTGCAAAGAAGGCGGCGGCGAAGAAGGTCGCCGCCAAGAAGGCATCGGCAGCCAAGAAGGCCGTAGCGAAAAAGGTTGCGTTCAAGAAGGTTGCTGCCAAGAAGGCAGTACCGGCGAAGAAGGCAGCGGTGAAGAAGGCAGCGGTGAAGAAGGCAGCGGTGAAGAAGGCAGCGGTGAAGAAGGCAGTGGTGAAGAAGGCAGTGGTGAAGAAGGCAGTGGTGAAGAAGGCAGTGGTGAAGAAGGCAGTGGTGAAGAAGGCAGTGGTGAAGAAGGCAGTGGTGAAGAAGGCAGTGGTGAAGAAGGCAGTGGTGAAGAAGGCAGGGGTGAAGAAGGCAGGGGTGAAGAAGGCAGGGGTGAAGAAGGTTGTCGCGAAGCAGGCCGTGTTTGCCAAGAAGGCCGCGCTTGCCAAGAAGAAAGCTAGCCCTTCCAAGAAAGCTGCTGCGAAGAAGGCTTCTGCAGCTCCCGCGAAGACAACCGCAACGGCATCGGTGGCTCCAGCTTCTTCGGGCGCGAAGACCGCGCTGAACCCGGCAGCGGCCTGGCCGTTCCCAACCGGCAGCCGTCCGTAATCGACCTTCACGTCGATACGACACCAGCTCTAGTTCATGCAGTATCGGGCCGATATCTCGGCCTGCTCGAATCCTGTTATCGGTTTCCGGTGGCGGGATTTTTATGCGTGTTTTTCAGGGCCGCCTTTGTAGTGCATCTTGATACTGGTTTCTCGCGCGGCGTTGTTGCATAAATCGAGCGTGAGGACGCAATGGCATCGACGGGCATAATTCAGGCGACCGAGGTCTCCGTTCGCGTCGGCGTCATCAACCGTATGGCGGACCTCGCTCGTCGGCAATCCGTTCGTATCGCCTGAAATTATCCCGTCGATGCTATTGCGTCCTCACACTCGATTTATGCAACAACGCAAACTCGTTCTCTTGAAATTTGAAAATCGTCCATCATGTGATGGGGATGGAAAAACGAGACATGAGAGACAAATTTCTAATTTCAAGAGCATGAATGTCGAATTAATAGGGCATTTATGGAAGTCCGAATCGGAATGGGCGACCATCACAGTGCAAAAATGCTACCCAGCACGCCTGAAGATCTTCCAAAAGACGACCGAACAGCATTTTGAACTGGCACTCTAACCGCCGTGCAGCAAGCGCTGTGTAACAGATTTGCTACACTTTACATTTTTGCTCTGGCAACTGTTGCCAACAATGAATCCGTCCCGTCTGAAGATCTATGATTGTTTTTGCTATTGCAATGAGGACATGCTACTCGAGTTACGGCTCGAGACCTTGTGGGACCACGTCGACTATTTCGTGATCGCCGAGTCGCGCTACACGCAGGTTGGCGATGAAAAGCCACTAAATTTCGACAGCGAGCGATTCGCGCGTTTTCGCGACAAGATCCACTATCTCGCGATCGACCACTTGCCGCCGGGCGAGCTGGATATGTGGAAGAACGAGAACTACCAACGCAGCTACCTGATGCACGGTCTGCACGACGCGGCACCCGACGACCTGATCGTGGTGTCCGACCTTGACGAGATTCCGCGCCCGGAATGCCTGCTCCAGTACGACCCGAGTCGTTACCTGCGTGCCGACTTGCACCAGTACTGCTACGCCTACTTCCTCAACAACCGCCTGATGAATGGTGGGAGTTTCGCCGACTGGATCGGCACGCGCGTGACGAGCTACCGGCACTTGACGCAGTTCTTCGGCAACGTCAACGCTGTGCGCTCCTACAAGTCGGAGGGGCTCTTGCGCTCGCTCAAGCGCGCCTGGTTCAGGTACCGAAAAGTCCAGCATATCTACGACGCAGGCTGGCATTTTTCGTGGGTAATCAGCCCCGAGGCAATGATCCTCAAGATGAAGAGCGTTGCCGACCAAAAATTCATGCGCGACGAGTTCCAGGACGTCGCCTATATCGAGAGCCGGATCCGCTCTGGCCGGGACGTGCTTGACCGGCCACTGCGCTATGTGCAGCAGCCGCTCGAACCGCGCCAGTTTCCACGCGGGATCGTCGAGGAGCGCGAACGTTATGCGCGCTGGCTGAACGAGGCTCCCCTCCCTAAGGGGCCGTGGGGTAGGCAGTTTCAAGAATGAAGGGGAACACACCACTGGTTGACCGGAGCAATATGCAATAACGCCAGAAGGAAGTGGAAATTCGCGCGCTGTTGCGCGATCAGATGCCGGACTAGTTGAAGATGTCGTTCGCGTTGTGGACGTGACATGCTGTACGGGACTTGATCCGGCAGCGATGCGGTTTGACGCTGCAGGGTGTCGGCTTGTATCTGGCGAGTTGGAGTTTCGCGCCGAAAAAGCTGATGAGACAGGCCTACGAGCAGCGGACCGGAAGCGCTACAGGCATGGCTGCACGAGCCGTACCCGGAGATTTCGCGCCGAGCCATAGCCGCAGGCGCGGAGATCTAGTGGGGCGACGAAACGGGGGCGCTCGGACGATGTGCGAGGCCGCACCTACGCGCCGCTCGGCTTGTCCTGCAAGCCAGCTGCACCTCTTCGTGGGTGTAGCGCTTGCAAATATCGTACACGCCCGTGCGCGACAGGTTCGTATGCTCGGGGAATCGCGTCATAGATCCAGCAGCCTGCGCGCAGGTTGAGCATCTGATGTCACCGCTCTGCACGTGACTCACGAGGAAGCGATCTTATATTTCGTTTTTTCATTTCCCCCGCATAAAGGTCGATTTTCTAATTTCAAGATCACAAATTTCAGATCAATAAACCGACACACCTCTGTGCAAATTCTGGCTCAGGTCCTGGCTAACCTCACCGACCAATCGCCATCCCGCTCACCAGCGCTGTGTTGTACTTCACTTTTGAAATCGCAAAAGATCGCTGAAGCTACCGTGTCTATTTTCCACAAGGCTACCATGATAACGACTCGAGGTATCTTCGTCGCTACACCCGCTTATGGTGCGAGCTGCTTCATGCCTTACGTGAGCGGTTTGTTGTCACTGCAACGTGTTTGCTTGGAGGCTGGCATCGCCTTTGAATTTTTCTACGTGAGCGGGACCGCGCTGCTGCACGAACAACGCAATGTGCTAATTCAGCGCTTTCTCGGCGAATCGATGCTCTCGCACTTGCTTTTCGTCGACGCCGACGTCGGCTTCGAGGGGCGCGACGTGCTGCGCATGTTCGAACTGCGGGCCGAGGTCGCGATTGGCCCCTATCCCGCCAAACAAATCAACTGGGAGGCTGTGGTGGAGACGGCGCGGCGCCATTCCGAGATGTCGGCGCAGCAGGTGGCGCAAGCGGCGGCCGACTATCGGCATACTGTGTATGCGATCGGTGAGGGCAACCTGAGTCAGGGCAAGCAGCCGGTCGAGGTGGCGGCTGGTGGGGCAGGCATGATGCTGATTGAGCGCGCGGTGTTCGGCCAGCTCGCCAGTGCCTATCCAGACAAGCGCGTCGAAATTCCTTCGAACTATCGGCATCTCCTGCCGCATTCCACGCATTTGCAGGAACACTTTGAATTTCTGCATGTGGACGACGGGCGACTCTTGTCCGAAGACTTGTCGTTCTGCTGGAAATGGCGCGACCTCGGCGGGGTAATCTACGCCTGCCCCTGGTTCCGTACGACGCATACCGGCACCTATTCATTCGACGGAAACCTGCCAGCTCTGCTAGGCGTTGTTGCATAAATCAAGCGCGAGGACGCAATGGCATCGACGGGCATATTGATCGCGAATTTCGGATCAATAACAGGGGCTCGCGAATTTCGGATCAATAACAGGGGCTGGCCCTGCGAGCGTTACGCATAAACGTCAACGGCGCTCGTTCGATTTATGCAACAACGCCGGAAGGGGTAGCATCGAAACGTAAACTTGGGGGCAAAGAAACCTCATGCCATACAATACGCCACGACTTTTGTGACGCGTTCCGTGTGACAATCCAGGCCCGCTTGGATTGCAGCGCGCCTGCGCGGCCCCTCGTGTTGCTCCCGCCGATTACCTTATTAGGTCGTGTGCGCCCTGCGTCGCCGTCATGGTTCAATTGCGTGGTCCGCCAATGCGAGAACGCCGGAACTTGATGGGGCCGATTCGACCGATCCCGATATCGATGCCACCTAAACTGATTTTTCCGCGCGTATCCCGCGCGCCCCCGATGCGCAAGCGACGCCTCGTGGTCGCCCTGCTCGCCGTACCCGGCTTTGTGCCCGCGGTCGCTCAGGCGCAGCTCACTGGCACGACCGCAGACCCACAGCCGCTCGGAGCGTCGCCGTGGGATCTGCGTCTGGCACCCCAGCTCGAGGAGCATCCGCTGCGTCCGGGCTCGAAGCCTGCCGGTTTCGTGCTGGCCGACCACACCAGCGGCACCACCAATCAGGATCTGGCCGCTAAGGGCTCAGCCGAGCTACGGCGCTGCACCACTATCGTCAAGGCCGATACGCTGCACTATGATCAGGACACTGACATGGCCGATGCTTATGGCAAGGTCACAGTGTCGGGAAACGGTTCGACCTTCTATGGTCGGGAAGCTCACCTGAGAGTCGAAGCGCACCAGGGCACGATGGTCACCCCAAAGTACCGCTTCACGGCTACCGGCGGCTCGGGCAGCGCGCAGCAGGCAGAGCTTCTTGACAGCGAGCGTGCGGTGATGATCGATGCAACCTACTCGGTTTGCCAGTGCGCGAATCCAGCCTGGTACATCAAGGGCAGCCGCTTCGAGTTCGATACCGGTGCCGACGAAGGCGTGGCGCGCAACGGCACGCTGTTTTTTCAGGGTGTGCCGATATTTGCGAGCCCCTGGCTGACCTTCCCGCTGTCAGGCGAGCGGCGCAGCGGCTTCCTACCGCCGAGCCTCTCGCTAAGCTCGACCAATGGTTTTGAGCTGGCGATGCCGTATTACTTCAATATCGCGCCGAACCGCGACCTGACGCTGACACCGAAAATCATCTCTAAACGCGGTGTGTTCATGCTAGCCGAGTATCGCTACCTGTCGCCGACCTACTCTGGCGGCATCACTGGAGACTTTCTGCCGGATAATCGGGTCGCGTATCGCGATCGCTACGCGATCTACCTACAGCACCAGCAGAACTTCGGCAACGGTTTTGGAAGTTACGTCTACTACAACAAGGTATCGGACCAAGCCTATCCGGGCGATTTCGGTTCGACCAAGCAGTGCGCCAACGGTACCCAGACGCTGTACCAGCAGGAAACCGGCCTGACTTACCACAATGGTCCCTGGTCGATTCTTACGCGCTACCAGCACTGGCAGACGCTGAAGCCGACCGTCGCGCCCTACGGTCGCGAGTCACAGTTGAGCGTGAAGTACGCGAAGTATAACGTCGGCGGCTTCGACTTCGGTACCGAGGCTGATTACACGCGCTTCAAGATCACCATGGCAGACCAGCCAAAAGGCGATCGCGTGATGTTCAACCCGTACGTTTCGTACGGGGTCTACGGCCCCGGCTATTTCATCGTGCCAAAGGCGCAGCTGCACCTCGCTTCGTATGATCTGATCTACACCA
Organism: Burkholderia sp.; assembly: GCA_040954445.1. Taxonomy (GTDB): domain Bacteria; phylum Pseudomonadota; class Gammaproteobacteria; order Burkholderiales; family Burkholderiaceae; genus Burkholderia; species Burkholderia gladioli_A. The sequence goes on along the minus strand of CP144361.1, from coordinate 1,611,399 downwards.
GAGGTGGCGTCCCGGGCCAGCTGGAGCGCTTCACCTACTCGATCCCGACGCTGTCGCTCGACACCGGGCCGGTATTCGACCGCTTGGTGCGCCTGTGGGGGCAGGACTGCATCCAAACGCTGGAGCCTCGCCTCTACTACGTCTACACGCCGTACCGTAAACAGCTCGACGCGCCGCTATTTGACACGGCCGAATCGGATTTCGGGCTGGCTGAGATTTTCACCACCAACACTTTTGTCGGAAACGACCGAATCTCGGACGAGAACCGTCTGACTGCGGCGCTGACCACGCGTTTCCTCGATGCGGTCGCTGGCGACGAGCGCGTGCGCTTCGTGATCGCGCAGCAATACTACTTCACCGACCAGCGCGTCACGCTCGACCCGAACCAGGCGCCGACGCAGGCGCGGCACTCGGACCTGATCGTCGGCGCCTCGCTCAAGCTCGGTGCCGGCTTCGCGTCGGAGACGGCCTTTCAGTACAACGCCGACAATAACCAGCTGGTGAAATCGAGCATTGGCTTCGGCTACAATCCGGGCGAGCGGCACGTGCTCAACGTCGCCTATCGCTACACGCGGGCCAACGCCTCGACGCTGGTCAACGAGCCGATCAACCAGATCTTAGTTTCCAGCCAGTGGCCGTTGACCCAGCACCTCTATGCGGTCAGCCGCTTCAACTACGACTTAGCGGGCACGCGTGTGGTCGACGGTCTACTCGGCTTTCAGTACGATGCCGACTGCTGGGCAGTGGGCGTTGGCGTGCAGTGCACAGCCAACGGAGTGAACCTTTCCGGTCAGCAGAGTTCGTCGAAGCGCTTCATGGCGCAGCTGACCCTGAAGGGACTGTCGAACATCGACAACGGCTTGATTGCTGCCTTCAAAAATGGCGTCCTCGGCTACACGCCGCTGCCGCCTGCTCCGCCGCCGCAAGCCCAATTTAGCAGCTATGACTAACTTTCGCCCTGACACGGCGTTGTTGCATAAATCGAGCGTGAGGACGTAATGGAACGGATTGCAGAGCTTGCTCGTCCGCAATCCGTTCGTATCGCTTGAATCGATTTATGCAACAACGCCGTCTTCACGCCAAGTAATGCCTGAATCAGCGTATCGCGGTATAGACACGGGCGACCACGTGTGGGTATGGCATCGGGTATTCTGGCAAGGACGGCTTCATCTATCCATAGCGTGGCGTTGTTGCATAATTAAAGATCAATCAGTGGTTTGGTTGTTCCGTTACCCCAGAACCCCATCAAGGTCTTTGATACGCTCTGAGCGTCCAGGCTTTCCACGACACATGCTTCCGGCGGTTGGCTTTCAGTTCGCGTCAGGTTGACGGAAAGTATCGTGATCTTCGCGTAAAGCCAAGCAAAATCTCCCGCGCGTTACACGCTGCGCGCATGGCAAAACTGGACAAATTTCTCGAATCGACGATAAAGTGGGCCCAATTCCGCAAAAAATAAAGTTCCTCTCCCCAAGGGGGAAGGGTATCAAACCCCGAAAGTCAAATGCACAAGTGAGTGTCCCAAGAGACGGGGAAATCCACCCGAAGAGATTGAAGCGACCATGACACGTTTGCTGGTACTACACGGCCCCAACCTCAACCTTCTCGGTACCCGAGAACCGCAGGTCTATGGGCGCGTGACTTTGGCCGAGATCGATGGGGCGCTGGCCGAGTGGGCGAGCCGGGTAGGTGCCGAGCTCGTCTCGTTCCAGAGCAACCACGAGGGCTCCCTGGTCGATCGCATCCAGGCCGCCCGCAACGAACAGACCGATTTCATCGTGATCAATCCGGCCGCATATACGCATACCAGTGTCGCGATTCGCGACACGCTAGCCAGCGTCGGCATTCCGTTCGTCGAGGTGCACCTGTCGAACGTTCATCGTCGCGAACCGTTTCGGCATCACTCGTACTTCTCCGACCAAGCCGAGGGCGTGATCTGCGGCTTCGGCTGGAAAGGCTATTTGTATGCGCTCGAACATGCGTTCGACAAATTGCATCCTGCGCCGCGCCGCTGAGAACCGTTTCAATTTCTTCGGGTGGATTCCCTCGTCCCTTTGGACGCATTTGACTTTCTGGGTTTGATACCTCGCCCCTGGGGCGAGGAACTTCAGCCTCTGTTGAATTCCGAGTGGGTGGATTTTTCAGGTCAAGGGCGGGCGAAGCCCGGCGTAGTGAACCCTGAATGCGAAAAAATCTACTAGCCCATCCGGCGTCGAAGACTTCCCGCTTTTGGGGGTAGGCGTAGGGAAATACTGTTTTGCGATGTGGCTTTTCGTACCTCGGCGGCCCCATTTTCCCACTCACGTTTCAAGAGAGCCGAATTTCATGAATCCGAATTGCCGCCGGTCAGGCCGGCGCTTTACGACTAGACGAGGTGAACTCCCGATGGACCTTCGCAAGCTGAAAACTCTGATCGACCTTGTTTCTGAGTCCGGCATCTCCGAGCTGGAAGTCACGGAAGGCGAAGATAAGGTGCGTATCGTCAAAAACGTTCCGTCGGTCTACATGCAGCCTGACAACGGTTATGCTCCGCAGATGAGTGCCCCCGCTCCGGCAACTGCGCACCTGGTAGAAGGTGCCACCCCGGCTGCGCCGCAAGGCCACGCAGTCACCTCGCCAATGGTCGGCACCTTCTACCGCGCGCCCTCGCCGGGTGCCGAGCCGTTCGTCCAGGTTGGCGACACAGTCAAGGAAGGCCAGACCATCTGCATCATTGAAGCGATGAAACTGCTCAATGAGATCGAGTCCGACAAGGCAGGCTTCATCAAGGAAATCCTCGTCGAGAACGGCCAGGCGGTCGAATACGGCCAGCCGCTGTACGTGATCGGCTAAGGCCAAGTGTGCCGCCCCACGCCAGAGCGTGTCACCAGAAAGACGCATACCCCTATGTTTGAAAAAATCCTCATTGCCAATCGCGGCGAGATCGCCTTGCGTATCCAGCGCGCGTGCCGCGAACTCGGCGTTAAGACGGTCGTCGTGTACTCGGAAGCCGACCAGGAAGCCAAGTACGTGAAGCTAGCCGACGAGGCGGTCTGTATCGGCCCGGCTCCGTCGAACCTCAGCTACCTGAACATGCCCGCGCTGATCAGCGCGGCCGAGGTGACCGACGCCCAAGCGATCCACCCCGGCTATGGTTTCTTGTCGGAGAACGCCGACTTCGCCGAGCGCGTCGAGCAGTCCGGTTTTACCTTTATCGGCCCGCGTCCGGACATGATCCGCATGATGGGCGACAAGGTGTCGGCCAAGCAGGCCATGATCCGTACCGGCGTGCCCTGCGTGCCGGGTTCGGAAGGCGCTCTGCCGGAAGATCCGAAGGAAATCGTCAAGATCGCGCGCACGGTCGGCTATCCTGTCATCATCAAGGCAGCGGGCGGCGGCGGTGGGCGCGGCATGCGCGTGGTGCACACGGAAGCGGCGCTGGTCAACGCGGTCAATATGACCAGAGAGGAAGCCGGTCGGGCCTTTAACAACTCGCAGGTTTACATGGAAAAGTACCTCGAGAGCCCTCGACACATCGAGATCCAGGTGCTAGCTGACGCGCACAAAAACGCGCTCTGGCTCGGCGAACGCGACTGCTCGATGCAGCGTCGCCACCAGAAGGTTATCGAAGAAGCGCCGGCACCCGGTATCGCGCGCCGCCTGATCGACCGGATTGGCGAGCGCTGCGCAGACGCCTGCAAGAAGATGAGCTACCTCGGTGTCGGTACCTTCGAGTTTCTCTACGAGAACGCCGAGTTCTACTTCATCGAGATGAACACGCGAGTGCAGGTGGAACACCCGGTCACCGAGCTGATCACGGGCGTCGACATCGTGCAGGAACAGATCAAAATCGCCTCCGGCGAGAAGCTCTTGCTCCGCCAGCGCGAAATTCAGTTCCGTGGCCACGCGATCGAATGCCGGATCAACGCCGAAGATCCGTTCAAGTTCACGCCCTCGCCGGGTCGTATCACCTCCTGGCATACGCCGGGTGGCCCCGGAATCCGCGTCGATTCACATGTCTACAACGGCTATTTCGTGCCACCCAACTACGATTCGATGATCGGTAAGCTGATCGCCTATGGTGCTACGCGGGAGCAGGCGATCCAGCGCATGCGCATCGCGCTGTCGGAAATAGTGGTTGAGGGGATCCAGACCAACATTCCACTGCACCGCGAGCTGATGCTGGACTCGAAGTTCGTGGAGGGCTGCACCAGCATCCACTATCTCGAAAGCCGGCTGGCCGCTAAGCAGCAGGGCGCGCCGGAAGAGGCCTTAGCATGAGCTACCGAGAACTCGTCTTCGAGCTCGCGCGCGAGCATGCCGAAGCGCTCTCCGATGCACTCATCGAGCTCGGCGCGCTTTCGGTTTCGGTGGAGAATGCCGATGCCGAAACGTCCAATGAGCAGCCGCTGTTCGGCGAACCCGGCCTCACGCTTGAGCGCACTGCCTGGCAGCATTCGCGCCTGAGTGCGCTGATCGATAAGTCGTATGATCCGGTCATTCTGCTGAACGCAGTCGCCAACGAGATCGGGCTCGACGCTACGCCCGCGCATGCGGTGCGCGAGGTGGGGGAGCAGGACTGGGTGCGCATCACTCAATCGCAGTTCGATCCGATTTCGATCGGTAAGCGGATCTGGGTGGTGCCTTCTTGGCACAACGTGCCTGATTCTGATCCTGATACGTTAGTGCTTGCGCTTGATCCGGGCCTGGCCTTCGGCACTGGCAGCCACCCGACCACGCGGCTCTGCATGGAATGGCTCGAACAGACCGTGGAAGCAGGCCAGTCTGTGCTTGATTACGGCTGCGGCTCCGGCATCCTGGCAATTCTCGCGAAGAAATGCGGCGCGGGCCAGGTGATCGGCATCGATATCGACCCGCAGGCGGTCGAGGCGGCACGCCACAACAGCGAACGCAACTGCGCCGAAGTTAGCTATGGCTTGCCCGACGATTGTCCGACCGGCGAATTCGATATCGTGGGTGCCAATATCCTGTTGAACCCGCTCAAACGGATGGCTGCGATGCTTGCCTCCAAGGTCAGGTCGGGCGGGCGCATCGTCCTGTCTGGCGTGCTCGCGCGGCAGGCCGAGGAGGTCGCCAGCGTCTATGCGCGTTATGTCGACATCTCGGTCTGGCGCGAGCACGAAGGTTGGGTATGCCTCGCGGGAACCCGGTGAAAAAGCCATTATTAATCGGCGTTGTTGCATAAATCGAGCGAGATCCGTTGACGTTTACGCGCGACGGTCGCGGGGCCAGCCCCCTATCAAGTTAGATTTTAGAGTAACTGCCTAATTTTTCCAAAAAAATGCGCAAGGACATACACAAGAAAGGTGAGCCGAAGGCACGCTACCGTGTCAGGAATTGGGCGGCTTATAATGAAGGCCTGATCAACCGGGGGAACGTAACAATATGGATAGATAAAGCCGTCCTTGCATAAAGCCGTCCTTGCCAGAATACCCGATGCCATACCCACACGTGGTCGCCCGTGTCTATACGTCTGTGTCTATACGGCGATACGCTGATTCAGGCATTACTTGGCTGGCGTGAAGACCGTCTATCGACTGACGTTGCGCGCCCTGCAAGGTTTTACCCAAAGTCTGCGCGATCTGGCCTTCCCGAGCTTGCCGGTGCCGAATTACACCACGCTCTGTCGTCGGGAAAAAACGCTTGATGTCGAACTACCGATTCTTCGTGACAATGAACCGATCCATCGGGATGTCGACAGCACCGGTCTGAAGGTCTATGGAGAAGGTGAATGGAAGGTGCGCCAGCATGGCGCCTACTCAAAGCGGCGCACGTGGCGTAAAGTCCATCTCGCGCTCAACGCGAATACGGGTCAAGTGCATGCTGCGCTAATGACGCATCAGAATGTGGCTGACGGTGACGCTCTGGCCAAGTTGCTCGACCAGATTCCACGCGACAAACAAATCGATGTCATCGGCGACGTCGATGCCTACGACACCAAGCTATGCCATGCAGCCATTGCTGCACAGCGGTGCTGTTCCTTCGATTCCGCCACGCGAGGGTGCCGCTCATTGGCTAGCGGATACACCCGGTGCGGCGTGGTGTAACGGCGCGGTTGATGCAATTGCCCGTGAAGGTCGTCGAGAATAGAAAAAAAGACAGTGGCTACCACCGGCGATCGCTTGCCGAGAATGCGATGTATCGGTTCAAGGTTCTCACCGGAAACTGTCTCTGTGCGCGTCACATCGACGCGCAGGCGACCGAGGTTGCCTGCGCGTCGGCGTAATCAACCGCATGGCGGACCTCGTTCGTCCGAAATCCGTTTGTATCGCCTGAAATTATGCCCGTCGACACTATTGTGTCCTCATGCTCGGTTTATGCAACAACGCCATCTGAGCCACAAGTTCGGCAGAGAGCACCCGATCAATTTTTTGCTGAACATTCGAAAGATCGATATGAACATGCCCAGCGCGGAATGCGCCACGTCGGAACCGCTTTCTGGCCCCTCGAGCGACTCGATCGGCGGTACCGTGTTGATGAAAGCACTGGCTGACGAAAACGTCGAATTTATCTGGGGCTACCCCGGCGGCTCAGTCCTCTACATCTACGACGAACTCTACAAGCAGGAAAAGATCCAGCACGTACTGGTGCGCCATGAACAGGCGGCCGTGCATGCGGCGGATGCCTATGCGCGCGCGACCGGCAGTGTTGGCGTCTGCCTGGTGACCTCTGGCCCTGGCGTGACCAATGCCGTGACCGGCGTCGCCACCGCCTACATGGATTCGATCCCGCTGGTGGTGATCAGCGGCCAAGTGCCGACAGCTTCGATCGGCCAGGACGCGTTCCAGGAATGCGACACGGTCGGCATCACGCGCCCCTGCGTCAAGCATAACTTTCTTGTGAAGGACGTCCGCGACCTCGCGGAAACGGTCAAGAAAGCGTTTTTCATCGCCTATACCGGTCGTCCCGGCCCCGTGCTGATTGACATCCCGAAGGATGTCTCCAAGACACCCTGCGAATACGTTCCGGTCAAGAGCGTCTCGCTGCGCTCTTACAACCCGGTCACCAGGGTCCATTCAGGCCAGATCCGTAACGCCGTGTCGCTGCTGCTGACGGCCAAGCGCCCGTATATCTATACGGGCGGCGGCATCATCCTGGCCGACGCCTCGCGCGAGCTGAACCAGTTCGCCGACCTGCTCGGCTACCCAGTTACCAACACGCTAATGGGCCTGGGCGGCTATCGTGCCTCGGATCCCAAGTTCCTCGGCATGCTCGGCATGCACGGCACTTACGAAGCGAACATGGCAATGCAGCACTGCGACGTGCTGATTGCGATGGGTGCGCGCTTCGATGACCGCGTGATCGGCGATCCAGCTCATTTCGCCTCGAGTCCGCGCAAGATCATCCATATCGACATTGATCCATCTTCAATCAGCAAGCGTGTCAAAGTCGACATCCCGATTGTTGGCCACGTTCAGGAAGTGCTCAAGGAGCTGATCAAGCAGTTGCAGACGGTCGAGTACGGCCCCGACACTGAGGCGCTCGCACAATGGTGGCAAGACATCGAGAACTGGCGCGCCAAGGACTGCCTGAAGTACGACCGCGAGAGCGAGATCATCAAGCCGCAGCACGTGGTCGAGACGCTCTGGAAGCTTACCGGTGGCAATGCCTTCGTCTGCTCGGACGTTGGCCAGCACCAGATGTGGGCCGCACAGTTCTACCGCTTCGACAAGCCGCGTCGCTGGATCAATTCGGGCGGCCTGGGAACCATGGGATTCGGCCTGCCGGCAGCGATGGGCGTCAAGATAGCCCACCCCGACGACGACGTGGTCTGCATCACGGGCGAGGGTTCGATCCAGATGTGCATCCAAGAGCTGTCGACCTGCAAGCAGTACGACACGCCGGTCAAGATCATCTCCCTCAACAACCGCTACCTCGGCATGGTCCGCCAGTGGCAGCAGATCGAATACAGTAAGCGCTACTCCCATTCCTACATGGACGCGCTGCCCGATTTTGTGAAGCTAGCAGAGGCATTCGGCCACGTCGGGATGCGCATCGAAAAGTCGTCTGATGTAGAACCGGCGCTCAAAGAAGCGTTGCGTCTCAAGGATCGCACCGTGTTTCTCGATTTCCAGACCGATCCGACCGAAAACGTCTGGCCAATGGTCCAGGCCGGCAAGGGCATCACGGAAATGCTACTAGGATCGGAAAGTTTGTAACGGTGTGCCCGCGCGCTGCGCGCTTTGTGCTCTCCTCCATGAGGAGAGGGCCGTGCTGGGCAGGGCGCGGCAAGCGCATTCGAACTGGATTATTGATTCGAAATTTGTGATCTTGAAATTGGAAAATTTCTCCATCATGTCTCGTTTTTCCATGCCTCTCAAATGAGAGACAATTTTAAGATCAAGCATTTCGGATCAATAGTCGTGACATCATCGGGAAGAAACGCACATGAGACACATCATCTCCGTGCTGTTGGAAAACGAACCGGGTGCGCTCTCGCGTGTGGTTGGTCTGTTCTCGGCACGCGGCTACAATATTGAAACCTTGACAGTGGCACCGACCGAAGATCATTCGCTTTCACGGCTTACCATCGTCTCTATTGGCTCGGACGACGTGATCGAACAAATCACGAAGCATCTGAACCGCTTGATTGAGGTAGTGACAGTGGTAGACCTGACCGACGGTGCCCACATCGCACGAGAGCTGATGCTGATCAAGATGCGAGCGATCGGCACGGAACGTGAAGAAATAAAGCGGATGGTGGACGTTTTCCGCGGTCGCATCATCGATACTACGGAAAAGACCTACATAATCGAATTGACGGGCGCAAGTGACAAGCTCGACGTATTCATCCAGGGGCTGGATGCGCGGGCGATTCTTGAAACCGTGCGTACCGGAAGCTCGGGCATCGGTCGCGGTGAGCGTATCCTGAAGGTCTGATGCGGGCCATATCGAACAAAGCCGACGGCACCGCCGTTATGGAGCTGTTAATCAGAAATACGATAGCTTGACTCAAGCTGCATAAGGAATTAGTTTTTGCATGGAATAGCGAGCGACACGTGGTGATGATTTCTGGAGATGATAGATAGCTGATGAGGCGTTGTTGCATAAATCGAACGTGAGGACGCCATGGCATCGGACGGGCATAATTCAGGCGATACGAACGGATTGCGAACGAGCGAGGTCCGCCATGCGGTTGATGACGCCGACGCGCCCAGAGACAGTGGCCGGTAAGGGTCTTGAACTGATACATCGCATTCTCGGCAAGCGATCGCCGGTGGTAGCCACTGTGTTGCTTCCATTCTCGACGACCGTCACGGGCAATTGCATCAACCGCGCCATTACGCCACGCCGCACCGGGCATATCCGCTGGCCAATGAGCGGCACCCTCGCGTGGCGGAATCGAAGGAATAGCACTGCGTGCAGCAATGGCCGCATGGCATGGCTTGGTGTCGTAGGCACCGTCACCGCCGATGACATCGATTTGTTCTTCGCGTGGAATCTGGTCGAGCAACTTGGCCAGAGCGTCACCGTCAGCCACATTCTGATTCGTCATTAGCGCGGCATGCACTTGACCTGTATTCGTGTTGAGCGCGAGATGGACTTTACGCCACGTGCGCCGCTTCGAGTAGCCGTGCTGGCGCACCTTCCATTCACCTTCTCCATAGACCTTCAGACCGGTGCTGTCGACAACCAGATGGATCGGTTCATTGTCACGAAGGATCGGCAGTTCGACATCAAGCGTTTTTGCCCGGCGACAGAGCGTGGTGTAATTCGGCACCGGCAAGCTCGGGAAGGTCAAATCGCGCAGACTTTGGGTGAAACCTTGCAGGGCGCGCAAGGTCAGTCGATAGACGGTCTTCACGCCAAGTAATGCCTGAATCAGCGTATCGCCGTATAGACACGGGCGACCACGTGTGGGTATGGCATCGGGTATTCTGGCAAGGACGGCTTCATCTATCCATATTGTTACGTTCCCCCGGTTGATCAGGCCTTCATTATAGGCCGCCCAATTCCTGACACGGTAGCGTGCCTTCGGCTCACCTTTCTTGTGTATGTCCTTGCGCATTTTCTTGGCAAAAATTAGGCAGTTACTCTGGAATCTGACTTGATAGGAGGCTGGCCTCGCGACCGTTGCGCGTAAACGTCAACGGATCTCGCTCGATTTATGCAACAACGCCGCTGATGATCGCTTTTTTGAGATGCTTTTTGGTTCGTTCCGGAGCGTGTTTCGTCACGTTCGCCTTTAGGTTAGCATTAAAAATTTCGTCTGGATTCAGTTCCGGGCTGTACGACAGCAGTTAGAACACCTCGATCTCGTCGAGGTGCTCGGCCAACCACGCCGTGACCGGGTTGGCGTGATGAACCTGCAGGTTGTCGAGAATCAAAAACACTTTCTTGCTACGCATGTTTTTATTGATCACGAGTTGCTGATCAATAATCAGCCGCTTCAGGAAACCGAGCAGGATGTCGGCGTTCATCGCATCCTCGAAGACTTTCCAGTGTACTTGGCCACGGTTCGTCACCGTCGACATCACCGACAGGCCTTCGCGTCGACTCGCCACGCTTCGCTCGGGCGTCTTGCCAATCGGCGCGTAGGAGCGGCCTCGCACATCGTCCGAAGCTCAGCCCCGTTTCGTCGCCCTCCTGGATCTCCGCACCTTCGGCTATGGGCCCGGCTGGAAATCTCCGGGTATGCCTTGTTCAGTCATGCCTGCACTACTTCCGGTCGCTGCCATAGGCCCGTTTCATCGGTTTTTTTCGGCGTGAAACGGCGTTGTTGCATAAATCGAACGCGAGGACGCCATGGCATCGAAGGGCATAATTCAGGCGTTATTGGGCGTTGTTGTATAAATCGAGCGAGATCCGTTGACGTTTATTACGCGCAACGGTCGCTGGGCCAGCCTCCTATCAAGTCAAATTCCAGAGTAACTGCCTAATTTTTCCAAGAAAATGCGCAAGGACATACACAAGAAAGGTGAGCCGAAGGCACGCTACCGTGTCAGGAATTGGGCGGCCTATAATGAAGGCCTGATCAACCGGGGGAACGTAACAATATGGATAGATGAAGCCGTCCTTGCCAGAATACCCGATGCCATACCCACACGTGGTCGCCAGTGTCTATACCGCGATACGCCTGATTCAGGCATTACTTGGCGTGAAGACCGTCTATCGACTGACGTTGCGCGTCCTGCAAGGTTTCACCCACAGTCTACGCGATCTGGCCTTCCCGAGCTTGCCGGTGCCGAATTACACCACGCTCTGTCGCCGGGCAAAACGCTTGATGTCGAACTGCCGATCCTTCGTGACAATGAACCGATCCATCTGGTTGTCGACACCACCGGTCTGAAGATCTATGGAGAAGGTGCATGGAAGGTGCGCCAGCACGGCTACTCGAAGCGGCGCACGTGGCGTAAAGTCCATCTCGCGCTCAACGCGAATACAGGTCAAGTGCATGCCGCGCTAATGACGAATCAGAATGTGGCTGACGGTGACGCTCTGGCCAAGTTGCTCGACCAGATTCCACGCGAAGAACAAATCGATGTCATCGGCGGTGATGGTGCCTACGACACAAAGCCATGCCATGCGGCCATTGCTGCACGCAGTGCTATTCTTTCGATTCCGCCACGCGAGGGTGCCGTTCATTGGCCAGCGGATATGAACGGCGTGGCGTAATGGCGCGGTTGATGCAATTGCCCGTGACGGTCGTCGAGAATGGAAGCAACACAGTGGCTACCACCGGCGTTCGCTTGCCGAGGATGCGATGTATCGGTTCAAGACCCTCACCGGCCACTGTCTCTGGGCGCGTCACATCGCCGCGCAGGCGACCGAGGTCGCCGTTCGCGTCGGCGTCATCAACCGCATGGCGGACCTCGCTCGTTCGCAATCCGTTCGTATCGCCTGAATTATGCCCGTCCGATGCCATGGCGTCCTCACGTTCGATTTATGCAACAACGCCAGGCGCAGCATACTTGCCAGCGCCGGCGAGGGAAATCCACACAAGACGCTGCATAAATACAGTTTCCGAGGAGTGTGAAATTGGATAATTTTTTCGCAAAGATCGGGCAGGTCATCACCGAAAGTGGTACCGACAATTTCCTGGCTGGCATCCACCGCTTGATCAACGACTACGTGCCGGTTGACGTGATCGAGGCGAACTATTGGACGCTCGACGAAAAGCGGCGTACAGTTACGGCGTTCCAGCACCTGGGTAGCTGGGGCGGCGTCACGGGACGCGACGAGGCGGACGCCGCGATCGTCGACCGGATCGTCGATGCTAGGGATTCCCAGTTGATCCACCTGAAGCCTCGCTCGATCCCGGGCGAGCCGCAGCAGAGCGGCGCCACGCTATGCCAGTGCATCCTGCTGCACCATCGGGAAAACTGCCGTTACGTCATTTCCCTGTATCGCGCTTTAAAGTATAGCCAAGATTTCTCGCTGCAGGAGCTGTCGGCGCTGAAGCAGATCTCCGAAGCGATCCTACCAGCGCTTGGCCATCATGCGCGCAAGAAGACCCAGAAGCCCCGGTCGGAATGGCCGCCGTCGATCCTGCCGGCCCAAGCGGAAAGCCAGGCCGCTCGGCTGCAGCGCAGCTTCGACGAGCGCTTGCGGCGGATCGGCGTGACGCTGTCGAACCGCGAATACCAGGTCTGCCTGGCGCATCTGTGCGGCCATACTCTCCCCGTCATCGCGCGCCAGCTCAACGTGTGCGAGAGCACCGCCGCCACCTATTTCCGGCGCGCCTGGATTAAGCTCAACCTGAGCGGGCGCCACGGCTTCGCGAAGTGGATGCTCGGTACTATCTGACGGATAGCCGTGGCTCGTCTCCGCTCGTCACGCTGGTGAGCTATGCCTTTCAGATGCCAGTCGGGGGTGTGCTTTCCTCCAGCAGCTTGCGTAGCGCCGTGGCGACGTGGGGGCAGGCACGTCGTCTGTGAAGCTTTGGGTGTGACGCCGCGCTAGAGCAAATCGTCGAGGCAGTAGAACGCGCGCGCCCCCAGGTCCGGAAAGCGTTTACCTTCAGCGTAAATTCTCGATTTTTACCAAGAAGAAAAAATGCGTCGGGACATACGTAAGATAGGTGAGCCAAAAGGGCGCTACCGTGTCAGGAACTGAGCGGCCTATAACGCGGGCCTGATGATTGATCTACAATTTCAAGATTACGAATTGCGGATCAATAACCAGCGGTGTGTTGCACTTCACTCTTGAAACCGCCGAGCCCGATTATTCCCGCGAGCATCCAGCGATGACCAAATATGTATTCGTCACCGGCGGCGTAGTTTCCTCCCTCGGCAAGGGGATTTCCGCCGCTTCTCTCGCCGCAATCCTCGAATCGCGCGGTCTCAAAGTCACCCTCCTCAAACTCGATCCGTACATCAATGTTGACCCAGGCACGATGAACCCGTTCCAGCACGGTGAAGTCTTCGTGACTGAAGACGGCGCGGAGACCGATCTCGACCTCGGCCATTACGAGCGTTTCGTCAGCACCAAGATGCGCAAGGCCAACAACTTCACGACCGGTCAGATCTACGAGTCGGTGATTCGTAAGGAGCGCCGCGGCGACTATCTGGGCAAAACGGTCCAGGTGATTCCGCACATCACCAACGAGATCCAAACCTTTATCGAGCGCGGCGCGGCTTCCGCCACCTGCGGCGAGCCAGATGTGGCGATCGTCGAGATCGGCGGCACGGTTGGCGATATCGAATCGTTGCCCTTCCTCGAGGCCGTGCGCCAGATGAGCCTGCGCCTAGGCCGCAATAGCGCCTGCTTCGTGCACCTCACCCTGGTGCCGTTCATCGCCACGGCGGGTGAGCTGAAAACTAAGCCCACCCAGCACAGCGTGCAGAAGCTGCGCGAGATCGGCATCTCGCCGCACGTGCTGCTCTGCCGTGCCGACCGCCGCATCCCAGACGACGAATCGCAGAAGATCTCGCTGTTCTCGAACGTACCCAAGGATGCGGTAATTTCCGTGTGGGACGTCGACAGCATCTACAAGATCCCGCAGATGCTGCACGACCAGAGCCTCGATCGCATCATCTGCGAGGAACTAAAGCTGACGGTGAAGGATGCCGACCTCGCCATGTGGGCTTCCCTAGTCGACAAGCTCGATCACCCGCAGCATGAAGTCAAGATCGGGATGGTCGGCAAGTACGTTGAGCTGACTGAGTCCTACAAATCGCTGATCGAGGCACTGCGCCACGCCTCGATCCACACCTCGACTAAGGTCAACATTGAGTACCTCGATTCGGAAGAGATCGAGGCCAAGGGCGTGGATAGCCTCAAGCATCTTGACGCTGTGCTGGTGCCGGGCGGCTTCGGTCGTCGTGGCACCGAAGGCAAGATCGCAGCAATCCGCTATGCGCGTGAGTCCAAGATGCCGTATCTCGGCATCTGCCTAGGCATGCAGCTGGCGGTGATCGAGTTCGCGCGCGACGTGGTGGGCCTCAAGGATGCCAACAGTACCGAGTTCGATCCTAAGCCGCCGAACCGCGTGGTCGCTCTGATCACTGAGTGGTACGACCGCGACGGCAAGGTCGAGACGCGCACCGAGGCATCGGGCCTGGGCGGCACCATGCGCCTCGGCTCGCAGCGCTGCTCGATCAAAGCCGGCACGCTGGCCGAAGCAATCTACGGTAGCGACGTGAACGAACGTCACCGTCACCGCTACGAAGTCAACAACCACTTTGTACCGCAGCTCGAGTCGGGCGGCCTGGTGATCAGCGCGCGCACGCCGAGCGAAGACCTGCCTGAAATGATGGAGCTACCGCGCTCGATGCATCCCTGGTTCGTCGGCGTCCAGTTCCACCCGGAATTCACCTCCACACCCCGTGATGGTCATCCCCTGTTCAAGTCGTTCGTCGAAGCCGCGCTCGCCAGCCAGCAGGCGCGTGCTGGAGTGAAAGTATGAAACTTGGCGATTTCGAAGTCGGCCTCGATCAACCGTTCTTTCTGATCGCTGGCACTTGCGTCGTCGAATCGGAGCAGATGACGATCGACACAGCGGGCTATCTCAAAGAAATCTGCGTGAAGCTGAATATCCGGTTTATCTACAAGTCCTCGTTCGACAAGGCCAATCGCAGCTCAAGCACCTCGTTTCGAGGCCCCGGCATGGACGAGGGCCTGCGCATCCTCTCCGAGGTCAAGCGCCAGCTCGGCCTGCCGGTGCTGACGGACGTGCACGAAGTGGACGAAATCGAGCCGGTCGCTGCGGCTGTCGACGTGCTGCAGACACCGGCCTTCCTGTGCCGGCAGACCAATTTTATCCACGCCTGCGCGCACTCGGGCAAGCCAGTCAACATCAAAAAGGGCCAGTTTCTTGCGCCGCACGACATGAAGAACGTGATCGACAAGGCGCGCGCGGCGGCGCGCGAGGCCGGCCTCTCCGAGGACCGCTTCCTGGCCTGTGAACGCGGCGTCTCGTTCGGCTACAATAATCTCGTGTCGGACATGCGCTCGCTGGCCATCATGCGCGAAACCGGCGCACCGGTGGTGTTCGACGCCACCCACTCGGTGCAACTGCCGGGCGGGCAGGGTACCAGCTCGAGCGGCCAGCGCGAGTTCGTTCCGGTGCTGGCGCGAGCGGCAGTGGCCACGGGCGTGGCGGGCCTATTCATGGAAACCCACCCGAACCCTGCCGAGGCGAAATCCGACGGCCCCAACGCCGTGCCACTGCATCGCATGGCCACGCTACTCGAGGCGCTCGTTATGCTCGACGAGGTGGTCAAGCGCACGCCGTTCCTGGAAAACGATTTCTACTATTGATCCGGGGATATCTGACTGGAAATATCAGCATACGACGCTATGTAGACTGGATGTAAGCAACGGCCCATTCTCAAGTGGCGTTGTTGCATAAATCGAGCGCAAGGACGCAATGGCATCGACGGGATAATTTCAGGCGATACGAACGGATTGCGGACGAGCGAGGTCCGCAATCCGTTCCGTTGCGTCCTCACACTTGATTTATGCAACAACGCCCTTCTCCATAGACCTTCAGACCGGTGCTGTCGACAACCAGATGGATCGGTTCATTGTCACGAAGGATCGGCAGTTCGACATCAAGCGTTTTTGCCCGGCGACAGAGCGTGGTGTAATTCGGCACCGGCAAGCTCGAGAAGGCCAAATCGCGCAGACTTTGGGTGAAACCTTGCAGGGCGCGCAAGGTCAGTCGATAGACGGTCTTCACGCCAAGTAATGCCTGAATCAGCGTATCGCCGTATAGACACGGGCGACCACGTGTGGGTATGGCATCGGGTATTCTGGCAAGGACGGCTTCATCTATCCATATTGTTACGTTCCCCCGGTTGATCAGGCCTTCATTATAGGCCGCCCAATTCCTGACACGGTAGCGTGCCTTCGGCTCACCTGTCTTGTGTATGTCCTTACGCATTTTCTTGGCAAGAATGAGGCAGTTACTCTGGAATCTGACTTGATAGGGGCTGGCCCCGCGACCGTTGCGCGTAAACGTCAACGGCTCTCGCTCGATTTATGCCACAAGGCCCAACAGCATGCGAATTTTTACTTCCTGCTGTTCACTCATGGCTTGACTTAAGTTCATCACCCCTCCGCCGCTCGGCTTGTCCCGCAATCCAGCCGAACCTTCGCGGGTGTAGCGCTTGCAAATATCGCACATGCCCGTGCGCGACAGGTTCGTATGCTCGGCAATTTCGTCGTAGGTCCAGCCGCGCGTGCGCAGGTTGATCACCTGACGTCCCCGCGCTTCACGTGCCTCACGAGGAAGCGATCGTCAAGCGGAAGCACAAAGAGCGGACGCCGTCGCAGCGCCGCCCGCCCTTCTTGTCAGCCGATCCGACCGCCGTCACGCGATTATGCGATCTCGAACAACCCCGCCGCGCCTTGCCCGCCGCCGATGCACATGGTGACCACCACGTATTTCGCGCCGCGTCGCTTTCCTTCGATCAGCGCATGGCCGACCAGGCGTGCGCCAGAAACCCCATAGGGATGGCCCACTGCGATCGCGCCACCGTTGACGTTGAGCCGGTCGGTCGGAATCCCAAGCGTGTCCTGGCAGTACAGAACCTGCACCGCGAAGGCCTCGTTGAGTTCCCACAGATCGATGTCGGACACCTTCAAGCCCGCCTGCTGGAGCAACTTGGACACTGCGAATACCGGGCCGATGCCCATCTCATCAGGCTCGCAGCCGGCCACCGTGAAACCACGGAAGATGCCCAGTGGCACCAGTCCTTCGCGCTCAGCAACTTCTGCGTTCATCACCACGCAGGCCGAGGCGCCGTCCGAGAACTGGCTGGCATTGCCCGCCGTGATCACCCCGCCCTGCGCTGCCGAGCGAATCTTCAAGACATCTTCCAGCGTAGTATCAGGACGAATCCCCTCGTCCGACGAGAGCATGACCTCGCGCGTATGCAGACGTCCGGTCTCCTTGTCGGCTACGCCCGCCAGCACGGTGATCGGCACGATCTCGGCGTCGAAGTAGCCGGCTTCGCGCGCGGCGGCCGCCCGCAGCTGCGACTGCACGCCGTATTCGTCCTGGCGCTCCTTCGCGATGCCGTAGCGCTTTGAAACATTCTCGGCGGTCTGCAGCATGGTCCAGTAGATCTCGGGCTTGTGCTCGCGCAGCCAACCTTCTTGCAACATGTGGTGATTCATCTCGTTTTGCACGCAAGAGATCGACTCCACGCCACCCGCCACGAATACCTCACCCTCGCCGGCGATCACGCGCTGCGCAGCCAGCGCGATAGCCTGCAGTCCAGAAGAACAAAAACGGTTGATGGTCATGCCCGGAACCGACACGGGCAGGCCCGCGCGCAGTACGATCTGGCGCGCTATGTTAGTGCCGGTGGCACCCTCCGGGTTCGCGCAGCCCATCAGCACATCCTCAATGCGCGCCGGATCGAGCTTGGCGCGCTCGACCGCAGCGGCCACCACATGCCCCCCCAGTGTCGCGCCGTGTGTCATGTTGAGCGCGCCGCGCCATGATTTCGCCAGCCCAGTACGGGCGGTGGATACGATTACGACTTCTTTCATGTCAGTCTCCTGGTTCGAATTGCTTGTAGACGGTTGTCAGGTGAAGGCGGCCTGCTCAAGCTAGCACCGCCTCAGCCTGGCCGCGGGCCTCGCCCGCGGCCAGAAATTCTTACCAGGCCGGCGCCAGCGAGCCATCAAGGTCAATCGCGCGACAGGCACCCCTTCGATCACGAAAGCCTCGATACCGGTTTCGCGTACATCGAGCGCGGACTCGGCCATGCAGTAATCGGTTGTCAGCCCGTAGCAGCAGACACGTTTCGCGCCGAGCGAGGCGTTGTTGCATAAATCGAGGCGTTGTTGCATAAATCGAGCGAGATCCGTTGACGTTTACGCGCAACGGTCGCGGGGCCAGCCTTCTATCAAGTCAGATTCCAGAGTAACTGCCTAATTTTTGCCAAGAAAATGCGCAAGGACATACACAAGAAAGATGAGCCGAAGGCACGCTACCGTGTCAGGAATTGGGTGGCTTATAATGAAGGCCTGATCAACCGGGGGGAACGTGACGATCTGGATAGATGAAGCCGTCCTTGCCAGAATACCCAACGCCATACCCACGCGTGGTCGCCCATATCTATATGGCGATACCCTGATTCAGGCATTACTTGACGTGAAAACGGTCTATCGACTGACGTTGCACGCCCTGCAAGGTTTCACCCAAAGTAGTGTTGTTGCATAAATCGAGCGTGAGGATGCAATGGCATCGACGGGCATAATTTCAGGCGATACGAACGGATTGCGGACGAGCGAAGTCCGCCATGCGGTTGATGACGCCGACGCGAACGGTGACCTCGGTCGCCTGCAAGTCGATGTGACGCGCCCAGAGACAGAGTTGCCGGTGAGGGTCTTGAACCGATACATCGCATTCTCGGTAAGCGATCGCCGGTGGTAACCACTGTCTTGCTTCCATGCTCGACGACCGTCACGGGCAATTGCATCAACCGCGCCATTACGCCACGCCGCACCGGGCATATCCGCTGGCCAATGAGCGGCACCCTCGCGTGGCGGAATTGAAGGAATAGCACTGCGTGCAGCAATGGCCGCATGGCATGGCTTGGTGTCGTAGGCACCGTCACCGCCGATGACATCGATTTGTTCTTCGCGTGGAATCTGGTCGAGCAACTTGGCCAGAGCGTCACCGTCAGCCACATTCTGATTCGTTATTTAGCGCGGCATGCACTTGACCTGTATTCGCGTTGAGCGCGAGATGGACTTTACGCCACGTGCGCCGCTTCGAGTAGCCGTGCTGGCGCACCTTCCATTCACCTTCTCCATAGACCTTCAGACCGGTGCTGTCGACAACCAGATGGATCGGTTCATTGTCACGAAGGATCGGCAGTTCGACATCAAGCGTTTTTGCCCGGCGACAGAGCGTGGTGTAATTCGGCACCGGCAAGCTCGGGAAGGCCAAATCGCGCAGACTTTGGGTGAAACCTTGCAGGGCGCGCAAGGTCAGTCGATAGACGGTCTTCACGCCAAGTAATGCCTGAATCAGCGTATCGCCGTATACACACGGGCGACCACGTGTGGGTATGGCATCAGGCATTCTGGCAAGGACGGCTTCATCTATCCATATTGTTACGTTCCCCCGGCTGATCAGGCCTTCATTATAGGCCGCCCAATTCCTGACACGGTAGCGTGCCTTCGGCTCACCTTTCTTGTGTATGTCCTTGCGCATTTTCTTGGCAAAAATTAGGCAGTTACTCTGGAATCTGACTTGATAGGAGGCTGGCCCCGCGACTGTTGCGCGTAAACGTCAATGGATCGCGCTCGATTTATGCAACAATGCCTTTATGCAACAATGCCCCTGCGAGTCAATGAACTTGCAACCCTGATTCGGGACCAACGACGGCACAGCGAAGGGCGACGCGCGGTCTGCCCGAGGGCAGGGCCCCGCGCCACGCGCGCAGCGCCGGACCCATAGCGCGCCCGCGACATCGAAGCGGCGCAGCCGCCAAAAAGCATGACAGCTATACACCTATGAACTCTCCACAAGACCTGTCGATCGTTTCTCTCGTCCTCAGTGGGGGCGAGCTCGCTCAGGCGGTGATGGGGCTGCTCCTGCTGCTGTCACTGATGTCCTGGACGTTCATTTTCCGAAAATGGTTCTCGATCCGGAGGGCGTACAAGCAGACCGAGCGTTTCGAACGCGATTTTTGCTCCGGCGGCGATCTCCAGGCGCTCTACCAGAGCGCAGTGAACAATCGCCACATGATCGGCTCGCTGGAACGGATTTTTGCATCGGGCATGTGCGAGTTCCTGCAGGCCAAGGCAAAGCGCATCTCCGATCCCTCGCTGATCCTCGATGGCGCACGCCGCGCGATGCTCGCCTCGTTCCAGCGCGAGATGGACATGCTCGCGGCTAACCTCGCCTTCCTAGCCTCAGTCGGCTCGGTCAGCCCCTACATCGGCCTGTTCGGCACGGTCTGGGGGATCATCAATTCGTTCCGTGGCCTGGCCAACGTGCAGCAGGCTACGCTGGCCAACGTCGCGCCCGGCATCGCTGAAGCGCTGGTCGCTACCGCGATCGGCCTGTTCACCGCGATTCCGGCAGTGGTGGCCTACAACCGCTACGCACACGACATCGAGCGCCTGGCAAGCCGCTTTGAGACCTTCGTCGAAGAGTTCTCGAATATCCTGCAGCGCCAGGCTCAATAAAGAGCACGCGATGGCCGGCACTCCCCTTCGTCTCAGCATGCGCGGTGGCCGCTCTCGCCGCTTGATGGCCGACATCAACGTCGTGCCCTACATCGACGTGATGCTAGTGCTGCTCGTGATCTTCATGGTCACGTCCCCGCTCGTTTCTCCGTCGATGATCAATCTGCCGACCGTTGGCAACGCGGCACCACAGGACCAGACGCCACCCGTGGTGGTCAACATCCAGACCGACGGTCGCATGAACGTGGGCTACAAGAGCGACGCCGGTGCCCCACAGGAAAACACCATGAGCAAAGCCGCTCTTGACGACTTTATCGCCTCGCGCCAGGCCAACCACCCTAATCAGCCGGTGGTAATCGCGGCCGACAAGACCGTACAGTACGATAAAGTGATGACCGTCATGTCCGACCTGAAAGCGCGCGGCGTGAAGCGCGTGGGTCTCCTCGTCAAATCGCAATGAATCAACGTAAGACCTACACCGTCTCACCGTTGCAGCCGCCCCGAGAGCGCGGCACGGGACGCGCGTTCCTGCTCGCGGCGCTGATGCACGTGCTGCTGGTGGCCATGCTCTACCACGGCATCAATTGGCAGAACAGCACGCCGACTGGTCCGGAAGCTGAACTGTGGACCGAGGTGCCGGATGCGCCGCCGGCACCTCGCTCGGTGTCGCCGCCGGCGCAGGACGACGATGCCGAGATTGCCCTGCAGCCGAAGCACCGCCAGCAGCATGAAGTGGTCGCACGCGAGACCCGGCTCGCCGAGCACTACAGCCAGCAGGCGCTTAAGGCCCGGCAGCAGAAAGCCGAAGTTAGACGCGCCGCCCAGCTTATCGCCCAGCAGCAGATAGCAGAAAAGCAGAAGCAGGCTGACAAGCTGCGTCATCAACAACTCGCCCAGCAGAAGAAACTCGAGCAGCAACGCAAGCAGGCTCAAGTCGAAGCGCAGAAGAGGGCCGCCGAGTCCGAGAAGGCGGCAGCCGCGGCGAAGGCGAAGGCTACCGCGGCGGCCAATGCCAAGCTCGACAAGGAGCGTCAGGCCCGCCTCGTGCAGCTGCAAGGCTCGGCAGGCGCCGGCCAGAGCCGGCGAGATGGCCTGACCAAGCGTGACTTGGGCTCTGGCTCGGGAGGCAATGCCACCTTGCCCCGTTATGCCGACAAGGTTAAGCGCCGGGTAAGGCCGTTTATCGTCTGGAACGGCACCCCTGCAGGACTAATGACGCGCCTGCAAGTCCGCTGCGCGCCGTCGGGCAACGTGCTCGGCGTCTCGGTGGTGAAGCCGAGCGGCAATGCGGCCTGGGACGAAACCGTGGTCGGCGCGGTGCGGTCGGCTTCGCCGCTGCCGCCCGATACTAACGGGAGTACCCCAGCGAATATTGTAATTATCTTCCGGGCGGCGGAGTGACACAAAATAGAGGTGTTATTGGGCGTTGTTGCATAAATCGAACGTGAGGACGCCATGGCATCGGACGGGCATAATTCAGGCGATACGAACGGATTGCGGACCTCGCTCGTCCGCAATCCGTTCGTATCGCCTGAATTATGCCCGTCCGATGCCATGGCGTCCTCACGTTCGATTTATGCAACAACGCCCAGAATAGGCATACACTCGCGCCGTCGCCACAAGGAACGCATCGGCCATTGTTAAATCTTTGCGGTTGCACAGTTACATACAGGAAATAGGACGCATGAGTTTGATGACGAAACTGGGTTTCAGGGCACTAGTGGCCTTGTGCCTGATCGCGGCAGGTAGCACCGCCAACGCGCAAGTCAATGTGCTCATAACTGGCGTCGGGTCGACGCAGTTCCAGATTGCCACCGCGAATTTCGTCAACGAAGGCGGCTTGCCGCAATCGGTGACGACCGTAGTACGCGCTGATCTGGCTCGTAGCGGTAAGTTCTCGAATGTTGACGCCGGCAGCACGCCGATTGCCGAGACCACCCCGGTCGACTACAGTGCCTGGAAGGCGAAGGGCGCGAACGCGCTAGTCGCCGGTACTGTAAACCGCGCCGCCAGCGGTCAGGTGAAGGTCGACTTTTTGCTGTTCGATACGCTCAAGCAGCAAAGCCTCGGCGGGCTCTCTCTGACAGCCAGTGACGATGCAGAGAGCATGCGCAAGACCGGCCACAAAATTGCCGACTTCATCTACCAGAAGCTGAAGGGCGGGCGCAGCGTGTTTAGCACGCGGCTGTCCTACGTGACGCGCTCGGGCGGTAAGTATCGTCTGCTGATTTCCGATTCTGACGGCGAGAACGCGGTGCCGGCGCTGACTAGCTCCGAGCCGATTATTTCGCCGGCTTGGTCGCCGAACGGAACGAAGGTTGCGTACGTGTCCTTCGAACTGTGCAAGCCGGTGGTCTACATCCACGACCTACCGACCGGTCGACGCTACGTGATTTCGAACCAGAAAGGCAACAACAGCGCCCCAGCCTGGTCGCCAGACGGCCAGACGCTGGCCGTGGCGCTGTCCCTAACGGGCAATACCCAGATCTACTCGGTCAGTTCGACAGGCATTGGTCTGCGCCGGCTCACCCAGAGCAGCTCGATCGATACCGAACCCTTTTATTCTCCTGATGGTTGGTGGATCTATTTCACCAGCGATCGTGGTGGAGCGCCGCAAATCTACCGGATGCCCGCACAGGGCGAGAGCGCCGGCAGCGGGCAGCGTGTGACATTCACCGGCAGTTACAACACCAGCCCGCGAGTCAGCCCAGACGGCAAGTTGCTCGCGTATATCTCGCGCACCGGTCGGGGCTTCAAGCTGTATGTACAGGATCTGCAAACGGGCACCGTCAACGCGCTCACCAATACGACGCATGACGCATCGCCGAGTTTCGCGGCAAACGGTCAGTACATTCTGTACGCGACCGAAGCCAATGGCCAGAGTGTGCTGGCTGCCGTCCCCTCGGACGGTAGCTCGCCGCCACAGATTCTGCCCGTCCATGACGGCTCCTGCCATGAGCCGTCATGGGGGCCATTCATGAAATGACCAACAGGAGATTCACCATGATGCCCAATAAAGTGCCCTTGGCACTCGCCGTGATGATGATCAGCGCCCTCGCCGCCTGTAAGTCAGGCGTCAAGCTCGAAGAACACGCAAACCTGCAAGAGCAAGGCAACGCGCTGCAGGCGCAACCGAACTCGACCGACATCGCGCAAGTGAACGTCGACCCGTTGAACAATCCGAACAGCCCGCTGGCCAAGCGCAGCATCTACTTCGACTTGGACAGCTACTCGGTTTCGAACCAGTACCAGTCGCTGCTTGCCCAGCACGCGCAGTACCTGAAGAGCCACTCGGTGCGCCACATTTTGATCCAGGGCAACACCGATGAACGCGGCACCAGTGAGTACAACCTCGCGCTGGGCCAGAAGCGTGCAGAAGCGGTTCGCCGTGGCCTGTCGCTACTGGGCGTGCCGGATTTTCAGATGGAAGCGGTCAGCCTGGGCAAGGAAAAGCCACAGGCGCTAGGCCACGACGAGGCCTCGTGGGCGCAGAACCGCCGAGCGGACATCGTTTATCATCAACAGTAAGTAAGGGAATTCAAGCCCTATGACGCACCGATTTCCCTGGCTGCGTATAGCCGCCGCGGCTTGTGTCGCCGGTGTTACGCTCGGCGCGGCACCGGCCAGCGCAGGCATATTCGACGACGACGAAGCCCGTCGCGCCGTGCTAGACCTGCGTAGCCACACCGACAACCTGACCAACCAGTTGTCGGCCGCGCAACGCGCGATCCTCGACCAGTCCGGTCGTCTCGACCAGGTGAACCAGCAGGTCGCGACGCTCCGCGGGCAGAATGAAGACCTAACCAACCGCCTGACCATGCTCGAGCGTCAGCAGCGAGACGGCTACACCGACCTAGACACGCGGCTCAAGAAGTTTGAGCCCCAGCAGACCACGGTCGATGGCGTCGAGGGCACGATCCAGCCCGGGGAAACGGACGCGTTCAACGCGGCTTCGCAGCAGTTCCACGCCGGCGACTTCAAAGGCGCTGCTGCCTCGTTTCGCACCTTCATCGGCAAGTATCCGCAGAGCCCCTACCAGCCGGTGGCGCAGTACTGGCTCGGAAACGCGCAGTATGCGCTGCGCGATTACCAGGGCTCGACGGCGACCTGGCGGGCACTGGTGAAAACCTTCCCGCAGCACCCGCGCACCGGCGATGCCCTGGTGGCGATTGGCACCAACCAGCTGGAGCAAGGCCAAAAAGCGGCTGCGAAACGCACCTTCAAACAGGTCGTGTCGCAGTTCCAGGGTTTGAGTTCGGCACAGGCTGCGCAGGCCAAGATCGATTCGATTAAGTAAGGGGCTGGCGTTATTGCATAAATCGAGCGTGAGGACGCAATGGTATCGAAAGGCATAATTCAGGCGATACGAACGGATTACGGACGAGCGAAGTCCTCCGTTATGCGGTTGATTTACGGTCGCCGCGAATGGTAATCTCGTCGCCTTCGAGTCGATGTGACGCGCCCAGAGACGGTTGCCGGTGAGCGTCTTGAATCGATACATCATGTGCTCGGCAAGCGATCGCCGGTGGTAGCCACTGCCTTTCTTCTATTCGCTACGACCGTCACGGGCAATTGCATCAACCGGCGCCGTTATGCCACGCTGCACCGGGCGTATGCGCTGGCCAATGAGCGGCATTCTTGCGTGGCGGAATCGAAGGAACAACACTGCGTGCAGCAATGGCTGCATGGCATAGCTTGGTGTCGTAGGCACCATCACCGCCGATGACATCGATTTTTCGCGTGGAATATCTGGTCGAGCAACTTGGCCAGAGCGTCACCGTCAGCCACATCCTGATGCGTTATTAGCGCGGCATGCACTTGACCCGTATTCGGGTTGAGCGCGAGATGGACTTTACGCCACGTGCGCCGCTTCGAGTAGCCGTGCTGGCGCACCTTCCATTCACCTTCTCCATAGACCTTCAGACCGGTGCTGTCGACAGCCAGATGGATCGGTTCATTGTCACGAAGGATCGGCAGTTCGACATCAAGCGTTTTGCCCGGCGACAGAGCGTGGTGTAATTCGGCACCGGCAATCTCGGGAAGGCGAGATCGCGCAGACTTTGGGTGAAACCTTGCAGGGCGCGCAACGTCAGTCGATAGACGGTCTTCACGCCAAGTAATGCCTGAATCAGCGTATCGCCGTATAGACACGGGCGACCACGTGTGGGTGGCATCGGGTATTCTGGCAAGGACGGCTTCATCTATCCATATCGTCACGTTCCCCCGGTTGATCAGGCCTTCATTATAGGCCGCCCAATTCCTGACACGGTAGCGTGCCTTCGGCTCACCTTTCTTGTGTATGTCCTTGCGCATTTTCTTGGCAAAAATTAGGCAGTTACTCTGGCATCTGACTTGATAGGAGGCTGGCCCCGCGAACGTTGCGCGTAAACGTCACCGGCTCTCGCTAAATTTATGCAACAACGCCGATCAATATGCCCGTCGATGCCATTGCGTCCTCGCGCTTGATTTATGCAACAACCCCCATGGGACCTCGCCACTCTTGAAACCGCCCCCTGCAAGATTTGAGGCCTCCCCGTCCATTCACCCCTCGAGGCCTGTCAGGCCAGCCTCTTGACGCTCGCGGCCTGATCGTAAAAACGTGTCTGAGCAACCGAATCCACTACAAGTTTGATGGTTTTAGATACCCCGTCCTTTGGGGCAGGGAAGCCTTATTGATGCCCAATCGAGCGAGTGCCCGTGCCTGTACTGCTATCACTGCCAGCCCGGTCGATCGATTCGTCATCACTCATTTCACCGGAGCTTGCCTCGTGCCTGCAGAATCCTCCGCCCAAACCGCGATCGTCTGGTTTCGCGACGACCTGCGACTCACTGATAATCCAGCGCTCGTACATGCTGCCGCATCGGGCCGGCCCATCGTCTGCGTCTACGTGTTAGAGCGCGAGGGCACGCGACCGCTCGGTGGCGCGGCGCGATGGTGGCTTGACGGAACGCTGCGTTCGCTCGACCTGAGCTTGGCCGGGCACAGCGGGCACCTCCTCGTGCTGGAGGGCAACGAGCGCGAGACCATTGCCGCGCTCGTCGAGGAACTTGATGCCGGCGCCATCTACTGGAACCGCCGCTATGACAGCATCGCGCGCGAGACCGACAGTGCGCTCAAGCGCTCGCTTCGGGAGGCCGGCATCAAGGCCGAGAGCTTCAACGGCGCGCTGTTACGCGAGCCCTGGGAACTGCAGACAGGCAGCGGCGGCGCGTTCCAGGTGTTCACGGCTTATTGGCGCGCCGCACTCAAGAGTGGCGACGTGAGCACGCCGCTGGCCGAGCCTTCAACGTGGCACTTCCACGCGCTGCCGGCTTCGCTCGCACGCCGTGCACTGAAGATCGATGCGCTCGGTCTGCTGCCAACCCGACCCGACTGGGCGGGTTGCCTGCGCGAAGCCTGGGTGCCGACGGAGGAGGCGGCCTTTAAGCTGCTCGAACACTTCCTCGACAAGAAGATCCGCGGCTACAGCGAGGCGCGCGATCGGCCCGACCGACCGGCGACCAGCCTCCTATCGCCCTACCTACGCTTCGGCCAGTTATCGGCGCGGCAGGTCTGGCACGCGGCGATGGAGGCTGCACGCGCGGGGGGGGCCGCGGTGGCCGCTGACATCGAGAAATTCGTCAGCGAGCTGGGCTGGCGCGAGTTCAACACGCACTTACTTTACTACTTTCCCAAGCTGCCAACGCGCAACTATTGCGAGCGTTTCGACGCGATACCTTGGCGTGACGACAGGGCCGGCTTCACCGCCTGGTGCCGTGGCCGCACCGGTTATCCACTGGTCGACGCGGGCATGCGCGAACTGTGGAGCATGGGCTGGATGCACAACCGTGTGCGGATGGTGGTCGCCTCCTTTCTGATCAAGCATCTGCTGATTGACTGGCGCGTAGGCGAGCGTTGGTTCTGGGACACGCTAGTCGACGCCGACATCGCTAATAATTCGGCGAACTGGCAATGGGTGGCCGGCTGCGGTGCCGACGCGGCACCGTATTTCCGCATCTTCAATCCCGTCATGCAGGGGCGCAAGTTCGATCCAGAAGGCGACTATGTACGGTGCTGGGTGCCCGAGCTAGCACGCTTGCCTGCTGATACGATCCACGCGCCCTGGCGTGCCAAGCCGATCGTGCTGGAGGCCGCCGGTGTGCTGCTCGGCGAAACCTATCCCAGGCCAATCGTCGATCATGCCGCGGCTCGCCAGCGGGCGTTGGGCGCGCTAAAACTGGCCAAGCGCTGAACGCGGTACCGCGCCGGCGGTGCCGCGCGACTCGACGCTTCGCTGGGTATTCTTGCATATTGATCACGAATTTCTGATCAATAAATTTCCTCGCCTTCGTCTTTTACCCGACGCGCAATCTCCGGGTACGTCTCGTTCAGTCGCCTGCACCGCTTCTGGTCGCTGCTCGTAGGCCAGTTTCATCGGCTTTTGTGGGGTGAAGCCCCAGCGCGCCAGATACAAGCCGACACCTTGCAACGTCAGCGTCAAACCGGCGTTGTTGCATAAATCGAGTGTGAGGACGCAATAGCCATCGACGGGAAATTTCAGGCGATACGAACGGATTGCGGACGAGCGAGGTCCGCCATACGGTTGATGACGCCGACGCGAATGGAGACCTCGGTCGCCTGCGAGTCGATGTGACGCGCCCAGAGACAGTTGCCGGTGAGGATCTTGAACCGATACATCGCATTCTCGGCAAGCGATCGCCGGTGGTAGCCACTTTTTTGCTTCCATTCTCGACGACCGTCACGGGCAATTGCATCAACCGCGCCATTACGCCACGCCGCACCGAGCATATCCGCTAGCCAATGAACGGCACCCTCGCGTGGCGGAATCGAAGGAATAGCACTGCGTGCAGCAATGGCCGCATGGCATGGCTTGGTGTCGTAGAGGGACCATCACCGCCGATGACATCGATTTGTTCTTCGCGTGGAATCTGGTCGAGCAACTGGGCCAGAGCGTCACCGTCAGCCACATTTTGATTCGTCATTAGCGCGGCATGCACTTGACCCGTATTCGCGTTGAGCGCGCGATGGACTTTACGCCACGTGCACCGCTTCGAGTAGCCGTGCTGGCGCACCTTCCATTCACTTTCGCCATAAACCTTCAGACCGGTGCTGTCGAAAACCAGATGGATTGGTTCATTGTCACGAAGGACCGGCAGTTCGACATCAAGCGTTTTTGCCCGGCGACAGCGCGTGGTGTAAATTCGGCACCGGCAAGCTCGGGAAGGCCAGATCGCGCAGACTTTGGGTGAAACCTTGCAGGGCGCGCAACGTCAGTCGATAGACGGTTTTCACTCCAAGTAATGCCTAAATCAGCGTATCGCCCCGTATAGACACGGGCGACCACGCGTGAGTATGGCGTCGGGTTTCCTGGCAAGGACAGATTCATCTATCCATATCGTCACGTTCCCCCAGTTGATCTGGCCTTCATTATAGGCCGACCAATTCCTGACACGGTAGCGTGCCTTCGGCTCACCTGTCTTGTGTATGTCCTTGCGCATTTTCTTGGAAAAATTAGGCAGTTACTCTGGAATCTGAGTTGATAGGGGGCTGGCCGGAGACCATTGCGCGTAAACGTCAACAGCTTTCGCTCGATTTATGCAACAACGCCGCACTCAGTGCTATTCCTTCGATTCCGCCACGCGAAGGTGTGCCCCTCATTAGCCAGCGGATAGGCGTTGTTGCATAAATCGAACGTGAGGACGCCATGGCATCGGACGGGCATAATTCAGGCGATACGAACGGATTGCGGACGAGCGAGGTCCGCCATGCGGTTGATGACGCCGACGCGAACGGAGACCTCGGTCGCTTGCGCGTCGATGTGACGCGCCCAGAGACAGTGGCCGGTGAGGGTCTTGAACCGATACATCGCATTCTCGGCAAGCGATCGCCGGTGGTAGCCACTGTGTTGCTTCCATTCTCGACGACCGTCACGGGCAATTGCATCAACCCGCGCCATTACGCCACGCCGCACCGGGCATATCCGCTGGCCAATGAGCGGCACCCTCGCGTGGCGGAATCGAAGGAATAGCACTGCGTGCAGCAATGGCCGCATGGCATGGCTTGGTGTCGTAGGCACCGTCACCGCCGATGACATCGATTTGTTCTTCGCGTGGAATCTGGTCGAGCAACTTGGCCAGAGCGTCACCGTCAGCCACATGCTGATTCGTCATTAGCGCGGCATGCACTTGACCTGTATTCGCGTTGAGCGCGAGATGGACTTTACGCCACGTGCGCCGCTTCGAGTAGCCGTGCTGGCGCACCTTCCATTCACCTTCTCCATAGACCTTCAGACCGGTGCTGTCGACAACCAGATGGATCGGTTCATTGTCACGAAGGATCGGCAGTTCGACATCAAGCGTTTTTGCCCGGCGACAGAGCGTGGTGTAATTCGGCACCGGAAAGCGCGGGAAGGCCAAATCGCGCAGACTTTGGGTGAAACCTTGCAGGGCGCGCAAGGTCAGTCGATAGACGGTCTTCACGCCAAGTAATGCCTGAATCAGCGTATCGCCGTATAGGCACGGGCAACCACGTGTGGGTATGGCATCGGGTATTCTGGCAAGGACGGCTTCATCTATCTATATTGTTACGTTCCCCCGGTTGATCAGGCCTTCATTATAGGCCGCCAAATTCCTGACACGGTAGCGTGCCTTCGGCTCACCTTTCTTGTGTATGTCCTTGCGCATTTTCTTGGCAAGAATTAGGCAGTTACTCTGGAATCTGACTTGATAGGAGGCTGGCCCCGCGACCGTTGCGCGTAAACGTCAACGGATCTCGCTCGATTTATGCAACAACGCCCAGCGAATACGCCCGGTGCGGCGTGGCGTAATGGCGCGGTTGATGCAATTGCCCGTGACGGTCGTCGAGAATGAAAGGAAGGACAGTGGCTACAACCGGTGATCGCTTGCCGAGAATGCGATGTATCGGTTCAAGACGCTCACCCGCAAGTTTCTCTGGGCGCGTCACATCGACTCGCAGGCGACCGAAGTCGCCGTTCGCGTCGGCGTAATCAACCGTAGCATGGCGGACCTCGCTCGTCCGTAATCTATTCGTATCGCCTAAAATTATGCCGGTCGATGCCATTGTGTCTTCACCCTCGATTTATACAACAACGCCGCCAGCGCGGTCTAAATTCCCCAGCCCGCCTTTTTCTTTTTTCCGAATTCGATGTTAAACAGCAGACAGCACCAAGGACACTTCGCGCACAAGCGCTTTGGGCAGAATTTTCTCGTCGATCTCGGCGTGATCGATTCGATCGTCAAGGCGATTCACCCCGAGCGTGGCGAGCGTATGGTCGAGATCGGGCCGGGCCTCGGCGCGCTGACGGGGCCCGTAATCGAGCGCCTGGCTACGCCGGAATCGCCGTTGTACGCGGTCGAGCTCGACCGCAATTTAGTCAGGCGCCTCAAGCAGCGCTTCGGCGCGCGGTTGGAGCTACATTCGGGCGATGCGCTGGCCTTCGACTTCGGCTCGCTAGCGTTGCCCGGCGACAAACCTTCACTACGTATCATCGGAAACCTGCCCTATAATATCTCTAGCCCGCTGCTGTTCCACCTGATGGACTTTGCCGAGAGTGTGGTCGACCAGCACTGTATGCTCCAGAATGAGCTGGTTGAGCGGATGGTGGCCGAGCCGGGCAACAAGGCTTTCAGCCGCCTTTCGGTGATGCTGCAGTATCGCTACGTGATGGACAAGCTGATCGACGTGCCGCCCGAATCGTTCCAGCCGCCACCGAAGGTCGATTCAGCGATCGTGCGGATGATTCCCTACGCGACGCAAGAGCTGGCAGCGGTCGATGTCGCGGTGCTTGGCGAGGTGGTTACGGCGGCCTTCTCCCAGCGCCGCAAGATGCTGCGCAACGCGCTCTGCACCTATCGCGACGCGATTGGTTTCGAAGCGCTTGGCTTTGACTTGGCGCGTCGCGCCGATGAGGTTGGGGTCGACGAATACGTGGGCCTGGCTCAGGCGGTATCAGCGGCGCGGTCCGCCGGCTGAGCCGTGTCTCGTCGGTGGGCGGCGCGTTGTTGCATAAATCAAGCGAGATCCGTTGACGTGTACGCGCAACGGTCGCGGGGCCAGCTCCCTATCAAGTCAGATTCCAGAGTAACTGGGCGTTGTTGCATAAATCGAGCGTGAGGACGCCATGGCATCTACGGGCATAATGTCAGGCGATACAAACGGATTGCGGGCGAGCGAGGTCCACCCATATGGGGTTGATTACGCTGACTCGGCGGCGACCTTGGTCGCCGCCGAGTCGATGTAACGCAGCCAGAGACAGTTGCCGGTGAGCGTCTTGAACCGATACATCGCATTCTCCGCAAGCGATCGCCGGTGGAAGCCACTGTCTTTCTTCCATTCTCGACGATTGTCATAGACAATTGCATCAACTGCGCCCTTACGCCATGCCGCACTGGGCTTATCCTCTAGCCAATGAGCGGCACCCTCGCGTAGGGGAATTGAAGGAACAGCCCTGCGTGCAACAACTCCGCTGCGGGAGCATCTGCTGACGGCCCTTCCATCAACACAACAGGGCCGGAACTATTCCGAGAATGGTTGGAAGTCACCTGCATCAACCGACTAATCCGAATACCCGATTTATGCAACAACGCCCATCGGCGGTAATGGTGCCTACGACACCAAGCCATGCCATGCGGCCATTGCTGCACGCAGTGCTATTCCTTCGATTCCGTCACGCGAGGGTGCCGTTCATTGGCCAGCGGATATGCCCGGTGCGGCGTGGCGTAATGGCGCGGTTGATGCAATTGCCCGTGACGGTCGTCGAGAATGGAAGCAAGACAGTGGATACCACCGGCGATCGCTTGCCGAGAATGCGATCTATCGGTTCAAGACCCTCACCGGCCACTGTCTCTGGGCGCGTCACATCGACTCGCAGGCGACCGAGGTTGCCTGCGCGGCGGCGTCATCAACCGCATGGCGGACCTCGCTCGTCCGCAATCCGTTCGTATCGCCTGAATTATGCCGGTCCGATGCCATGGCGTCCTCACGTTCGATTTATGCAACAACGCCGTGGTGTGTTGCACTTCGCTCTTGAAACCGCCCCCTATTATTGAGCCGCAATTCGTGATTTTTAAATTAGAAAATCGTCTCTCGTGTCTCGTTGTTTTCCATGCCCCTCACATGAGGGAAGATTTCTCAATTTAAAGATCACGAATTGCGGCTCAATATAAAAGCGCCACTTCGATTTCCCTATTACCGGCGTTCGCTCTCGTGAGTTCTCAACTTTTCGCCCTGATTCCCTGCGCCGGCACTGGCAGCCGCTCCGGTTCAGCGCTGCCCAAGCAGTACCACACGCTCGCCGGTCGCGCGATGCTGCACTATACGCTAGCCGCTTTCAATATGCTCAGCGAACTCGCACAGACCCTTGTGGTAATCTCCCCGGACGATCCGCACTTCGACGCGCGTCGCTTCCCAGGCCTCCGCTTCGCGGTCAGCCGCTACGGCGGCACCTCGCGCCAAGCCTCGGTGCTCAACGGGCTGATGCAACTGGGCGAGTTCGGTGCGATCGACACGGACTGGGTGCTGGTACACGACGCGGCACGCCCCGGCATCACGCCGGCGCTGATCCGTACGCTGATCTCTACGTGCAAGGACAATCCAGTGGGCGGCATCGTCGCACTGCCGGTGGCCGACACGCTCAAGCGCGTGCTGGACACCGGCGAAGAAATTGCCCGCACGGAGGCACGCGACGGGTTGTGGCAGGCGCAAACGCCACAGATGTTCCGTATCGGCATGCTACGTGAGGCGATCCTCGCCGCGCAGCACGACGGCCACAATTTGACCGACGAGGCCAGCGCGATCGAATGGGCCGGCCACGCACCACGCGTGGTGCAGGGAAATCTTCGTAACTTCAAGGTCACGTATCCCGAGGATTTCGACCTGGCCGAGGCATTCCTGTCGCGACCGGCAAACGCCTCCGTGATCCACGGCAGCCTCAAATCTGAAGGGCGTTGTTGCATAAATCGAGCGTGAGGACGCCATGGTATCGACGGGCATAATTTCAGGCGATACCATGGCGTCCTCACGCTCGATTTATGCAACAACGCCGCCCGTGTCTATACGGCGATACGCTGATTCGGGAATTACTTGGCGTGAAGACCGTCTATCGACTGACGTTGCGCGCGCTGCAAGGTTTCACCCAAAGTCTGCGCGATCTAGCCTTCCCGAGCTTGCCGGTGCCGAATTACACCACGCTCTGTCGCCGGGCAAAAACGCTTGATGTCGAACTGCCGATCCTTCGTTACAATGAACCGATCCATCTGGATGTCGACAGCACCGGTCTGAAGGTCTATGGCGAAGGTGAATGGAAGGTGCGCCAGCACGGCTACTCGAAGCGGCGTACGTGGCGTAAAGTCCATCTCGCGCTCAACGCGCATACGGGTCAAGTGCATGCCGCGCTAATGACGAATCAGAATGTGGCTGACGGTGACGCTCTGGCCAACTTGCTCGACCAGATTCCACGCGAAGAACAAATCGATGTCATCGGCGGTGATGGTCCCTCTACGACACCAAGCCATGCCATGCGGCCATTGCTGCACGCAGTGCTATTCCTTCGATTCCGCCACGCGAGGGTGCCGTTCATTGGCTAGCGGATATGCTCGGTGCGGCGTGGCGTAATGGCGCGGTTGATGCAATTGCCCGTGACGGTCGTCGAGAATGGAAGCAAAAAAGTGGCTACCACCGGCGATCGCTTGCCGAGAATGCGATGTATCGGTTCAAGATCCTCACCGGCAACTGTCTCTGGGCGCGTCACATCGACTCGCAGGCGACCGAGGTCTCCATTCGCGTCGGCGTCATCAACCGTATGGCGGACCTCGCTCGTCCGCAATCCGTTCGTATTGCCTAAAATTATGCCCGTCAATGCTATTGCATCCTCACACTCGATTTATGCAACAACGCAATTTCAAGATCACGAATTTCAAATTAACAACCAAGGGTATATTACACTTCACCCTTGAAATTGCCCATGGAATGGCTGTTTTCATCTATATTCCGTTCTGGCATCAGGACGGGTGCGCGCGATGATGAGCAGTCGTGTCTCCACCCCTGCGAATTTCGCTGAGCTGTTCTGGCCGCCCGCTGAAGAACTCGCGGCGGTTGCTGAGCGGATCCGCGTGCGCCTCGGTGACTGGCCCGCGCACGCCGTGTCGATGCGAATCTGTATCGACGCACCCGAACATCTGGTCGCAGGTGACCTGCTGATCGTCACCGCCGGCGATGCCGAGGCTAAGGCGGCGCACGCCGCCGGCGTGATTGCTGCGGGCGGCACCCTGATCGCGATCGACGAGCGTCACGCTACCTTGGTGAACGGCGTGGTGCGCCACGCGCTGACGGCCTCCGCACAGCTCGCTGACGACTGGATCGCCGCGCTGATCGCTTTTCTCGATTGCGGATTCGAGCTGCACGACGCGCTGGTACTGGCGCTGGCGTGGCGTGACGGCGACGAGGCTGCCGCGGGCGACCCCTGGCCGGTCGATTCGGCCCGCTTTCCCTCGATCGCCGGCGCGCCGGAACCGCCAGAGACGGCCTTCGCGCCGTGCCCGGAACGGCTGGGGCTGTACCCGGTGGTACCCTCGGCCGCATGGGTCGAGCGCGTACTCGACTACGGTGCGCGGACCGTGCAGCTGCGCCTGAAGGGTATGCCGGACGGGCAGCTCGTCGACGAGATTGCTCGCGCCATCGCGGCAGGACACCGCCATCCCGACGCGCGCGTGTTTATCAACGATCACTGGCAACTGGCGATCGAGGCAGGTGCCTACGGCGTCCACCTCGGACAGGAAGATCTTCAGACGGCTGATCTCGGCGCAATCGCAGTGGCCGGACTGCGCCTGGGACTGTCGAGCCACGGCTATTACGAGATGCTGGTGGCGCTTCGCCTGCGACCGAGCTACCTGGCGATGGGCCCCGTCTACGCCACCACTACCAAGGCGGTCGCCGCCCCCCCCAGGGGCTGATGCGGATCGCGCGCTACGCACGGCTGGCCGGTCAGCATGCGCCGCTGGTCGCGATCGGCGGCATTACCGGCGCTACCCTGCCGGCGGTGATCGCCACCGGCGTGGGCAGCGTCGCCGTAGTCAGCGCAGTGATGGCAGCGGCCAATCCACGCGCGACCGTCGCCTCGCTCGGCGCCTGCTTCGAGTCTTGAGCTAAAGGACGACGAAGCCGTCCTGGTCAGGCGTCGACGATTGTCAGGCGGACTGGCGTTATTGATCAGCAATTCGTTATCTTGAAATTAGAAAATCGTCCCTCATGTGTGGCATGGAAAAACGGGACATGAGGGACGATTTTCTAATTTCAAGATAACGAATTGCTGATCAATAACTGTTCTGACGCTGGGAAACTTGCCAGCGCAGCCCATTTCCATTTTAGGTTTGATCGCTTGGTCGCGTTGATGCGCGGCACTAGCATGGCGCATCGGCTCGAATCGCGCCGCCTGCCGCGTCCTACGCGCCCGGCGACTTCAACAATTCTATGGAGGATAGGTAGATGGCAACGCGTTCACTCGGCAATTCGGAGATCCAGGTCTCGCCTATCGCGTTCGGCGGCAACGTGTTTGGCTGGACGGTCGACGAAGCCACTTCGTTTTCGCTGCTCGACGCGCTCGAGGACAGCGGCATCAACTTCATCGACACCGCCGACGTCTATTCGGCCTGGGTGCCTGGCAACCACGGCGGCGAGTCGGAAACCATTATCGGCAAGTGGCTCAAGCGCACCGGTAAGCGCGACAGCGTGGTGATTGCCACCAAGGTCGGCATGCTCGATGCGCGCGCAGGGCTGTCGCGCGCAAACATCCTAAAGGCGGTCGACGATTCGCTGCGACGCTTGCAGACTGATTACATCGATCTCTATTTATCGCATCGTGACCTACCCGAAACGGCCTCGCTGGAGGAGGCGCTGGGTGCCTATCAAAGGCTAGTAGAGGCGGGCAAGGTACGCATCATCGGCGCCTCGAACTACAGCGGTGCGCGGCTGCGCGCGGCGGCCGAAATCAGCCGCCGCGACGGCCTTCCGGCATACCAGGTGATCCAGCCCGAGTACAACCTGTACGACCGCACCGAGTATGAGAACGATCTCGAGCCGGTTGTGAAAGAACTGGGCCTGGGTGTGATCAACTACTACGCGCTGGCCAGCGGTTTCCTGAGCGGCAAGTATCGTTCTGAGGCCGATTTAAGCAAGAGCCAGCGCGGCGCGCACGTCGATAAGTACCTGAATCCGCGCGGCCTGCGGATTCTCGCAGCGCTCGATGCGGTGGCCGGGCGCCATCGCTCGACGCCGGCCTCGGTCGCGCTGGCCTGGCAGATCGCGCGGTCGAGCATCACCGCGCCGATCGCCAGCGCCACCTCCCTCGAGCAGTTGAAGGCCCTCGGCGAAGCGATCCGGCTCGAACTGAGCGCCGCCGACGTGCTCGAACTTGACGAGGCCAGCGCAGAGGCTTGAGCCGGTCCAGGTCGATCTTCATCCTCACCTGACGTAACGGCCCGCATGCCCTCGCATGGATCGTTGCGGCGTCTTTGTAAATTCGTAGCTGTGGTTGCGTGGCTGGAGTCGGTCGCGGCGATCAGAGTGCGTAGCGCCCGAAAAGCGGAGACCGACTCAACAACGCCCATGCGAATCTCCACTTCCTGCTGCTCCTACTCACTCAGAGCTCGACTTGGGCTCACCGCTCCGCTGCTCGGTTTGTCCCGTAATCTAGCTACACCTTCGCGGGTGTAGGGCGGCGTTGTGGCATAAATCGAGCGTGAGGACGCAATGGCATCGACGTGCATAATTTCAGGCGATACGAACGGATTGCGGATCAAATAACAGGGGGCTGGCCCCGCGACCGTTACGCATAAACCTCAACGGCTCTCGCTCGATTTATACAACAATGTTTTTTCGACATGTAATTTTTCCATGACCGCATTCTCTCAAAGGTTGAGATCTCCGAAAACCCGAGCCGATTCAGTCATACGCCCCCGTAGCCTTGCTAAAAGTAGCGCGGGCCAGGCACAGATCGGCCCAGGCCTTCGATTTGTCTGGTAGGCTGCGCAGCAGGTAGGCGGGATGGTAAGAGACGATCACCGGAACGCTCTCGTACTGCTGGACGCGCCCCCGCATCGAGGCGATGCTGCCGTCGGACTTCAGTAGCGTCTGCGCGGCGAAGCGCCCCAGCGCTACGATCAGTTTTGGCTTGATCAGCGCGACCTGTCGCTGTAGGTAGGGCTCGCAGCGCGCGACCTCGTCGGGCTCGGGATTACGATTGCCGGGCGGGCGACACTTGATCACGTTAGCGATGTAGACGTTGTTGCCACGCTCCAGCGAGAGCGCATGCAGCATGCTGTCAAGCAACTTGCCAGCCTGGCCGACGAAGGGCTTGCCCTGTCTATCCTCGTTTTCGCCGGGCGCTTCGCCGACCAGCATCCAGTCGGCCTCGCGATCGCCGACTCCGAACACGGTCTGAGTGCGCTTCTCGCAGAGCCGGCAGCGTTGGCACTCGGCCACGCGCGCCTCGAGATCGCTCCAGGCGAGATCGTCGATCGAGGATGCTGCGGCGGACCGCTGCACCGGCGGCACCGGCACTAGGCCAGGCGGCGGCGCATCGGGCACGAGATTGAACCAGGATGGATCGTCAAACGAAAAAGCCTTGTTGGCCGGCGCGCCGCGAGCGGCCCGCGCCACGGCGGATGTGCGCGCAACCATGGCCTTCGTGGCAGAAGAGGAAGGGCACGTCGCGCCGAGTGCCGGGCGAAGCAGCTCGCGACCGGGCGCAGATCGTTCCACGTGCGCGTCTTCCGGCGGCAACTTCTCATCACTCCCCTGGTCGCCGATTCTATCGGCCGTCGCCGGCGGAGTAATCGTCTCCGAGGACACCATCGTCACGACCGCACCGGCTTGCGCCTCGCCTGCCGTGACCTGGGCCGCCCTCTGCCCGCGCCACACCCAGCGCGGCCCGAGCCCCATTTCGTCTAGCGCCGAGTCACGCCAGCTCATGCGTGCCTTCCTGAGTGTCGAGCGGCAGCCGCATCACGATCGCGTCCTCGCGCGTGCGGTGCTGCGCCGGGTAATAGTTCTTGCGATGCCCGACCACCTCGAAGCCGCAGCCCTCGTAGAGGCGGATCGCACGCGGATTAGACGACCGCACCTCGAGCAATATACCCTCGAGCCGCTCGGTGCGCGCGATGCGCATCGCCTCGCGGAGCAGCGTGAGCCCATAGCCAGCATGCTGCGCGACCGGCGCGACGCACAGATTGAGCAGGTGCATCTCGTTGAACACCGGCATCAGCACGCAATAGCCGATCAGGGTGCCCATCACGTGCCGCATGCAGACACTGAAATAGCCGTTACGCAGCGAATTCTCGAAGTTGCTGCGCGACCACGGGAATTCGTAAGCGGCCTTCTCGATCTCAACCACCTCGTCGAGATCGGCATCCGTTATCGGTGCCAGATAACGGTCGGTCATCAGCACGCCACTCATAGACCGCCCTCCCGTGCGGCACGCTCGGCGATCCGCTCGGCGGTGGTCTGCGCGACTTTGTTGCGCACGTATTCCGGTACGGCCTGGTCGGCCGGCATCACACGGTCAGCGCGGAACGCGCGCAGCGCGAGTTGCGCAAGCGGCACCGCGTGCGGTAGTGCCGCACCGTCGACATGGGCAGCCAGCGCCACCAGCGGAAAGCGTTCGCCGAAGGCGGCGGCCGCATTTCCGGCCAGCGTGAAGGGCTCGGTGGGCGTGATGCGCAAGCCCAGTGTGTCGAGCGCAGCCGGCTGCTGAGTGCGCCAGTCGCCGGCGATTTCGTCCCAGACATAGTCGGCCCAGTAGACCTCGTCCATGCGCGCATCGAGGGCAGCCAGCACGCGAGTCGGCGCGCTGCCGCCAGCGTCCAGCGCGTTGAGCCGCGCGTGCTCGGCACAGGCGGCCAGCGTGCCGACCGGAACCACCGGAAGGCTGCGACCGAAGGCCAGGCCCTGTGCAATGCCAGTCGCGGTGCGCAGGCCCGTGAACGAACCGGGGCCGGTGCCGAAGGCGATCGCGACGCAGTCGGCCAGCGTGAAGCCGGCCTCGTCAAGCACTTCACGTACGGCCGGAAGCACGCGCATGCTCGAGACAGCACCCGTCTCGTCGTGACGGAACCAGATGCGTGGGGCGGTGAAGACAGGCGCCGCGGCGGAAGCAGCGATCAGGGCAACCGAGCAGAATT
The DNA here is from genome assembly GCA_040954445.1 of Burkholderia sp. Taxonomy (GTDB): domain Bacteria; phylum Pseudomonadota; class Gammaproteobacteria; order Burkholderiales; family Burkholderiaceae; genus Burkholderia; species Burkholderia gladioli_A. The sequence continues at coordinate 1,571,610 of CP144361.1, read as the reverse complement.
CAGTCGAGGTCTCGATGGCAAGCAGCACAGTTTGCGTCATAGGCGATATTGTAATGCGGCACCGGGCCAGCACGGGCGTTTCGAAATCGGTCGCCAACACCTGGCGATCAGGCAGCGCTGCGGCAAGGTTGCATATTGATCCGAAATTCGTAATTTGGAAATGGCGTTGTTGCATAAATCGAGTGTGAGGACGCGATAGCATCGAGGGGCATAATTTCAGGCGATACGAACGGATTGCGGACGAGCGAGGGCCCCGCCACACACGCTTGATGACGACCGACGCGAACGGAGACCTCGGTCGCCTGCGCGGCGATGTGACGCGCCCAGAGACAGTGGCCGGTGAGGGTCTTGAACCGATACATCGCATTCTCGGCAAGCGATCGCCGGTGGTAGCCACTGTGTTGCTTCCATTCTCGACGACCGTCACGGGCAATTGCATCAACCGCGCCATTACGCCACGCCGCACCGGGCATATCCGCTGGCCAATGAGCGGCACCCTCGCGTGGCGGAATCGAAGGAATAGCACTGCGTGCAGCAATGGCCGCATGGCATGGCTTGGTGTCGTAGGCACCGTCACCGCCGATGACATCGATTTGTTCTTCGCGTGGAATCTGGTCGAGCAACTTGGCCAGAGCGTCACCGTCAGCCACATTCTGATTCGTCATTAGCGCGGCATGCACTTGACCTGTATTCGCGTTGAGCGCGAGATGGACTTTACGCCACGTGCGCCGCTTCGAGTAGCCGTGCTGGCGCACCTTCCATTCACCTTCTCCATAGACCTTCAGACCGGTGCTGTCGACAACCAGATAGATCGGTTCATTGTCACGAAGGATCGGCAGTTCGACATCAAGCGTTTTTGCCCGGCGACAGAGCGTGGTGTAATTCGGCACCGGCAAGCTCGGGAAGGCCAAATCGCGCAGACTTTGGGTGAAACCTTGCAGGGGGCGCAACGTCAGTCGATAGACGGTCTTCACGCCAAGTAATGCCTGAATCAGCGTATCGCCGTATAGACACGGGCGACCACGTGTGGGTATGGCATCGTATATTCTGGCAAGGACGACTTCATCTATCCATATTGTTACGTGCCCCTGGTTGATCAGGCCTTCATTATAGGCCGCCCAATTCTTGACACGGTAGCGAGCCTTCGGCTCACCTTTCTTGTGTATGTCCTTGCGCATTTTCTTGGCAAAAATTAGGCAGTTACTCTGGAATCTGACTTGATAAGAGGCTGGCCCTGCCACCGTTGCGCGTAAACGTCAACGGATCTCGCTCGATTTATGCAACAACGCCCATCGCAGCTATCGCGGTGCCGGGGCGCTCTCTGCGCTTATCGGTGACACACCGCTGCCTGCGCTGTCTGGGAGTGGTAGGTAGGACGTCGGGTGCGATCGATCATATCGAGCACTTGGGTTATGGGTTATTCTACGATCGAGCGACATCGAGGCGGCGGATGGGGGCAGAGGATGGACGGAGGTAGCGGCACATGACGCCACGCGCCAGCCAGGCGGCTTGCTTGCGTATGACAAGCGACCGTGTGTCCTCGCGCTGCCCTTCGCATTTCGTACCGAGAGGCGCGGCTCAGCTCAACGCGACGAGCTGCTTGCCGAAGTTTTGCCCCTTGAGCATACCGAGGAAGGCTGCGGGCGCGCGCTCGAAGCCTTGCGCGATGGTCTCGCGATAATGCAGCTCGTGCCGCGCCACCAACTCGCCCAGTTTGGCCAGCGCTGCCGGCCAGACTTCGGGATGCTCGGTGACGATGAAACCTTCCACGCGCAGCCGCGCTTTCAGGATCAGCCAAGGCTGCCGGATCGGCGCGGCCTCGCCGTCGTAGCCGGCGATCATCCCACACAGTGCAACGCGACCGAATGCATTCATCAGCGCCAGCGTCGCGTCGAAACCGGGGCCGCCAACGTTCTCGAAACAGAGGTCGATGCCGTCTGGCGCGGCGGTCGCCAGATCCTCAGCCAGGTGCCCTGCCTTGTAGTCGACGCAGGCGTCGAAGCCCAGCGTATCGAGCACGTAACGGCACTTGTGCTCGCCGCCGGCGATGCCGATCACACGAGCGCCGGCGCGCAGCGCGAGCTGCCCCACCACGCTGCCGACCGCACCACTGGCCGCACTGACCAGCAAAGTCTGCCCTGCGTGCGGCTCGAGCAGGCGATTCAGGCCATACCAGGCCGTCACGCCCGGCATGCCGACCACGCCGAGATGGACCGAAAGCGGCACCCGAGAGGCATCGACCTTGCGTAGCCCCTTGCCGTTCGAGACGCCATACGTTTGCCACCCGAACATGCCGACCACGTGATCGCCGACCGTATAAGCAGCATGACGCGACTCGATCACTTCGCCGACCGTCTCGCCGATCATCACTTCGCCGAGTGGTTGCGGTGCCGCGTAGGATTTCGCCTCGCTCATGCGGCCACGCATGTACGGGTCGAGCGAGAGGAAGCGATTACGCACGCGCAGTTCGCCCTCACGCAGTGGCGCGAACGGCGTTTCCACGAGCTGGAAATTATCAAGACTGGCCGCGCCCGCTGGGCGCGAAACAAGCAAAAACTGCCGATTAATATCGGTCATTACTGTCTCCATGTGGCGTTGTTGCATAAATCGAGCGAAAGCCGTTGACGTTTACGCGCAACGCTCGCCGGCCAGCCCCCTATCAAGTCAGATTCCAGAGTAACTGCCTAATTTTCACAAGAAAATGCGCAAGGACATACACAAGAAAGATGAGCCGAAGGTACGCTACCATGTCAGGAATTGGGCGGCCTATAATGCAGGCCTGATCAACCGGGGGAACGTGAGGATATGGATAGATGAAGCCGTCCTTGCCAAAATACCACGATGCCATACCCACACGTGGTCGCCAGTGTCTATACAGCGATACGCTGATTCAGGCATTACTTAGGGCGTTGTTGCATAAATCGAACGTGAGGACGCCATGGCATCGGACGGGCATAATTCAGGCGATACGAACGGATTGCGGACGAGCGAGGTCCGCCATGCGGTTGATGACGCCGACGCGAACGGCGACCTCGGTCGCCTGCGCGGCGATGTGACGCGCCCAGAGACAGTGGCCGGTGAGGGTCTTGAACCGATACATCGCATTCTCGGCAAGCGATCGCCGGTGGTAGCCACTGTGTTGCTTCCATTCTCGACGACCGTCACGGGCAATTGCATCAACCGCGCCATTACGCCACGCCGCACCGGGCATATCCGCTGGCCAATGAGCGGCACCCTCGCGTGGCGGAATCGAAGGAATAGCACTGCGTGCAGCAATGGCCGCATGGCATGGCTTGGTGTCGTAGGCACCGTCACCGCCGATGACATCGATTTGTTCTTCGCGTGGAATCTGGTCGAGCAACTTGGCCAGAGCGTCACCGTCAGCCACATTCTGATTCGTCATTAGCGCGGCATGCACTTGACCTGTATTCGCGTTGAGCGCGAGATGGACTTTACGCCACGTGCGCCGCCTCGAGTAGCCGTGCTGGCGCACCCACCTTCCATTCACCTTCTCCATAGACCTTCAGACTGGTGCTGTCGACAACCAGATGGATCGGTTCATTGTCACGAAGGATCGGCAGTTCGACATCAGGCGTTTTTGCCCGGCGGCAGAGCGTGGTGTAATTCGGCACCGGCAAGCTCTGGAAGGCCAGATCGCGCAGACTGTGGGTGAAACCTTGCAGGGCGCGCAACGTCCGTCGATAGACGGTCTTCACGCCAAGTAATGCCTGAATCAGGCGTATCGCCGTATAGACACGGCGCGACCACGTGTAGGTATGGCATCGGGTATTCTGGCAAGAACGGCTTCATCTATCCATATTGTTACGTTCCCCCGGTTGATCAGGCCTTCATTATAGGCCACCAATTCCTGACATGGTAGCGTGCCTTCGGCTCACCTTTCTTGTGTATGTCCTTGCGCATTTGCTTGATAAAAATTAGGCAGTTACTCTGGCATCTGACTTGATAGGAGGCTGGCCCCCGCGACCGTTGCGCGTAAACATCAACGGATTTCGCTCGATTTATGCAACAACGCCCATCGGCGGCGGTGCCCACGACACCAAGCCATGCCATGCGACCGTGTGCTACACGTAGTGCTGTTCTTTCGATTCCGCCACGCGAGTGTGCTGCTCATTAGCCAGCGGTTACGCTCGATGCGGCCTGGCGTAATAGTGCGATGGATGCAAGTGTCCGTGATGGGCTGTCGACAGATGCAAAAAACCGCGCAGTCACTGCGCGGTTTTTGCAATTTTGGTCGGGGTGAGAGGATTCGAACCTCCGGCCTCTACGTCCCGAACGTAGCGCTCTACCAGGCTAAGCTACACCCCGAGAATTAGACTTTTTTGTTATTGTGATATTTTTAATAAAATCTTTTCGAAGAAAAAACGCACAATTCTAGCAGAGATTTTTTAAAAACAGAAGAGGGAAACGAAAAAATTGCATCGGCCGCAGCCTGGGCTTCCTGGCGCGCACATTCCAGCGTGTGATCAAGCGCGCCCGAACGCGTGATTGCCTCGAAGATCACCTCGAAGCGATCGGTCCCGCCCTGTTCGATGGCTTTCCGCGCCAGTGCCTGCTGCTCGAGCGTGCCATGCTCGAGCAGATGGATCAGCGGCAAGGTTGACTTGCCTTCGCGCAGGTCGTCGCCGGCATTCTTGCCCATTGATTCGGTGGTGCCGGCATAGTCGAGCCAGTCGTCCATGATTTGGAAAGCGGTGCCGATGCGGCAACCGTATTCGGCGGCAGCGGCCTCGGTGCTCGCGTCCGCGCCGGCCAGAACAGCACCCAGCCGCGCCGAGGCCTCGAATAGCTTGGCCGTCTTGTAGCGAATCACCCGCATGTAGAGTGATGCGTCGACCGCCGCATCATGCATATTAAGTAACTGCAGCACCTCGCCCTCAGAGATGATGGTGGTCGCCTCGGAAAGGATCTCCATCACGCGCATCTTGCCAATGCCGACCATCATCTCGAACGAGCGAGAGTAGAGATAGTCGCCGACCAGCACACTGGCCGGGTTGCCGAACAGCGCGTTGGCGGTTTTTCGCCCGCGTCGCAGTTCCGATTCGTCGACCACGTCGTCGTGGAGTAGCGTCGCGGTGTGGATGAACTCGACGACAGCGGCCAGCGTGTGGCGATGGCTCGAGCCGTCGCCCAGCGCGCCCGCGACGAGCAGTAGCAGGGCCGGCCTCAGCCGCTTTCCGCCCGAGCCGATAATGTATTCAGCAATCTGGTTAATCAGCAGCACATCGGACGATAGGCTATGCCGAATCACGCGGTTGACCTGCTCCATATCGTCGACGATCGGGGCCAGCAGCAGTTGGACAGCGTTCAGGGAAGGGGAGACAGTGGACGACATGATCATGGAATTGAATAGTACGCGGATCAATAAGGAGCGGCCTCAAATCTGAAGTGCAACACCTTCGCCAACCGGTCAATTGCGTGCATGGCAACAAGAATGTACCAACAACTTCGGCGTTGTTGCATAAATCGAGCGAGATCCGTTGACGTTTACGCGTAACGGTCGCGGGGCCAGCTCCCTATCAAGTCAGATTCCAGAGTAACTGCCTAATTTTTCCAAGAAAATGCGCCAGGACATACACAAAACAGGTGAGCCGAAAGCACGCTACCGTGTCAGGAATGGGGCGGCCTATAATGAAAGCCTGATCAACCGGGGAACGTGACGATATGGATAGATGAAGCCGTGCTCGCCAGAATACCCGACGCCATACCCACACATGGTCGCCCGTTTCTATACGGCGATACGTTGATTCAAGCATTACTTGACGTGAAGACCGTCTATCGACTGGCGGTGCGCGCCCTGCAAGGTTTCACCGGCGTTGTTGCATAAATCGAGTGTGAAGACGCAATAGAACGGATTGCGGACGAGCGAGGTCCGCCATACGGTTGATGACGCCGACGCGAATGGAGACCTCGGTCGCCTGCGCGTCGATGTGACGCGCCCAGAGACAGTTGCCGGTGAGGGTCTTGAACCGATACATCGCATTCTCGGCAAGCGATCGCCGGTGGTAGCCACTGTCTTGCTTCCATTCTCGACGACCGTCACGGGCAATTGCATCAACCGCGCCATTACGCCACGCCGCACCGGGCATATCCGCTGGCCAATGAACGGCACCCGCGCGTGGCGGAATCGAAGGAATAGCACTGCGTGCAGCAATGGCCGCATGGCATGGCTTGGTGTCGTAGGCACCATCACCGCCGATGACATCGATTTGTTCTTCGCGTGGAATCTGGTCGAGCAACTTGGCCAGAGCGTCAGCATCAGCCACATTCTGATTCGTCATTAGCGCGGCATGCACTGGACCCGTATTCGCGTTGAGCGCGAGATGGACTTTACGCCACGTGCGCCGCTTCGAGTAGCCGTGCTGGCGCACCTTCCATTCACCTTCTCCATAGACCTTCAGACCGGTGCTGTCGACAACCAGATAGATCGGTTCATTGTCACGAAGGATCGGTAGTTCGACATCAAGCGTTTTTGCCCGGCGACAGAGCGTGGTGTAATTCGGCACCGGCAAGCTCGGGAAGGCCAGATAGCGCAGACTTTGGGTGAAACCTTGCAAGGCGCGCAACGTCCGTCGATAGACGGTCTTCACGCCAAGTAATGTCTGAATCAGCGTATCGCCGTATAGACACGGGCGACCACGTGTGGGTATGGCGTCGGGTATTCTGGCAAGGACGGCTTCATCTATCCATATAGTTACGTTCCCCCGGTTGATCAGGCCTTCATTATAGGCCGCCCAATTCCTGACACGGTAGCGTGCCTTCGGCTCACCTGTCTTGTGTATGTCCTTGCACATTTTCTTGTCAAAAATTAAGCAGTTGCTCTGGAATCTGACTTGATAGGGGCTGGCCCCGCGATCGTTGCGCGTAAACGTCAACGGATCTCGCTCGATTTATGCAACAACGCCGTCTTGAACCGATACATCGCATTCTCGGCAAGCGATCGCCGGTGGTAGCCACTTTCTTGCTTCCATTCTCGACGACCGTCACGGGCAATTGCATCAACCGCGCCATTACGCCACGCCGCACCGAGCATATCCGCTAGCCAATGAACGGCACCCTCGCGTGGCGGAATCGAAGGAATAGCACTGCGTGCAGCAATGGCCGCATGGCATGGCTTAGTGTCGTAGGCACCATCACCGCCGATGACATCGATTTGTTCTTCGCGTGGAATCTGGTCGAACAACTTGGCCAGAGCGTCACCGTCAGCCACATTCTGATTCGTCATTAGCGCGGCATGCACTTGACCCGTATTCGCGTTGAGCGCGAGATGGACTTTACGCCACGTGCGCCGCTTCGAGTAGCCGTGCTGGCGCACCTTCCATTCACCTTCTCCATAGACCTTCAGACCAGTGCTGTCGACAACCAGATAGATCGGTTCATTGTCACGAAGGATCGGCAGTTCGACATCAAGCGTTTTTGCCCGGCGACAGAGCGTAGTGTAATTCGGCACCCGCAAGCTCGGGAAGGCCAGAGCGCGCAGACTTTGGGTGAAACCTTGCAGGGCGCGCACCGTCAGTCGATAGACGGTCTTCACGCCAAGTAATGCCTGAATCAGCGTAGCGCCGTATAGACACGGGCGACCACGTGTGGGTATGGCATCTGGTATTCTGCCAAAGACGGCTTCATCTATCCATATTGTTATGTTCCACCGGTTGATCAGGCCTTCATTATAGGCCGCCCAATTCCTGACATGGTAGCGTGCCTTCGGCTCACCTTTCTTGTATATGTCCTTGCGCATTTTCTTGGAAAAAATTAGGCAGTTACTCTGGAATCTGACTTGATAGGAGGCTAGCCCAGCGACCGTTGCGCGTAAACGTCCACGGATCTCGCTCGATTTATGCAACAACGCCCAACAACGCCAACCACTTCAACCAGAAGAACGTATGTACATCGATTTTTAGCGAGACGAGGGTGAGCTTGCTAGCGACCTACACCCGTAAGCTTTTAACCGCGCGCCCGCGATGTTGAGTCTCAGACCAGTCCGCAACACGCAGGCCAATAGGCTGCACTATCCGCGTGTAGCCCACACTTCGCGTAACATCCGTCGACAAGCCGCCAGACCGCCACTGAAGCGCGTACCTGACTCGCTTCTCTGGAGGCGAGTGTCTGTCAACGCTTGCGTGAGCGCCGGTGGTCTCCGAAGGAAATTGCCCCGCTACCCTCCTATTAATCAAAAATTCGTTCTTTTGAATCAAGATGCATGGAGAATCAGTGTATGCATGAAATATTGATCCGCTTCAGGAAAGCGAGCAGGATGTCGGCGTTCATCGCATCCTCGAAGACTTTCCAGCACACCTGGCCACGGTTCTTCACCGTCGACATCACCGAAAGGCTTTCGCGTCGACTCGCCACGCGTCGCTCGGGCGTCTTGCCAATCTGCGCGTAGGAGCGGCCTTGCACATCGTCCGAACGCAACCGTATTTCTTCGCCCCACTGTGGATCTCGCGCTTTCTCGGCTATGGCCCCCGGCGTGCAATCTCCCGGGTATGGTCTCGTTCAGCCATGCCTGCACCGCTTCCGGTCACTGCTCGTAGGCCCGGTTTCATCGACTTTTGCGGTGTGAAACCCCAGCGCACCAGATACAGGCCAACACTCTGCAGTGTCAGCGTCAAACCGCATCTCTGCCAGATCAACTCCCGCACGACCTGTCGCGTCCACAACGCGAACGACATCCTCAACTCGTTCGGCATCTGATCGCGCAACAGCGCGCGAATTTCCACTTCCTGCTGCTCACTCAGGGCACGGCGTGGGTTCACTGCTCCGCCACTCGGCTTGTCAAGCAAGCCAGCCGCACCTTTATGGGTATAGCGTTTGCAAATATTGAACACACCGGTGCGCGACAGGTTCGTATGCTCAGCAATCTCGTCGTAGGTCCAGCCTCGCCTGCGCAGGTTGATTACCTGCCGACGCTGCTCTTCACATGCTTCACGAGGAAGCAATCTCATGTCTCGTTTTTTCCATTACCCTCACATGAGGGACGCTTTTTAATTTCAAGATAACAAATTTCGGATCAATCCTTGGCGTGAAGACCGTCTATCGACTGACGTTTCGCGCCCTGCAAGGTTTCACCCAAAGTCTGCGTGATCTGGCCTTTCCGAGCTTACCGGTGCCGAATTACACCACGCTCTGTCGCCGGTCAAAAACGCTTGATGTCGAACTGCCGATCCTTCGCGACAACGAGCCAGATCCATCTGGTTGTCGACAGCACTGGTCTGAAGGTTTATGGCGAAGGTGAATAGAAGGTGCGCCAGCACGGCTACTCGACGCTGCGCACGTGGCGTCAAGTCCATCTCGCGCTCAACGCGAATACGGGTCAGGTGCATGCCGCGCTAATGACGAATTAGAATGTGGCTGACGGTGACGCTCTGGCCAAGTTGCTCGAGCAGATTTCACGCGAAGAACAAACCGATGTCATTGGCGGTGACGGTGCCTACGACACCAAGCCATGCCATGCGGCCATTGCTGCACGCAGTGCTATTCCTTCGATTCCGCCACGCGAGGGTGCCGCTCATTGGCCAGCGGATCTGCCCGGTGCGGCGTAGCGTAATGGCGCGGTTGATGCAATTGCCCGTGACGGTCGTCGAGAATGGAAGCAAGACAGTGGTTACCACCGGAGATCGCTTGCCGAGAATGCGATGTATCGGTTCAAGACCCTCACCGGCAACTGTCTCTGGGCGCGTCACATCGACTCGCAGGCGACCGAGGTCGCCGTTCGAGTCGGGGCGCGTCATCAACCGCATGGCGGACCTCGCTCGTCCGCAATCCGTTCGTATCGCCTGAAATTATGCACGTCGATGCCATTGCGTCCTCACGCGCGATTTATGCAACAACGCCGACGCTCCCGCGCGCGCGGTCGAAGGAATCCGCATGAAACGGCGTTGTTGCATAAATCGAGCGAGATCCGTTGACGTTTACGCGCAACGGTCGCTGGGCCAGCCTCCTATCAAGTCAGATTCCAGAGTAACTGCCTAATTTTTGCCAAGAAAATGCGCAAGGACATACACAAGAAAGGTGAACCGAAGGCACGCTATCGTGTCAGGAATTGAATGGCTTATAATGAAGGCCTAATCAACCGGGGGAACGTATATGGATAGATGAAGCCGTCCTTGGCAGAATACCCGATGCCATACCCACACGTAGTCGCCCGTGTCTATACGGCGATACGCTGATGCAGGCATTACTTGGCGCGAAGACCGTCTATTGACTGACGTTGCGCGCCCTGCAAGGTTTCACCCAAAGTCTGCGCGATCTGGCCTTCCCGAGCTTGCCGGCGCCGAATTACACCACGCTCTGTCGCCGGGCAAAAACGCTTGATGTCGAACTGCCGATCCTTCGTGACAATGAACCGATCCATCTGGTTGTCGACAGCACTGGTCTGAAGGTCTATGGAGAAGGTGAATGGAAGGTGCGCCAGCACGGCTACTCGAAGCGGCGCACGTGGCGTAAAGTCCATCTCGCGCTCAACGCGAATACGGGTCAAGTGCATGCCGCGCTAATGACGAATCAGAATGTGGCTGACGGTGACGCTCTGGCCCAGTTGCTCGACCAGATTCCACGCGAAGAACAAATCGATGTCATCGGCGGTGATGGTGCCTACGACACCAAGCCATGCCATGCGGCCATTGCTGCACGCAGTGCTATTCCTTCGATTCCGCCACGCGAGGGTGCCGTTCATTGGCCAGCGGATATGCCCGGCGCGGCGTGGCGTAATGGCGCGGTTGATGCAATTGCCCGTGACGGTCATCGAGAATGGAAGCAAGAAAGTGGCTACCACCGGCAATCGCTTGCCGAGAATGCGATGTATCGGTTCAAGACCCTCACCGGCAACTGCCTCTGGGCGCGTCACATCGACTCGCAGGCGACCGGGGTCTCTGTTCGCGTCGGCGTCATCAATCGCATGGCGGATCTCGCTCGTCCACAATCCGTTCGTATCGCCTGAAATTATGCCCGTCGATGCTATTGCGTCCTCACGCTCGATTTATGCAACAACGCCGCATGAAACAGTATCTAGATCTGGTCCTCAGCATTCTCAACACTGGCACTTGGCAGCAAAATCGTACCGGTATCCGCACCATCAGCATGCCGGGCGGAATGCTGCGCTTCGACCTTCAGCAAGGCTTTCCAGCTGTCACGACCAAGCAGTTGGCATTCCAGTCGGCGATCGGCGAGCTGGTCGGCTTTCTACGCGCCTCGCGCAGTGCGGCACAGTTCCGCGCGCTTGGCTGCAAGGTCTGGGATGCTAACGCCAACGACAATGCCGCCTGGCTGGCTAATCCCTACCGCACTGGCCTCGACGATCTCGGCGACGTCTATGGCGTGCAATGGCGGCACTGGCCCGGCTACAAGGTGCTCGATGTGCAGGCCACCGGGCAGATTGAGGATGCGCTGGCGCGTGGCTACCGCATCGTCACCAGCTTTAAGGAAGAAGGCGTACAGCAGGTGCTGCTGTACAAGGCGATCGACCAGTTGCGCGACTGTCTCGACACCATCATGTGTGACCCGTCAAGCCGCCGCATCCTGTTCCACGGCTGGAACCCCGTGAAGCTCGACGAGATCGCGCTGCCGGCCTGCCATCTGCTCTACCAATTCCTGCCCAACCTAATCGCACGCGAGATCTCGCTATGTGTATACATCCGCAGCAACGACATCGGCCTGGGCACGCCATTCAACCTCACCGAAGGTGCCGCGCTGCTAGCGCTGGTGGGCCGGCTGACCGGTTATGCCCCGCGCTGGTTCACCTACTTCATCGGCAATGCGCACATCTACGAGAACCAGCTCGACATGCTGAACCAGCAACTCGCCCGAGACCCCTATGCAAGCCCGCGTCTGGTGATCGCCGATCGCGTGCCGGAATACGCGAAGACGGGCGTCTACGAGCCAGAGTGGCTAGAGCGCATCGAGCCCGCCGATTTTTCACTCGAAGGCTATCATCACCATGCTCCGCTGACCGCGCCGATGGCGGTCTGAATACGGCTGCCAGGTGTGGCGGATCTGGTTTTTTATTGATCCGCAATGCGTGATCTTTAAATTTACAAATCGACCCTCATGTGAGGGAGATGGAAAAAGAGATATGAAATCGCTTCCTCGTGAGGCACGTGAAGAGCGGCCGCGTCAGGTGATCAACCTTCGCACGCGTGGCGTTGTTGCATAAATCGCGCACGCGGGCGCAATGGCATCGCTGGGCATCATTGCAGGCGATACGAATGAATTGAGGACGAGCGAGGTCCGCCATGCGCTTGATGACGCCGACTCGAACGGAGACCTCGGTCGCCTGCGCGTCGATGTGACGCGCCCAGAGACAGTTGCCGGTGAGGGTCTTGAACCGATACATCGCATTCTCGGTAAGCGATCGCCGGTGGTAGCCACTGTTTTGCTTCTATTCTCGACGACCGTCACGGGCAATGGCATCAACCGCGCCATTACGCCACGCCGCACCGGGCATATCCGCTGGCCAATGAGCGGCACCCTCGCGTGGGGGAATCGAAGGAATCGCACTGCGTGCAGCAATGGCCGCATGGCATGGCTTGGTGTCGTAGGCACCATCACCGCCGATGAAATTGATTTGTTCTTCGCGTGGAATCTGGTCGAGCAACTGGGCCAGAGCGTCACGATCAGCCACATTCTGATTCGTCATTAGCGCGGCATGCACTTGACCCGTATTCGCGTTGAGCGGGAGATGGACTTTACGCCACGTGCGCAGCTTCGAGTAACCGTGCTGGCGCACCTTCCATTCAACTTCGCCATAGACCTTCAGACCGGTGCTGTCGACAACTAGATGGATCGGTTCGTTGTCGCGAAGGATCGGCAGTTCGACATCAAGCGTTTTTGCCCGGCCACAGAGTGTGGTGTAATTCGGCACCGGCAAGCTCGGGAGGGCAAAATTACGCAGACTTTGGGTGAAACCTTGCAGGGCGCGCAACGTCAGTCGATAGACGCTCTTCACGCCAAGTAATGCCCGAATCAGCGCATCGCCATATAAACACGGGCGACCACGTGTGGGTATGGCGTCGGATATTCTGGCAAGGACGGCTTCATCTATCCATATCATCACGTACGTTCCCTCGGTTGATCAGGCCTGCATTATAGGCCGCCCAGTTCCTGACGCGGTAGCGTGCCTTTGGCTCACCTGTCTTGTGTATGTCCTTGCGCATTTTCTTGGCAAGAATTAAACAGTTACTCTGGCATCTGACTTGATAGGGAGCTGGCCCCGCGACCGTTGCACGTAAACGTCAACGGATCTCGCTCGATTTATGCAACAACGCCCGAGCGCAGCCCCGTTTCGTCGCCAAACTGGATCTCCGCCTTCGGCTATGGCCCGAAGGGCAATCTCCGGGTACGTCTCATTCACTTCATGTCTGCACTGCTTCCGTTCGCAGCTCATAGGCCCGTTTCATCGGCTTTGCGGCGTGAAACCCCAGCGCGCCAGATACAGGCCGACACCCTGTAGCGTCAGCGTCAAACCGCATCGCTGCCGGATCAACTCTCGCACGGCATGTTGCGTCCACAACGCGAACAACATCTTCAATTGGTCCGGAATCTAATTGCGCAACAGCGCGTGAATTTCCACTTTTTGGGGCGTTGTTGCATAAATCGAGCGAGATCCGTTGACGTTTACGCGCAATGGTCGCGGGGCCAGCCTCCTATCAAGTCAGATTCCAGAGTAACTGCCTAATTTTTGCCAAGAAAATGCGCAAGGACATACACAAGAAAGGTGAGCCGAAGGCACGCTACCGTGTCAGGAATTGGGCGGCCTATAATGAAGGCCTGATCAGCCGGGGGAACGTAACAATATGGATAGATGAAGCCGTCCTTGCCAGAATGCCCGATGCCATACCCACACGTGGTCGCCCGTGTGTATACGGCGATACGCCTGATTCAGGCATTACTTGGCGTGAAGACCGTCTATCGACTGACCTTGCGCGCCCTGCAAGGTTTCACCCAAAGTCTGCGCGATTTGGCCTTCCCGAGCTTGCCGGTGCCGAATTACACCACGCTCTGTCGCCGGGCAAAAACGCTTGATGTCGAACTGCCGATCCTTCGTGACAATGAACCGATCCATCTGGTTGTCGACAGCACCGGTCTGAAGGTCTATGGAGAAGGTGAATGGAAGGTGCGCCAGCACGGCTACTCGAAGCGGCGCACGTGGCGTAAAGTCCATCTCGCGCTCAACGCGAATACAGGTCAAGTGCATGCCGCGCTAATGACGAATCAGAATGTGGCTGACGGTGACGCTCTGGCCAAGTTGCTCGACCAGATTCCACGCGAAGAACAAATCGATGTCATCGGCGGTGACGGTGCCTACGACACCAAGCCATGCCATGCGGCCATTGCTGCACGCAGTGCTATTCCTTCGATTCCGCCACGCGAGGGTGCCGCTCATTGGCCAGCGGATATGCCCGGTGCGGCGTGGCGTAATGGCGCGGTTGATGCCATTGCCCGCGACGGTCGTCGAGAATGGAAGCAACACAGTGGCTACCACCGGCGATCGCTTGCCGAGAATGCGATGTATCGGTTCAAGACCCTCACCGGCCACTGTCTCTGGGCGCGTCACATCGCCGCGCAGGCGACCGAGGTCGCCGTTCGCGTCGGCGTCATCAACCGCATGGCGGACCTCGCTCGTCCGCAATCCGTTCGTATCGCCTGAATTATGCCCGTCCGATGCCATGGCGTCCTCACGTTCGATTTATGCAACAACGCCCTTTTTGGTGCTGACTCAGGGCACGGCGTAGGTTCACTGCTCCGCTGCTCGGCTTGTCACGCAATCCAGCCGCACTTTCGCGGGCATAGCATTTGCAAATATCGAACACGCCGGTGCGCGACAGGTTCGTATACTCGGCAATCTCGTCGTAGGTTTAGACGCGCGTGCGCAAATTGATCACCTGACTTCGCTGCTCTTTACGTGCCTCACGAGGAAGCGATTTCATATCTCTTTTTTCATCTCCCTCACATGAGGGTCGATTTTCCAATTTAAAGCTTACGCTTTGTGAATTAATATACAGATTGATTCAAGATCATGCATTGAAGATAAATAGATTAAAGCCATCCAGAAACGACAACCCGCTTCCAACGAGCTATGTGACCAGAACAGAGCGTGCGCTTCAGCCCGTAAAACTCGTGAATTCAGCTCTGGCTAAGCTCGAACGCCTTGTACAGCGCGCGCACGGCCAGTTCCATATATTTCTCATCGATCAGCACCGAGATCTTGATTTCGGAGGTCGCGATCATTTGGATGTTGATACCTTCTTCCGACAGTGTGCGAAACGCCGTGCTCGCTACGCCCACGTGCGAGCGCATGCCAACGCCCACCACCGAGACCTTCGAGACCTTCGAGTCGCCCAGAACCTGCTCGGCGTTGACATGGCCCTTGACCTGGTTGGTCAGGATATCCATCGCCTTTTGGTAGTCGCCTCGACCGACCGTGAACGTAAAGTCAGTCTTGCCGGCTACGCTCTGGTTTTGGATAATCATGTCGACGTCGATGTTTGCGTCGGCCACTGGGCCTAGGATCTGGTAGGCGGTACCCGGCTTGTCAGGCACACCCATCACCACGATACGGGCTTCGTCGCGTTGAAATGCGATGCCTGAAATAACTGCCTTTTCCATGGTCTCGTCTTCTTCAAAAGTAATTAGAGTGCCCGACTGCATCTCTTCGTTGAGCGCAATCATGGGGTCGGTCAGGCTCGACAGCACGCGCGTCTTCACGCGATACTTTCCGGCAAATTCGACTGAGCGGATCTGTAGCACCTTCGAGCCAAGGCTGGACATTTCCAGCATTTCCTCGAAGGTCACGCGGTGGATCCGGCGTGCACCGTCGACTACGCGTGGATCAGTCATGTACACGCCATCGACGTCGGTATAGATCAGGCACTCCTCGGCACTTAGTGCCGCCGCTATCGCGACCGCCGAAGTGTCTGAACCACCGCGGCCCAACGTGGTGATGTTACCTTCTGGATCGATGCCCTGGAAGCCGGTGATCATCACCACCTTGCCTTCCTCGAGATCCTTCTTGACGCGCGCATCTTCGATCGACTGGATGCGTGCTTTGGTGAAAGCGCTATCAGTCTTGATAGGTACTTGCCAGCCCGCGTAGCTGACGGCCGGAATGCCGATTTCCTGCAGCGCAATCGCCAGCAGGCCGACGCTGACCTGCTCGCCCGTCGAGGCAATCATGTCGCATTCGCGTGGATCTGGCTGGCTCGAGATTTCCTTTGTGAGACCCAGAAGGCGGTTCGTTTCTCCGGACATCGCCGAGGGCACGACTACTAGCTGGTGACCGGCCTGATGCCATTTCGAGACGCGTTTTGCGACGTTCTTGATGCGCTCGACCGAGCCCATTGAGGTACCGCCATATTTATGTACGATTAGTGTCATAGTCGTTCAGAATCGGGGAAATGAAGTTCTTCGCCCCCAGGAGGGAGGTATCAACCCGCCGAAAGTCAAATGCAAAAGTAAACGTCCAAACAGATGGACAATCCACTCGAAGAAATTACTGATCAGAAATTCGTCATTAATAATGACGCATCAGAATGTAGCTGACGGTGACGCTCCGATTCATCATTAGCGCAGCATGCACTTGACCGGTATTCGCGTTAAGCGCGAGATGGACTTTACAACGTTCGCCGCTTCGAGTAGTCGTGCTGGCGCACCTTCTATTCACTTTCGCCATAGACCTCTTCAGACCGGTGCTGTCGACAACCAGATAGATCGGTTCATTGTCACGAAGGATCGGCAGTTCGACATCAAGCGTTTTCCCGGCGAAAGAGCGTGGTATAATTCAACCCCGGTAGGCTGGGGAAAGCCAGATCGCGCAGACTTTGGGTGAAACCTTGCAGGGCGCGCAACTGTCTGTCGATAGACAGTTTTCACGCCAAGTAATGCCTGAATCGGCGCATCGCTGTATAGACACGGGCGACTACGTGTGGGTATGGCGTCGGGTCGCCTGCGTCTGTATGGTGATACGCCTGAGTCAGGCATTACTTGGCGTGAAGACCGTCTATCGACTGACGTTGCGCGCCCTGCAAGGTTTCACCCAAAGTCTGCGCGATCTGACCTTCCCGAGCTTGCCGGTGCCGAATTACACCACGCTCTTTCGCCGGGAAAACGCTTGATGTCGAACTGCCGATCCTTCGTGACAATGAACCGATCTATCTGGTTGTCGACAGCACCGGTCTGAAGGTTTATGGAGAAGGTGAATGGAAGGTGCGCCAGCACGGCTACTCGAAGCGGCGCACGTGGCGTAAAGTCCATCTCGCGCTCAGCGAGAATACTGGTCAAGTGCATGCCGCGCTAATGACGAATCAAAATGTGGCTGACGGTGACGCTCTGGCCCAGTTGCTCGACCAGATTCCACGCGAAGAACAAATCGATGTCATCGGCGGTGATGGTGCCTACGAAACAAAGCCATGCCATGCGGCCATTGCTGCACGCAGTATTATTCCTTCGATTCCGCCACGCGAGGGGTGCCGTTCATTGGCCAGCGGATATGCCCGGCGCGGCGTGGCGTAATGGCGCGGTTGATGCAATTGTCCGTGACGGTCGTCGAGAATGGAAGCAAGAAAGTGGCTACCACCGGCGATCGCTTGCCGAGAATGCGACGTATCGGTTCAAGACCCTCACCGGCAACTGTCTCTGGGCGCGTCACATCGACGCGCAGGCGACCGAGGTCTCCGTTCGCGTCGGCGTCATCAACCGTATAGCGGACCTCGCTCGTCCGCAATCCGTTTGTATCGCCTGAAATTATCCCGTCGATGCTATTGCATCCTCGCGCACGATTTACGCGCACGATTTATGCAACAACGCCTCATCAGCCTGAATCGATCATGTGTTTTTCCACCAAAGACCTCAAGTTTCTCGTTGCTCCCACCGCTTTCGCCACCGTCGCGCGCACCGTCGCACTTGGCATAGTGGTGCCTGCCACACTCGTGATGACGGTTACCATCGTGCAGGCCAGGCCGCCCAAGAAGGCGGCAATTGCTGCTGCCACGTCGACCGGCGCGACGGCGGCCACCTACATGCCGGGCGCGGTGCCGCCGCCGGGCGTCAACGCGCGCTCCTGGATTCTGGTCGACCCGAGTAGCAACCAGGTGTTGGCTTCCGGCAACGCGGACGAGCACGTCGAGCCGGCATCGCTGACCAAGCTGATGACGGCCTACCTAGTGTTCCAGGCGCTCTCCACCAAGAAGATCTCCATGGAGCAGATCGTCACGCCCAGCGAGGTGGTTTGCAGCGTCGGTACCGACGAGTCGCGCATGTTCATCGAGGCCAACAAGCCGGTCTCTGTGCATGATCTGGTGTACGGCATGATCATCCAGTCGGGTAACGACGCGGCGATCGCGCTGGCGGAGCTGGTGGGTGGCAGCGAATCGCAGTTCGTCCACATGATGAACGCCGAGGCGCAGAAGCTTGGTATGTTAGGCACCCACTTCGCCGACGTGAACGGCATGCCGGACCCGCAGCACTACACCACGGCTGGCGACCTGGCTAAGCTATCGTCGCACTTGCTCCGCGACTTCCCAAACTACTACAATATTTTCTCGGTCAAGGAATTCAGCTACCACAACATCCGCCAGCCGAACCGCAATCGACTACTGTGGATCGATCCGACCGTCGACGGCCTGAAAACCGGCCACACTCAGGCGGCAGGCTATTGTCTAATTGCCTCAGCCAAACGTCCGCTACCGGGCACCGACGGTGGCACGCGCCGCCTGGTCTCAGTGATGATGGGTGAAAGCAAGGAAAGCGCCCGCGTGCAGGACAGCATGAAGATGCTGAACTATGGCTACAGCGCCTTCGATGTGGTGCGCTCTCCCTACAAGGGAGGCCAGGCCGTCGAGACGCCGCGCGTCTACAAGGGCAAGGCGAATGTCGTACAGGTCGGCGTACAAAAGGACCAGTTTATCACGCTGCCCAAAGGGGGGGGCGACAAGGTCGAGTCGCAGGTCATCCTGAACACGCCGCTGATCGCGCCGCTGACCAAGGGCCAGCAGGTCGGCACAGTGGAGTTCGTAGCTGACGACAAGACCGTCGCGAAGTTCCCGGTGATGGCGCTGCAGGCAGTCCAGGAAGCGGGACTGCTGGGCCGGATCTTGGATTCCATCCTGCTGATGTTCAGCAAAAAGTAAGTTTTGACGCGTTTATTGATCCGCAGTTTGAGGGCCTTGCCAAGGCGGGCTGACTCCAACAAAACAGTCTCCGAAAAAACCCGGGGTGATTCAGTGGCGCGCCGTTTTAAGTACGCGTTCACTCTCGATCTCGAAACCCGGTACTAGTCGACAATCTCGACTAGTACCGGGTACGGCGCGCACCGAAGATTCATTTTGCGGGGCGGAGATCATGATGCTCTGTCGTGCCTGCCTGCCGTTTCGTTGCGGGGTGGCTTCCGCTGGGACTGCTTGCAGGTATGGCTGACTTACTTCTGGACGTTCGGCACCAGTGCGTTCGACTGCGTAGGTGCCAGCGTGCCGTTCGCGGCCATCTCGGCCGTCACGCATTCGTCGGCCAGGCGCGTGTTTTCCTTGTTGCTGAACAGCATGCCCTTGGTCGGGATCACCACCAGCTTCAAGCCGCTGGCCGGATCGTAGAACACATCGGCACCAGTTGTGGTGGCCTGGCGCGGCAGCTTATAGTTCTTGTTGGCCCAGTGGACTGTGACGATCCGGTCACGCTTCATGTCGCCAGCGAGTTGGTAAAATAAGCCATCCTTGCACGACCACTTGACCGCCCTGTCTGGTGTCGGATCGATCTTGGCCGCCCCGGCTGCCTGGGCACGCCTGCTGCGCAGGATCAGGTGGCGCTTCGTCGCAGGGGGTCGCTGCTTCGCCATGGCCTTCTTGGCAGGCACCTTGGCAGTGGTTCCGGCGATCTGTGCCGAGGCTTGCGGGGTGACGCTCAGGAGTGTGACGGACAGGGTACCGATGGCGGCGGAGATCAACAGTTTGTTCATATACTCAAGCCTTGTATGGATATCGAATGAGGCTTCCCACCGCATGGCATCTTCTTCACGCGAGGGAATTTTCGGAATATTTCCCGAGCTGGGCTGTGCAACTTTTTTTCTGTAAAAAAGACAAGTTATTGATCCGTAATTTTTACTCTTGAAATGGCGTTGTTGGGCGTTGTTGCATAAATCGAACGTGAGGACGCCATGGCATCGGACGGGCATAATTCAGGTGATACGAACGGATTGCGGACGAGCGAGGTCCGCCATGCGGTTGATGACGCCGACGCGAATGGCGACCTCGGTCGCCTGTGCGGCGATGTGACGCGCCCAGAGACAGTGGCCGGTGAGGGTCTTAAACCGATACATCGCATTCTCGGCAAGCGATCGCCGGTGGTAGCCACTGTGTTGCTTCCATTCTCGACGACCGTCACGGGCAATTGCATCAACCGCGCCATTACGCCACGCCGCACCGGGCATATTCGCTGCCAATGAGCGGCACCCTCGCGTGGCGGAATCGAAGGAATAGCACTGCGTGCAGCAATGGCCGCATGGCATGGCTTGGTGTCGTAGGCACCGTCACCGCCGATGACATCGATTTGTTCTTCGCGTGGAATCTGGTCGAGCAACTTGGCCAGAGCGTCACCGTCAGCCACATTCTGATTCGTCATTAGCGCGGCATGCACTTGACCTGTATTCGCGTTGAGCGCGAGATGGACTTTACGCCACGTGCGCCGCTTCGAGTAGCCGTGCTGGCGCACCTTCCATTCACCTTCTCCATAGACCTTCAGACCGGTGCTGTCGACAACCAGATGGATCGGTTCATTGTCACGAAGGATCGGCAGTTCGATATCAAGCGTTTTTGCCCGGCGACAGAGCGTGGTGTAATTCGGCACCGGCAAGTTCGGGAAGGCCAAATCGCGCAGACTTTGGGTGCAACCTTGCAGGGCGCGCAAGGTCAGTCGATAGACGGTCTTCACGCCAAGTAATGCCTGAATCAGCATATCGCCGTATAGACACGGGCGACCACGTGTGGGTATGGCATCGGGTATTCTGGCAAGGACGGCTTTATCTATCCATATTGTTACGTTCCCCCGGTTGATCAGGCCTTCATTATAGGCCGCCCAATTCCTGACACGGTAGCGTGCCTTCGGCTCACCTTTCTTGTGTATGTCCTTGCGCATTTTCTTGGCAAAAATTAGGCAGTTACTCTGGAATCTGACTTGATAACAGAGGGCTGGCCCGACCGTTGCGCGTAAACGTCAATAGCCCTCGCTCGATTTATGTAACACCGCCGATCGCAAAGCGTGCCTGAACGGCTTACTTCCCAATACAAAACCGACTGAAAATCACCCCTAGTAAATCATCCGAAGTAAACTCCCCAGTGATTGAATTCAACTGCTCCTGTGCCAGCCTCAGTTCCTCAGCAAACAGATCGAGCGCCTGCGCGTTCTGATGTGCCGCCTGGGTCAGATGTTCCTGTACTGCGCGCAGCGCCACTAGATGCCGCTCGCGTGCGAGATACACACTTTCGGCACCCGCCTGCCAGCCGGCGATGCGCAGCAGCTCGGCGCGCAGCAGATCGATCCCGACGCCCTCCTTGGCTGACAAGCGCAGCTCGGTGAAATCGCCCTCGCCCGCCGTGTCGTTGCCCGGATACGTCACTGAAGCTGCCTCGCCGCTCAAGTCCGTCTTGTTGAACACGCGCACCACCGGAACGCTGGCCGGGAAGCGCTCGGCGAGCGTACGATCCTCGGTACCGAAGCCCGTCTGTGCGTCGAGCAGGTGCAGCACCACGTCGGCGCGCTCGATCTCGCCCCAGGCACGCGCGATGCCGATCTTCTCAATCTCGTCCTTGGTCTCACGCAGGCCCGCGGTATCGATGATGTGCAGTGGCATACCCGCAACCTGGATGGTCTGCGCGACTTTGTCTCGCGTGGTGCCGGCGATCGGCGTGACGATCGCCAGCTCAGTGCCCGCTAGTGCATTGAGCAGCGAAGACTTGCCGACGTTTGGCTGCCCCGCCAGCACCACTAACATACCCTCGCGCAGCAGGGTGCCCTGCCGCACCTCGCCGAGCACCTGCGCGAGCCGCTCGCGGATACGCGCGAGCTTGCAGCGCATGTCAGTCGCTTTCAGGAAGTCAATCTCCTCCTCAGGGAAATCGAGCGTCGCCTCCACTAGCATCCGCAAGCCAATCACGTCTTCGGCCAGTGCGTGGATGTCGCGCGAGAACACCCCGTCGAGCGAGCGACTGGCTGAGCGTACCGCGGCCTCGGTGCTGGCCTCAATCAGGTCGGCCACGGCTTCAGCCTGAGCTAAGTCGAGCTTGTCGTTAAGGAAGGCGCGGTACGTGAACTCGCCGGGCTCGGCGAGCCGCAAGGCGTGTTCACGCCCAGCGTCGAGGCAGCGTTGCACTACCAGCTGCAGCACGATTGGGCCGCCGTGCCCTTGTAGTTCGAGCACGTGTTCACCCGTGTAGGAGTTCGGCGCGGTGAAATAGAGCGCGATACCACGATCGAGCGCGACGCCGGCAGCATCGAGGAAGGGCACGTAGCTCGCGTGTCGTGGTGCCAACACCTGGCCACACACGGCGAGCATCAGCTTCACCGCCGCTGTGGCACCGGAGCGACCGAACGACACGCGCACCACGCCGATCCCGCCTAGGCCGGCGGCAGTGGCAATGGCGATAATCGGCTCGGAATCAGTAGCTGGCATCGGGTGTAGCGGATCTGGTTGTTTATTGAGGCGTTGTTGCATAAATCGAGTATGAGGACGCAATAGCATCGACGGGATAATTTCAGGCGATACGAACGGATTGCGGACGAGCGAAGTCCACTATACGGTTGATGACGCCGACGCGAACGGAGACCTTAGTCGCCTCTGCGCGTCGATGTGACGCGCCCAGAGACAGTTTCCAGTGAGGGTCTTGAACCGCGATACATCGCATTCTCGGCAAGCGATCGCCGGTGGTAGCCACTGTCTTGCTTCCATTCTCGACGACCGTCACGGGCAATTGCATCAACCACGCCATTACGCCACGCCGCACCGGGCATATCCGCTGGCCAATGAACGGCACCCTCGCGCGGCGGAATCGAAGGAATAGCACTGCGTGCAGCAATGGCCGCATGGCATGGCTTTGTGTCGTAGGCACCATCACCGCCGATGACATCGATTTGTTCTTCGCGTGGAATCTGGTCGAGCAACTTGGCCAGAGCGTCACCGTCAGCCACATTCTGATTCGTCATCAGCGCGGCATGCACTTGACCCGTATTCGCGTTGAGCGCGAGATGGACTTTACGCCACGTGCGCCGCTTCGAGTAGCCGTGGTGGCGCACCTTCCATTAACCTTCTCCATAGACCTTCAGATCGGTGCTGTCGACAACCAGATGGATGGGTTCATTGTCACGAAGGATCGGCAGTTCGACATCAAGCGTTTTTGCCCGGCGACAGAGCGTGGTGTAATTCGGCACTGGCAAGCTCGGGAAGGCCAAATCGCGCAGACTTTGGGTGAAACCTTGCAGGGCGCGCAACGTCAGTCGATAGACGGTCTTCACGCCAAGCAATGCCTGAATCAGCGTATCGCCGTATAGACACGGGCGACCACGTGCAGGTATGGCATCGGGTATTCTGGAAAGAACGGCTTCATCTATCCATATTGTTATGTTCCCCCGGTTGATCAGGCCTGCATTATAGACCGCCCAATTCCTGACACGGTAGCGTGCCTTCGGCTCACCTTTCTTGTGTATGTCCTTGCGCATTTTCTTGGCAAAAATTAGGCAGTTACTCTGGAATCTGACTTGATAGGAGGCTGGCCCCGCGACCGTTGCGCGTAAACGTCAACGGATCTCGCTCGATTTATGCAACAACGCCGGATTGACTGACTAGTTGGCCAGTCGGCCCGCAGGGGGGTCAGCGCAGAAACTGACTGGTAAAGCGTACTAGTTCGTCAACCTTGGCGCGCGCCGCGCCGCTGGCGATGGCCTCGCGCGCGAGGCCAATGCCTTCGGCGATTGAAGGCACGATATTGGTCACGTAGAGCGCGGTGCCCGCGTTCAGCGTGACAATCTCGCGCGCCACGCCAGGCTTGTTGTCGAGCGCCTCGAGCAGCATCACGCGCGACTCGTCGACGTTCTCGACCTTCAGCGTGCGGTTCGAGACCATTTGCAGGCCAAAATCCTCCGGATGGATTTCGTACTCTGTGACCTTGCCGTCGCGTAGTTCGCCCACCAGGGTGGCCGCGCCGAGTGATACTTCGTCTATGCCATCCTTGCCGTAGACCACCAGCACATGCTTGGTACCGAGCTGTTGCATCACGCGTACCTGGATTCCCACTAGGTCGGGGTGGAACACGCCCATCAGCCGGTTGGGCGCGCCAGCCGGATTGGTCAGCGGTCCGAGGATGTTGAACAGGGTCCGCACGCCGAGCTCGCGGCGTACCGGAGCGATGTGCTTCATCGCTGGATGATGGTTCGGAGCGTACATGAAGCCAATCCCGGTGGCCTCAATCGAAGCCGCTACCTGCTCGGGGGCGAGGTCGATGTTGACGCCGAGCGCGTCGAGCACATCGGCACTGCCGGACTTGCTCGAAACGCTGCGATTGCCATGTTTAGCCACCTTCGCACCGGCCGCAGCCGACACGAACATGGTCGCGGTCGAGATGTTGAAGGTATGCGAGCCGTCTCCGCCGGTGCCGACAATGTCGACGAAATGCGAATTGTCGTCGACATCGACGTTGCGCACAAATTCGCGCATTACGATGGCGGCTGCAGCGATCTCGCCGATCGTCTCCTTCTTCACGCGTAGGCCCGTGATGATCGCGGCGACCATCACGGGCGACATGTCGCCACGCATGATCATCCGCATCAGATGCAGCATCTCATCGTGGAAGATCTCGCGGCGCTCAATCGTGCGTTGCAGTGCTTCCTGCGGAGTAATTGTCATTGCATCGCCGCTCCTCCCGGCTGGGCCACGCTCTCGCGCGCTTTTTTCAGGAAATTCTGCAACTGTGCGTGGCCGTACTCGGACAGGATCGATTCGGGGTGGAACTGTACGCCCTCGATCGGCAGCTTCTTGTGGCGCACACCCATGATCTCACCATCTTCAGTCCAGGCCGAGATTTCCAGGCAGTCGGGTAGCGACTCGCGCTCGATCGCCAGCGAGTGGTAGCGCGTCACATTGAAGTACCGAGGTATGTCGGCAAACACGCCGCGACCGTCGGTCTCGATGCGACTCACCTTGCCGTGCATGATGGTTTTCGCGCGGATCACATGGCCACCGAAAGCCTCGCCGATTGCCTGGTGGCCGAGGCACACGCCCAGGATCGGCTTCTTTTCAGAGAATTCGCGCAGCACTTCGAGCGTGATGCCCGCGTGTTGGGGGATGCTGGGGCCCGGCGACAGGCAAATCACCTCTGGATCGAGCTCGGCGATCTGCGCGAGTGTGATCTCGTCGTTGCGATGAGTCTGAACGTCTTCGCCACGTTCGCCGAAGTACTGGACAAGGTTGTAGGTAAACGAATCGTAGTTGTCGATCATCAGCAGCATAGTCAGTCTTTATTCAGAAGTCGCTATCAAGGCCGTCCTGCACCTGTTCCGCTGCACGCAGTACGGCGCGTGCTTTGTTCTCAGTTTCCTGCCATTCGGATTCGGGCACCGAGTCCGCCACCACGCCGGCCGCGGCCTGCACGTAGAGATTACCGTTGTGGATCAGGCCTGTGCGGATCGCGATGGCTAGGTCCATTTCACCTGAAAATGATAGGTAGCCAACCGCGCCGCCATACAGGCCGCGCTTGACCGGCTCCAGTTCATCGATCAGCTCCATGGCGCGCACCTTGGGTGCGCCCGACAGAGTGCCGGCGGGAAGGTCGCGCGCAGCACGTCGTAGTTGGTCATGCCGGGTTTGAGTTTGCCTTCCACCGAGCTAACGATGTGCTGCACGTGCGAGTACTTCTCAATCACCATCTTTTCGGTCACGGCGACCGAGCCGATGGTAGCGATGCGACCGACGTCGTTGCGTGCCAGGTCGATCAGCATCACGTGCTCGGCGATTTCCTTCGGGTCGTTGAGCAGCTCGGTGGCGAGCGCGGCGTCGTGCTCCGGCGTGTTGCCGCGCGTACGCGTGCCGGCGAGCGGGCGAATCGTGACGATCTGGTCCTCGCCGCGTTTTTCCTGGCGCACCAGGATCTCGGGCGAGGCGCCCACTACGTGGAAGTTGCCGAAATTGTAGTAGTACATGTACGGCGAGGGATTCATCGAACGCAGCGCACGATACAGCGAGAGGGGATTGTCGCGATAGGGCTTGGTCAAGCGCTGGCCGACCTGGATCTGCATCAGCTCGCCCTCGGTAATGTATTCTTTAGCTTTGAGCACAGCGGCCAGGTAATCGTTCTTCTTGAATTGGCGGACGGTCTCGGTGCGCACGCTCGGCGAGGTTACCGGCGGTTGCACCGTCGAATGCAGCCGCTGCTTGAGCTCGCGCAGGCGCTGCCTGGCCCGCGGGTAGGCCTCGGGGCACGACGGATCTGCGTAGATGATTAGGTAGAGCTTTCCGGCCAGGTTGTCGATTACGGCGACTTCCTCGCTCACAAGTAGCTGGATGTCGGGCAGGTGTAGGTCGTCGGGCGGCACTGTATCGGCCAGCTTCTTTTCGAAGTAGCGTACCGCGTCGTAG
This sequence comes from Burkholderia sp., assembly GCA_040954445.1. Classification (GTDB taxonomy): domain Bacteria; phylum Pseudomonadota; class Gammaproteobacteria; order Burkholderiales; family Burkholderiaceae; genus Burkholderia; species Burkholderia gladioli_A. The sequence goes on along the minus strand of CP144361.1, from coordinate 1,544,987 downwards.
CCGAAGTAGCCGGCTAGTCCGCCGCAGAAGCGCGGCAGGCCGGGGCGATGGGCCACCTTGAAGCGTGCTTGGAACTGCTCGATGAAAGCAAACGGGTCGCCCTCGTGCGTCTCGGCCACCTTCCCGTCGGTGACCACCTCGCAGATGCCCTTGCTCGTGCGCACCAGGGTCCGGGCCGGCAGGCCGATGAACGAGTAGCGGCCAAAGCGTTCGCCGCCGACCACCGATTCAAGCAGGAAGGAATTGGCACCGCTGCACTCGGACTGGGCCAACTTGAGGTACAACGAGAGTGGAGTTTCGAGGTCGGCGAGTGTTTCCGCGATCAGCGGGATACGGTTGTAGCCTTGATTCGTGAGCGATTGAAAGTCGAGTTTAGTCATATTCCAGTCCTGTGGGGACGATCGGCAGGGGATGCCGGGAGAATCGCGGCAGGCCGGGGAGCGAATTGCGATCAGAGCCTGATCACCGGCTTGCATTGGCATCGAGCGATGCGACCGGTGTTCTTGGCACCTGGATGTGAGGCGTTCGGGGCGAGGACAGGCCTAGTCTCCCGGTCGCTGCGGCGCAGACTCTGTTTTTTGTTCAAAAACATGCAGAGTGAAGTTGCTTGACGCATAGGAATTTCAAAGTGCCGCAGTCATCCATTTGGTGCGTTATTAATCCGATATTTGTGATCTTGAAATTTGCACATTTTCCTCCTCATATGAGAGGCTTTGTTGCATAAATCGAGCGAGATCCATTGACGTTTACGCGCAAGAGTCTCTGGGCCAGCCCACCTATCAAGCCAGATTCCAGAGTAACTGCCTAATTCTTGCCAAGAAAATGCGCAAGGACATACACAAGACAGGTGAGCCGAAGGCACGCTACCGTGTCCGGAATTGGGCGGCCTATAATCAAGGCCTAATCAACCGGGGGAGCGTGACGATATAGATAGATGAAGCCATCCTTGCCAGAATGGCGTTGTTGCATAAATCGAACGTGAGGACGCCATGGCATCGGACGGGCATAATTCAGGCGATACGAACGGATTGCGGACGAGCGAGGTCCGCCATGCGGTTGATGACGCCGACGCGAACGGCGACCTCGGTCGCCTGCGCGGCGATGTGACGCGCCCAGAGACAGTGGCCGGTGAGGGTCTTGAACCGATACATCGCATTCTCGGCAAGCGATCGCCGGTGGTAGCCACTGTGTTGCTTCCATTCTCGACGACCGTCACGGGCAATTGCATCAACCGCGCCATTACGCCACGCCGCACCGGGCATATCCGCTGGCCAATGAGCGGCACCCTCGCGTGGCGGAATCGAAGGAATAGCACTGCGTGCAGCAATGGCCGCATGGCATGGCTTGGTGTCGTAGGCACCGTCACCGCCGATGATATCGATTTGTTCTTCGCGTGGAATCTGGTCGAGCAACTTGGCCAGAGCGTCACCGTCAGCCACATTCTGATTCGTCATTAGCGCGGCATGCACTTGACCTGTATTCGCGTTGAGCGCGAGATGGACTTTACGCCACGTGCGCCGCTTCGAGTAGCCGTGCTGGCGCACCTTCCATTCACCTTCTCCATAGACCTTCAGACCGGTGCTGTCGACAACCAGATGGATCGGTTCATTGTCACGAAGGATCGGCAGTTCGACATCAAGCGTTTTTGCCCGGCGACAGAGCGTGGTGTAATTCGGCACCGGCAAGCTCGGGAAGGCCAAATCGCGCAGACTTTGGGTGAAACCTTGCAGGGCGCGCAAGGTCAGTCGATAGACGGTCTTCACGCCAAGTAATGCCTGAATCAGCGTATCGCCGTATACACACGGGCGACCACGTGTGGGTATGGCATCGGGCATTCTGGCAAGGACGGCTTCATCTATCCATATTGTTACGTTCCCCCGGCTGATCAGGCCTTCATTATAGGCTGCCCAATTCCTGACACGGTAGCGTGCCTTCGGCTCACCTTTCTTGTGTATGTCCTTGCGCATTTTCTTGGCAAAAATTAGGCAGTTACTCTGGAATCTGACTTGATAGGAGGCTGGCCCCGCGACCGTTGCGCGTAAACGTCAACGGATCTCGCTCGATTTATGCAACAACGCCGCCAGAATGGCCGACACCTGTACTCACGCGTTGGTCGCCCGCGTCTGTACGGCGATGCGCTGATTCAGGCATTACTTGGCGTGAAGACCGTCTATCGACTAACGTTGCGCGCCCTGCAAGGTTTCACCCAAAGTCTGCGCGCTCTGGCCTTCCCGAGCTTGCCGGTACCGAATTACACCACGCTCTGTCGCGGGCAAAAACGCTTGATGTCGATCTACCGATCCTTCGCGACAACGAACCGATCCATCTGGTTGTCGACAGCACCGGTCTGAAGGTCTATGGCGAAGGTGAATGGAAGGCTGGCGCCAGCACGGCTACTCGATGCGGCGCACGTGGTGTAAAGTCCATCTCGCGCTCAACTCGAATACCGGTCAAGGGCGCGTTGTTGCATAAATCGAGTGTGAGGACGCAATGGAACGGATTGCGGACCTCGCTCGTCCGCAATCCGTTCATATCGCTTGAATTATTGATCCGAAATTCGTGATCAATATGCCCGTCGATGCCATTGCATCCTCGCGCTCGATTTATGCAACAACACCCCGTCGATGCCATTGCGTCCTCGCGCTTGATTTATGCAACAACGCCCCGGTCAAGTGCATGCCGCGCTAATGACGCATCAGAATGTGGCTGACCATGACGCTCTGGCCAAGTTGCTCGACCAGATTCCACGCGAAGAACAAATCGATGTCATCGGCGGTGATGGTGCCTACGACACCAAGACATGCCATGCGGCCATTGCTGCACGCAGTACTATTCCTTCGATTCCGCCACGCGAGGGTGCCCCTCATTGGCCAGCGGATATGTCCGGTGCGGCGTGGCGTAATGGCGCGGTTGATGCAATTGCCCGTGACGGTCGTCGAGAATGAAAGCAAGACAGTGGCTACCACCGGCGATCGGCGTTGTTGCATGAATCGAGCACTGAGGCCGCTGGCGTTGCCAGCGGCCTCAGTGCTCACGCTGGGACGAGTGGACCCGATTGGCACGGTCGCGGATTGCTATGTAGCCCCAGAACACGTAGCCCGACAGGCCATACAGCACGAACAACCCGAACAGCATAAGCAGCGGATCGGAGGACACCAAAACGAAAGCCACCACCAGCAGGATCGCCGTGAATGGCACGCGGTTTCGCACGTCGAGCGCCTTGCCGCTGTAAAATGGCGCATTCGACACCATGGTCACGCCGGCATAAATAGTCAGCACGAAGGCTACCCAGGGCAACCAGCCGAGCTTGAGCGGAACGCGGTTGTCGGTAGCCAACCATACGAAGCCGGCGATCAGCGCGGCCACGGCCGGGCTCGGTAGGCCCTGGAAGAAGCGCTTGTCGACCACATCGATATTGGTGTTGAAGCGCGCCAGGCGCAGGGCGGTGCCCGAGCAGTAGACGAAGGCGGCGAGCCACCCCCATCGGCCCAGATCCTTGAGCACCCATTCGTACATCACCAGGGCCGGCGCTACGCCGAACGAAACCATGTCGGACAGGCTGTCGAACTGCTCGCCGAATGCGCTCTGTGTGTGCGTCATGCGCGCTACGCGACCGTCCATGCCGTCGAGCACCATCGCCACGAAGATCGCGATTGCGGCGATTTCGAAGCGCACGCTCATCGCTTGCACTACCGCGAAGAAGCCGCAGAACAGCGCGGCGGTAGTGACAGCGTTGGGCAGCAGGTAGATGCCTCGGGTGCGCAGGTACTGCTGGCGTGCAGTACGGCGCGGCTCGACCGACAAATTGTCGGCACCGAGCACTTTGTTGCGTCGGAACAAACGCGGCGGGGACTTGCCGTTGCGCGACCGGCGCGGTTGGAATGCAGCCATCGAGCCTCCCGCCGCTTACTGCGGCAATTCAGCGAGAATCGTCGACGATGCGGAAACTTTTTCGCCGATCGAGACGCGGGCGCGGCTGCCGATCGGCAGGTACACGTCCACGCGCGAACCGAGGCGAATGAAGCCGTAGCGCTGGCCGCGCATGAGCGGTTCGCCATTGCGCACGTAGCAGAGAATGCGCCGCGCCACCAGCCCAGCGATCTGCACCGAGGTGACGATATGGTTGCTGCCGGTATGGATCACCACCGCGTTACGCTCGTTCTCGGTCGAGGCTTTGTCGATCGCCGCGTTTAGGAAGACGCCTGGGAAGTATTCGACCTTGGTGATCGCGCCGTCGACCGGCGAGCGCTGCGCATGAACGTTAAACACGTTCATAAACACGCTGATCTTGAGCGCCTCGCGTTGCGCGTAGGGATCGTGCGCGGTTTCCACCGCGACGATGCGCCCGTCGGCCGGGCACAGCACCGCATTGGCCTCGGTCGGGATCGACCGGGCCGGGTCGCGGAAGAACTGTACCACGAAGACGAGCAACAGCCAGAATGGCCAGGCCAGGCCGAAACCCGCGAAAGTATGAATCAACAGCGCGATGACGGCAGCGATCGCGATGAACGGCCAGCCTTCGCGCGCGATTATCGGATGAGGATAATTCATGGCGTGATTCTGTGAATTGCAAAGGGCGTAGCATAACAAAAGCTGCCCTCGACACTGCGGCCTTCAAACGGCTTTTCGTTGCAGATCCTGGAAAATCGGAGCCTTCGCTCAGTAAACGCTTATTAATCCGCAATGCGTGATCTTTAAATTAGCACATCGACCCTCATATCTCGTTTGCCATGCCTATCACATGCGGGGGCGTTGTTGCATAAATCGAGCGAGATCCGTTGACGTTGACGCGCAACGGTCGCGGGGCCAGCCTCCTATCAAGTCAGATTCCAGAGTAACTGCCTAATTTTTGCCAAGAAAATGCGCAAGGACATACACAAGAAAGGTGAGCCGAAGGCACGCTACCGTGTCAGGAATTGGGCGGCCTATAATGAAGGCCTGATCAACCTGGGGAACGTAACAATATGGATAGATGAAGCCGTCCTTGCCAGAATACCCGATGCCATACCCACACGTGGTCGCTCGTGTCTATACGGCGATATGCTGATTCAGACATTACTTGGCGTGAAGACCGTTTATCGACTGACGTTGCGCGCCCTACAAGGTTTCACCCAAAGTCTGCGCGATCTGGCCTTCCCGAGCTTGCCGGTGCCGAATTACACCACGCTCTGTCGCCGGGCAAAAACGCTTGATGTCGAACTGCCGATCCTTCGTGACAATGAACCGATTTATCTGGATGTGACAGCACCGGTCTGAAGGTCTATGGAGAAAGTGAATGGAAGGTGCGCCAGCACGGCTACTCGAAGCGGCGCACGTGGCGTAAAGTCCATCTCGCGCTCAACGCGAATACGGGGCAAGTGCATGCCGCGCTAATGACGAATCAGAATGTGGCTGACGGTGACGCTCTGGCCAAGTTGCTCGACCAGATTCCACGCGAAACACAAATCGATGTCATCGGCGGTGATGGTACCTACGACACCAAGCCATGTCATGCGGTCATTGCTGCACGCAGTGCTATTCCTTCGATTCCGCCACGCGAGGGTTCCGCTCATTGGCCAGCGGATATGCCCGGTGCGGGGCGTTGTTGCATAAATCGAGTGTGAGGACGCAATAGCATCGACGGGATAATTTCAGGCGATACGAACGGATTGCGGACGAGCGAGGTCCGCCACCATACCGGTTGATGACTCCGACGCGAACGGAGACCTCGGCCGCCTGCGCGTCGATGTGACGCGCCCAGGGACAGTTGCCGGTGAGGGTCTTGAACCGATACATCGCATTCTCGGCAAGCGATCTCCGGTAGTAGCCACTTTCTTGCTTCCATTCTCGACGACCGTCACGGGCAATTGCATCAACCGCACCATTACGCCACTCCGCACCGGGCATATCCGCTGGCCAATGAGCGGCACCCTCGCGTGGCGGAATCGAAGGAATAGCACTGCGTGCAGCAATGGCCGCATGGCATGGCTTAGTGTCGTAGGCACCATCACAGCCGATGACATCGATTTGTGTTTCGCGTGGAATCTGGTCGAGCAACTTGGCCAGAGCGTCACCGTCAGCCACATTCTGATTCGTCATTAGCGCGGCATGCACTTGACCCGTATTCGCGTTGAGCGCGAGATGGACTTTACGCCACGCGCGCCGCTTCGAGTAGCCGTGCTGGCGCACCTGCCATTCACCTTCTCCATAGACCTTCAGACCGGTGCTGTCGACAACCAGATGGATCGGTTCATGGTCACGCAGAATCGGCAGTTCGACATCAAGCGTTTTTGCCCGGCGACCGAGCGTGGTGTAATTCGGCACCGGCAAGCTCGGGAAGGCCAGATCGCGCAGACTTTGGGTGAAACCTTGTAGGGCGCGCAACGTCAGTCGATAGACGGTCTTCACGCCAAGTAATGCCTGAATCAGCGTATCGCCGTATAGACACGGGCGACCACGTGCGGGTATGGCATCAGGTATTCTGGCAAGGACGGTTTCATCTATCCATATTGTTACGTTCCCCCGGTTGATCAGGCCTGCATTATAGGCCGCCCAATTCCTGACACGGTAGCGTGTCTTCAGCTTACCTGTCTTGTGTATGTTCTTGCGCATTTTCTTGGCAAAGAATAGGCAGTTACTCTGGAATCTGATTTGATAGGGGCTGGCCCCGTGACCGTTGCGCGTAAACGTCAACAGATCTCGCTCGATTTATGCAACAACACCCCGGTGCGGCGTGGCGTAATGGCGCGGTTGATGCAATTGCCCGTGACGGTCGTCGAGAATGGAAGCAAGAAAGTGGCTACTACCGGAGATCGCTTGCCGAGAATGCGATGTATCGGTTCAAGACCCTCACCGGCAACTGTCTCTGGGCGCGTCACATCGACTCGCAGGCGACTGAGGTCTCCGTTCACGTCGGCGTCATCAACCGTATGGTGGACCTCGCTCGTCCGCAATCCGTTCGTATCGCCTGAAATTATCCCGTCGATGCTATTGCGTCCTCACACTCGATTTATGCAACAACGCCATTGCGGATCAATAATACCGCTACCGAGCTCCCGTGCCTCGTGAAACCGGGTTCTCCTAGATTTCCGGGCTATACCAGCCCGCTTACCGGCGAGATCAACCATGATTTACAGCATGACGGGCTATGCGAGCGCGATGCGTGAACTCGCGGCCAACTCGGGCAACACTGCCACCAGTGTATTGGTCGAGCTACGTACGGTGAATTCACGTTTTCTCGACCTGAATTTCCGAATGCCAGACGACGTACGCGTCTGCGAGCCGGCCCTGCGCGAAATGCTGATGCACAAGCTCTCGCGCGGCAAAGTCGATGTGCGCATCAACCTGCAGCGCAGCGAGCAGATGAACCAGGCCAGCGCGCTCAATCTCGCGGCGCTCGACCAGCTCGCCAAGCTCGAACGGGCGTTGCTAAAGTCGTTCCCGAATTCGGAGCGCCTGAGCACTGGCGAGATCTTGCGCTGGCCTGGCATTCTGGCCGAAAGCGGCGTGTCCGCTGAGGTGCTGCGTGAGGCGGCGCTGGCCTGCGGCAAGGAAGCGATCGACGAGCTGGTGCTAGTGCGCCAGCGCGAGGGCGCGCAACTGGCCACCATGCTGCTGGGTAACGTGACCGAGATGGAGGCGATCGTGGCACGCATCACGCCGCTGGTGCCGAAGTTGATCGCCAAGTATCAGCAGAAGATCCTTGAGCGCCTGCAGGAAGGGCTCGGCCTGGTCTCGCCAGAAGGCGGGCAGACGGTAGTCACGCACGAGGAAGCAGCCGAGCGAATCCGCCAGGAAGTAACGATGTACGGGATCCGCTTCGACATCGTCGAAGAGCTGTCTCGCCTCACCGCGCACTTGAACGAAACGCGTCATGCGATCGAGAAGGGTGGCCGAGTCGGCAAGCGCCTTGACTTTATGATGCAGGAACTAAATCGCGAAGCGAACACGCTCGGCTCGAAGGCGGCGGCCAAGGAGTTAGCCGACGCCTCGATGGCGCTGAAACTGCTAATCGAGCAAATGCGCGAGCAAGTGCAAAACCTGGAGTAAGAAGAAAGTTTAAAAATTTGCTCAGACATCGGCGTTGTTGCATAAATTGAGTGTGAGGACGCAATAGCATCGACGGGCAATTTCAGGCGATACGAACAGATTGCGGACCTCGCTCGTCCGCAATCCGTTCGTATCGCCTGAAATATGCCCGTCCGATGCTATTGCGTCCTCACGTTCGATTTATGCAACAACGCCCGTATCGCCGTATAGACACGGGCGACTACGTGTGGGTATGGCATCGGGTATTCTGGCAAGGACGGCTTCATCTATCCATATTGTTACGTTCCCCCGGTTGATCAGGCCTTCATTATAGGCCGCCCAATTCCTGACACGGTAGCGTGCCTTCGGCTCACCTGTCTTGTGTATGTCCTTGCACATTTTCTTGGCAAAAATTAGGCAGTTACTCTGGAATCTGACTTGATAGGAGGCTGGCCCCGCGATCGTCGCGCGTAAACGTCAACAGATCTGGCTCGATTTATGCAACGAACGCCCCGTCGATGCCCTTGTGTCCTCACGCTCGATTTATGCAACAACGCCCCGCGGTATGTTGCTTTTTAGATGTGAGGCCGTCTTGCGATTACAATCGCTGTCATGACACGTACGACTTTGCTCCACACTTTCCTGGCTACGCCGCCGCGCATCGCAGTCCTGGCCACCGGCGGCACCATCTCTGGCGTCGCACCCGACGCCACCAACACTGCCAGCTACCAGGCCGGTGCCCTCGGTCTCGCCTCGCTGCTCGCCGCCGTTCCGGCGCTGGCAGGTGTCGCGCAGATCGAGGGTGAGCAGGTGGCCAGCATCGACAGCAAGGATCTCGAACCGGCGCTGTGGGCCACCCTTGTGCAACGCATCGAGGCGTTGGCCGCCGATCCGCGCATCGACGGCATCGTAATCACGCACGGCACCGACACGCTGGAGGAAACAGCCGCGCTGCTGCATCTGTGCGTGGCGACCCCAAAGCCGGTAGTTATGACAGCTGCTATGCGCCCGGCCACGGCGCTTTCGCCGGACGGCCCGCTGAACTTGCTGAACGCGTTGACTGTGGCGGCCAGCACGGCTGCGCGTGGCCGTGGCGTGCTGGTGGCGCTCAACAATAAGATCCATGCCGCGCGCGACGTGGTGAAAACCAGCATTTACGTCGTCGATGCGTTCCAGTCTCCCGAGACCGGCGTACTCGGCTGGGTGCAGGATGGCCGTGTGGAGTTCGCCCGCAGCATCGTGCGCGATGCTGACAGCGCACCGCGCTTCAGCATCGGTGGCTGGCCGTCGGTGGAGATCGTCAGCAGCTACGCGGGGGTTTCGCGCATCGGCGTCGATGCGCTGGTGTGTGCCGGCGTGCAGGGCATAGTGGTGGCCGGCACTGGCAACGGTTCGATCCATGCTACGCTGCAGGTAGCTTTGCTGGAGGCGGTGCGCCGCGGCGTGGCGGTGGTGCGTGCCTCGCGCGTCCATGCGGGCCACGTGATGCGCAACGGCGCGGCTAACGACGATGCACTCGGCTTCGTCAGCGCTGGTTCGCTGAACCCATTCAAAGCGCGCGTGCTGCTGATGCTGGCGCTGATGGCCGGAATCGACGACGCGGCGCGCCTGCAGGCGGCCTTCGATACGTATTGAAGCGTTATTAATCAGCAACTCGTGATCTTGAAATTTGAAAATCGTCCCTCATCTGATAGACATGGAAAAACGAGACATGAGGGACGATTTTCAAATTTCAAGATCACGAGTTTTTGATTAAAAGCGCAGGTTGTAGAACGCCGACCTTCCCGGGTAGCTAGCGATATCGCCAAGATCTTCCTCGATACGCAGCAGCTGATTGTACTTCGAGATGCGATCGCTGCGAGAGAGCGAACCCGTCTTGATTTGACCGGCATTCAAGCCGACGGCGATATCGGCGATCGTCGAATCTTCCGTCTCCCCAGAACGGTGCGAGATCACGACCGTGTAGCCGGCGCGCTTGGCCATCTCAATGGCCGCGAAGGTTTCGGTTAGCGTGCCGATCTGGTTGATTTTGATCAGGATCGAATTCGCGATGCCCTTCTCGATGCCTTCCCTGAAGATGCGTGTGTTGGTGACGAACAGATCGTCGCCCACCAGCTGCACCTTCTTGTCGAGGCGTTCAGTCAGAAGTTTCCAGCCGTCCCAGTCGCTTTCGTGCATGCCATCCTCGATCGAGACGATCGGGAACTTGTCGGCCAGCGTGGAGAGGTAGTCGGCGAATTCGACCGACGACAGCTGTAGGCCTTCTCCGGCAAGCTGATACTTGCCGTCATGGTAAAACTCCGAAGCCGCGCAGTCGAGCGTCAGCAGGACATCCTCTCCGGCGCGGTAGCCGGCCTTCTCGATCGCCTGTAGGATAGTCGAAAGACATTCTTCGGTGCTGCCAAAGTTTGGCGCGAAGCCGCCTTCGTCGCCCACCGCTGTGCTCATGCCACGATCTGACAGGATTTTCTTTAGCGCATGGAACACTTCGGCTCCACAGCGCAGCGCTTCGCGGAAGGTTTTCTGGCTGACCGGGACGATCATGAATTCTTGGATGTCCATGCTATTGTTGGCGTGCGCGCCGCCGTTCACGATGTTCATCATCGGAACCGGAAGCTGCATCGCGCCCGAACCACCGAAGTAGCGGTACAGCGGAAGACCAACCTCTTCGGCGGCAGACTTGGCGACGGCTATCGAGACGGCCAGCATCGCGTTCGCGCCAAGACGCGACTTGTTGTCGGTGCCGTCCAGCTCGAGCAGCGTCTTGTCGAGGAAGGCCTGCTCTGACGCGTCGAGGCCCATGATCGCCTCGGAAATTTCGGTGTTGATATGCTCGACCGCTTTCAGAACGCCCTTGCCGCTATAGCGGTCGGCCTCGCCGTCACGCAGCTCGATCGCCTCGCGCAAACCCGTTGACGCGCCCGATGGCACTGCGGCGCGGCTGATCGTGCCTGATTCAAGCAGCACGTCGCACTCGACAGTGGGATTACCACGCGAATCCAGGATTTCGCGACCAATGATATCTACGATTGCACTCATGATTTCCTCTGAAGATGACGATGAATTTCGTCGTGATGGCTGTGCCAGCGAAGCTAGCCTTGCTACAGATATCCTCGACCGACACTAAGTTCATGCATTATTGATCCACAATTTGTGAAACGGTAGCGTACCTTCGGCTCACCTGTCTTGTGTATGTCTTTGCACATTTTCTTGGCGTTGTTGCATAAATTGAGCGAGATCCGTTGACGTTTACGCGCAACGGTCGCGGAGCCAGCCTCCTATCAAGTCAGATTCCAGAGTAACTGCCTAATTTTTGCCAAGAAAATGTGCAAGGACATACACAAGCAAGGTGAGCCGAAGGCACGCTACCGTGTCAGGAATTGGGCGGCCTATAATGAAGGCCTGATCAACCGGGGGAACGTAACAATATGGATAGATGAAGCCGTCCTTGCCAGAATACCCGATGCCATACCCATACGTGGTCGCCTGTGTCTATACGGCGATACGCTGATTCAGGCATTACTTGGCGTGAAGACCGTCTATCGACTGACGTTGCCCGCCCTGCAAGGTTTCACCCAACGTCTGCGCGATCTGGCCTTCCCGAGCTTGCCGGTGCCGAATTACACCACGCTCTGTCGCCGGGCAAAAACGCTTGATATCGAACTGCCGATCCTTCGTGACAATGAACCGATCCATCTGGATGTCGACAGCACCGGTCTGAAGGTCTATGGAGAAGGTGAATGGAAGGGTGCGCCAGCACGGCTACTCGAAGCGGCGCACGTGGCGTAAAGTCCATCTCGCGCTCAACGCGAATACAGGTCAAGGGCATGCCGCGCTAATGACGAATCAGCATGTGGCTGACGGTGACGCTCTGGCCAAGTTGCTCGACCAGATTCCACGCGAAAAACAAATCGATGTTATCGGCGGTGATGGTGACTACGACACCAAGCCATGCCATGCGGCCATTGCTGCACGCAGTGCTATTCCTGCGATCTTGCCACGCTAGGGTACCGTTCATTGGCCAGCGGATATGCCCAGCGCGGCCTGGCGTAATAGCGCGGTTGATGCAATTGCCCGTGACGGTCGTCGAGAATGGAAGCAAGAAAGTGGCTACCACCGGCGATCGCTTGCCGAGAATAATGCGATGTATCGGTTCAAGACCCTCACCGGCAACTGTCTCTGGGCGCGTCACATCGACGCGCCGGCGACCGAAGTCGCCGTTCGCGTTGGCGTCATCAACCGCATGGCGGCCCTCGCTCGTCCGCAATCTATTCGTATCGCCTGAATTATGCCCGTCGATGCCATGGCGTCCTCACGCTCGATTTATGCAACAACGCCGTGTGAAACCCCAGCGCGCCAGATACAGGCCGACACACTGTAGCGTCAGCGTCAAACCGCATCGCTGCTGGATCAACTCCCGCACGACATGTCGCGTCCACAACGCGAACGACATTTTCAACTGGTCCGGCATCTGATTGCGCAACAGCGCGCATTTCCACTTTCTGCTGCTCACTCAGGGCACAGCGTGGGTTTTCACTGCTCCGCCGCTCGGCTTGTCACGCCATCCAGCCGCAGCTTCGCGGGGCATAGCGTTTGCAAATATCGCACATGCCGATGTGCGACAGGTTCGTATGCTCGGAAATCTCGTCGTAGGTCCAGCCGCGCATGCGTCAGGTTGATCACCTGACATCGCTGCTCTTCACGTGCCTCACGAGGTAGCGATCTCCTATCTCTTTTTTCCATTTGGCGTGGTTGCATAAATCGAGCGAAAGCCGTTGACGTTTACGCGCAACGCTCTCCGGCCAGCCCCCTATCAAGTCAGGTTCCAGAGTAACTGCCTAATTTTTGCCAAGAAAATGCGCAAAGACATACACAAGAAAGGTGAGCCGAAGGCACGCTACCGTGTCAGGAATTGGGCGGCCTATAATGAAGGCCTGATCAACCGGGGGAACGTGACAATATGGATAGATGAAGCCGTCCTTGCCAGAATACCCGACGCCATACCCACACGTGGTCGACCGTGTTTATACGGCGATGCGCTGATTTAGGTGTTACTTGGCGTGAAGACCGTCTATCGACTGACGTTGCGCGCCCTGCAAGGTTTCACCCACAGTCTGCGCGATCTGGCCTTCCCGAGTTTGCCGGTGCCGAATTACACCACGCTCTGTCGCCGGGTAAAAAACGCTTGATGTCGAACTGCCGATCCTTCGCGATAGCGAACCGATTCATTTGGTGATCGACAGTACTAGTCTGAAGGTTTATGGTGAAAGTGAATGGAAGGTACCGCCAGCACGGCTACTCGCAGCGGCGCACGTTGCGTCAAGTCCATCTCTCGCTCAACGCGAATACGGGTCAAGTGTATGCCGCGCTGATGACGCATCAGGATGTGGCTGACGGTAACGCTCTGGCTAAGTCGCTCACCAAATTCGGCGCGAAAATAGATCGATGTCATCGGCAAAGACGGTGCCTACGACACCAAGCCATGCTATGCAGCCATTACTGCACGCAGTGCTGTTCCTTCGATTCCGCCACGCGAAGGTTCCGCTCATTGGCCAACGGATACGCCCGGTGCGGCGTGGGGTAACGGCGCGGTTGATACAATTGCCCGTGAAGGCCGTCCAGAATAGAAGAAAGGTGGTGACTACCACCGGCGATCGCTGGCCGAAAATGCGATGTATCGATTCAAGACGCTCACCGGCAACTGTCTCTGGGCGCGTCACATCGGCGCACAGGCGACCTCGTTCGCCTGCCGCGTCGGCGCAATCAACCGCATGACGGGCCTCGCTCGTCCGCGATCCGTTCGTATCGCCTGAAATTATGTCCGTCGACGCCATTGTGTCCTCACGTTCGATTTATGCAACAACGTCCCTTGGGGCGGGAGTCCCATTTTGGAGTTTTTGTAGTAATGAAGAAATTCCTTCACTTCGCAGCAATCGTGTCCGGTCTCGCGGTCGTCATATCGCTGCTGTCCGTCACCCCGTCGGCTGCTCAGGCGCTCGGTTCGAGTGGCGCGACGCTGGCCGACGAGATCGTGGCGATCGTCAACAACGGCATAATCACGGCACACGAGCTCGACCAGAGGGTCAGCCTGATCTCAGGTCGGCTTCAGCAGCAGAAGGTTCCTGTGCCGCCACCCGACGAAATGCGCTCACAGGTGCTCAACCAGATGGTGGTCGAGTGGATCCAGCTTCAGAAGGCGCAGGACGACGGGATCGAGGTCAGCGCCGCCACCGTACGGAGCACGCTACAGCGCCTAGCCGCCGCAAACGGCATGACGGTCGACCAGTACCGCACCCAGCTCGAGGCGCATGGCGTGGCCTGGAGCACCTTCTCCTCCGATGTGCGTAACGAGTTGATCCTGTCTCGCCTGCGCGAGAAGGAAGTCGACAGCAAGATCACCGTAGATGATGCCGAGGTGGCCAGCTACATCGCCAGCCAGCGCGGCCCGAACTCAGATTCGCAGCAAAACGTGCGGCTCGAGCACATCTTCGTAGCCGCGCCGCAAGACCAGATCGACATCGCGCAAAAGAAGGCTGATAGCCTGCTCAAGAAGGCACTCGTCTCCGAAACCGACTTCGAGAAGCTCGCCAAGAGCGCCTCGGAGGCCAAGGACGCTAAGACGGGTGGCGATCTCGGCTTCAAGGCGCAGAGCTCGCTGCCGGTCGACGTAGTGCAGGCAGTTTCGCAGCTGCGACCGGGCCAGATCAGTCCAAATCTGATCCGCGTGCCAGACGGTTTCGAGATCGTTCGCCTGGTCGACCGCCGCCCAGTTTGGGGCACCGTCGTCGGAGCGTCGCCTAAGATCGTCCAGACGCACGTGCGTCACATCCTGCTACGCGTGGATGAGGGAAAAACGGAATTGCAGGCGCGCCAGCAGCTAATCGCCATCCGCAACCAGATTGAGGCAGGCGGCGATTTTGCTAACTTCGTGCGCGCCTATTCGCAGGATAGCTTGGCTTCGGAGGGCGGCGATCTCGGCTGGATTAGCCCGGGCGAAACGGTATCGGAATTCGAGCGCGCAATGAGCCAGTTACAGGACGGCCAGATCAGCCAGCCAGTGCGTACCGAATACGGCTACCACCTGATTCAGGTGCTAGGCCGCCGCAATGCGGAAGGCTCGGTGCAAAAGCAGATGGACATCGCACGCCGGGCGATTGGCCAGCGCAAGGCCGAGCAGGCCTATGTTGACTGGCTGCGCGAGCTGTGCGATTCGTCTTACGTGCAGATCAAGATCGGCCAGCCTCAACCCTGAGTCCTGACGTCATGCAAGCCGCCCAGCCCCTGCGCATCGCGATCACGACCGGCGAGCCAGCCGGGATTGGCCCGCAGCTGAGCGCGCAGGCGCTCGCCCAAGCAGCCCAGCGCTGGCCTGACGCACACTTCGAGGTGTTGTGCGACGCGGCCCTGTTCACCGAACGCGCGTCGGCGGTCGGCGTGGATACGGAGCGGCTAGGCACCGATGGGCGCGTGAGGCTAGCGCACTCGCCGCTCGTGGTACCTTCGCAGGCGGGCCGGCTCAATGCTGCCAATGCTCTTTACGTGCTCGGCCTGCTCGATGCTGCGATCGCCGGCGCGCTGGCGGAAGACTACGACGCGATCGTCACTGCGCCGATACAGAAGAGCATCATTAACGATGCCGGCGTGCCTTTCACTGGTCATACCGAGTACCTGGCCGAGCGCACCGCTACGCCGCACGTGGTGATGATGCTGGCGGGCACTGGAAAGCGGCCCTTGCGCGTCGCGCTGGCCACAACTCACCTTCCGCTCAAGGAAGTTTCGGCCGCGCTTTCGATCGATGGGCTGGTCCAGACGCTGGAAATCATCAACGGCGACTTGTGCCGCTATTTCGGCCTCGCCGCGCCGCGCATCCTGGTCACCGGGCTCAACCCGCATACAGGCGAGAAGGGCTACCTGGGCCGTGAGGAAATCAACCTAATCTCCCCGGCACTGGAGCGTGCGCAGCAGGTCGGTATCGACGCGTGTGGCCCCTATCCAGCCGACACGCTGTTCCAGCCGCGTTATCTCGAGCAGGCCGATTGTGTGCTCACGATGTTCCATGACCAGGGCCTACCGGTCCTCAAGTATGCTACCTTGGGCGCGGGCATTAATGTCACACTAGGCCTGCCGATCGTGCGCACCTCAGTCGACCATGGCACAGCGCTCGACCTGGCCGGCTCCGGTCGCGCCGACTGCGCCAGCATGATCGCGGCGCTCGATACCGCCGTCGAGATGGCGCGCCACCGCCTTCAGGCACGCGCGGCGTTGTTGCATAAATCGCGCGAGATCCGTTGACGTTTACGCGCAACGGTCGCGGGGCCAGCCTCCTATCAAGTCAGATTCCAGAGTAATTGCCTAATTTTTGCCAAGAAAATGCGCAAGGACATACACAAGAAAGGTGAGCCGAAGGCACGCTACCGTGTCAGGAATTGGGCGGCCCCTATAATGAAGGCCTGATCAACCGGGGGAACGTAACAATATGGATAGATGATAGCCGTCCTTGCCAGAATACCCGATGCCATACCCACACGTGGTCGCCCGTGTCTATACGGCGATACTCTGATTCAGGTATTACTTGGCGTGAAGACCGTCTATCGGCTGACGTTGCGCGCCCTGCAAGGTTTCACCCAAAGTCTGCGCGATCTGGCCTTCCCGAGCTTGCCGGTGCCAAATTACACTACGCTCTGTCGCCGGGCAAAAACGCTTGATGTCGAACTGCCGATCCTTCGTGACAATGAACTGATCCATCTGGTTGTCGACAGCACCGGTCTGAAGGTCTATGGAGAAGGTGAATGGAAGGTGCGCCAGCACGGCTACTCGAAGCGGCGCACGTGGCGTCAAGTCCATCTCGCGCTCAACGCGAATACAGGTCAAGTGCATGCCGCGCTAATGACGAATCAGAATGTGGCTGACGGTGACGCTCTGGCCAAGTTGCTCGACCAGATTCCACGCGAAGAACAAATCGATGTCATCGGCGGTGACGGTGCCTACGACACCAAGCCATGCCATGCGGCCATTGCTGCACGCAGTGCTATTCCTTCGATTCCGCCACGCGAGGGTTCCGCTCATTGGCCAGCGGATATGCCCGGTGCGGCGTGGCGTAATGGCGCGGTTGATGCAATTGCCCGTGACGGTCGTCGAGAATGGAAGCAACACAGTGGCTACCACCGGCGATCGCTTGCCGAGAATGCGATGTATCGGTTCAAGACCCTCACCGGCCACTGTCTCTGGGCGCGTCACATCGCCGCGCAGGCGACCGAGGTCGCCGTTCGCGGCGGCGTCATCAACCGCATGGCGGACCTCGCTCGTCCGCAATCCGTTCGTATCGCCTGAATTATGCCCGTCCGATGCCATGGCGTCCTCACGTTCGATTTATGCAACAACGCCCAGATGAGAGATGATTCTATAATTTCAAGATCACAAATTTCGTATTAATACTTTAACAGATGCGCGACACCGGCGCGCTCTTCGAGCAGCTCGGCGAGCGTGTCGTCCATTTTCTCTCGCGAGAAAGCGTCAATTTCTAGGCCTGCGACGCGCGTGTACTCACCGTTCTCGCAGGTCACTGGCGCGCCGTAGATGATGTCTTCTGGGATGCCGTAGGAGCCGTCCGATGGGATGCCCATCGTGACCCACTTGCCATTGGTGCCGAGTACCCAGTCACGCATGTGGTCGATCACCGCGTTAGCCGCCGAAGCCGCCGACGAAAGGCCGCGCGCCTCGATGATGGCCGCGCCGCGCTTGCCGATGGTTGGGATAAAGGTGTCTTGATTCCAGACGTTATCGTTGATCAGCTTGAGCAGCGATTCACCTTCGGCGCTGGCGAAGCGGAAGTCGGGGTACATCGTCGGCGAGTGGTTGCCCCACACGACCAGCTTTTCGATCGAGGGGACCGGCTTGCCGGACTTGACAGCCAGTTGCGATAGCGCGCGGTTGTGGTCCAGGCGCAACAGCGCCGTGAAGTTCTTCTTCGGCAGGTCTGGTGCCGACTTCATGGCAATGTAGGCATTTGTGTTGGCTGGGTTGCCGACCACCAGCACCTTGACGTCTCGGCAGGCAATTTCGTTGAGCGCCGCACCCTGTACCCTGAAGATCTCGGCATTGGCAGACAGCAGGTCTTTGCGCTCCATATCCTGCGAACGCGGGCGGGCACCGGCCAGCAGCGCAACGTCGGCATCCTTGAAAGCGACCTTCGGATCTTCGGTGATCACGATGCCGGCGAGCAGCGGGAACGCGCAATCGTCGAGCTCCATCACGACGCCTTTGACGGTGTCTTGGGCTTGCGGGAGGTCGAGCAGTTGCAGGATGACCGGCTGCTCCTTGCTGAGCAGGTCGCCATTCGCGATGCGGAACAGCAGCGAGTATGCGATTTGACCTGCGGCGCCGGTAACGGCAACGCGCTTTGCGGGTTGAGCCATGAGAAATCTCCAGACGATGGTAGGGAGACGTGAGCACAACAATTATTTTATGTGCGTAATACGTCGCATTGCAATGGGGCTTCCCGTGTAGCTCCCCGCGTCAGAATATTGATGCGCGGCCCGCTAAGTTTAGCGTTTGGACATATGATGTATTTCCTCGCGACGGTAGTCTGCGTGTGGTTCTACCTGTACCTCTACCGGCGTTGTTGCATAAATCGAGCGCGAGGACGCAATAGCATCGACGGGCATATTGATTCAATAATTTGTTATCTTGAACTTTGAAAATTGGTCTTCATGTAATGAACATAGTAAAACGAGACATGAAGAAACTTTTTCAAAGTTCAAGATAACAAATTATTGAATCAATAACGGGGTTTGGGCATGGCGAACGAGTTTCTTGCTAGCCTTCATTTTGGCGGCTCTCTCTTATTCTGGAGGTTGGTTCCAGAACCAACCTAATTCTCTTAGACTCCAACGGAAACCGCTGCCTTCAATTTTCAACTCCATTTTGGACACCGCTCTCAACGTTCTGTAACAAGCAAGAGGTAGTCAATGATTTTGATTGCAATGGGCGTCTCTGGTGCCGGAAAGACGCGTCTTAGCGAACTGCTGGCGGAGCGTATCGGATGTACGTGCACCGACGGCGACGCATTCCATGGGGCCGCCAACAAGGAGAAGATGCACCACGGGATCCCGCTGACCGATGACGAACGCTGGCCGTGGCTGCAGTCGATCCGAGCGGCGATCGAGGAGAAGCAGCGCGCAGGCGAGACCGCCGTGTTCACCTGCTCGTCGCTCAAGCGCGCATACCGCGATGTGCTGCGCGAAAAGAACCCCAACGTGCGCTTCGTCTACCTGCACGGCACCGTCGAGGTGCTGAGCGAGCGCCTGAAGACCCGCACCGGCCATTTCTTCGATTCCTCGCTGCTAAAGAGCCAGCTCGACACGCTGGAAGTACCCGGAAAGGACGAGGCGGTTCAGATCAACATCGACCAGACACCTGAGCAGATGGTCGAGGAGATACTGGCCAAGCTGAAGATGCCGGCGGCAAAGTTCTGAGTCGTCCTTGCGACGAAACGGGCCGTCGGCAGTGTAGCGGATCAAGAATTTTAGGCGATATGAACAGATTGCGCGTATCAATAAGTCAGATTCCAGAGTAACTGCATAATTTTTGCCAAGAAAATGCGCAAGGACATACACAAAAAAGTTGAGCCGAAGGCACGCTACCGTGTCAGGAATTTGGCGGCCTATAATGAAGGCCTGATCAACCGGGGGAACGTAACAATATAAATAGATGAAGCCGTCCTTGCCAGAATACCCGATGCTATACCCACACGTGGTCGCCCGTGTCTATACGGCGATACGCTGATTCAGGCATGACTTGGCGTGAAGATCGTCTATCGCATGACGTTGCGCGCCCTGCAGGGTTGCACCCAAAGTCTGCGCGATCTGGCCTTCCCGAGCTTGCCGGTGCCGAATTACACCACGCTCTGTCGCCGGGCAAAAACGCTTGATGTCGAACTGCCGATCCTTCGTGACAATGAACCAGATTCATCTGGTTGGGCGTTGTTGCATAAATCGAACGTGAGGACGCCATGGCATCGGATGGGCATAATTCGGGCGATACAAACGGATTGGGGACGAGCGAGGTCCGCCATGCGGTTGATGACGCCGACGCGAACGGCGACCTCGGTCGCCTGCGCGGCGATGTGACGCGCCCAGAGACAGTGGCCGGTGAGGGTCTTGAACCGATACATCGCATTCTCGGCAAGCGATCGCCGGTGGTAGCACTGTGTTGCTTCCATTCTCGACGACCGTCACGGGCAATTGCATCAACCGCTCCATTACGCCACGCCGCACCGGGCATATCCGCTGGCCAATGAGCGGCACCCTCGCGTGGGGGAATCGAAGGCATAGCACTGCGTGCAGCAATGGCCGCATGGCATGGCTTGGTGTCGTAGGCACCGTCAGCCACATTCTGATTCGTCATTAGCGCGGCATGCACTTGACCTGTATTCGCGTTGAGCGCGAGATGGACTTTACGCCACGTGCGCCGCTTCGAGTAGCCATGCTGGCGCACCTTCCATTTACCTTCGCCATAGACCTTCAGACCGGTGCTGTCGACAACCAGATGGATCGGTTCGTTGTCGCGAAAGATCGGCAGTTCGACATCAAGCGTTTTTGCCCGGCGACAGAGCGTGGTGTAATTCGGCACCACGCAAGCTTGGGAAGGCCAAATCGCGTAGACTTTGGGTGAAACCTTGCAGGGCGCGCAACCTCAGTCGATAGACGGTCTTCACGCCAAGTAATGTCTGAATCAGCGCATCGCCGTATAAACACGGGCGACCACGTGTGGGTATGGCACCGGGTATTCTGGCAAGGACGGCTTCATCTATCCATATTGTTACGTTCCCCCGCTTGATCAGACCTTCATTACAGGCCGCCCAATTCCTGACACGGTAGCGTGCGTTCGGCTCACCTTTCTTGTGTATGTCCTTGCGCATTTTCTTGGTAAAAATTAGGCAGTTACTCTGGAATCTGACTTGATAGGAGGCTGGCCCCGCGACTGTTGCGCGTAAACGTCAACGGATCTCGCTCGATTTATGCAACAACGCCCTTCGCGTATGCAAGAAAGGCAGTAGTGGCTACCCCGCCGGCGATCGCTTGCTGAGCATGCAAAAACGCCCATGCAATGTACCGGTTCAAGACGCGCACCCGCAACTATCCCTGGGCGCGTCACATCGACTCGAAGGAGATATCGAGGTCGCCGTTCGCGTCGGCCTAATCAACCGCATGGCGGACCTCGTTCGTCCGCAATCTGTGCGTATTGCCTGAAATTATGTCCGTCGATGCCGTTGCGTCCTCGTGCTCGAGGTATGCAAAAACGCTGTCGCAGGCGAACAAAATAGCCCAGGATTATCTGGACGATCTTGGCGTATGGCAGGACGTATGACAGGGATTACGT
Source organism: Burkholderia sp. (assembly GCA_040954445.1). Lineage (GTDB taxonomy): Bacteria > Pseudomonadota > Gammaproteobacteria > Burkholderiales > Burkholderiaceae > Burkholderia > Burkholderia gladioli_A. The sequence continues at coordinate 1,523,600 of CP144361.1, read as the reverse complement.
GAGCGTAAAACCAGTTGGACCGGTGAGCGGCACGTAGTAGATAAATCTATTTTTATAGGATGACACGTCGAAAGGTTGCGCTGGCAATCGTATGTGATGACAAGAAAAGGTCGGATCTGGACTCGCTAAACTTGAATCGTCTGTCGAACTTCGAGCGCGTCGGAGAAAGGAGGCGTGAGTCAGCAAATTTCATAGTGGGCTACAGCGCGTCAGACGGCAATATTAAACCGAAATTCGTTATTTTGAAATTAGAAAATCGCCTCTCATGTCTCGTTTTTCCATTCCCCTCACATGAGGGGCGATTTTCTAATTTCAAAATAACGAATTTCGGTTTAATAAAACCGGCTATAAAGCTGCAACCCAGCCCGTCCATAGTCGGAATACACGAAACACCTTCGCAAACGGGAGGCATTCATATAAACACGATGACCCGTATGGTTCAATGTGCGAAGCTCGGCAAAGAAGCCGAAGGCCTCGATTTTCCGCCGCTGCCGGGCGAACTTGGCAAACGCATCTACGAAAGCGTCTCGAAGGAAGCCTGGCAGGGCTGGCTAAAGCAGCAGACGATGTTGATCAATGAGAACCGCCTGAACATGGCCGACTCACGCGCTCGGCAGTACCTGGTCAAGCAGACCGAAAAGTATTTCTTCGGCGCCGGTGCCGACCAGGCCGCCGGCTTCGTGCCACCGACCGAGAACTGATCGCTCGCGTTCCTCTCTGCTTCGTCCGCGTGGTATATGGATGCCGCGCAGACGGCTTGCCCTCCTCTCTCTTCCGCTTTACCTCCCTCGTGGCGTTGTTGCATAAACCGAGCCCGAGGACGCAATGGCATGGACGAGCATAATTTCAGGCGATACGAACGGATTGCGGACGAGCGAGGTCCGCCATACGGTTGATGACGCCGACGCGAATGGAGACCTCGGTCGCCTGCGCCTCGATGTGACGCGACCAGAGACAGTTGCCGGTGAGGGTCTTGAACCGATACATCGCATTCTCGGCAAGCGATCGCCGGTGGTAGCCACTTTCTTGCTTCCATTCTCGACGACCGTCACGGGCAATTGCATCAACCGCGCCATTACGCCACGCTGCACCGGGCATATTCGCTGGCCAATGAACGGCACCCTCGCGTGGCGGAATCGAAGGAATAGCACTGCGTGCAGCAATGGCCGCATGGCATGGCTTTGTGTCGTAGGCACCATCACCGCCGATGACATCGATTTGTTCTTCGCGTGGAATCTGGTCGAGCAACTTGGCCAGAGCGTCACCGTCAGCCACATTCTGATTCGTCATTAGCGCGGCATGCACTTGACCCGTATTCGCGTTGAGCGCGAAATGGACTTTACGCCACGTGCGCCGCTTCGAGTAGCCGTGCTGGCGCACCACCTTCCATTCACCTTCTCCATAGACCTTCAGATCGGTTCTGTCGACAACTAGATGGATCGGTTCATTGTCACAAAGGATCGGCAGTTCGACATCAAGCGTTTTTGCCCGGCGACAGAGCGTAGTGTAATTCGGCCCGGCGTTGTTGCATATTTATCCGCAATTCGTTATCTTGAAATTTGAAAAGCCTCTCTCATGTGAGGGGCATAGAAAAACGAGACATCATGCTCGGGAAGGCCAGATCGCGCAGGCTTTGGGTGAAACCTTGCAGGGCGCGTGCCACGTCAGTCGATAGATGGTCTTCACGCCAAGTAATGCCTGAATCAACGTATCGCCGTATTAGACGCGTGCGACCACGCGTGGGTATGGCGTCGGGTATTCTGGAAGGACGGCTTCATTTATCCATATCGTCACGTTTCCCCGGTTGATCAGGCCTGCATTATAGGCCGCCCACTTCCTGACACGGTAGTGAGCCTTCGGCTCACCTGTCGTGTGTATGTCCTTACGCATTTTCTTGGAAAAAATTAGGCAGTTACTCTGGAATCTGAGTTGATAGGGGGCTGGCCCCGCGACCGTTGCGCGTAAACGTCAATGGATTTCGCTCGATTTATACGACAACGCCGGTAAAAGAAAAAGCCCTGCGGAACTACCCGCAGAGCCATATCAGATATGGTGGCGAATCAGGGATTCGAACCCCGGACCTGCGGATTATGATTCCGTCGCTCTAACCGACTGAGCTAATTCGCCAACAGAAAATAATCTTGAAGAAAGCGTTGAATCCTGTCAATAATTTTGTCGAATAATTTCAGGACTAGGCCTGGGCACCCGCCCGTCTTGTAGCGGATCAATAGAACGCTTTTCGATCAGGCCGCGAGCGTAAAGAGGAGGCCGGGCCTGACGGACTGGACTTCGATGGATGATTTGAAGGGCGTTGTTGTATAAATCGAGCGAAAGCCGTTGACGTTTACGCGCAACGCTCGCCGGCCAGCCCCCTATCAAGTCAGATTTCAGAGTAACTGCCTAATTTTTTCCAAAAAAATGCGCAAGAACATACACAAGACAAGTGAGCCGAAGGCACGCTACCATCTCAGAAATTGGGCAGCCTATAATGCAGGCCTGATCAACCGGGGGACGTGACGATATGGATAAATGAAGCCGTCCTTGCCAGAATACCCGACGCCATACCCACACGTGGTCGCCCGTGTTTATACGGCGATGCGCTGATTCAGGCATTACTTGGCGTGAAGACCGTCTATCGACTGACGTGGCGCGCACTGCAAGGTTTCACCCAAAGTCTACGCGATTTGGCCTTCCCGGGCTTGCCGGTGCCGAATTACACCACGCTCTGTCTCCGGACGGCGTTGTTGCATAAATCGGGTATTCGGATTAGTCGGTTGATGCAGGTGACTTCCAACCATTCTCGGAATAGTTCCGGCCCTGTTGTGTTGATGGAAGGGCCGTCAGCAGACGCTCCCGCAGCGGAGTTGTTGCACGCATGGCTGTTCCTTCAATTCCCCTACGCGAGGGTGCCGCTCATTGGCTAGAGGATAAGCCCAGTGCGGCATGGCGTAAGGGCGCGGTTGATGCAATTGCCCGTGACGGTCGTCGAGAGGCGTTGTTGCATAAATCGAGCGAGATCCGTTGACGTTTACGCGCAACGGTCGCGGGGCCAGCCTCCTATCAAGTCAGATTCCAGAGTAATTGCCTAATTTTTGCCAAGAAAATGCGCAAGGACATACACAAGAAAGGTGAGCCGAAGGCACGCTACCGTGTCAGGAATTGGGCGGCCTATAATAATGAAGGCCTGATCAACCGGGGGAACGTAACAATATGGATAGATGAAGCCGTCCTTGCCAGAATACCCGATGCCATACCCACACGTGGTCACCCGTGTCTATACGGCGATACGCTGATTCAGGCATTACTTGGCGTGAAGACCGTCTATCGACTGACCTTGCGCGCCCTGCAAGGTTTCACCCAAAGTCTGCGCGATTTGGCCTTCCCGAGCTTGCCGGTGCCGAATTACACCACGCTCTGTCGCCGGGCAAAAACGCTTGATGTCGAACTGCCGATCCTGCGTGACAATGAACCGATCCATCTGGTTGTCGACAGCACCGGTCTGAAGGTCTATGGAGAAGGTGAATGGAAGGTGCGCCAGCACGGCTACTCGAAGCGGCGCACGTGGCGTAAAGTCCATCTCGCGCTCAACGCGAATACAGGTCAAGTGCATGCCGCGCTAATGACGAATCAGAATGTGGCTTACGGTGACGCTCTGGCCAAGTTGCTCGACCAGATTCCACGCGAAGAACAAATCGATGTCATCGGTGGTGACGCTGCCTACGACACCAAGCCATGCCATGCGGCCATTGCTGCACGCAGTGCTATTCCTTCGATTCCGCCACGCGAGGGTGCCGCTCATTGGCCAGCGGATATGCCCGGTGCGGCGTGGCGTAATGGCGCGGTTGATGCAATTGCCCGTGACGGTCGTCGAGAATAGAAGCAAGACAGTAGTGGCTACCACCGGCGATCGCTTGCCGAGAATGCGATGTATCGGTTCAAGACCCTCACCGGAAACTGTCTCTGGGCGCGTCACATCGACTCGCAGGCGACTGCGTTCGCCGTTCGCGTCGGCGAACTCAACCGCATGGCGGCCCTCGCTCGTCCGCAATCCGTTCATATCACTTGAAATTATGCCCGTCGATGCCATTGCGTCCTCTCGCTCGATTTATGCAACAACGCCCCCGTAGATACCATTGCGTCCTCACGCTTGATTTGTTGATCTGCAACAACGCCATTGCTGATCATTGGAAAGCCGAGCGCCTCGCGCAATGCATAGTAGGACTGCGCGACGAGGCGTGACAGCGCGCGCAGCCGGCCGATGTAAGCCGCGCGCTCAGTGACCGAGATCGCGTCACGCGCATCGAGCAGGTTGAAGGTGTGGACGGCCTTCAGTACCAGTTCGTAGGCGGGCAGGGCGAGCTTCGCCTCGATCATCCGTTTCGCTTCCGATTCGTAGCTGTTGAAGAAGCGAAACAACAACTCGACGTTAGCATGCTCGAAGTTGTAGATTGACTGCTCGACCTCGTTCTGGTGGTAGACGTCACCGTAAGTGAGGCGGCGTATCGCCGGGCCGTTCAGGCCCAGCTCTTCCCATTCGGTCCAGATCAGGGCATAGACGTTCTCGACCTTCTGCAAGTACATCGCCAAGCGTTCCAGCCCATAGGTGATCTCGCCGAGTACCGGCTTGCATTCCAGGCCTCCGGCCTGCTGGAAATAGGTGAACTGGGTGACTTCCATGCCGTTGAGCCAAACTTCCCAGCCCATGCCCCAGGCACCGAGCGTCGGGTTTTCCCAATCGTCCTCGACGAAGCGTACGTCGTTCTGCTTGAGATCGAAGCCGAGCGCTTCCAGCGAACCAAGGTACAGGTCGAGGATGTTTTCTGGTGCCGGCTTCATCACCACTTGGTACTGGTAGTAGTGCTGCAGGCGGTTCGGGTTCTCGCCGTAGCGACTGTCCTTCGGGCGCCGTGAGGGCTGCACGTAGGCCGCGCGCCACGGCTCGGGGCTGATAGCGCGCAGGAAGGTGTGGACGTGCGAGGTGCCTGCGCCGACTTCCATGTCGATCGGCTGGAGTAGAGCACAACCCTGTTTGTCCCAGTAAGACTGGAGCGTCAGGATGATTTTCTGAAACGTGAGCATGATAGGCCTTCGTGGGCGCTGCAGGCCACGCACCGGATGCCGGTGCGAGCCGGAGGGGGCTTGGCCAGTCGTTCGGTTTGGGTAGGCGTAAAACTGGGCGGTCTCTATTGATCCGCAATTCGTAATCTTAAAATGGGAAAATCGTTCTTCATGTCTCGTTTTTCCATATCGGCGTTGTTGCATACATCGAGCGAAAGCCGTTGACGTTTACGCGCAACGCTCGCCGGCCAGCCCCCTATCAAGTCAAATTCCAGAGTAACTGCCTAATTTTTCCAAGGACATACACAAGACAGGTGAGCAGAAGGCATGCTACCGTGTCAGGAATTGGGCGGCCTATAATGAAGGCCTGATCAACCGGGGAAACGTGACAATATGGATAGATGAAGCCGTCCTTGCCAGAATGCCCGACGCCATACCTACAACGTGATCGCCCGTCTCTATACGGCGATACGCTGATTCAGGCATTACTTGGCGTGAAGACCATCTATCGACTAACGTTGCGCGCCCTGCCAGGTTTCACCCAAAGTCTGCGCGGTCCGGCCTTCCCGCGCTTGCTGGTGCCGAATTACACCACGCTCTTTCGCCGGGCAAAAATGCTTGATGTCGAACTGCCAATCCTTCGCGACAACGAACCGATCCATCTGGTTGTCGACAGTACCGGTCTGAAGGTCTATGGCGAAGGTGAATGGAAGGTTGCCAGCACGGCTACTCGAAGCGGCGCACGTGGCGTAAAGTCCATCTCGCGCTCAACGCGAATACGGGTCAAGTGCATGCTGCGCTCATGACGCCTCAGAATGAGGCTGACGGCGACGCTCTGGCCAAGTTGCGCGACCAGATTCCACGCGAAGAACACATCGATGTCATCGGCGGTGACGGTGCCTACGACACCCAGCCATGCCATGCGGCCATTGCTGCACGCAGTGCTATTCCTTCAATTCCGCCACACGAGGGTGCCGCTCATTGGCCAGCGGATATGTCCGGTGCGGCGTGGCGTAATGGCGCGGTTGATGCAATTGCTCGTGACAGTCGTCGAGAATGGAAGCAAGACAGTGGCTACCACCGGCGATCGCTTGCCGAAAATGCGATGTATCGGTTCAAGACCCTCACCAGCAACTGTCTCTGGGCGCGTCACATCGCCTCGCAGGCGACCGAGGTCGCCGTTCGCGTCGGCGTCATCAACCGAATGGCGGACCGCGCTCGTCCGCAATCCGTTGGGATTGCCTGAAATTATACCCGTCGATGCCATTGCGTCCTCACGCTCGATTTATGCAACAAAGCAATTTCAAGATTACGAATTGCGGATGAATAAGTCGTCTCCAGAAATCACACACAACGTGTCGCTCGCTATTTCATGCATAAACCATTTCACGCACAAACTAATTTGTTATGCAGCGTTAGTTAAGTTCACGTATTTTTGATCAATAGCACGGCATGCACTTGACCCGTATTAGCGTTGAGCGCGAGATAGACTTTACGCCACGTGCGCCGCTGCGAGTAGCCGTGCTGGCGAACCTTCCATTCACTTTCGCGATAGACCTTCAGACCGGTGTTGTCGACCACTAGATGGATCGGTTCGTTGTCGAAAAGGATCGGTAGTTCGACATCAAGCGTTTTGCCCGGCGCAAGAGCGTGGTTTAACTCTGCACCGGCAAGCTCGAGAAGGCCGCGGATCGCGTAGACTTTGGGTGAAACCTGGCAGGGCGCGCATCGTCAGTAGATAGACGGTCTTGACGCCAAGTAATGCCTGAATCAACGTATCGCCGTGTAGACGCGAGCGACTACACGTGGGTATGGTGTCGGGTATCCTGGCAAGGATAGCTTCATCTATTCATATCGTCACGTCTCCCCGGTTGATCAGGTCTGCATTATAAGCCGCCCAATTCCTAACACGGTAGCGTGCCTTCGGCTCACCTGTCTTGTGTATGTCCTTGCGCATTTTCTTGAAAAAATTAGGCAGTTACTCTGGAATCTGATTTGATAACAAGAGGCTGATCCAGACCGTTGCGCATAAACCTTTACCGGCTCTCGCATAGATTTATGCAACAACGCCCCTGTCGATACCATGGCGTCCTCACGCTCAATTTATGGAACAATGCCTCGCTTACTCGTCTGCGCGAGGCGCGCAAGGCAGGGAGCAAACCCACGGTGGTGTCATGTTGAGAGCGGCGTATCGCGCGCTTTGGTGGATCGCCGCGCCTACTGCGGTACTACGGCTTTTCTGGCGCTCGCGCAAAGAGCGTGGCTATCGAGAGCATATCGGCGAGCGCTTCGGCCAGCTCGCGCCGGCGATGCGCGAGCGGCGAGGGCCCGACGATGCGGTGCCGTTGATCTGGGTGCATGCGGTGTCGGTCGGCGAGACGCGCGCCGCACAGCCGTTGATCGAAGCGCTGCGGGCCGCGAGGCCCGACGCGAAACTGCTGCTCACCCACATGACGCCGAGCGGACGCGCCACCGGCGAACAGCTGTTTGGCTCGCATGTGTTGCGTTGCTATCTCCCCTATGACATGCCGCACTTGGTGCGCCGCTTCCTGCGCGCCTGGCGGCCGACGCTTGGGCTGGTGATGGAGACCGAGATCTGGCCAACACTAATCGAAGAATGCCGTCGCGCCTCGGTACCGCTGGTACTGACCAATGCACGCATGTCGGCGCGTTCGTTCCGGCGCGCCTCGCGTTTCGGCCCGGCGGTACGCGAAGTGTTCGGCGGTTTCTCGCGCGTGCTCGCGCAAAGTCCGTCCGATGCCGAACGGCTCAGCGCGCTCGGTGTGCGTAACCTGGCCGTGCTCGGCAACCTCAAGTTCGATATGAGCACGCCGCCCGAGTTGGCCGCGCGCGGTCGGGCCTGGCGCGAGGCGATCGGCTCCCGACCGGTGTGGGTGGCGGCCAGCACGCGCGAGGGCGAGGGGGCGTTGGTGCTGCGCACTTTCGCGGCGCTGAAGACGCCGCATGCGCTGCTGATTCTGGTGCCGCGCCATCCGCAGCGTTTCGACAAAGTGGCTGCGCTGGCCGCGCGCGAAGGGCAGGCAGTGGTGCGCCGCTCGGCGCTTTGGGCGGCAGGCTCGTCGGCAGAGCAGGACCATGCTTCGCTACCTGCCGACACAACGGTGCTACTCGGTGATTCAATGGGCGAGCTCGGTGCCTATTACGCGTCGGCCGACGTAGTCTTCATCGGCGGTAGCCTGCTGCCGATGGGCGGCCAGAACTTGATCGAGGCCTGCGCGGTAGGTGTGCCGGTGCTGATCGGCCCGCATGTATTCAATTTCATGCAGGCCACGACCGATGCGGTGGCTGCTGGCGCGGCCGTCCAGGTCCAGGATCCAGAGGAACTGGCGACGGTACTCGACGCACTGTTCGCCGATCTGCCTCGGCGTACAGCGATGGGCGCGGCTGGTGTCGAGTTCGCCGCACGCCATCGCGGAGCAACGGCGCGCACCGTCGACGTATTGACGGCGCAGCTGCCGCCGCCAGGTGGTACCGCGCGCGATGAGGCCGAGCCGACTTAAACGTGCGTCATTGGCGTTGTTGGGCGTTGTTGCATAAATCGAGCGAGATCCGTTGACGTTTACGCGCAACGGTCTCGGGGCCAGCCCCCTATCAAGTAAGATTCCAGAGTAACCGCCTAATTTTTCCCAAGAACATGCGCAAGGACATACACAAGACAGGTGAGCCGAAGGCACGCTACCGTGTCAGGAATTGGGCTGCCTATAATGCAGGCCTGATCAACCGGAGGAACGTGACGATATGGATAGATGAAGCCGTCCTTGCCAGAATATCCGACGCCATATCCACACGTGGTCGCCCGTGTTTATACGGCGATGGGCGTTGTTGCATAAATCGAGTGTGAGGACGCAATAGCATCGACGGGCATAATTTCAGGCGATACGAACGGATGGCGAACGAGCGAGGTCCCAACCCCCATACGGTTGATGACTCCGACGCGAACGGAGACCTCGGTCGCCTGCGAGGCGATGTGAGGCGCCCAGAGACAGTTGCCGGTGAGGGTCTTGAACCGATAGATCGCATTCTCGGCAAGCGATCGCCGGTGGTAGCCACTTTCTTGCTTCTATTCTCGACGACCGTCACAGGCAATTGCATCAACCGCGCCATTACGCCGCGCCGGGCATATCCGCTGGCCAATGAACGGCACCCTCGCGTGGCGGAATCGAAGGAATAGCACTGCGTGCAGCAATGGCCGCATGGCATGGCTTAGTGTCGTAGGCACCATCACCGCCGATGACATCGATTTGTTCTTCGCGTGGAATCTGGTCGAGCAACTGGGCCAGAGCGTCACCGTCAGCCACATTTTGATTCGTCATTAGCGCGGCATGCACTTGACCCGTATTCGCGTTGAGCGCGAGATGGACTTTACGCCACGTGCGCCGCTTCGAGTAGCCGTTCTGGCGCACCTTCCATTCACCTTCTCCATAGACCTTCAGACCGGTGCTGTCGAACACCAGATAGATCCTCCTTCATTGTCACGAAGGATCGGCAGATCGACATCAAGCGTTTTTTCCCGGCGACAGAGCGTGGTGTAATTCGGCACCGGCAAGCTCGAGAAAGCCAGATCGCGCAGACTTTGGGTGAAACCTTGCAGGGCGCGCAACGTCAGTCGATAGACGGTCTTCGCGCCAAGTAATGCCTGAATCAGCGTATCGCCGTATAGACACGGGCGACCACGTGTGGGTATGGCATCGGGTATTCTGGCAAGGACGGCTTCATCTATCCATATTGTTATGTTCCCCGGTTAATCAGGCCTTCATTATAGGTCGCCCAATTCCTGACACGGTAGCGTGCCTTCGGCTCACCTGTCTTGTGTATGTCCTTGCGCATTTTCTTGGCAAAAATTAGGCAGTTACTCTGGAATCTGACTTGATAGGGATCTGACCCCGAGACTGTTGTGCGTAAATGTCCACGGCTCTCGCTCGATTTATGCAACAACACCGCGCTAATGACGAATCAGAATGTGGCTGACGGTGACGCTCTGACCAAGTTGCTCGAGCAGATTTCACGCGAAGAACAAATCGATGTCATCGGCGGTGACGGTGCCTACGGCACCAAGCCATGCCATGCGGCCATTGCTGCACGTACTGCCCTTCCTTCGATTCCGCCACGCGAGGGTGCCGCTCATTGGCGAGCAGATATGCCCGGTGCGGTGTGGCGTAATGGCGCTGTTGATGCAATTGCCAGTGACGGTCGTCGAGAATGGAAGCAAGACAGTGGCTACCACCGGCGATCGCTTGACGAGAATTCGATGTATCGGTTCAAGACGCTCACCGACAACTGTCTCTGGGCGCGCGTCACATCGACTCGCAGGCGACCTCGGTCGCCGTTCGCGTCGGCGTCATCAACCGCATGGCGAACCTCGCTCGTCCGCAATCCGTTCGTATCGCCTGAAATTATGTCCGTCGATGCCATGGCGTCCTCGCGCTCGATTTATGCAACAACTCCATTTAAAGATCTCGCATTTCTGATCAATAGTGGCCCAAAGGCGCAGGCAAGCAGCGTGAAAGCACGTCGCTGACCTCAGTCGGCGACGCGTTCGGTTTGCATCGTGGCTGTGGGTCGTCGTTATTGCATAAATCTATGCGAGAGCTATTGCGCGTAAACGTTACCGGCTCTCGCTAGATTTATGCAATAACGCCTATTTCATGCACGAACTAATTCGTTATGCAGCTTGAGTCAAGTTCTCGTATTTCTAATTAACATTAATGAGACATTTCAAGATCACAAATTCGTATTAATAAGGTCAGTGCAAAACTGGTTCGCCGGAACAGCTTGGGAGGGGGCACCGATCACGGTGCTACCGATAATTTGATTCAGCTCGCTACTGGCTTCTGATGGACCTCACTATCCAGCTCAGGCGGCCAGTCGCGAATATAGGCCTTGAGCATGCGATTTTCGAAGCTCTGCGCCTCCACCACTGTTTTGGCGACGTCGTAGAACGAGATCACGCCCATCAGTACACGCTTCTCGAGCACCGGCATGTAGCGCGCGTGACGCTCGAGCATCATTCGGCGCACCTCGTTGACGTCCGTTTCTGGTTTACAGGTGAGCGGATAGTCCATGACCTTGCGGACCTGCACGTCGCCGATTGCGCCGCCGTTTTCTTTCAGCTGTAGGATAATTTCTCGGAAGGTCAGGATGCCAATTAGGTCGCCATACTCCATCACGACCAGTGAGCCGATATCACGCTCGGCCATTGTGTCGACTGCCGCGCGTAGCGGCATATCGGGCGTCACCGTGTATAGCGTGTTGCCCTTGACTTTCAGAATATCGCTGACGCGCATTCTTGCCTCCCCAAAAAAACTGGATGATACTTATTGATCAGAGATACGAGCACTTGACTTAAGCTGCATAACGAATTGGTTTGTGCATAAAACAGCGAGCGACATGTTCTGGTGATTTTTGGAGACGCCATAGATGGCTGATGATCGCTTTTGAGATGCCCCTTGCTTCATTCCGGAGCCTGTTTCGTCACGTTTTCCCTCAGGTCAGCATTGAGCATCTCGTCGGGATTCAGTTCCGGGCTGTACGACGGTAGGTAAAATACTTCGATCTCGTCGCCGTGCTCGGCCAACCACGCCGTGACCGGTTGGGCGTGATGGACCTTCAGGTTGTCGAGAATCAGAAAACCTTCTTGCTGCGCAAGTCTTTAATCATCCGCTTTAGGAAAGCGAGTAGGATGTCGGCCTTCTTCGCACTCTCGAAGACTTTCCAGCGCACCTGGCCACGGTTCGTCACCCTCGACATCACCGACAGGCCTTCGCGTTGACTCGCCACGCGTCGCTCGGGCGACTTGCCAATCGGGCCCGCGTAACAGCGGCGCTCGCACATCGTCCGAGCGTACCCCGTTTCGTCGCCCCACTGGATCTCAGCGCCTTCGGCTATGGCCCGGCGGGAAATCTCCAGGTATGCCTCGTTCAGCTATGCCTGCACTGCTTTCGGTCGCTGCTCATAGACCCGTTTCATCGGCTTTTCTGCGTGAAACCCCAGCGCGCCAGATATAGACAGACACCCTGTAGCGTCAGCATCAAACTGCATCGCTTCCGGATCAGCTCCCGCACGGCATGTCGCGTCCACAACGCGAACGACATCTTCAACTGGTTCGGCATCTGATTGCGCAACAGCGCGCGAATTTCCACTTCCTGCTGCTCACTTAGGGCACGGTGTGGGTTCACTGCTCAGCCGCTCGGCTTGTCACGCAATCCAGCCGCACCTTCTCGGGCATAGCGTTTGCAAATTTCGCACACGCCGGTGCGCGACAGGTTCGTGTGCTTGACAATCTCATTGTAGGTCCAGCCGAGCGTGCGCAGGTTGATCATCTGACGTCGCCGCTCTTCACGTTCCTCACGAGGAAGCGATCTCATATCTCTTTTTCGAGATCTCTCACATGGGATCGATTTTCTAATTTAAAGATCACGCATTGCAGATAAATAACCAGCTTTTGATCCTGGAAAAAAGCCTATCACAAGGAAAGCGTGCGGCCCACTGCACAAAGCCGACTCAGGCGATGCGCCGGGGGCGTTTGGAGGCGTTATTGCATAAATCGAGCGTGAGGACACAATGGCATCGACGGGCATAATTTCAGGCGAAACGAACGGATTGCGGACGAACGAGGTTCGCCATGCGGTTGATTATTAATCCAAAATGCGTAATCTTTAAATTAGCAAATCAACCCCATGTGAGAGATCTCGAAAAAAGAGATATGAGATCGCTTCCTCGTGAGGAACGTGAAGAGCGGCGACGTCAGATGATCAGCCTGCGCACGCTCGGCTGGACCTACAATGAGATTGTCAAGCACACGAACCTGTCGCGCACCGGCGTGTGCGAAATTTGCAAACGCTATGCCCGTGAAGGTGCGGCTGGATTGCGTGACAAGCCGAGCGGCGGAGCAGTGAACCCATACCGTGCCCTGAGTGAGCAGCAGGAAGTGGAAATTCGCGCTCGATTTATGCAACAACGCCAATCTACGCCATTGTTCGAGCTCGTGGAGCGTGACGCCGATTTTTCGAGAAACACGGCGTTGTTGCATAAATCGAGCGAGATCCGTTGACGTTTACGCGCAACGGTCGCAGGGCCAGCCTCCTATCAAGTCAGATTTCAGAGTAACTGCCTAATTCTTTACAAGAAAATGCGCAAGGACATACACAAGAAAGGTGAGCCGAAGGCACGCTACCGTGTCAGGAATTGGGCGGCTTATAATGAAGGCCTGATCAACCGGGGGAACGTAACAATATGGATAGATGAAGCCGTCCTTGCCAGAATACCCGATGCCATACCCACACGTGGTCGCCCGTGTCTATACGGCGATACGCTGATTCAGACATTACTTGGCGTGAAGACCGTCTATCGACTGACGTTGCCCGCTCTGCAAGGTTTCACCCAAAGTCTGCGCGATCTTGCCTTCCCGAGCTTTCCAGTGCCGAATTACACCACGCTCTGTCGCCGGGCAAAAACGCTTGATGTCGAACTGCCGATCCTTCATGACAATGAACCGATCTATCTGGTTGTCGACAGCACCGATCTGAAGGTCTATGGAGAAGGTGAATGGAAGGTGCGCCAGCACGGCTACTCGAAGCGGCGCACGTGGCGTAAAGTCCATCTCGAGCTCAACGCGAATACGGGTCAAGTGCATGCCGCGCTAATGACGAATCAGAATGTGGCTGACGGTGACGCTCTGGCCAAGTTGCTCGACCAGATTCCACGCGAAGAACAAATCGATGTCATCGGCGGTGATGGTGCCTACGACGCCAAGCCATGCCATGCGGCCATTGCTGCACGCAGTGCTATTCCTTCGATTCCGCCACGCGAGGGTGCCGTTCATTGGCCAGCGGATATGCCCGGTGCGGCGTGGCGTAATGGCGCGGTTGATGCAATTGCCAGTGACGGTCGTCGAGAATGGAAGCAAGACAGTGGCTACCACCGGCGATCGCTTGCCGAGAATGCGATGTATCGGTTCAAGACCCTCACCGGCAACTGTCTCTGGGCGCGTCACATCGACTCGCAGGCAACCGAGGTCTCCATTCGCGTCGGCGTCATCAACCGTATGGCGGACCTCGCTCGTCCGCAATCCGTTCGTATTGCCTAAAATTATGCCCGTCGATGCTATTGCATCCTCACACTCGATTTATGCAACAACGCCGTCGCACCCACGCGTTCGACAGGCTCGACCCCGCGTCGCTGCCGGTTACCTTCGAATAGGAGCAGTCACCACGATGAAGTCGGCGTTCTCGTTTTTACCAAATTGGCCATTTTTTCCCGACGCCGTGTTCTGGGCCGGGATTGCGCTCTTTGCCGCCGGCCTGTGTGGCGAACTTTTCCACCGGGCCTGGCGCCTGCCGTGCGTGACCAGTTACGCGGTGATCGGCCTGATTGCTGGCTCGGTCGGCTTCGGCGCGATCGACTCGAGCAGCAGCGATACCGCTCGGCTGTTGATCAACGTCGCGCTCGGCCTACTGTTGTTCGAGCTCGGCAACCGGCTCGACCTGCGCTGGATTCGCCGCAACCCCTTTCTGATCGCCACCAGCGTGGCCGAGGCAACCCTTACCTTTTGCCTGGTACTGACTGTGCTGCTGCTGCTCGGCGTTCCGGCGATAGTGTCGATTGTGCTGGCCGCCATCGCCATCGCTACCTCGCCTGCAACGACGATCCAGCTCAAGACCGAGCTACGCGCTGAAGGCCAAGTCTCGCAACGGCTGCTCACGCTGACAGCTCTAAATAGCGTCTATTCAGTGGTGCTCACCAAGCTGCTGACCAGCTGGCTGCACCAGGAGGAATACGGCAACGTGTTCGCCACTATCCTCCAGCCGATCTACCTGATCGCCGGTTCGCTGATCCTGGCCTACCTGCTGGCGCGAGCTTGCCGCTACTTATTCCGCCATATCGCGCCGGCGATGCGCGACGAGCATTCTTTCGTCGCCCTGTTCGGCCTGGTGGTGCTGACCATCGCGATCGCCCAGGCGCTCAAGCTCTCGACCGTGCTGACCCTGCTGCTGGCCGGGATCATCATCAAGAACCTTGAGGTGCGCCCGCAGCTCTGGCCCGAGCACTTCGGCACCGCAGGCTGGTTGTTGACCGTGATCCTGTTCGTGCTGACGCTTACCTCATTCACCTGGCATGACTTCACCACCGGCGGGCTGGTGGCGGTGGTGCTGATCCTCACGCGGCTGGTCGCCAAGCTGGTGGGGGTGGTCGCCTTTGCAAAAAAGAGTGGCATTAACGTCAAGCAGGGGGTCGCGCTCGGACTCTCGCTGGTGCCGATGTCGGCACTCGCCTATCTGATGGTCGACGACACCTACCAGGCTTATCCGAATTTCGACCCGCACTTGCGCGCGGTCGTGATGTGCTCGATCGTCCTGCTCCAGCTGGTCGGTCCGCTGTTCGTCTACCGCAGCCTGTCGGCCGTAGGAGAACGCCGCGACGAAAGCTGACCGGCGTGGCTCCGCGCCCCTCCATCGAGACGGTGGCGGTCGTGCCCAACCCGTTATCCGGAATTCGCCATGGCACTTGAAACCTTTAATAATTCTACGCCGTTCACCTTCGGTGTCGAACTCGAAATCCAGATCGTCAACACCCACAACTACGATTTGACCAAAGCGGCTTCCGACCTGATGCGCCTGATCGAGAACGAGCCGCATCCGGGTAGCATCACGCCCGAAATCACCGAGAGCATGATCGAGCTATCAACCGGAATCTGCCATTCGCACGAGCAGGCCCTGAGCGAACTGCATGCGATCCGCGACGTGCTAGTCAAGGCGGCTGACCATCTCAATGTCGGGCTATGCGGCGGCGGCACCCATACCTTTCAGCAATGGAGTGAGCGACAGATTTACGACGCGCCGCGCTTCCAGTACCTTTCCGAGCTGTATGGTTACTTGGCTAAACAGTTCACAGTGTTCGGCCAGCACGTGCACATCGGCTGCCCAAACGCAGACAGCGCGCTGCTCCTGCTGCATTCGATGTCGCGCTACATCCCACACTTCATTGCGCTGTCGGCGGCCTCGCCCTATGTCCAAAATGTGGACACGGGCTTTCATTCGACCCGCCTCAATTCAGTGTTCGCCTTCCCGATGTCCGGTCGCGCGCCCTACACGCTGACCTGGGACGGCTTCGAGGAATACTTCTCAAAGATGGTTAACACAGGTGTGGTCTACAGCATGAAAGACTTTTACTGGGACATTCGTCCCAAGCCCAGCTTCGGCACAATCGAGGTGCGCGTGATGGACACGCCGCTGTCGGTCGACCGCGCGGCCGCGATCGCTTGCTATATCCAGACGCTTGCGCGCTATCTGCTGCTCGACCAGCCGCTCACGTTATCCGAAGACGATTACCTGGTCTATACCTTCAACCGCTTCGAAGCCTGCCGCTTCGGCCTGGACGGCACCTGCGTGAACCCGCAAACGGGCGAGCGGCACACCATCGCAGAGGATATCCTCGCCACGCTTGACAAGCTTGCCCCGCACGCGGCTGCGCTCGGCTCGCGCGCTGCGCTCGACGAGGTCGGGGCGTTGGCCAAGGCGCGCTTGAACGACGCTTTCTGGCTGCGTAACGTTTTCAAGCAAGAAAAATCGCTCAACGAGACGGTGCGACAACAGTGCCTGCGCTGGCGCGAATAAAAAGACTATTTATTCGAAATTCGTTATCTTGAAATTAGAAAATCGTCCCTCATGTCTCGTTTTCCATATCCCTCACATGAAAGACGATTTTCTAATTTCAAGATAACAAATTTTTGATTAATACTGGGCGTGAAGTCAGTCTATGACTGACGTTGCGTGTGCCCTGTAAGGTTTCACCCAAAGGGTGCGCGATCTAGCCTTCCCGAGCGGCGTTGTTGCATAAATCGAGTGTGAGGAAGCAATGGCATCGACGGGCATAATTCAGGCGATACGAACGGATTACGGATGAGCGAGGTCCACCATACGGTTGATGACGCCGACGCGAACGGCGACCTCGGACGTCTGCGCGGCGATGTGACGCGCCCAAAGACAGTTGCCGGTGAGGGTCTTGAACCGATACATCGCATTTTCGGCAAGCGATCGCCGGTGGTAGCCACTGTCTTGCTTCCATTCTCGAAGACTGTCACGAGCAATTGCATCAACCGCGCCATTACGCCACGCCACACCGGGCATATCCGCTGGCCAATGAACGGCACCCTCGCGTGGCGGAATCGAAAGAATAGCACTGCGTGCAGCAATGGCCGCATGGCATGGCTTGGTGTCGTAGGCACCATCACCGCCGATGACATCGATTTGTTCTTCGCGTGGAATCTGGTCGAGCAACTTGGCCAGAGAGTCACCGTCAGCCACATTCTAATTCTTCATTGGCGCGGCATGCACTTGACCCGTATTCGCGTTGAGCGCGAGATGGACTTTACGCCACGTGCGCCGCTTCGAGTAGCCGTGCTGGCGCACCTTCCATTCACCTTCGCCATAGACCTTCAGACCGGTGCTGTCGACAACCAGATGGATCGGTTCGTTGTCGCGAAAGATCGGCAGTTCGACATCAAGCATTTTTGCCCGGCGGCAGAGCGTGGTGTAGTTCGGCATCGGCAAGATCTGGAAGGCGTTGTTGCATAAATCGAGCGAGATCCGTTGACGTTTACGCGCAACGGTCGCGGGGCCAGCCTCCTATCAAGTCAGATTCCAGAGTAACTGCCTAATTTTTGCCAAGAAAATGCGCAAGAACATACACAAGAAAGGTGAGCCGAAGGCACGCTACCGCGTCAGGAATTGGGCGGCCTATAATGAAGACCTGATCAACCGGGGAACATAACGATATGGATAGATGAAGCCGTCCTTGCCAGCATACCCGATGCCATACCCACACGTGGTCGCCCGTGTCTATACGGCGATACGCTGATTCAGGCATTACTTGGCGTGAAGACCGTCTATCGACTGACCTTGCGCGCCCTGAAAGGTTTCACCCAAAGTCTGCGCGATTTGGCCTTCCCGAGCTTGCCGGTGCCGAATTACACCACGCTCTGTCGCCGGGCAAAAACGCTTGATGTCGAACTGCCGATCCTTCGTGACAATGAACCGATCCATCTGGTTGTCGACAGCACCGGTCTGAAGGTTTATGGAGAAGGTGAATGGAAGGTGCGCCAGCACGGCTACTCGAAGCGGCGCACGTGGCGTAAAGTCCATCTCGCGCTCAACGTGAATACGGGTCAAGTGCATGCCGCGCTAATGACGAATCAGAATGTGGCTGACGGTGACGCTCTGGCCAAGTTGTTCGACCAGATTCCACGCGAAGAACAAATCGATGTCATCGGCGGTGACGGTGCCTACGACACCAAGCCATGCCATGCGGCCATTGCTGCACGCAGTGCTATTCCTTCGATTCCGCCACGCGAGGGTGCCGCTCATTGGCCAGCGGATATGCCCGGTGCGGCGTGGCGTAATGGCGCGGTTGATGCAATTGCCCGTGACGGTCGTCGAGAATGGAAGCAACACAGTGGCTACCACCGGCGATCGCTTGCCGAGAATGCGATGTATCGGTTCAAGATCTTCACCGGCCACTGTCTCTGGGCGCGTCACATCGCCGCGCAGGCGACCGAGGCCGCCGTTCGCGTCGGCGTCATCAACCGCATAGCGGACCTCGCTCGTCCGCAATCCGTTCGTATCGCCTGAATTATGCCCGTCCGATGCCATGGAGTCCTCACGTTCGATTTATGCAACAACGCCTAGCTACAACCCATCTATTGAAAATTGGAACATACGAAAAAATGGCGTAAACGAGACGTGTTCATATACATTTCCATGGCGCAATTTATCCACACGCTTCCATGCAGCCCCCAAATCTGCGCGGCACCGCCAGCCCTGATGCCCCCTCTCGAGACTCCAGCGATGACCACTTCCTCCGCCTTCCTCCATGCCTGCCGCGCCGCGATCGGTGAGGACTACGTGCTGAGCGAAGCGCACGACACGGCACCGTTCCTGACCGACTGGCGCAAGCGCTACCATGGCACGGCCTGCGCGGTGCTGCGCCCCGGTAGCACCGACGAGGTGGCGGCAATCATGAAACTGGCCGCCGCGCACCGCGTCGCGATCGTGCCCCAGGGTGGCAACACCGGCCTGTCCGGCGGTGCCACGCCAGACAACAGCGGTACGCAGGCGGTGCTCAGCCTGGCGCGCCTGAAGCGCGTGCGCGCGCTCGATGCGCACAATAACACCATCACGGTGGAGGCCGGCGTGATCCTCGCCGAGGTGCAGGCGTGCGCGCAGGAAGCGGGGCGCCTGTTCGCGCTGAGCCTGGCCGCCGAAGGCAGTTGCACGATCGGCGGCAACCTCTCGACCAATGCCGGTGGCACGGCGGTGCTGCGCTACGGAAATACGCGCGAGCTGTGCCTGGGTCTGGAGGTGGTTACGCCGCAGGGCGAGATTTGGTACGGCCTACGTGGCCTACGCAAGGACAACACCGGCTACGACCTTCGCGATCTCTACATCGGCACTGAGGGCACGCTGGGCATTATCACCGCCGCTGTGATGAAGCTGCATCCGCGACCGGTCGCCCAAGTCACGGCATTCGCCGCGATCGAGTCGCCGTATGCCGCGCTCGACTTCCTGGCGCTGGCCCAGCGCTGCGCCAGCCCTCTGCTGACCAGCTTCGAGCTGATGTCCGATTTCTGTATGAGGTTAGTTGGCAAACATTACCCTCAACTGAGCTACCCGTTCTCGACCACCCATGCGCAGACGGTCCTGCTCGAGTTGTCCGACAACGAGAGCGAAGAACATGCGCGCACGCTATTCGAATCGATGATAGCTGAAGCCTTCGATACAGGGCTGGTGGTCGATGCGGTGGTGGCTGAAAACCTGGCGCAGTCCCGCGCGTTTTGGGGTCTGCGCGAACACATTCCGCTCGCACAGTCCGAAGAGGGACTCAACATCAAGCACGACATCGCCGTGCCGATTTCCTCGATCGCGGGCTTCATTGACGAAACCGACGCGGCGATCCATCGGGTCGCCCCGGGCGCGCGGATAGTCACCTTCGGCCACCTCGGCGACGGCAACCTGCACTACAACGTGCAGACGCCCGAGGGCGGCGA
The DNA here is from genome assembly GCA_040954445.1 of Burkholderia sp. GTDB lineage: Bacteria > Pseudomonadota > Gammaproteobacteria > Burkholderiales > Burkholderiaceae > Burkholderia > Burkholderia gladioli_A. The sequence goes on along the minus strand of CP144361.1, from coordinate 1,503,481 downwards.
CCCGAAGGCCTTCCTGGCCGAATTCCAGAAGCCGATCAATCGAGTTGTTTACGACAACGTATATCGCCACCACGGCACGATCAGCGCCGAGCATGGCATCGGGCAGTTGAAGATCGACGATGCGCAGCGCTACAAGTCGCCAGTCGAAATCGAACTGATGAAGACGCTCAAGCGCGCGCTCGATCCGCATAACCTGCTGAACCCAGGCAAGGTGCTGCGCTGACCTGGCAGGCGGTGCGGCACAAGAAGCCAAGCGCGGCGTGCCCTGAATAGACTCGGTTTTTTTCGGAGACCTCAATCTTTTATTGATCCGAAATTTGTGATCTTGAATCAAGCTGCATAGCGAATCGGCTGATGCATCTCGCGTTGTTGCATAAATCGAGCGAGATCCGTTGACGTTTACGCGCAACGGTCGCGGGGCCAGCCCCCTATCAAGTCAGATTTCAGAATAATCTGCCTAATTTTTGCCAAGAAAATGCGAAAGGACATACACAAGACAGGTGAGCCGAAGGCACGCTACCGTGTCAGAAATTGGGCGGCCTATAATGAAGGCGTGATCAACCGGGGGAACGTGACGATATGGATAGATGAAGCCGTCCTTGCCAGAATGGCCGACGCCATACCCACACGTGGTCTCCCGTGTCTATACGGCGATACGCTGATTCAGGCATTACTTGGCGTGAAGACCGTCTATCGACTGACGTTGCGCGCCCTGCAAGGTTTCACCCAAAGTCTGCGCGATCTGGCCTTCCCGAGCTTGCCGGTGCCGAATTACACCACGCTCTGTCGCCGGGCAAAAACGCTTGATGTCGAACTGCCGATCCTTCGTGACAATGAACCGATCCATCTGGTTGTCGACAGCACCGGTCTGAAGGTCTATGGAGAAGGTGAATGGAAGGTGCGCCAGCACGGCTACTCGAAGCGGCGCACGTGGCGTAAAGTCCATCGCGCGCTCAACGCGAATACTGGTCAAGTGCATGTCGCGCTAATGACGAATCAGAATGTGGCTGACGGTGACGCTCTGGCCAAGTTGCTCGACCAGATTCCACGCGAAGAACAAATCGATGTCATCGGCGGTGATGGTGCCTACGACACAAAGCCATGCCATGCGGCCATTGCTGCACGCAGTGCTATTCCTTCGATTCCGCCACGCGAGGGTGCCGTTCATTGGCCAGCGGATATGCCCGGTGCGGCATGGCGTAATGGCGCGGTTGATGCAATTTCCAGTGACAGTCGTCGAGAATGGAAGCAAGACAGTAGCTACCACCGGCGATCGCTTGCCGAGAATGCGATGTATCGGTTTAAGACCCGCACCGGCCATTGTCTCTGGGCGCGTCACATCGACTCGCAGGCGACCGAGATCTCCGTTCGCGTCGGCGTCATCAACTGTATGGCGAACCTCGCTCGTCCGCAATCCGTTCGTATCGCCTGAAATTATGCCCGTCGATGCCATTGCGTTCTCACGCTCGATTTATGCAACAACGCCGCATGGAATCTGGCCAAGCAACTTGGCCAGAACGTCACCGTCAGCCACATTCTGATTCGTCATTAGCGCGGCATGCACTTGATCCGTATTCGTGTTGAGTGCGAGATGGACTTTACGCTACGTGCGCCGCTGCGAGTAGCCGTGCTGGCGCACCTTCCATTTACCTTCTCGATAGACCTTCAGACCGGTGCTGTCGACAACCAGATGGATCGGTTCGTTTTCGCGAAGGATCGGGAGTGCGACATCAAGCGTTTTGCCAGGCGACAGAGCATGGTATAATCTAGTATTGGCAAGCCTTGGAAAGGCTTCTGGAAAGGCTTCTTAGATCGCGCAGACTTTCGGTGAAACCTTATAGAGCGCGCAACGTCAGTTGATAGACGGTCTTCACGCGTCAAGTAATGCCTGAATCAGCGTATTGCCGTATAGACACTGGCGACCACGCGTGGGTATGGTGTCGGGTATTCTGGCGGGTATTCTGGCAAGGACGGCTTCATCTATCCATATCGTCATACGTTGTTTCCCTGGTTGATCAGGCCTTCATTATAGGCCGCCCAATTCCTGACATGGTGGCTTGCCTTCAGCTCAGCTGTCTTGTGTATGTTCTTGCGAATTTTCTTGGAAAAAATTAGGCAGTTACTCTGGAGTTTGACTTGATAGGAAGGGGCTGGCCCCGCGACCGTTGTGCGTAAACGTCAACGGATCTCGCTCGATTTATGCAACAACGCCCACGAGGCACGATTTTCAAATTTCAAGATAACGAATTTTTGATAAATATTCAACAACGCCACCCCAATGCCTGTGTGCTGGGCTCGCACGTCAAAAGTCTGAAAGACTTGTACTAAACTAGTAAATGGCGCGTACCGGTTCGCCCCGTCACGGCATGGCCTCTCCTTGCTCCAGACGACTTCCGATAGTTATGCTGCTGATTCCGGCCATCGATCTTAAAGACGGTCAATGTGTGCGTCTCAAACAGGGCGATATGGACCAGGCGACGATTTTCTCCGAGGACCCAGCGGCGATGGCCCGTAAATGGGTTGATCTCGGTGCGCGGCGCCTGCATCTAGTCGACCTAAACGGTGCGTTTGCGGGCAAGCCGAAGAACTTCGAGGCAATCAAGGCGATCCTCGAGGAGGTCGGCGACGAGATTCCGATGCAACTGGGCGGCGGCATCCGCAGCCTGGAGACCATCAAGAAGTACCTCGACGCGGGCCTGTCTTACGTGATCATCGGCACCGCTGCCGTAAGGGACCTGGGCTTCCTGCAGGATGCGTGCACCGCCTTCTCCGGTAGCATCATCGTCGGCCTCGACGCGAAGGACGGCCAAGTTGCCACGGAGGGTTGGAGCAAGTTGACCGCCCACGGGGTGATCGACCTAGCCCAGAATATCGGAGGCTACGGTGCCAAATCGATCGTCTATACCGACATTGGCCGAGACGGCATGCTCCAAGGGATCAATATCGAGGCGACTGTCAAGCTTGCACAGGCGGCTGGCATTCCGGTGATCGCCAGTGGTGGCCTGTCCAACCTCAACGACATCGAGAAGCTCTGCGAGGTGGAGGGTGCGGGGATCGAGGGCGTGATCTGCGGTCGGGCTATCTACTCCGGTGATCTCGACTTTTCGTTCGCACAACGGCGCGCAGACGAACTGAACGGAGAACTCAACGAGGCCTGATCCGCTCGCAGCGGATCAACCCCCTCCGCGTCTTCGTCCGAGTCGCCTGCCAACGCGAGCGGCTTTACCTGTAGTACGTGTGCAAGATCATGGCTCTAGCTAAACGCATTATCCCCTGTCTCGACGTGACCGCGGGGCGCGTCGTGAAAGGCATCAATTTCGTCGAACTGCGTGACGCTGGTGACCCCGTTGAAATCGCGAGGCGCTACGACGACCAGGGTGCTGATGAACTCACCTTCCTCGACATTACCGCCACTTCCGACCAGTGCGACCTGCTCCTGCCAGTCATCGAGGCGGTCGCTTCCCAGGTCTTCATTCCGCTGACTGTAGGCGGCGGCGTTCGCAGCGTCGAGGACGTGCGGCACCTACTGAACGTCGGTGCCGATAAGGTCAGCATGAACTCCGCGGCGGTAGCCAATCCACAGCTGGTGGCCGACGCGGCTGGCAAGTACGGCTCGCAGTGCATCGTGGTGGCGATCGATGCCAAGCGCATATCGGGCCAGGGCGAGGCGGCACGCTGGGAAGTCTTCACGCATGGCGGGCGCAAGGGCACCGGGCTTGACGCCATCGAGTGGGCCCGTAAGCTGGCTGAGCTCGGCGCGGGCGAGATCCTTCTGACCAGCATAGACCGCGACGGCACCAAGTCCGGCTTCGACCTGGCGCTGACGCGCGGTGTGTCCGACGCAGTGCCGGTGCCGGTGATCGCCTCGGGTGGCGTCGGCTCGCTGCAGCACCTGGCCGACGGCATCGTCGACGGTCGCGCCGACGCGGTACTGGCCGCCAGCATCTTCCACTACGGCGCACACACGGTCTACGAAGCAAAGCGCTTCATGGCCGATCGCGGCATTCCGATGAGGCTCTGATGAGTATGCGTCCCCCCCAGGCCCCGCCGGAGCTGGCGTGGCTGGACAAGGTCCGCTGGGACGATAACGGCCTGGTGCCCGTGATCGCGCAGGAGCTCGGCAGCAACGATGTGCTGATGTTCGCCTGGATGAATCGCGAGGCCCTGAGCCAGACTGTCGAAACCGGTCGGGCCGTTTATTATACGCGTTCGCGGCGGCGGCTGTGGTTCAAGGGTGAGGAATCGGGGCATGTGCAGCATGTGCACGAAGTGCGGCTCGATTGTGACGAAGACGTCGTGCTGCTCAAGATCGAGCAGGTATCGGACATCGCCTGCCATACCGGTCGGCATTCCTGCTTTTTTCAGAAATTTGAGGGCACTGTAGAAGGTGGCGCCTGGGTCGCGGTCGAGCCGGTGCTAAAAGATCCCGAGCACATCTATAAATGACGCAGCCCACCCACGATACGCTGTTGCGCCTGGCAGTCTTGATCGACAGCCGCAAGGGCGTCGATCCCGATCAGTCCTACGTGTCGAGCCTATTTCACAAGGGTGACGACACGGTGTGTAAGAAGATCGGTGAAGAAGCCACCGAGGTGGTGCTGGCCGCCAAGAACGTCCGCCACGGCGGCGCGCCTACGGCGCTGGTCAGCGAAGTGGCCGATCTCTGGTTCCATTGCCTGGTGATGCTGTCGCATTACGATTTGAGCCCGGTCGCCGTGCTGGCCGAGCTCGAACGACGCGAAGGCCTTTCGGGCCTCGAGGCGAAGGCGCTGCGCAAGCGCCGCGAGCGCGAGGAAGGCGACGGTTGAGCGTTCTCACGTCCTGTTTCGGTCATGTAATCAAATGGAGATATTGATCGGCGTTGTTGCATAAATCGAGCGAGATCCGTTGACGTTTACGCGCAACGGTCGCGGGGCTAGCCCCCTATCAAGTCAGACTCCAGAGTAACTGCCTAATTTTTTCCAAGAAAATGCGCAAGGACATACACAAGACAAGTGAGCCGAAGGCACGCTACCGTGTCAGGAATTGGGCGGCCTATATAATGCAGGCCTGATCAACCGGGGGCACGTGACGATATAGATAGATGAAGCCGTCCTTGCCAGAATACCCGACATACCCACACGTGGTCCCCCGTGTTTATACAGCAATGCGCTGATTTAGGCATTACTTGGCGTGAAGACCGTCTATCGACGGACGTTGCGCGCCCTGCAAGGTTTCACCCAAAGTCTACGCGATCTGGCCTTCTCAAGCTTGCCGGTGCCGAATTACACCACGCTCTGTCGCCGGGCAAAAACGCTTGATGTCGAACTGCCGCTCCTTCGCGACAACGAACAGATCCATCTGGTTGTCGACAGCACCGGTCTGAAGGTCTATGGCGAAGATGAATGGAAGGTGCGTCAGCACGGCTACTCGAAGCGGCCCACGTGGCGTAAAGTCCATCTCGCGCTCAACGCGAATACGGGTCAAGTGCATGCCGCGCTAATGACGAATCAGAATGTGGCTGACGGTGAGGCTCTGGCCAAGTTGCGCGACCAGATTCCACGCGAAGAACAAATCGATTTCATCGGCGGTGATGGTGCCTACGACACCAAGCCATGCCATGCGGCCATTGCTGCACGCAGTGCTATTCCTTCGAATCCGCCACGCGAGGGTGCCGCTCATTGGCCAGCGGATATGCCCGGTGCGGCGTGGCGTAATGGCGCGGTTGATGCAATTGCCCGTGACGGTCGTCGAGAATGGAAGCAACACAGTGGCTACCACCGGCGATCGCTTGCCGAGAATGCGATGTATCGGTTCAGGACCTTCAGCGGCAACTGTCTCTGGGCGCGTCACATCGCCTCGCAGGCGACCGCGGTCGCCGTTCGCGTCGGCGTCATCAAACCGTATGGCGGACTGCGCTCGTCCGCAATCCGTTCGTATCGCCTGAAATTATCCGTAGATGCCATGGCGTCCTCACGTTCGATTTATGCAACAACGCCCATTAGGCAGGAGAGCGCCACGCTTACCTGGTACAAGCGCGCCATCCGCTCCGCACGCACCTGCGGTCGGAGGCGCCAGCGCGCGTGGGCGCGCTACCAGCGCCAGCCCACGCGTTTCTTTTGACCGCGCACGATGATCGCACGCGCATCACATCCATCGAGGGCCGATGTGAGCGACCCCCAGCACAACCAAGAAGAAGCCCGGGAAGTAACTTTCATCTCCCATCTCGTCGAACTGCGTACCCGCTTGGTGCGGGCTGGCACGGTCGTGCTCGTGGTGTTCTTCGGGGTAGTGTACTGGACGCCCGACATCTTCCGGCTGCTGGCGCGACCGCTGCTGCAGAACTTGCCCAAGGACGGCAAGATGATCGTCACTGACGTAACTGGTGCGTTCTTCGTGCCGATGAAGGTCACGATGCTAGTGGCGCTGGTGATCGCGCTGCCCATCGTGCTCTACGAGATCTGGGCCTTTGTGGCACCAGGCCTCTACCAGCATGAGAAGCGGCTGGTGATGCCACTGGTGAGCAGCAGCTACTTCCTTTTTTTGTGCGGCATGGCCTTCGCCTACTTTGTGGTTTTCCCGATTTTTTTTCGCGTGATGGCGCACTACAACGCCCCGCTCGGCACTGAGATGTCCACCGACATCAACAACTACGTGAGCTTCGTGCTCGGGATGTTCCTCGCTTTCGGGGTCACCTTTGAAGTGCCGGTGGTGGTGGTGTTGCTAGTCCGCATGGGCGTGCTGCCGCTCAAGAAGCTCAAAGAGATCCGGCCCTACGTAATCGTCGGTGCCGTCGTAGTGTCGGCCGTGGTGACGCCGCCCGACGTGTTCTCGCAGTTGATTCTGGCCCTGCCGCTGGTGGTGCTCTACGAGATCGGTCGGCTGGCGGCGCGAATCTTCGTCGGCAACAAGCCTGCTGCCGACGATGAATCGTAGGGGCATTGTTGTATAAATTGAGCGTGAAGACGAAATGGCATCGACGGACATAATTTCAGGCGATACGAAGGGATGGTAGACTCGAGCTAGGCGCGACCCCCATGCGGTTGATTACGCAGATGTAAACGGGGACATTACCTCGGTCGCCTGCGCGTCGATGTGACACGCCCAGAGACAGTTTCCGGTGGCGTTTTGAACCGATACATCGCCCTCTCGGCGGCGTTGTTGCATAAATCGAGCGAGATCCGTTGACGTTTACGCGCAACGGTTGTGGGGCCAGCCTCCTATCAAGTCAGATTCCAGAGTAACTGCTTATCTTTGCCAAGAAAATGCGCAAGGACATACACAAGACAGGTAAGCCGAAGACACGCTACCGTGTCAGGAATTGGGCGGCCTATAATGCAGGCCTGATCAACCGGGGGAACATAACAATATGGATAGATGAAGCCGTCCTTGCCAGAATACCCGATGCCATACCCGCACGTGGTCGCCCGTGTCTATACGGCGATACGCTGATTTAGGCATTACTTGGCGTGAAGACCGTCTATCGACTGACGTTGCGCTCCCTGCAAGGTTTCACCCAAAGTCTGCGCGATCTGGCCTTCCCGAGTTTGCCGGTGCCGAATTACACCACGCTCTGTCGCCGGGGAAAAACGCTTGATGTCAAACTGCCGATCCTTCGTGACAATGAACCGATCCATCTGGTTGTCGACAGCACCGGTCTGAAGGTCTATGGAGAAGGTGAATGGAAGGTGCGCCAGCACGGCTACTCGAAGCGGCGCACGTGGCGTAAAGTCTATTTCGCGGGCGTTGTTGCATAAATCGAGTGTGAGACGCAATAGGGCGTTGTTGCATAAATCGAACGTGAGGACGCCATGGCATGGCTTTGTGTCGTAGGCACCATCACCGCCGATGACATCGATTTGTTCTTCGCGTGGAATCTGGTCGAGCAACTTGGCCAGAGCGTCACCGTCAGCCACATTCTGATTCGTCATTAGCGCGGCATGCACTTGACCCGTATTCGCGTTGAGCGCGAAATGGACTTTACGCCACGTGCGCCGCTTCGAGTAGCCGTGCTGGCGCACACCTTCCATTCACCTTCTCCATAGACCTTCAGACCGGTGCTGTCGACAACCAGATGGATCGGTTCATTGTCACGAAGGATCGGCAGTTTGACAGCAAGCGTTTTGCCCGGCGACAGAGCGTGGTGTAATTCGGCACCGGCAACCTCTCGGGAAGGCCAGATCGCGTAGACTTTGGGTGAAACCTTGCAGGGCGCGCAACGTCAGTCGATAGACGGTCTTCACGCCAAGTAATCCTGAATCAGCGTATCGCCGTATAGACACGGGCGACACGTGTGGGTATGGCATCGGGTATTCTGGCAAGGACGGCTTCATCTATTTATATTGTTACGTTCCCCCGGTTGATCAGGCCTTCATTATAGGCCGCCCAATTCCTGACACGGTAGCGTGCCTTCGGCTCACCTTTCTTGTGTATGTCCTTGCGAATTTTCTTGGCAAAAATTAGGCAATTACTCTGGAATCTGACTTGATAGGAGGCTGGCCCCGCGACCGTTGCGCGTAAACGTCAACGGATCTCGCTCGATTTATGCAACAACGCCCATCTTCACACTCGATTTATGCAACAACGCCATTTAAAGATCACGCATTGTGGATCAATAACACGGATCTGAAAGAGAACGTGACGAAGCAGGCTCCGGTGCGAACTAAGGGGCATCTCAAGAAAGCCTTTATTAGCCATCTGCGTCATCTCCAGAAATCACCCAAGTATGTCGCTCTCTATTTCATACATGTTGATCCGCTATGCGGCTTAATTCAAGATCACAAATTTCGTATGAATAGATTTATGCAACAATGCCGTCCGCGATGATATTAAACGAATGCGTCAGCTCGGCTGTCTTGGCGATCATGATCGAGGCCGAGCAGTATTTTTCGTGCGAAAGGTTGATGGCCCGCTCGACCGTAGCCGAGTTTAGGTTGCGGCCCTGAACGGTGAAGTGAAAGTGGATCCTGGTGAACACTTTGGGATCCTCGCTGGCGCGCCCGGCCCTCAGCGACACCGAGCAACCCGTCACTTCCTGGTGGCTCTTCTTGAGGATCAGTATGACGTCGTAGGCGGTGCAGCCGCCGGTGCCGAGCAGCACCATTTCCATCGGGCGGGCGGCGCGGTTGTGGCCGCCGCCTTCGGGGGCACCGTCCATCGCCACCAGATGGCCGCTGCCCGTCTCGGCGACGAACGCCATGCCCTCCTGGCCCATCCATCTAATTTTGCATTTCATGCGTGTGCTCCAGCGTTTGCTGAGGCGTTGTTACATAAATCGAGTGTGAGACGCGGTAGTATCGACGGGATAATTTCAGGCGATACGAACGAATTGCGGACGAGCGAGGTCCGCCATACGGTTGATGACGCCGACGCGAACGGAGACCTCGGTCGCCTGCGAGTCGATGTGACGCGCCCAGAGACAGTTGCCGGTGAGGGTCTTGAACCGATACATCGCATTCTCGGCAAGCGATCGCCGGTGGTAGCCACTTTCTTGCTTCTATTCTCGACGACCGTCACGGGCAATTACATCAACCGCGCCATTACGCCACGCCGCACAGGGCATGTCCGCTGGCCAATGAACGGCACCCTCGCGTGGCGGAATCGAAGGAATAGCGCTGCGTGCAGCAATGGCCGCATGGCATGGCTTGGTGTCATAGGCACCATCACCGCCGATGACATCGATTTGTTCTTCGCGTGGAATCGGGTCGAGCAACTTGGCTAGAGCGTCACCGTCAGCCACATTCTGATTGGTCATTAGCGCGGCATGCACTTGACCCGTATTCGCGTTGAGCACGAGATGGACTTTACTCCACGTGCGCCGCATCGAGTAGCCGTGCTGGCGCACCTTCCATTCACTTTCTCTATAGACCTTCAGACCGGTGCTGTCGACAACCAGATAGATCGGTTCATTGTCACGAAGGATCGGCAGTTCGACATCAAGCGTTTTTGCCCGGCGACAGAGCGTGGTGTAATTCGGTACCGGAAAGCTCTGGAAGGCCAGATCGCGCAGACTTTGGGTGAAACCTTGCAGGGCGCGCAACGTCAGTCGATAGACGGTCTTCACGCCAAGTAATGCCTGAATCAGCGTATCGCCGTATAGACACGGGCGGCCACGTGTGGGTATGGCATCGGGTATTCTGGAAAAGACGGCTTCATCTATCCATATTGTTACATTCCCTAAGTTGATCAGGCTTGCATTATAGGCCGCCCAATTCCTGACACGGCAGCGTGCCTTCGGCTCACCTTTCTTGTGTATGTCCTTGCGCATTTTCTTGGCAAAAATTAGGCAGTTACTCTGGAATCTGACTTGATAGGAAGCTGGCCCCGCGACCGTTGCGCGTAAACGTCAACGGATCTCGCTCGATTTATGCAACAACACCGTTTGCTGATTCGATTGCAAACCAGCGTTGTAGCCGGCGTCACCAAGCTAGGCTGATGCACTCTTCGGGAACGACGGCTGAATCGGCCTGAGTTTTTCGAAGACCTCAATCTTTAAAAGAATAAAGTCATAAAAAATTACACCTTGAAAACAATGTAATAGGCCAGTTTAAATTCCCCCGTGAGGGGAGGGTGACTTTCTCGGTAATTTTTTATTGATCCACAATTCGTAATTAATAAGGTTTGACATCGAAGCAATGGCAGTCCAAGGGAGAAGTGCCAATCATTGAGGTGTTATTGCATAAATCGAGCATGAGGAAGCAATGGCATCGACGGGCATAATTTCAGGCGATACGAACGGATTACGGACGAGCGAGGTCCGCCATGCGGTTGATGACGCCGACGCGAACGGCGACCTGGGTCGCCTGCGCGGCGATGTGACGCGCCCAGAGACAGTGGCCGGTGAGGGTTTTGAACCGATACATCGCATTCTCGGCAAGCGATCGCCGGTGGTAGCCACTGTGTTGCTTCCATTCTCGACGACCGTCACGGGCAATTGCATCAACCGCGCCATTACGCCACGCCGCACAGGGCATATCCGCTAGCCAATGAGCGGCACCCTCGCGTGGCGGAATCGAAGGAATAGCACTGCGTGTAGCAATGGCCGCATGGCATGGCTTCGTGTCGTAGGCACCGTCACCGCCGATGACATCAATTTGTTCTTCGCGTGGAATCTGGTCGAGCAACTTGGCCAGAGCGTCACCGTCAGCCACATTCTGATTCGTCATTAGCGCGGCATGCACTTGACCTGTATTCGCGTTGAGCGCGAGATGGACTTTACGCCACGTGCGCCGCTTCGAGTAGCCGTGCTGGCGCACCTTCCATTCACCTTCTCCATAGACCTTCAGACCGGTGCTGTCGACAACCAGATGGATCGGTTCATTGTCACGAAGGATCGGCAGTTCGATATCAAGCATTTTTGCCCGGAGACAGAGCGTGGTGTAATTCGGCACCGGCAAGCTCGGGAAGGCCAAATCGCGCAGACTTTGGGTGAAACCTTGCAGGGCGCGCAACGTTAGTCGATAGACGGTCTTCACGCCAAGTAATGCCTGAATCAGCGTATCGCCGTATAGACACGGGCGACCACGTGTGGGTATGGCATCGGGTATTCTGGCAAGGACGGCTTCATCTATCCATATTGTTACGTTCCCCCGGTTGATCAGGCCTTCATTATAGGCCGCCCAATTCCTGACACGGTAGCGTGCCTTCGGCTCACCTGTCTTGTGTATGTCCTTGCGCATTTTCTTGGAAAAATTAGGCAGTTACTCTGGAATCTGACTTGATGATGACGCATCACAATATGGCTGACGGTGACGCTCTGGCTAAGTTGCTCGACCAGATGCCACGCGACGAACAAATCGATCTCATTGGCGACGACAGTGCCTACAACACCAAGCCATGCCATTCGGCCATTGCTGCACGCGGTGCTGTTCTTTCAATTCCGCCACGCGAAGGTGCGGTGCATTGGCCAGTGGATACGCCCTGTACGGTGTGGCGTAATGGCGCGGTTGATGCTATTGCTAGTGACGGTCGTCGAGAATGGAAGCAAGACAGTGGCTAGCATCGGCGATCGCTTGCCGAGAATGCGATGTATCGGTTCAAGACCCTCACCGGCAACTGTCTCTGGGCGCGTCACATCGCCTCGCAGGCGACCGAGGTCTCCGTTTGTGTCGGAGTCATCAACCGTATGGCGGACCTTGCTCGTCCGCAATCCGTTCGTATCGCCTGAAACTATGCCCCTCACATGAGGGACAATTTTAAAATTTCAAAATCACGAATTGCGGATCAATAAAATGCAGTCAAGCGAATATCGCCGTTACAATATCATTAGGATCACGCTCGGAGACCACGACTACGCGGCGATGCGCCCATTTGCTTACGCGCCTCTACGAGAAGATAGTCGAGCAAGCTTCAGAGACGATTTAGACCGACGCGACCGGTGGCATCGAGGGCGGAAAGGGCAGGTGGAAGTCGTGCGTCAGGTATTCACCGAGCTGGGTCTGGATGTTTCGATGCTGGTCGGCGTGGCTAAAGGCGAGGGGCGCATTGCCCCGCCATCACTGGCATGCGCGCCAAGACGCACCAACTCCTCGCGGCTGGAGGAGCTCGAAGGCGCGTTTTTGCATAAATCGAGCGAGATCCGTTGACGTTTACGCGCAACACTCGCCGGCCAGCCCCCTATCAAGTCAAATGCCAGAGTAATCTGCCTAATTTTTCCAAGAAAATGCGCAAGGACATACACAAGACAGGTGAGCCGAAGGCACGCTACCATGTCAGAAATTGGGCGGCCTATAATGCAAGCCTGATCAACCGGGGGAACGTAACAATATGGATAGATGAAGCCGTCCTTGCCAGAATACCCGATGCCATACCCACACGTGGTCGCACGCGTCTGTACGGCGATACGCTGATTCAGGCATTACTTGGCGTGAAGACCGTCTATCGACTGACGTTGCGCGCCCTGCAAGGTTTCACCCAAAGTCTGCGCGATCTGGCCTTCCCGATCTTGCCGGTGCCGAATTACACCACGCTCTGTCGCCGGGCAAAAACGCTTGATGTCGACTTCGTGACAATGAACCGATCCATCTGGTTGTCGACAGCACCGGTCTGAAGGTCTATGGCGAAGGTGAATAGAAGGTTCGCCAGCACAGCTACTCGAAGCGAGGCACGTGGCGTAAAGTCCATCTCGCGCTCAACGCGAATACGGATCAAGTGCATGCTGCGCTAATGACGCATCAGAATGTGGCTGACGGTGACGCTCTGGCCAAGTTGCTCGACCAGATTCCACGCGAAGAACAAATCGATGTTATCGGCGGTGACGGTGCCTACGACACCAAGCCATGCCATGCGGCCATTGCTGCACGCAGTGTTATTCCTTCGATTCCGCCACGCGAGGGTGCCGTTCATTGGCCAGCGGATATGCCCGGTGCGGTGTGGCGTAATGGCGCGATTGATGCAATTGCCCGTGACGGTCATCGAGAATGGAAGCAACACAGTGGCTACCACCGGCGATCGCTTGCCGAGAATGCGATGTATCGGTTCAAGACCCTCACCGGCAACTGTCTCTGGGCGCGTCACATCGACTCGCAGGCAACCGAGGTCTCCGTTCGCGTCGGCGTCATCAACCGTATGGCGGACCTCGCTCGTCCGCAATCCGTTCGTATCGCCTGCAATTATCCCATCGATGCTATTGCGTGCTCACACTCGATTTATGCAACAACGCCGCGTAGATTTTCGATTTATGCAACAACGCCCCATGGCGTACCAATTGTACAAACGCCGAAAGATGCTGTCTCAGTTTTCGTCCGATCCGTGCTCCGTACGCTAGCGCTTGGACCTTCTTTGCCGAACAAAAATGACCGCCATGGACAATCTAAAAATCTTGCGGGAAGTAAATCTTGAGTACGCAAACTCGTATCGGCTTGCTTCGACCTGTGAAGAACTGCTGTTACCGCGCTCCGCGGATGACGTCGTTGAAATATTCAAGCAGCCCAGTGCGGCGTCGTTTCCGATTCTCGGTCACGGCTGCAACGTGATTTTAGCTCAGGCTCGCTACCCTCGCGTGATGAAGTTCGGTCGTCGTTTCGGCAACGTCACGCGGCTTGGTGAACATGTTGTGTATGCTGATGCCGGTGCCAGCCTTCGCAGGGTTGGGTTAGCATGCGAGCGCTTCGGACTGGCCGGATTCGAGGTTTTAGGAAATATTCCGGGCTCAGTCGGAGGAGGCATAGTGATGAACGCAGGGGCATTCGGTGCTGAAATTGCCAGCGTTGTTCAAGCGGTGCGAGTTTATACGATGCACACCCGGCAGGTGAGCGAACTGGATCAGTCTGAGTGCGAATGGGGATACCGCTCGTCCGGCTTCCAGAACGGTGCGTACGTAATACTCGGCGCGTACTTCCGACTACATGATGGCGATCCGCACGCGCTACGTATCCGGCGCCTGAAGAATCTCTCGCTCAGGAGAGAACGATTCCCCAGCTCGGAACCGAACGCTGGGAGCGTGTTCAAACGACCGTCACAAGGGGTAAAAATTGGTGAAATGATCGAGGCACTCGGGCACAAAGGGCGCACTATTGGCACGGCACGGATCTCCCCAAAACACGCCGGATTCATCGTTGTTCGGTATCCTGGACGCGCGACCGACATTTGCCAGTTGATTGACTTCATGCAGAACGAGATATGGAAAAACTTCGATATCGAGGTGGAAGTCGAACAGCGTATCTTGTAGTGGCGTTGTTGCATAAATCGAGCGAGATCCATTGACGTTTACGCGCAAGGATCGCGGGGCCACCCCCTATCAATTCAGATTCCAGAGTAACTGCCTAATTTCTTCCAAGAAAATGCGTAAGGACATACACAAGACAGGTGAGCCGAAGGCACGCTACCGTGTCAGGAATTGGGCGGCCTATAATGCAGGCCTGATCAACCTGGAAAACGTGACGATATGGATAAATGAAGCTGTCCTTGCCAGAATGCACGAAGCCATACCTACACGTGGTCGACCGTGTTTATACGGCGATGCGCTAATTCAGGCATTACTTGGCGTGAAAACCGTCTATCGACTGACGGCGCGCGTCCTGCAAGGTTTCACCCACAGTCTGTGCGATCTGGCCTTCCCGAGCTTGCCGGTGCCGAATTACACCACGCTCTGTCGCCGGGAAAAAACGCTTGATGTCGAACTGCCGATCCTTCGTGATAATGAATCGATCCATCTGGTTGTCGACAGCACCGGTCTGAAGGTCTATGGAGAAGGTGAATGGAAGGTGCGCCAGCACGGCTACTCGAAGCGGCGCACGTGGCGTAAAGTCCATCTCGCGCTCAACGCGAATACAGGTCAAGTGCATGCCGCGCTAATGACGAATCAGAATGTGGCTGACGGTGACGCTCTGGCCAAGTTGCTCGACCAGATTCCACGCGCAGAACAAATCGATGTCATCGGTGGTGACGGTGCCTACGACACCAAGCCATGCCATGGGGCCATTGCTGCACGCAGTGCTATTCCTTCGATTCCGCCACGCGAGGGTGCCGCTCATTGGCCAGCGGATATGCCCGGTGCGGCGTGGCGTAATGGCGCGGTTGATGCAATTGCCCGTGACGGTTGTCGAGAATGGAAGCAACACAGTGGCTACCACCGGCGATCGCTTGCCGAGAATGCGATGTATCGATTCAAGATCCTCACTGGCAACTGTCTCTGGGCGCGTCACATCGACTCGCAGGCGAACGAGGTCGCCGTTCGCGTCGGAGTCACCAACCGCATGGCGGACCTCGCTCGTCCGTAATCCGTTCGTATCGCTTGAAATTACACCTTCGATGCCATTGCGTCCTCACGCTCGATTTATTCAACAACGCCCCTCGCCGCCACCATCATCACCTTCCGTAAAATACCGACCGAGAACGACATAATTACCGCTAATTTCTGATCAATAGAAAACCAACGCGGCGCTCGGATCAGCGCTAAGTTTTTTAGATTTTTCATGCTGAAATTTACGCGCATCGCGCACCCCGATATCGTTTTGGCCTCCGCCAACTTGGTCTGGCTCGGCTGCGAGCGCCTCACGCAGATCGGTGTTGCAATCTTGATCAGTGGCTTGCTGGCCCGCGCGCTGGGCCCAGACGCCTTCGGAAAGTGGCAGTACGCGAACACGCTACTGCGGGTGTTGGCACCGCTGACCTGGGTCTGTGGTGCCGAGATCCTGGTGCCGACTATCCTTCAGTGCACCCCGGTTGAACTCGGTGCGGTGCTTGGCAGCGCCTTCGCGCTGCGCTTTTCGGTGTCGGTCATCGCGCTCGCGCTGACCTGGTCCGGCATCACCGTTGGCCTGGTTGATCCGCTGGTCGGCTCGATGCTAGCAGGATTGGCGCTGACCCTGGTGCTGCGCGAACCATTCGTCGGCGTGATCAACGCCTGGCTACAGAGCATGACTTATAGCAAGCCGCAGCTGATCGCCAGCATATTCGCCGCGCTCGGCAAAGCGCTGCTGGTCTGGCTGCTGATGCGCGCCGCGGCGACGCCTGCCAGCTACGGCTGGCTGTGGGCGCTCGAAGCCAGCGTGATCGCACTGGCGATGATGCTCTACTACCAGCGCCGTCACGGCGGCCGACTCGGCTGGCGCGTGGAGGCACCACTCTTCCGGCATTTCGCCTCGACCGGCACGGTGTTCTGGATCGGCCTATTCTGCATGTACCTGTTCCTTAGGCTCGACCGGCTGATGCTAGAGCGGCACGTCTCGTTCGCCGAGCTGGGTCGCTACGCCGCAGCCCAGCAGCTGAACGAGCACTGGATCACGCTGGCCCTCCTGCTCGCCCAGACCATCGCGCCGACTTTCGTCTACCGCGTCTCTGAGCTTCCCCGGCTGCGCCACAACATCTGGTGCCTGATCGCCATGACTGGCGCGCTGATGATCGCCGGCACCACCGTGCTCGACCTGCTCGCACCGGTGATCATCGACCGCGTGTTCGGCCCCGGCTACGAGCAGTCGGTATCGATCTTCCGCTGGGCGGTTTGGCTCTCGGTGCTGGCCGGCGTCGAGGCGATTGGCAACCTGGTACTGCTGAAGTTCCAGGCAAAATTCGTGCTGCTGGCCAAATGGCTGCTGGCGCTGGCCGTGGCGGCCAGCGCAAATACCATCGCGATCCCCGCGCTCGGCTTCTACGGCGCCCTGATCGGCTTAGCTGCCGGCTACCTGGCTGCTGCTGCGGTCAATTTCACCTATATCCGGTGGTGTCCCATTGGGGTAGTTGCATAAATCAAGCATAAGGACGCAATGGCGTCGATGGGCATAATTTTAGAAAATACAAACAAATTGTAGATCAATAGTGATTTCTGGAGACGACGCAGATGGCTGATGATATTTTTTTTGAGATGCCCCTTGGTTCGTTCCAAAGCCTGCTTCATCACGTTCGCTTGCAGATCCTCGTTACGAGCATCTCGTCTGGATTGAGCTCCGGACTATACGAGGCGTTGTTGCATAAATCGAGCAAAAGCCGTTGACGTTTACGCCTAACGCTCTCCGGCCATCCCCCTATCAAGTCAGATTTCAGAGTAACTGCCTAATTCTTTCCAAGAAAATGCGCAAGGACATACACAAGACAGGTGAGCCGAAGGCACGCTACCGTGTCAGGAATTAAGCGGCTTATAATAAATATAAGCCTGATCAACAGGGGGAGCGTGACGATATGGATGGATAAAGCTGTCTTTACCAGAATGGTCGACATCATACCCACGCGTAGAGTCGCCCGTGTCTATACGGCGATACGCTGATTCAGGCATTACTTGGCGTGAAGACCGTCTATCGACTGACGTTGCGCGCCCTGCAAGGTTTCGCACAAATGCAGCGCGATCTGGCCTGCCCAAGCTTACCGGTGCAGAATGACACCACGCTCTGTTGCCGGGCAAAAACACTTGATGTTGAACTGCCGATCATGCGCAACAGCGAACCAGATCCACCTGGTGGTCGACAGCACCGGTTTGAAAGTCTATGGAGCAGGTGAATGGAAGGTCCACCAGCACGGCTACTCGAAGCGGCGCACGTGGCGCAAAGTCCATCTCGCGCTCAACGGGAATACTGGTCAAGTGCGTGCCACGCTGATGCCACATCAGGATGTGGCTGACGGTGACGCTCTGGACTATTGATCCGTAATTCGGGATCTGGAAATTTGAAAATCATCCATCATATGAGGGGCATAGAAGACGAGACATGAGGGACGATTTTCAAATTTCCAGATCCCGAATTACGGATCAATAGTTTCTCGACCAGATTCCGCGCGACGAACAGATCGTCATGATCGGTGGAGCCGGTGCCTACGACACCAAGCCATGCCATGCGGCCACTGCTGCATGCAGTGCAGTTCCTTCGATTCCGCCACGTGAGGGCGTCGCTCATTGGCCAGCGGATACACCCGGTGTAGCGTGGCGTAACGGCGCGGTTGATGTAATTCCCCGTGAGGGTCCTCGCGAATGGAAGAAAGGCAGTAGCTACTACCGGCGATCGCTTACCGAGACTGTGATGTATCGGTTCAATATGCTCACCGGCCACTGTCTCTGGGTGAGTCGGCGTAATCAACCGCATGGCGGACATCATTTGTCCGCAATCCATTCGTATCGCCTGAAATTATGCCTTTCAATGCTATTGCACCCTAGCGACAGATTTATGCAACAACGCCCCCAAAGAGATGCAACAGAGGCGGAAAAAAGGTGAAGTATGTCGAATAAGAATAAGTCGCTGATTTGGATGAATGTGACGACCAGTGCGAACTGGCATCGTCCGCCAGTTGGTATCGTGCGTGTCGAGCAGTCGATCTGCCACGAACTCGAACGTCTGTATGGCCAGGATCAATTCAGAAAATGTATCTGGAGAGATGGGCAGTTCGTCGAATGGACCGGCGTGCAGGCTGAGCGTTCCACCAACTTCGACGATGCGATCAACATGATGCTTCCGAAAACGGCATCGTTTGATCTTTCGCGGCAGTTCCTGTTTCGTGCGCTCGAGCGATTCAGTCGAAAGCAATCGTTCAGCGGTGTGGATAATGGCACCTCTATGACGCTCGAGTTGCCGATCGCGGCGAGCGAGCAGTATCGCCTATCGCCGTCGGCCGGCGATGTCCTGGTCTCAATCGGACTTGACTGGGATCAGTCGTATTCGTCTCATTTCTATGCACTGAACAAGAAGCGAGGAGTGCGCGTCATCACCTGTTGCTACGACCTAATTCCAGTGCTATTTCCACAATACTGTGTCGGTGATGTCGCGAATCGCTTCAAGGAGTATTTCAACGCCTTGTCGTGGGGATCCACAGCCGTGCTGTGCATCTCAGAGCGGACTCGCAAAGACTATCTCGAATTGTGTGAAAAAATCGGCTCGCCAATGCGACCGGCCCATGTGATTCCGCTCGGGGATAATGTGCCGAGCGGGCGTGGCGGCGTAGGGACAGAAGTTCAGGCTGTATTGCGCAAGCCGTTCATTCTGTTTGTCTCTACCATCGAGCGCAGAAAAAATCAAGAGGTACTATATCGAGCCTATCACCTTCTCTGCCGAGAAGGCCATGCCAATCGCCTGCCGAAGCTGGTGTTCGTTGGTATGCCGGGCTGGGGTGTCGGCGATCTTCTGAAGGACATCGAGCTCGATCCCCTCACGCAGGACCTGATCGTCCAGCTCAATCATGTGGGCGACGAGGAACTGATGCAGCTTTATCAGAATACACTGTTCTTTGCCTATCCATCGCTGTACGAAGGATGGGGCCTTCCGGTCGGCGAAGCGCTGGCGATGAGCAAGGCCGTGCTGAGTTCCGACCAGGGCTCTTTGCCGGAAGTCGGCGGAGACCTAGTGCGCTACCTACATGCCTGGGACGTGCGTGCCTGGGCCGACGTTATCTTAGACTGGTGCACCTCTCCCGAGGTGATCGCCAGGATCGAGCAGCGTGTCAAGCGTGAATATCGTGTGCGCACCTGGCTGAATACAGGCAAGGTCGTGAAGAAAGTCATCGACCAGATCTTGGCCGAAAATGTTCAGTCGATCATGATCTATCCGGGCCACGATTGCAGCACCCAAATCGGCACCCATGTCGGCTCTTCCTTGAGAGGAAGTGGCAAGGAAGGATGCCTGATGTTTGGCCCGCACTATTCCATCGCCTCGGGCAAGTACGAGATCAAGCTCTTCGGCATAGCCGACCCGGATAACGATACGCACCTGCTCATCAACTTCGTTAGTAGCGGCGGACAGCAAAATTTTTGGTGCGGTGAAGTCTCGTTCCCGAAGTCCCTCGACGAGTCAGAGGTGATGGTAGTCGAGTTCGAGATCGATGTCGAAAAGGCTGTTAACGATTTCGAGCTTCGCTGTATCGACCGGGGCAGTTTTGCCACGCTCACGAAGCTCGAAATTTCTCGGTCGCCCACTGAGCACACGCATTGACACTTTGCTGTCAAAATATTTATTGATCCGAAATTCGTTATTTTAAAAATGGACATCGTCTTTCATGTGAGGGGCATAGAAAAACGAGACATGAGAGACGATTTCCAATGTGGAAATAACGAATTTCGGATCAATAATTTTGCCAAGAAAATGCGCAAAGACATATACAAGACAGGTGAGCAGAAGGCACGCTACCGTGTCAGAAATTGGGCGGCCTATAATGAAGGCCTGATCAACCGGGGGAACATAACAATATGGATAGATGAAGCCGTCCTTGCAAAAATACACGACGCCATACCCACACGTGGTCGCCCGTGTCTATACGGCGATACGCTGATTCAGGCATTACTTGGCGTGAAGACCGTCTATCGACTGACGTTGCGCGCCCTGCAAGGTTTCACCTAAAGTCTGCGCGATCTGGCCTTCCCGGGCTTGCCGGTGCTGAATTACTTCACGCTCTGTCGCCGGGCAAAAACGCTTGATGTCGCACTGCCGATCCTTCGTGACAATGAACCAGATCCATCTTGTTTTCGACAGCACCGGTCTGAAGGTCTATGGAGAAGGTGAATGGAAGGTGCGCCAGCACGGCTACTCGAAGCGGCGCACGTGGCGTAAAGTCCATCTCGCGCTCAACGCGAATACGGGTCAAGTGCATGCCGCGCTAATGACGAATCAGAATGTGGCTGACGGTGACGCTCTGGCCAAGTTGCTCGACCAGATTCCACGCGAAAAACAAATCAATGTCATCGGCGGTGATGGTGCCTACGACACCAAGTCATGCCATGCGGCCATTGCTGCACGCAGTGCTATTCCTTCGATTCCCCTAGGCGAGGGGTGCCGTTCATTGGCCAGCGGATATGCCCGTTGCGGCGTGGCGTAATGGCGCGGTTGATGCAATTGCCTGTGACGGTCATGGAGAATGGAAGTAAGAAAGTGGCTACCACCGGCGATCGCTTGCCGAGAATGCGATGTATCGGTTCAAGACCCTCACTGGCAACTGTCTCTGGGCGCGTCACATCGCCTCGCAGGCGACCGAGGTCGCCGTTCGCGTCGGCGTCATCAACCGTATGGCGGACCTCGCTCGTCCGCAATCCGTTCGTATCGCCTGAAATTATCCCGTCGATGCTATTGCGTCCTCACACTCGATTTATGCAACAACCACGCGTCCGCGTCAAACTGCATCGCTTCCGTATCTACTCCCGCACGGCATTTCGCGTCTACAACGCGAACGCAAGCTTCAACTAGTCCGGTATCTGATCGCGCAACAGCGCGCTAATTTCCACTGCCTGCTGCTCACTCAGGGCAGGGCGTGGGTTCACTGCTCCTCCGCTCGAGTTGTCACACGCAATCTACCCCCGCGTCAGAATAGTTGTCGCCCGGACCGGATCTGGAAATCCGGGGCTGCTATGAGGACGAGAAGTGGCAAAGTACAGACAGGCATTCAAGGACAAGGTGGTTGCAAGGTTGTTGCCGCCGGAGAGCACGCCAGTTGAAGATGTCGCGCAGGAAATACGTGTGAGCGTAAGGACGCTGGAGCGGTGGCGCGGTGAAGTCGCTGTCCAGCCCCGCCCGCGCGCGGGGCTGGACAGCGGCATCGCGACTGGACGCGGTGCTCACCACCGCCGCGCTGGACGAGGCATCGCGCAACGCCTGGTGTCGCGCGAGAACGGCGTATATCCGCAGGAGCTTGCCGCATGGCGGGAAGTGGGGCCACCCAGGCGCTGGCAGACCCGGAAGACGTGCGCGCCACGCCGCAGCAAACGCAAGCGGATCGCCGCCGAATCAAGGAGCTCGAACTGGAGGTTCTACGCAAGGACAAAGCGCTCGCCGAGACGACAGCGTTGCTGGTGCTGTCAAAAACTCGAGGCGATCTTCCCCAAGGGCGAGGACGCATGATCGGACTGGAAGATCACCCAGATGACTGCCCGAAACATAGAAGCAGCTCATGAGGCTGGTGCGCGCCTGCATCTGGCTTGCGAGACCGCCGGCATTGACGTACGTACCCTGCAACGTTGGAAAACCCAGGGTGGGCTGCAAACGAGAGATCTTCGGTCGCAGGCTGTTCATCCCGAGCCAGCGCACGCGTTGACCGAGCAGGAGCGTCAGGCCGTGCTCGCGGCAGCCAACGAACCGCTCTTTGCCGGTATGCCGCACGCGCGAATCGTGCCCGCGCTGGCCGGGCGCTGTTGCATAAATCGAGCGTGAGGACGCCATGGCATCTACGGGCATAATTTCAGGCGATACGAACGGATTGCGGACGAGCGAGGTCCGCCATACGGTTGATGAGACGCCGACGCGCACGGAGACCTCGGTCGCCTGCGCGTCGATGTGATGCGCCCAGAGACAGTTTCCGGTGAGGGTCTTGAACCGATACATCGCATTCTCGGCAAGCGATCGCCGGTGGTAGCCACTGTCTTGCTTCCATTCTCGACGACCGTCACGGGCAATTGCATCAACCGCGCCATTACGCCACGCCGCACCGGGCATATCCGCTGGCCAATGAACGGCACCCTCGCTTGGTGGAATGGAAAGAATAGCACTGCGTACGGCGTTGTTGCATAAATCTAGCGAGAGCCCTTGACGTTTACGCGCAACGGTCGCTGGGCTAGCCTCCTATCAAGTCAGATTCCAGAGTAACTGCCTAATTTTTGCCAAGAAAATGCGCAAGGACATACACAAGAAAGGTGAGCCGAAGGCACGCTACCGTGTCAGGAATTGGGCGGCTTATAATGAAGGCCTGATCAACCGGGGGAACGTAACAATATGGATAGATGAAGCCGTCCTTGCCAGAATACCCGATGCCATACCCACACGTGGTCGCCCGTGTCTATACGGCGATACGCTGATTCAGGCATTACTTGGCGTGAAGACCGTCTATCGACTGACCTTGCGCGCCCTGCAAGGTTTCACCCAAAGTCTGCGCGATTTTGCCTTCCCGAGCTTGCCGGTGCAGAATTACACCACGCTCTTTCGCCGGGCAAAAACGCTTGATGTCAAACTGCCGATCCTTCGTGACAATGAACCGATCCATCTGGTTGTCGACAGCACCGGTCTGAAGGTCTATGGAGAATGTGAATGGAAGGTGCGCCAGCACGGCTACTCGAAGCGGCGCACGTGGCGTAAAGTCCATCTCGCGCTCAACGCGAATACGGGTCAAGTGCATGCCGCGCTAATGACGAATCAGAATGTGGCTGACGGTGACGCTCTGGCCAAGTTGCTCGACCAGATTCCACGCGAAGAACAAATCGATGTCATCAGCGGTGACGGTGCCTACGACACCAAGCCATGCCATGCGGCCATTGCTGCACGCAGTGCTATTCCTTCGATTCCGCCACTCGAGGGTGCCGCTCATTGGCCAGCGGATATGCCCGGTGCGGCGTGGCGGAATGGCGCGGTTGATGCAATTGCCCGTGACGGTCGTCGAGAATGGAAGCAAGACAGTGGCTACCACCGGCGATCGCTTGCCGAGAATGCGATGTATCGGTTCAAGACCCTCACCGGCCACTGTCTCTGGCCCCGTCACATCGCCGTGCAGGCGACCGAGGTCGCCTGCGCGGCGGCGTCATCAACCGTATGGCGGACCTCGCTCGTCCGCAATCCGTTCGTATCGCCTGAATTATGCCCGTCCGATGCCATGGAGTCCTCACGTTCGATTTATGCAACAACGCCCTGCGTACAGCAATGGCCGCATGGCATGGCTTGGTGTCGTAAGCACCGGCTCCACCGAGCATGACGATCAGTTCGTCGCGCGGAATCTGGTCGAGAAACTATTGATCCGCAATTCGTGATCTGGAAATTTGAAAATCGTCCCTCATGTCTCGTCTTCTATGCCCCTCATATGATGGATGATTTTCCAATTTCCAGATCACGAATTACGGATCAATAGTCCAGAGCGTAACCGTCAGCCACATCCTGATGTGGCATCAGCGTGGCATGCACTTGACCAGCATTCCCGTTGAGCGCGAGATGGACTTTACGCCACGTGCTCCGCTTCGAGTAGCTGTGCTGGCGCACCTTCCATTGACCTTCGCCATAGACCTTCAGACCGGTGCTGTCGACAACCAGATGGATCGGTTCATTATCGCGAAGGATCGTCAGTTCGACATCAAGCATTTTTGCCAGGAGAAAGAGCGTGGTGTAATTCGGCACCGGCAAGGTCTGGAAGATTAGATTGCACAGACTTTTGGTGAAACCTCGCACTGCGCGCAACGTCAGTCGATAGACGGTCTTCACGCCCAGTAATGCCTGAATCAGGCGTATCGCCGTATAGACACGGGCGACCACGTGTGAGTATAGCGTCGGGTATTCTGGAAAGGACGGCTTCATCTATCTATATCGTTACGTTCTCCCGGTTGATCAAGCCTTCATTATAGGCCACCCAATTCCTGACATGGTAGCGTGTCTTTGGCTCACCTATCTTGCGCATGTTCTTGGAAAAAATAGGCAGTTAATCAGGAATCTGACTTGATAGTGGATGCCCCGCGACCGTTTCGCATAAACGTCAACGGATCTCGCTCGATTTATGCAACAACGCCTTAAGATATCGAATTTCTGATCAATATTTTAAAGTTAAAAAATAGACCCTCATGTGAGGGAGATGAAAAAAGAGATACTAGATTGCTTCTTCGTGAGGTACGTAAAGAGCGACGACGTCAGGTGATCAACCTTCGTACGCGCTCGGCTGGACCTACGACGAGAGTGCAGAGCATACAATGCCGAGCATACAAACCTTTCGCGTACGGGCCTGTGCAATATTTGCAAGCGCTACACCCGTGAAAGTTCGTCTGGATTTCTGGACAAGCCGAGCTCTGAGTGAGCAGCAGGAAGTGGGAATTCGCATGCTCTTGCACGACCAGATGCTGGACCAACTGAAGATATCGTTCGCGTTGTGGACCCGACATGCCGTGCGGAATTTGATTCGGCAGAGATGTGGTTTTACGCTGACATTGTGCAAAGTGTCAGCTTGTATCTAGCGCGCTGGGGCTTCAGTCTGCAAAATATAAAGAAACTATTGATCAAAAATTCGATATCTTGAATCAAACTGCATAGTGAATTGGTTTATGTATGAAATAGAGAGCGACGCGCTTTGGTGATTTCTAGAGACGATGCAGATGGCTGATGACGGCTTTCTTGAGAGATTCATGGGTTCGTTTCGGAGCCTGCTTTTTTACGTTTGCTTTCAGATCCGCATTAAGCATCTCGTCTGGATTGAGCTCCGGGCTGTACTAAGGAAGGCAGAACACCTTGATCTTTTCGACGTGCTCGGTCAACCACGCCTTGACCGAGCACGTCGAAAAGATCAAGGTGTTCTGCCTTCCTTAGTACAGCCCGGAGCTCAATCCAGACGAGATGCTTAATGCGGATCTGAAAGCAAACGTAAAAAAGCAGGCTCCGAAACGAACCCATGAATCTCTCAAGAAAGCCGTCATCAGCCATCTGCATCGTCTCTAGAAATCACCAAAGCGCGTCGCTCTCTATTTCATACATAAACCAATTCACTATGCAGTTTGATTCAAGATATCGAATTTTTGATCAATATTTGTTGCACCTGTCAGGAACGCTTGAAACCAACCCCTTTCCAATTTCGATTGAGAATGTTCCATGATCCCATCTAATGTTAAAGCCACGCTATCGTTCAGCGACAATTCGCCTAGCGTCGAACTGCCGATCTACAAGGGCACGATGGGCTCGGATGTGATCGACATCCGCAAGCTGTACGGCCAGACCGGAAAGTTCACGTACGACCCGGGCTTTATGTCCACTGCATCCTGCAATTCAGCTATCACATACATTGACGGGGACAAGGGCGAGCTACTGTACCGGGGCTACCCAATCGAAAATCTCGCGCAGAACGCCGACTTCCTCGAGACCTGCTACCTGCTACTCAAGGGCGAGCTGCCGAACGCCATCCAGAAGAAGGAATTCGTCGAGACCGTCACAAAGCACACGATGGTCCACGAGCAGATGCACTTCTTCTTTCGCGGCTTCCGTCGCGATGCACACCCGATGGCAATCTTGGTAGCCGCTGTAGGCGCGCTGTCGGCGTTTTACCACGACTCGCTCGACATCAATGATCCCCATCACCGCGAAGTCTCGGCGATCCGCATGATCGCCAAGCTTCCGACGCTGGTATCGATGGCCTACAAGTACAGCATCGGCCAGCCCTTCGTCTATCCAAAAAACGAACTCTCGTACAGCGCAAACTTCATGCACATGATGTTCTCGAACCCGTGTGAGGAGTACAAGGTCAACGACGTGCTGGTTCGCGCGCTCGACCGCATCCTGATCCTGCACGCCGATCACGAGCAGAACGCATCGACCTCGACGGTCCGTCTGGCGGGTTCCTCGGGCGCCAACCCGTTCGCATGTATCGCGGCCGGTATCGCCTGTCTATGGGGACCGGCGCACGGCGGCGCGAACGAAGCTGCGCTGAACATGCTCGAGCAGATTGGTTCGCCCGACAACATTCCAGAGTTCATTAAGCAAGTGAAGGACAAACACTCATGCGTGAAGCTGATGGGCTTCGGTCACCGCGTCTACAAGAACTATGATCCGCGCGCTAGGCTGATGCGAGAGACCTGCTACGAAGTGCTGAACGAACTGGGTCTGCACGAAGACCCGCTGTTCAAGCTTGCGACGCAGCTCGAGAATAGTGCGTTGGAAGACGAATACTTCGTGTCGCGCAAGCTGTACCCAAACGTCGACTTCTACTCGGGCATCGTCCAGCACGCGTTAGGCATCCCGACCTCGATGTTCACCTGTATCTTCGCGATGGCGCGTACCGTTGGCTGGATCGGCCAGTGGAACGAGATGATCGGCGACCCGGAGCAGAAAATCGGTCGTCCTCGCCAACTGTTCATCGGCTCCACCCCGCGTGAAGCGACCGCCATCGATAAGCGTGCCTGAGCAGTGCCTGTCGGTAGTTTATTGATCCGCAATTTGTGAGCTTGCAATGGCGTTGTTGCATAAAGCGAGTGTGAGGACGCAATAGCATCGACGGGCATAATTTCAGGCGATACGAACGGATTGCGGACGAGCGAGGTCCGCCACACGGTTGATGACGCCGACGCGAACGGAGACCTCGGTCGCCTGCGAGTCGATGTGACGCGCCCAGAGACAGTTGCCGGTGAGGGTCTTGAACTGATACATCGCATTCTCGGCAAGCGATCGCCGGTGGTAGCCACTGTCTTGCTTCCATTCTCGACGACTGTCACGGGCAATTGCATCAACCGCGCCATTACGCCACGCCGCACCGGGCATATCCGCTGGCCAATGAACGGCACCCTCGCGTGGCGGAATCGAAGAAATAGCACTGCGTGCAGCAATGGCCGCATGGCATGGCTTGGTGTCGTAGGCACCGTCACCGCCGATGACATCGATGTGTTCTTCGCGTGGAATCTGGTCGAGCAACTTGGCCAGAGCGTCACCGTCAGCCACATTCTGATTCGTCATTAGCGCGGCATGCACTTGACCCGTATTCGCGTTGAGCGCGAGATGGAGTTTACGCAACGTGCGCCGCTTCGAGTAGCCGTGCTGGCGCACCTTCCATTCACCTTCTCCATAGACCTTCAGACCGGTGCTGTCGACAACCAGATGGATCGGTTCGTTGTCACGAAGGATCGGCAGTTCGACATCAAGCGTTTTTGCCCGGCGACAGAGCGTGGTGTAATTTGGCACTGGCAAGCTTTGGAAGGCCAGATCGCGCAGACTTTGGGTGAAACCTTGCAGGGCGCGCAACGTCAGTCGATAGACGCTCTTCACGCCAAGTAATGCCTGAATCAGCGTATCGCCGTATAGACACGGGCGACCACGTGTGGGTATGGAATCGGGTATTCTGGCAAGGATGGCTTCATCTATCCATATTGTTACGTACGTTCGTTCCCACGGTTGATCAGGCCTTCATTATAGGCCGCCCAATTCCTGACACGGTAGCGTACCTTCGGCTCACCTTTCTTGTGTATGTCCTTGCGCATTTTCTTGGCAAAAAATTAGGCATTTACTCTGGAATCTGACTTGATAGGAGTCTGGCCCCGCGACCGTTGCGCGTAAACGTCAACGGATCTCGCTCGATTTATGCAACAACGCCGCTTGCAATTAGAAAATCATCTCTCATGTGAGAGACATAGAAAAACGAGGTATGAGGGAAGATTTTCTAATTTCAAGATTACAAATTGCGGATCAATACAAATTTACAGAAAAATATTGCTTGCACTGCGAGTACGACTCGTGACCTCATTGGTGCGTATTGTGATATACTGCGCGCAAACAAGTTTTAAGTCCTTCCAAGTCCTTCCAAGCAAGACTGATTGATCCGCAGTTCATGATCTTGAAATTGGCAAATCAACCCTCATGTGAGGGAGATGGAAAACGAGAAATAAGATCGCTTCCTCGTGAGGCACGTGAAGAGCGTTCGACGTCAGTTGGTCAACCTGCGCATACGCCGCTGGGCCTACGACGAGATTGCTGAGCATACGAACTTGTCACGCACGGGCGTGTTTAATATTTGCAAGCGGTACACCCACGAAGGTGCGGCTGGATTTCTGGACAAGCCGAGCGGAGAAGCGGTGAACCTAAGCCGAGCCCTGAGTGAGCAGCAAGAAGTGGAAATTTGCGTGCTTTTGCACACCAGATGCCGAACCAGCTGAAGATATTGTTTGCGTTGTGGACCCGATATGCGGTGCGGGAATTGATCTGGTAGCGATGTGTTTGACGCTGACGTTGTAAGGGGTGTCGGCTTGTATCTGGTGTGTTGGGGCTTCACCCCACAAAAGCCGATGAAGCGGGCCTACGAGCAGCGAACGGAAGCGGTGCAGGCATGGCTGAACGAGACGTATCCTGAGATTGTGCGTCGGGCAAAAGCAGAAGGCGCGAAAATGCAGTAAGGCGACGAAACGGGGCTGCGCTCGAATGATGTATGAGGCTGCTTCTACCGCACCAATAGGCAAGACACCCGAGCGGCGCGTGGCAAGCCGACACGAAGGCCCTTCGGTGATGTTGACGGTGACAAACTATGGCGAGGTGTGCTGGAAAGTATTTGAGGGCGCGATGCACGCAGATATCCTGCTCGTCTGCTTGAAGAGACTGATCAAAGACTTGCACGCAAGAAGGTGTTTCTGATTTTCGACAAACAAAAGGTGCATCACGCCAAGTCGGTCAAGGCGTGGTTCGCCGAACACCTCGATAAGTTCGAGGTGTTCTACCTGCCCTCGTACGGTCTGGAGCTTAATCCAGACGAGATGTTCAACGCGAATCTGAAAGCGAACGTGACGAAGCAGGCGACGGCGCGAGAACCAAGAGGCATCTCAAGAAAGCCCTCATCAGCCATTTGTGTGGCGTTGTGGCATAAATCGAGCGAGATCCGTTGACTGTTTACGCGCAATGGTCGCGGGGCCAGCCCTCTATCAAGTCAGATTCCAGAGTAACTGCCTAATTTTTGCCAAGAAAATGCGCAGGGACATACATAAGACAGGTGCGCCAAAGGCACGCTACTGTGTCAGAAATTTGGCGGCCTATAATGAAGGTCTGATTAACCGGGGGGAACGTGACGATATGGATAGATGAAGCCGTCCTTGCTAGAATACCAGAGGCCATACTCACACATGGTGACCAGTACATGTGTCGCCCGTGTCTATACGGCGATACCCTGATTTAGGCATTACTTGGCGTGAAGACCGTCTATCAACTGACGTTGCACGCCCTGCAAGGTTTCACAAAAGTCTACGCGATCTGGCTTTCCCGAGCTTGCCGGTGCCGAATTACACTACACTCTTTCGCCGGGAAAAAACGCTTGATGTCGAACTGCCGATCCTTCACAACAACGAACCGATCCATCTGCTGGTCGACCGCACCGGTCTGAAGGTCTATGGAGAAGGTGAATGGAAGGTGCGCCAGCACGGCTACTCGAAGCGGCGCACGTGGCGTAAAGTCCATCTCGCGCTCAACGCGAATACGGGTCAAGTGCATGCCGCGCTAATGACGAATCAGAATGTGGCTGACGGTGACGCTCTGGCAAAGTTGCTCGACCAGATTCCACGCGAAGAACAAATCGATGTCATCGGCGGTGATGGTGCCCACGACACAAAGCTATGCCATGCGGCCATTGCTGCACGCAGTGCTATTCCTTCGATTCCGCCACGCGAGGGTGCCGTTCATTGGCCAGCGGATATGCCCGGTGCGGCGTGGCGTAATGGCGCGGTTGATGCAATTGCCCGTGACAGTCGTCGAGAATGGAAGCAAGACACTGGCTACCACCGGCGATCGCTTTCCGAGAATGCGATGTATCGGTTCAAGACCCTCACCGGCAACTGTCTCTGGGCGCGTCACATCGAAGATCGAAGGCGCAGGCGACCGAGGTCTCCATTCGCGTCGGCGTCATCAACCGTATGGCGGACCTCGCTCGTCCGCAATCTGTTCGTATTGCCTGAAATGATGTTTATCGATGCTATTGCTTCTTCGCACTCGATTTATGCAATATTAATGCGAAATTTGCGATCTTGAAATTAGCAATTCGACTCTCATATACGGAGAATGTGCAAATTTCAAGATCAAGAGTTGCGCATTAATAAATGTCCAGGTCTGTCGAGGAAAGTTGAGTAATTCGCTATTTCTCGAGAAACTCGAATCCTGAAGAGCCCCGAGGGGGGTATTGAACGCTCTAGTTTCTCGAGGCGTTATGCGCGATTGTATTGATCCTGGAACGCGACGAAGGCAGCATCAACCTCTTCAACGTTTTTTGAACAGATGCCCGTGGATATTGATTTAAAATTCGTTATCTTGAAATTGAAAAATCGTTTCTCATATCTCATTTTCTATGCCCCTCACATGAGGGATGCTTTTCAAATTTTAAAATCCGAAAATTTCGGATCAATAGCTTGCTTCTTCATAGTTCGGTTGAAACGCTCTGCGCCGCCGTTGGTCTGCGGTTCGGCAAGGAAAGCGTAGTTCAGCGTTACGCCCAAGAATTTGGTCTGATTGCGGAAGTCATCCGACGTGTATGGCGAGGCGTGATCCATTCGCAGCGGCAGTCCATGGCCCGCATCGGCTTCGCTCGAATCGAAGTGTTCACGCAGCCCCTGGCTGATGGGGTCCAAAGCTTCGAATCGCTGGTCACCCACCTTGGTGACGTGAATGCCGCAGCACATCGCGTCATAATGATCGACTGCGGCGAAGATCTAGGCCAGTCCTTCATCGATAGATTAGACCTTGGTTCCATTAGTACTCCATATTTCATTGGGTCGATTGGTCGTGATGCGGCCATCGTGGAGATTGGCCGTTCTGGGCGGTTGCCGGTGGGGCGAAAGCATGCCATATTTCAGTATGAACCGCGAAGCCTGGACACGGGACACGCGGGTGTCGTCCTGGATACACAGGCACCCCTAGATCTTGTGCGCGCCCTCGCCGATGAACGGCGTGCGAGCCAGATCGGCACCGATGGCAGCGAGCAGTGCGTGGTCAGGTACTTTGGGCTTAGGCCCCCGTCGGACCGGGGTAAACAGGGTGACGTTGCCGAGCGTCCTGGCGCGCTCGGCATAGATTGTCGAGCGCGGGAAGTTGAGCACCTGGTATACCCGTTTCAATTCGAAGGGTTTACCTACCGTGGAGATTGTGTGGCTCATGTCCACGATCTCCGGGCGATCAAGGGGCGGCGTTCCAGCCGCTCGCGCTCCATGCGCAGCATCTCGATCTCCATAAGCCGTGCACGGACGCGGTGCACGGCTTCCTTGAGCTTGACTTCCAACCTATCAGTCCGGCTCGAATTCAGGCTAGCTTCGATGCCTGCCAAGGTGAGTTCACGCGATTGCTCGAGCTTGGCGAGCGTGACGCTGCCTTCTCGAAAAACGGCATTAATGGATTCACCGCGCAGCAGGCGGCGGACGACAGCACGCTTTTCCCCGCCGACTGACCACCTTTTGAATTCTGCAGCGCAGGCCGCATCTACGGTCGCGCTACGTGCAACTTCCTACAGGTCTACCTTCTTTAACATCTCAGACTCCAGTTCGGATGATGCGTTTATCCAAAATCTGTCTCTAGAAAAATCGGAGCCGCCGCAAAGAAAAGTGAGCGTAAAATGTCAGATGTAATGAAGCGGTTCCAGCTGAACTCCTATCTGTTCGGCGGCAATGCTTCGTATGTAGAAGAACTGTACGAAGCCTACTTGGATAACCCGGTATCGGTGTCGGACGATTGGCGCGAGTATTTCGACGCGCTGCAGAACGTACCGGCTACAAATGGTTCGAACGTGAACGACGTCGCCCACTTTTCGATCGTCGAATCCTTTGTCCAGCGCGCCAAAGCCAATGCCTTCATCCCGCGCGACAGCGGTAACGCCGGCCATCTGGCCACCGCGCGCAAGCAGGTTGACGTTCAGTCCCTGATCAGCGCCTATCGCTTCCTCGGCTCGCAATGGGCCAATCTCGACCCGCTAAAGCGTCGAGAGCACCCCGCGATCCCCGAGCTCGAACTCGCGTTCTACGACTTCTCCGAGGCCGACCTCGATCAGACATTCAGCGCCAGCAACCTGTATTTCGGTTTTGAGCAAGCTTCGCTGCGTGACATCGTCAAGTCGCTGCGCGCTACGTATTGTGGCACGATCGGTGCCGAGTACATGTATATCCGAGACCCGGAGCAGAAGCGCTGGTGGCAGGAGCGCCTTGAGTCCACGCGCGCCACGCCGAACTGCACGGTCGAGAAAAAGCAGCACGTGCTGAATCGCCTGACGGCCGCTGAAGGCCTCGAGCGCTACTTGCACACCAAGTACGTCGGCCAAAAGCGCTTTTCGCTCGAAGGCGGAGAAAGCTTTATCGCGGCGATGGACGAAGTGGTCCAACATGCGGGCTCCAAGGGCGTACAGGAAATTGTCATCGGCATGGCCCACCGCGGTCGACTGAACGTGCTCGTCAATACCCTCGGCAAGATGCCGGTCGACCTGTTCGCTGAATTCGAAGGCAAGCACGTCGACGACCTGCCGGCCGGCGACGTGAAGTACCACAAAGGCTTTTCCTCGGACATCGCCACCAAAGGTGGACCAGTCCACCTTTCGCTCGCGTTCAACCCCTCGCACCTGGAAATCGTCAACCCGGTGGTCGAAGGTTCGGCCAAGGCCCGCATGGATCGTCGCGGCGATGCCGACGGCCTGCAGGTGCTGCCGGTACAAATCCACGGCGATGCGGCCTTTACGGGCCAGGGCGTAGTAATGGAAACACTGAACCTGGCGCAGACCCGCGGTTACGGCACGCACGGAACGCTGCACATCATCATTAATAACCAGATCGGCTTTACCACCTCGGACCCGCGCGACGCGCGCTCGACGCTGTACTGTACCGACGTAGTCAAGATGATCGAGGCACCGGTGCTGCATGTGAATGGCGACGATCCGGAGGCGGTGATACTCACGGTGCAGATCGCAATCGACTATCGCATGCAGTTCCACAAGGATGTCGTGATCGACATCGTTTGCTTTCGCAAGCTCGGCCACAACGAGCAGGACACGCCGGCGGTCACGCAGCCTCTGATGTACAAAAAAATTGCGCAGCACCCCGGAACTCGCGCGCTATATGCCGATCAGCTGGTGCGGCAGGGCGTGATCACTGCCGAGCAGGGCGACGAGCTCGTCAAGGCTTACCGCAAAGCGATGGACGACGGCCACCACACGGTCGATCCGGTGCTCTCGAACTATAAGAGCAAGTACGCGGTCGACTGGGTACCATTTTTGAACCGCAAGTGGACTGACTCAGCCGACACGACCGTTCCGCTGGCGGAACTGAAGCGTCTCGGCGAACGTATCACTACGGTGCCCGAGAACTTCAAGGTCCACCCGCTGGTCGAGCGCGTAATCAACGACCGCCGCAAGATGGCCCGGGGCGACCAACCACTCGACTGGGGCATGGGTGAGCATCTCGCGGTTGCCTCGCTGGTCGCCTCGGGATACGCCGTGCGACTGACCGGACAGGATTCTGGCCGCGGTACGTTCACGCACCGTCATGCGGTACTGCACGACCAAAACCGCGAGCGCTGGAACGATGGAACCTATGTGCCGCTGCAGAACATTGCGGACGGCCAGGCGAACTTTACGGTGATCGACTCGGCGCTCTCGGAAGAAGCGGTGCTCGGCTTCGAGTACGGCTACTCGACCGCAGAACCGAACACGCTCGTACTGTGGGAAGCGCAGTTCGGCGACTTCGTGAACGGTGCGCAGGTGGTGATCGACCAGTTCATCTCCTCGGGTGAGGTGAAGTGGGGCCGTATCTCGGGCCTGACGATGCTGCTGCCGCACGGCTACGAAGGCCAGGGTCCGGAGCACTCGTCCACGCGTATCGAGCGTTTTTTGCAGATGTGCGCGGATTACAACATGCAGGTGGTCCAGCCGACCACCCCAGCGCAGATCTTCCACCTACTGCGACGCCAGATGATCCGTCTGTTCCGTAAGCCGCTGATCGTCGCCGCGCCGAAGTCGTTGCTGCGTCACAAGGAAGCCGTCTCGGACCTGTCTGAACTGGCCAAGGGTTCGTTTCAATCGGTGCTCGGTGAAACCGACGAGTCGATCGACGCGAAGAAGGTCAAGCGCGTGCTAGCCTGTTCAGGCCGCGTGTACTACGACCTGGTCGTCCATCGCAGCGCAGCGAAGGTGAATGACGTGGCGATCATCCGGATCGAGCAGCTCTATCCGTTTACTCACAAGCAGTTCGAAGCGGAACTGCATAAGTACGACAACGCGACTGAAGTGGTCTGGGTGCAGGATGAGCCGAAAAATCAGGGCCCGTGGTTCTACATCGAACATCACCTGAAGGAAGGCATAAAGGAAGGCATAAAGGAAGGGCAGAAGCTCGCATACAGTGGTCGCCCGGCTTCCGCCTCGCCAGCGGTTGGTTACTACGCGAAGCACTACGAGCAGCAGAAGGCCCTGATCGAAGGGGCATTCGGCCACCTGCAGAGTGCGTCGATCGCAAAATAAGCGGACCTCACAAACCGGGGGCGCGCCAAGCGCGTTACCGGTTTGTTTCGTCGCGCGCTGGCAACGCGAGCACGAGCCAAGCCGCCGGATCCCGGCATTACTCAGATCAAGCATCCAGGAATCAAGTCATGGCTATCGTAGCAGTCAAAGTCCCACAGCTTTCTGAATCGGTTTCGGAAGCCACCATGCTGCAGTGGAAGAAAAAACCCGGCGAGGCAGTTGCGCAGGATGAAATCTTGATCGAACTCGAGACCGACAAGGTCGTACTCGAAGTGCCGGCAGCGGCAGATGGTGTGCTGTCGCAAGTGCTGCACAACGATGGCGACACGGTCTTCGCCGACCAAGTGATCGCCACCATCGATACAGAGGCGAAGGTTGGTGCTGTGGCCGCTGCCTCCGGCACAGCCGAAGTGCGTCCAGCCGAGGCACCGGTCGTGGTACAAGTTGCGCCGCCGGCTGCGCAAGCGGCTGCCGCCACGGGTTCCAGCAAGACCACAGCCTCGCCGGCAGCAGCTAAGCTGCTGGCCGAGAAAGGCGTCGATCCGAGCCAGGTCTCGGGCACCGGTCGCGCCGGTCGCATTACCAAAGGCGATGTGCTGGGCACCAACGCTACGCCGGTAAAGGCTGCCTCGGCACCGCCCACCGCTGCGCCGAACAAGGCCGCCGCGCTGTCGGATGTCAAGGTGCCGGACTCGACCACCACCTGGCTGAATGATCGTCCAGAACAACGCGTGCCGATGTCGCGCCTGCGCGCGCGTATCGCCGAGCGTCTACTCGAATCGCAGCAGACCAACGCGATTCTGACGACCTTCAACGAAGTCAACATGCAGCCCATCTTGGACCTGCGCGCCAAGTACAAAGACAAATTCGAGAAGGAGCACCGCGTGAAGTTCGGCTTCATGTCTTTCTTCGTCAAAGCGGTCATCCACGCGCTGAAAAAGTTCCCGCTAGTGAATGCATCGATAGATGGTAACTGCATAGTTTATCACGGCTACTTCGACATCGGTATCGCGGTCGGTTCGCCGCGCGGTCTGGTAGTGCCGATCCTGCGCAATGCCGACCAACTGAGCCTGGCCGACCTCGAGAAGAAGATCGCCGAATTCGTCCAGAAGGCCAAGGATGGCACACTATCGATCGAGGCAATGACAGGCGGCACCTTCTCGATCTCGAACGGCGGCGTATTCGGCTCGATGCTATCGACGCCGATCATCAACCCACCGCAGTCGGCGCTCCTCGGTGTGCACGCCACCAAAGAGCGTCCGGTGGTCGAGAACGGCCAGATCGTGATCCGCCCGATCAACTACCTCGCGCTGTCGTATGACCATCGGATTATCGACGGTCGCGAAGCGGTGCTCTCACTGGTCGCCATGAAGGACGCGCTGGAAGATCCGGCACGCCTACTGCTCGACCTGTAAGCCCAGCCTTTCCCGCTAATGAAGGGCGTTGTTGCATAAATCGAGCGAGATCCGTTGACGTTTACGCGCAACGGTCGCGGGGCCAGCCTCCTATCAAGTCAGATTCCAGAGTAACTGCCTAATTTTTGCCAAGAAAATGCGCAAGGACATACACAAGAAAGGTGAGCCGAAGGCACGCTACCGTGTCAGGAATTGGGCGGCCTATAATGAAGGCCTGATCAACCGGGGGAACGTAACAATATGGATAGATGAGGCGTTGTTGCATAAATCGAACGTGAGGACGCCATGGCATCGGACGGGCATAATTCAGGCGATACGAACGGATTGCGGACCTCGCTCGTCCGCAATCCGTTCGTATCGCCTGGAATCATCCCGTCGATGCTAGTCCTCACACTCGATTTATGCAACAACGTCTCCTTAAGGGAAGAGATTTTAAACCCCGAAAAATCAAATGCAAAAGTGAGCATCTCTAGGGATAGGGAATCCACTCGAAAAAATTGAATCGCCCGGGTTGCACGGCACACGCAGGACGTGTCGCTGCCTATGGGCAATAGAGAAGAATAGTTATGTCCAAGGAATTTGACGTCGTCGTAATCGGTGCGGGCCCCGGCGGCTACATCGCCGCGGTACGCGCCGCGCAACTCGGCAAGACGGTTGCCTGTATCGAAAAGTGGAAGAACCCGGTCGGGATGCTCAAGCTTGGCGGTACCTGCCTAAACGTCGGCTGCATCCCGTCGAAGGCGCTGCTGACTTCCTCGGAAGAGTTCGAGAAGACTTCGTACCACCTGGCCGACCACGGTATCACGGTGGGCGACGTAAAGATCGACACCGCCAAGATGCTTGCCCGCAAGGATGCTATTGTCGAGAAGATGACGGGCGGCATCGAGTACCTATTCAAGAAGCACAAGATCACCTGGCTCAAGGGCCATGGCAAGTGCACTGGAAAGACCGACGCCGGCGTGCAGATCGAGGCTAGCAGCGCAGGCGAGACCGAAGTCGTGACGGCGAAGAATGTGATCATTGCGACTGGTTCGAAGGCGCGTCACCTGCCGAACTTACCGGTTGACGGAAAAATCGTCGCCGACAACGAAGGCGCGCTGACCTTCGAGACGGTGCCCAAGAAGCTGGCCGTGATCGGAGCCGGCGTAATCGGCCTAGAGCTAGGTTCGGTATGGCACCGCTTGGGTGCTAAAGTGACGGTGCTCGAAGTGCTGCCGACGTTCCTCGTCGCGGCCGACGAAGCCGTCGCCAAGGAAGCCGCTAAGCTGTTCAAGAAGCAGGGCCTCGACATCAACCTCGGCGTAAAGATCGGCGAGGTGAAGATCACGGACGCGGATGTGTCGATCGTTTACACGGACAAGGACGGCGCGGCTAAGACGCTGGAAGCCGACCGTCTGCTTGTGTCGATCGGTCGCGTGCCAAATA
The DNA here is from genome assembly GCA_040954445.1 of Burkholderia sp. Lineage (GTDB taxonomy): Bacteria > Pseudomonadota > Gammaproteobacteria > Burkholderiales > Burkholderiaceae > Burkholderia > Burkholderia gladioli_A. The sequence continues at coordinate 1,465,367 of CP144361.1, read as the reverse complement.
CCGATAACCTCGGCCTCGAATCGATCGGCTTGAAGGCCAACGAGCGGGGTTTCATCGAGGTCGACGACTACTGCCGTACCGCAGTGCCAAACGTCTACGCAATCGGCGACGTAGTGCGGGGCCCGATGCTCGCGCACAAGGCCGAGGACGAAGGCATGCTGGTCGCGGAAGTGATCCACGGCCAGAAGCCACATATCGACTACAACTGCATTCCGTGGGTGATTTACACCTCTCCAGAAATCGCCTGGGTCGGCAAGACCGAGCAGCAGCTGAAGGCCGAGGGTCGTAAGATCAAGGTGGGCAAGTTCCCGTTCTCGATTAATGGCCGCGCGCTAGGCATGAACGCACCAGAAGGGTTCGCCAAGCTGATCGCCGACGCGAAGACCGACGAAGTGCTGGGCGTGCATATCATCTCGGCCCATGCCTCAGACCTGATCGCCGAAGCCGCGGTGGCGATGGAGTTCAAGGCGGCGTCGGAAGACATCGCCCGGATCTGCCACGCACACCCTTCGCTGTCGGAAGTGCTGCGCGAAGCGGCCTTGGCCGCCGACAAGCGTTCGCTGCACAGTTAATCGAGGCTGAAATCGGTCCGGGTTTTCGGAGAGGCCTTGTTGCATAAATCGAGCGCGAAGACGAAATGGCATCGACGGGCAATTTCAGGCGATACGACCGGATTGCGGACGATTGCGGAGGAGCGAGGTTTGCAATCCGTTCCATTTCGTCCTCGCACTCGATTTATGCAACAAGGCCTCTCGAAGACACTGCCCGAAGAACTGGAGGGGAAACGTTCACGGCGAACCTGATTGAGACTCCACATGCACCCCGATACCGACATAGCGATGCGCCGGGGCGGCTTGTGGCTCTGCTGGAAACAGAGAAAGGCTTTCGCAAGCTCGATGGTGTCAACGGTCTTTGGATACTTTCGTCCACTCGAAAACACGTTGCCTATGATCGTCAGCCTGCTTATTTATTCGCAATTCAAGATCACGAATTTTGAATAAATAACCCATCCAATTCCGCTGTCTCAACCTTCAACTACGAGTGGGATACCGCGCCCCCTGCTGGGTAGCTGCTCCTCGATCCTTTGACACCAGCTTTTCCTTGATTCGAGCCGACTTGCCCGAACGCTGACGCAGGTAGTACAGCTTAGCACGGCGGACATCGCCGCGACGCTTGACGACAATGCTCGCGAGAAGCGGTGAGTACGTCTGAAATGTACGCTCAACGCCTTCGCCAGACGAAATCTTGCGGACGATGAAAGCCGAGTTGAGACCACGATTGCGCTTCGAGATCACGACGCCTTCGTAAGCTTGAACGCGCTTGCGGTTACCTTCTACTACGTTCACGTTCACGTTCACCGTATCGCCTGGGGCGAATTCGGGGATCGTCTTGCCTGTGAGTGCGCGCTCAATTTCTTCCTGCTCAAGTTTTTCGATCAGATTCATTACTGACTCCCAATGCCATCTGGTCGGCGTTTACGCCGAGTCCGTTCCCGAACTCGGCGCCGATAGAGGATGGATGCACAATTGGCGCCGCGCACGCATGCACGACACCGCCTTGATTCCCGGAGCGTCGCTGGAACGCCTCAGTTCAAGGCCTTCCTCGCGGTCTCCGCGAGACTTGCGAGCCAGATCTCGTCGGCCCGGTTCAACAACTGCTGGCGGCGCGCCCGTTCGATTAAATCGGGGCGCTTCAACCATGTATTGCGCAAAGCTTCCTGGCGCCGCCACTTCCTGATTTCAGCGTGATGGCCACCGAGCAACACATCGGGCACGCGTACCCCGTTGTATTCCTCGGGGCGCGTGTAATGCGAACAATCGAGCAGGCCTTCGAAGAAGCTGTCCTGCACGACCGATTGCGCGTCGTTCAGTACGCCGGGCAAAAGCCGCACCACCGCATCCATCAAGGTCATCGCCGGCAACTCGCCGCCCGACAGCACGAAATCGCCAAGGCTGATTTCCTCGTCGACGCAACGATCGAGCAGACGCTGGTCGATCGCCTCGTAGCGCCCACAAAGCAGCACCACGCCGGGTTCATCGGCCATCCGTACCACCCGTTCATGGCTAAGTGGCGTGCCTTGCGGCGACATCATCACGATCCGCGTGGATGTGATTCCCTGCTCGGTCTGCGCGGCCTTCGCCGCACTGATCGCCGCTTCCAGCGGCTTGGCCAGCATCACCATGCCGGGGCCGCCGCCGTAGGGACGATCGTCGACCGTGCGGTAATTGTCTGTCGTAAAATCGCGCGGATTCCACGTACGCAAGCCGAAACGCCCCTGCTTGACAGCTCGACTAGTGATACCCCAGTCGGTCAGCGCATGGAACATCTCGGGAACGAGCGTGACGACATCAAATTGCATCGCGCGTTCTTTTGCATCGCTCATTTCAGTAATCTGCTTCCCAAGCGACAACAATATGCTTCGCTGCCTGATCGACTATCTTCACGTACACACTGACAAAAGGGATCAGCCGCTCGCCGCACACGGGCTTACCATCCTTGCCGTGGGCCGGATAGTCGACTCGAATAATCGAGTGCACGCCGTTGTCGATCATGTCGCCGACGCGACCAAGTTCGACACCCGCCTCGTTGACGACATCCAGGCCGATCAGATCAACCCAGTAGAATTCGCCCACATTGAGCGCCGGGAAATCCTCACGGCGCACGTAGACACGGTAGCCACGCAAGGCCAGCGCCTGATTTCGATTGGCCAGGCCGGTCGGATGCGCAACGACGGTATCGCTGTGGAACTTGGATTGCGTGATTCCAACTGCTAGGCGCTCGGTGCCCTTCTCGAACCACCAGATGCGGGTCTTCAGCAGCGCATCGCCGCGGTGACCCGCACCGGCATGTGGCGCGATCTTAACCCAGCCTTTCAAGCCGTAGGCATCGACAATCGCACCGACCTCGACCGCATCGTCGGGCCAAGACTCCACTACGGCGAGGCGTTCTGAGCCGGAGCCCAACTTGCTGCCTGCTGCCTCCGGTTGTTCGTCACCCTCGGCGAGCACGCGCTCTACCGGCTTACAGACGAACATGCCAAACGTCGAGGCTTCACGTATGCCGCGTTTTGCATTATCGGACATTTCTGGACCGGACATTCAGTCCACTTCGGGGACACGACCGCCGAAAAATGATGCCATGTTATTTAGGCGGTCGGTTGTGCTTTTGCCGCTTTCTTCACAAGGCGGGCGACGGTCGGTGACAACTGTGCGCCAACGCCTTGCCAGTACATCAGGCGATCGTTGGCGATACGCAGCGATTCTCCCTTGGTGACGACCGGGTTGTAGAAACCGACGCGCTCGATAAAACGACCGTCACGACGGTTGCGCGAATCGGTAGCAACTATGTTGTAAAACGGGCGCTTCTTCAAGCCAGCGCGAGCCAAACGGACGATAATCATATCTGAAGTCCTTTTAAAAATCGAGTTTTGAAACTGTTTCACTTTTTTATTGTAAGCGAAAACTATCGGCATAACAAACAGTTACCGTACAAAAAGCGAGGAACATGAAGCGGCAGTGCCCTATTCGTGGTTATTAATCCGAAATTCGTGAATTTGAAATTAGAAAATCGTCCCTCATGTCTCGTTTTTCCATGCCCCTCACATGAAGGAAGATGTTCTAATTTCCATATCACGAATTTCGGATTAATAGAGCGGTAGCATATGGCTGATGGCCTGCAGACAGACCTGCATCAGCTGCCCGGGCATGATGCCGAGTACTAGCAAGGCCAGACCGTTGAGCAGGAGCGCCGCTCGGTTCACCACGTCACTCATAATCGGGTGCGTGTCCTGCGGCATATCAAAGTACATCAGTTTCACGATACGCAGATAGTAGAATGCACCGAACAACGAACTGATGACGCCGAGAATCGCGAGCCAGATTAGGTTGGCATTAATAGTGGCCTCAAGCACAGCGAGCTTGGCGTAAAAACCCACCGTCGGTGGAATGCCGGCCAGCGAGAACATCATCAACATCATCACGAAGGCGAACACTGGGCTGCGCTTGTTGAGGCCCTTGAAGTCCTCGAGCGTTTCCGCTTCGAAATCGCGGCGGGCCAGCAGCATCACGATGCCGAAGGTGCCGAGCGTGGTGAGCAGGTAGACGATCGAGTAGAACATCGCCGAGCTGTAGGCAGTGGCCGTGAAGGCTGGTCGTCCCTTCACTACGCCCGAGAGCAGGCCGAGCAGCACGAAGCCGCCCATATTTGCAATCGCCGAGTAGGCTAGCATCCGCTTGACATTGTGCTGGACGATACCAGTGATGTTTCCGATGATCAGCGACAGTGCTGCTAGGATCACCAGCATCTGCTGCCAGTCCGCTGCCAGCGGCAGCAGGCCCATCACCAGGATGCGCAAGCCCCAGGAGAAGGCAGCTACCTTCGGGCCGCCACCGGTCAGGAGCGACATCGCCGTGGGCGCGCCCTGGTAGACGTCGGGGACCCACATGTGAAATGGCACTGCGCCGAGCTTGAAGGCCACGCCAGCAATGATAAAAATCACGCCCAACAGCAGCACGAGATTATTGAGGTGACCCGAGGCGACGACATTGAGCACGTCCTGCAACTCGAGCGAAGCGGTGGTGCCATACACCATCGAAATTCCGTACAGCACGAAGCCGGAAGCCAGCCCACCGAGCACGTAGTACTTCATCGCCGCTTCACTTGATTGGGCACCGTCACGGTGTAGCGCGATCAGCGCGTAGAGCGACAGCGACATCAACTCGAGGCCGAGGTAGAGCGTCAGGAAGTTATTTCCAGAGATCATCACAAGCTGGCCGAGCAGCGAGAACATCCCGAGCAGGAACACGTCGCCACGAAACAGGCCCCGGTCCGACAGGTAGCGCCTCGAATAGATCATCGAGGCTGCGCAGCTGATCGACACCCCCGCCTTCATCACGTTCGAGAAAGCATCGACCACCACCATCCGCGAGAAGACGTAGTACTGGTACGGATCAAGGGCCTGGAATGCAAACCATACGCCGGCGACAACGGAAGAGATGACCGCGATCAGGTACGTGAGGCGGTGGCCGGACTCGCCGGAGAGGATGTCGTTGATCCACGCCAGAATAATGGCGAGCACCACGAGCGCATCGGGCAACAAGGCATTCATAGGTGCGTTTTGCATGGTCTTGGTTTTCTCAGCCCACGTTTACTGCGGGGCCATCAACAGCTTAGATTGCGCAACGTGAGAGAGGAGATTTATTACGGAAACGTGCATCACATCGGTGAAAGGCTTGGGATACAGGCCCATCAATAGCGTAAACGCAGCTAACACGGCGAGCATCGAGAGTTCGCGCACACCTATGTCCTTCAGTGTCGTTATCTTCTCGTTGACTACCTTGCCAAAATAGACGCGCTTGTACATCCACAGCGTGTAGCCCGCACCGAGAATCAGCGTGAGGCCCGCCCCAAACGCGGTCCAGAAATTGAACTTCACCGAGGCAAGAATCACCATAAACTCACCGACAAAGCCAGAGGTGCCGGGCAGGCCGCAGTTCGCCATCGCGAACAGCAGGGCGAAGGTGGCGACCTTAGGCATAACGTTTGCCACCCCCCCATACTCGTCGATATTGCGTGTATGAAGGCGATCGTATAACACGCCAATACAAAGAAACATTGCGCCGGACACGAAACCGTGCGAGATCATCTGCACAATCGCACCCTCGATGCCGAGCTGGCTAAAGATAAAAAAGCCAAGCGTGACGAAACCCATATGGGCGATCGACGAATAGGCGACCAGCTTCTTCATGTCGGTCTGCACCATCGCGACCAAACCGATATAGATCACTGAAAGAAGGGACAAAACTATCAAGACCGGGGCTAGATAATGCGCTGCATCGGGGGTGACGGGCAGGGAGAAGCGCAGAAAGCCGTAGGCACCGAGCTTGAGCATGATGGCCGCCAGCACCACCGAGCCGCCGGTCGGCGCCTCGACGTGCGCGTCGGGAAGCCAAGTATGGAACGGCCACATCGGCACCTTCACCGCGAAAGCGAGAAAGAACGCACAAAACAGTAACAACTGCGGCATCATAGACAACTTTGCGCCCTGCCAGGCCGCAAGATCAAAGGTATGTGTCTCGCGGTATAGGTAGAGCAGCGCGATCAGCATCAGTAGCGATCCGGCCAGCGTGTAAAGGAAGAACTTGAAGGCCGCATAGACGCGGTTCGGGCCGCCCCAGATGCCGATGATAATGTACATCGGAATCAGCGTGGCCTCGAAGAACACGTAGAACAGCAGGCCGTCGACCGCCGAGAACACCCCAATCATGATGCCCGAGAGCATCAGAAATGATGCCAAGTACTGCGAGACGTTTTCGGTGATGACTTCCCAGCCGGCCACTACCACGATGACGGTGATCAGTGCTGTCAGCATGACGAACCACATCGAGATGCCGTCGACGCCGAGGTGATACGAAACATTGAAGCGGTCGATCCAGATCACATTTTCTTCGTACTGAAGAGCGGCGGTGCTCGGATCGAAACCAGTGATGAGCGGAATCGTGACTATAAACCCGAGCAGTGCACCGATCAGTGCGACCCAGCGGGGCACGCTGGGCTTCCGGTCGGTGCCCACGGCGAGGATGAGCAGACCAAACACCATCGGAAGCCAGATAGCAGTACTGAGAATCGGTAATGCGGGCATGAGTGGGTGCCTCCTCTTTTTTATTTTCCGCCGAGCGTAACAAACAGGGTAAGGAGACCCATCATGCCAATGATCATCGCAAACGCGTAGTGATAGATGTAGCCGGATTGCAGGAAGCGAATCATGCCGGAAAACCAGCTGACGCATCGCGCGCTTCCGTTGACGACTCCATCGATCACGACGACATCGCCCTCTTTCCACAGGGCCCGACCAACTGCGACCGAGCCCCTCGCGAACACGACCTCGTTGATCTTGTCCATATAGTATTTGTTGTCAAGCAGCGTATAGATCGGACCGACCGCGCGGCGAATCGCCGCCGAAAGGTCCGGGCACTTTAGATGCAGGAACCAAGCAACAACCACGCCTGCAAGCGCAAGCCAGGCCGGCAGGCCCAACACTGAATGCAGGCCCATCGCGACCCAGCCGTCAAATGCATCGGCCATCTCGACAAGCGCTGGATGATTCTGACCGATGAAGATTACCTTGTTGAACGCAACACCATGTTGGAAGAAGTCGCCGAACAGCATCGGGCCGATTGCCACAGCGCCGATCAGCACGGACGGAATCGCTAGCAGCACCAGCGGCACCCAAACAATCCACGAGGTTTCGTGCGGCGGCTCATGTGCATGATCGTCGTGGCAGTGCGCGTCATGCCCATCCCTTTGCGTGGCAGCCTTGCCCATCGGAGAATCTGGATGCTTCGGTTTGCGGAAGCGCTCCTCGCCGTGGAATACCAGGAAATACAGGCGGAACGAGTATAGCGCCGTCACGAACACGCTTGCGACCACCGCGAAATAGGCGAAACCAGAACCCCGCAGATGCGAGAGCTTGACCGCATCGATGATCGAGTCCTTCGAGTAGAAACCAGAGAAGAACGGCATGCCGATCAGCGCGAGCGAGCCGATCAGGGAGGTGATCCAGGTGATCGGCATGTACTTGCGCAGGCCGCCCATGTTGCGGATATCTTGGTCATGGTGCATGCCGATAATGACCGAGCCCGCCGAAAGGAATAGCAGAGCCTTAAAGAAGGCATGCGTCATCAGGTGGAATACAGCGACAGGGTAGGCCGACACGCCAAGCGCGACCGTCATGTAACCGAGCTGGGAGAGCGTCGAGTACGCGACTACGCGCTTGATATCGTTTTGGATCACGCTCAGGAAACCCATGAACAGCGCGGTGATGCTGCCGATCATAGTGATAAAGGACAGCGCCGTATCGGACAGTTCGAATAGCGGTGACATGCGCGTGACCATGAATACACCGGCCGTCACCATAGTAGCTGCGTGGATCAGCGCCGAGATCGGCGTCGGGCCTTCCATCGAATCGGGCAGCCAAACATGCAGCGGGAACTGCGCCGACTTGCCCATCGCGCCGATGAACAGGCAGATGCAGGCCACTGTCAGCAGGCCCCAGTCGGTGTCCGGGAAATGCATCGCTGCCAGCGCAGTGCTCTTGGCAAATACCTCCCCGTAGTTCATCGAACCTCCATAGGCGAGCAGTAGGCCGATGCCGAGCAAGAAGCCAAAATCCCCCACGCGGTTGACGATGAATGCCTTCATGTTGGCGTAGATCGCGCTTTCCCGCGTGTAGTAGAAGCCAATCAATAGGTAGGACACGAGGCCGACCGCCTCCCAGCCGAAGAACAGCTGAAGAAAGTTATTACTCATCACAAGCATAAGCATCGAGAAGGTGAACAGCGAGATGTAGGAGAAGAACCGCTGGTAGCCAGCCTCCTCTTCCATGTAGCCGATCGTGTAGATGTGCACCATCAGCGAGACGAAGGTGACCACTACCATCATCATGGTGGTTAGCGAATCGACGAGGAAGCCGATCTCGAGCTTGAGCGGCCCGACCTGCATCCATTCATAGACGGTGGCGTTGAAGCTTGCGCCGTCTATCACTTGCTGGTACACCAGACAGGAAAGGACAAAGGAGATCAGGACGCCGAGGATCGTCACGCGGTGCGCGCCTTTGCGACCGACGCTATTGCCGAACAGGCCGGCGATGATCGAGCCGACTAGCGGTGCCAGAGAAATCGCCAGCAGCGTGGTTTCGTTAACTGTAGTCGACATAGCAGAATCGCCTGAAATTAGCCCTTGAGCTGGTCGAGATCCTCGACATTGATGGTGTCGAGTTTTCGGAACAGAGTCACTAGAATCGCGAGGCCGATTGCCGTTTCGGCCGCTGCAACCGTGAGCACGAAGAACACGAAAATCTGTCCGCGTACGTCCCCAAGATAATGCGAAAATGCGACGAAATTCGTATTGACCGCGAGCAGCATCAGCTCGATCGCCATAAGGATCACGATGATGTTGTTGCGGTTCAGGAAGATACCGACGATACTGATCGCGAACAGGAATGCGCCAAGAACCAGGTAGTGGGCAAGAGTCAGGTGTAGCATAATTGGGTTGTCCTTGGCTCAGCTCTTCGTAGCCGCAGTGGGATCGGTCGAGACAGGTGTCGCTTCCAGCTCGGGCGGCTTTTCAGCAGCCATCTTGATGAGACGTACTCGATCCTGGCGGCGCACGCTGACCTGATCGGACACGTTCTGGCGCTTGCATGCCTTGTCGCGACCCGAGGTCAGCGAAACCGCCGCGATGATCGCGACCAGCAGCACCAACCCGGCGATTTCGAAGGCGAAGATGTAGTCGGTGTAGATCACTTGGCCGATCAGGTGCGTGTTCGTCATCTTGGCTAGCGTGCCGGAGGCGATCTCGCGCACCGGCGAGGCGGTGGTGCCGTAGCCGCGGCAGAGGATCAACGCGGTCTCGACTACTATGATCGCGCCCACCACCGTGGCCATCGGCACGAAGCGACGGAAGTTACGGCGCAGAATGTCGGTATTGATGTCGAGCATCATCACTACGAACAAGAATAGCACCATCACCGCGCCGATATAGATGAGCACCAGCAGGATGGCGAGGAACTCGGCTTCGAGCAGCATCCAGAGCGCGGCCGCGTTGCAGAACGCGAGGACGAGAAAAAGCGCGGAAGCCACGGGGTTGCGCGCAGTGATCACCTTCACCCCCGAGATCACCAGCAACAGCGAGAAGATGTAGAAGAGTACAGTCATGAAGTCAATGGTTATTGATCAAAAATACGAATCTTGTATAAAGCTGTATAGCGAATTGCGGATCAATAAGCTTGGACGCCGAAGCAACGAGAATCCAAGGATGGAAGTGCCAATCATTGATGACGAGCTGTGGCACCTGATCAAACCCTTTCTGCCTGCTGCGAAGCCTCGCGCGAAGAAGCACGACCTAGTGAAGTCGCGTATGCCGGATCGCGTGACACTCAATGGCCTCCTGTTCGTACTCATGACAGGCATCTTTTGGAACTACTTTCTAACCCAACTTGGCTTCGGTTGGGCGCAATTTGCTGGTGCCACTCGACGACTGGCAGAAGGCTGGCGTGTGGGATCGTCTACACGCGTCGCTGCTCGACCTCTCATATGCAGAGGTCGATTCATCGTCGGTACGCGCTGTCGGGGCAGGTGCAAAACTGACGAGAACCCCACGAATTGCGCGCGTCCAGATTCCAAACATCACATATCCTTGTAGACGTCAACGGCATTGCCTTCACCGCGATCCTCACTAATTCGAACGCCAACGATGTCACGCAACTGCTGCCACTCATCAACTCGATTCCCCCAATTCGGGGCGTACAAGGCGCCGACCGCTTCAAAGCCAGGTATTGTCTTCTATGCTGATCGTGGCTACCACTCCAAACGACACCCCCGTGCGTTGCGCGAACGTGGCATCGGACCCGTGATCGCAAAGCAACACACAGAGTACGGCAGCGGACTCAGAACGTATCGTTTTGGTCATTGAACACGCACGCACTCACTCTTGGCTCTACAATGTCCGTCGTCTATGCATTCGCATCGATCAATGCGCTGACATTCACGAAGGGCGTTGTTGTATAAATCGAGCGCGCGGACGCAATGGCACCGACAGGCATAATTTCAGACGATACGAACGGATTGCGGACGAGCGAGGTGCGCCATGCGCGGTTGCTTAGGCTGATTCGAACGGCGACCTCGGTCGACTGCGAGTCGATGTGGAGGCGCCCAGAGACAGTTTCCGGTGAGCGTCTTGAACCGATATATCGTATTCTCGGCAAGCGATCTCCGGTGGTTAGTCACTGTTTTTCTTCTATTCTCGACGACCGTCACGGGCAATTGCATCAACCGTGCCGTTACGCCACTCCGCACCGGGCGTATCCGCTGGCCAATGAAGCGGCATCCTCTCGCGTCAAGGCGGAATCGAAGGAACAACCCTGCGTGCAGCAATGGCTGCATAGCATGGCTTGGTGTCGTAGGCACCATCGTCGATATTGATCCGCAATTTGTGATCAATAAGCACGGTTCTTGGGCACTTCGAAACGTGCACGTGCAACTATTGCCGTGACGGCTCTTCTGGCCGATCTCTGCATCAGCGATACGGCGCGTCGGCGGCCTTGGCGTTCGCAATGTCCTTCTCGTAGTGGTCGCCCACCGCAAGCAGCATTTCTTTGGTGAAATATAGGTCACCGCACTTCTCGCCGTGGTACTCGAGGATCTGCGTCTCGACAATTGAGTCGACCGGGCAACTTTCCTCGCAGAAGCCGCAGAAGATGCATTTGGTCAGGTCGATATCGTAGCGCGTGGTGCGGCGGGTATTGTCGGCGCGTACCTGCGACTCGATGGTGATCGCCATCGCCGGGCACACGGCTTCGCAGAGCTTGCAGGCAATGCAGCGCTCCTCGCCGTTCTCGTACCGGCGCAGCGCGTGCAGCCCGCGAAAACGCGGCGAGATCGGGGTCTTCTCTTCCGGGAATTGCACCGTAATCTTCCGCTGGAAAGCGTAGCGGCCCGTCAGCGCGAGCCCCATCACTAGTTCGGTCAGAAAAAAAGTCTTAAAGAATTGTCGGATTGCTGTCATGATGGAATCTGCCCTCTCAATTCCAGATATTCAGGGGCGACATCATCCAGATGCCGACCACGACCACCCAGATCACGCAGATCGGCAGGAAGATCTTCCAGCCCAGGCGCATAATTTGATCATATCGGAAACGCGGGAACGTGGCGCGCACCCAGATGAAGACCGACAGCAGCATGAAGATTTTCAGCACTAGCCAGACCACGCCCGGGAGGAAAGGCAGGAAACTGAACGGCGCGTCCCAGCCCCCCAGAAACAGCGTCGCCGCCAACGCGGAGATCACAATCATGTTGATATACTCAGCGAGAAAAAACAGCGCGAAGCTCATCCCTGAGTAATCGATCATGTGGCCGGCCACGATTTCCGATTCGCCTTCTACCACGTCGAAGGGATGGCGGTTGGTTTCTGCGATGCCTGAGATGAAGTAGATTACGAATACCGGAAGCAGCGGAAGCCAGTTCCAGGACATGAAGTTGATGCCGTGGTGCGCGAAGTAGCCGCGCTGTTGCGAGACGACGATGTCCGAGAAATTCAGGCTGCCGGTCGTCATCAGTACCAGCACCAGGGCGAAGCCCATCGAGATTTCGTAGGACACCATCTGCGCGGCCGCGCGCATTGCGCCGAGGAACGCATATTTCGAGTTCGAGGCCCAACCGGCCAGGATCACCGCGTAGACTCCGATGGAGGACATCGCCATCGCATAGAGCAGGCCAGCATTGATATTGGCGAGCACTGCGCCTGCCTGGAACGGAATCACCGCCCAGACCGCGAAGGCCGGCACCACTGTCATGACCGGTGCAATCAGGTAAAGCCAGCGGCTGGCCGCGCTCGGCTGGATAATTTCCTTGAGGAGTAGCTTCAGCACGTCGGCGATCGGCTGCAATAGGCCGCCTGGGCCGACGCGATTCGGGCCGAGACGCACGTGCATCCAGCCGATCAGCTTGCGCTCCCAGAGAATCAGGTAGGCGACGCTGAGCAGGATCACCACGCAGATCACCAAGATCCGCACCAACGTCCAGACGGTCGGCCATGCCGCGCCAAACAGCTCGGTACAACCCGAATTGATCGTATCGAACAAGCTCATTTACGCCTTTTCCACTACGAGTTTACTGGACAGGCCGCCGAGTGCCGCACCGGCGGGTGTGGCAGCCGACACGCGGACCACCGTTTCGGCCAGGTTCGAGTCACGCACCGCTGGCAACTGCACCGAGCGACCGCCCTGGCTGATGCGCACCGGATCGCCGTTGCTCAGGCCGAGGCGGTCGAACAGCACAGCCGGCAGGCCGACCGAATGCGCCGCCTTGGCCGCTGCTGTTAGGTGCAGCGCGCTGGCACGGCGCACGAGAGGATCGGCGTGGTAGGTCGGCACGTCGGCCAGGCGCTCGAAAACACCATTACCCGATGCCACCACGATCGCGCGAGTCGGCTGCACGGTCGTGGCGTTCGACAGGCGCGAGGTTTGATTACCGTCGCCGAGCGCGGCGAGTCGCACTTCGTCCGAGGTGTCGTATGCGAAGTTCGGCAGGCCCAGAAGGCTGCCCAGCATACGCAACACCTTCCAGCCCGGGCGCGTATCGCCGAGTGGGCGCACCACACCGTTGAACGACTGGACACGACCTTCCGCATTGACGTAGGTACCAGCCGTCTCGGTGAATGGCGCGATCGGCAGCAGCACGTCGGCGTACTCGGCACCGATCTTGAACGGCGACATTACCACTACTATCTTGGCCTGCTCGAGTGCAGCCTGTGCGGCGATCGGATTGACCGTGTCGAACTCGGGTTCGACATTGAGCAGTAGGTAGCCCTTGCGCGGCTGCGCGAACGCTTCTCGCGCATTCAGCCCGCCCTCGCCTGGCAAGGCGCCGACCAGGTGCGCGCCGACCGTGTTGGCGGCTTCGGTCAGGAAACCGAGCGTGGTTTCGCTATATTCGGCGATCCATTGCGCGACGGCATGAAGCTGCGCGAACTGCGGATGCTGGACCACGCTGTTTCCGAGCAGTACCACGCAGCGTTTTCCGGTGACAAGTGCCTTGGCTAGGCGCTGCACCTCGGTCGAGGGCTCAACACCTGCTAGCGATGCCGGCGGGGCGAAACCGATCGTTTGGGCGACCGCGATGGCGATGCCTGCCAGCGTGTCGAGCCAGGCAGACGGCGCGGCGACGATGCGCTTCGCGGTTGGGATCAGGGCGTCGTCGCCCGTGGCATGCAGCATGTAAATTTGAGCGCCGGTCTTGGCGGCCTGGCGCAGACGCGCGGCGAACAGCGGGTGATCACGACGCAGCGTCGAGCCAACCAAGAAAGCGGTATCGACATTGGTCAATTCTGCGATCGACATTCCGAGCCACGGCACGCCCGATACTGGTGCCGAAAAATCGGCCTGACGCAGGCGGAAGTCGACGTTCGGTACCTGCAGCTCGTGGGCCAGCTGCTTGACCAGGAATAGTTCCTCGACCGTGCTGTGCGGGCTCGCAAGCACGGCCAGTGCATTGGTTCCGTGATCAGCCGCGATACCCTTGAGGCCCTTCGCGACATATTCAAGCGCAGTCTGCCAATCGGTCTCGATCCATTCTCCGCCCTGCTTCAGCATTGGTTTGGTCAGGCGGTCCTCGCTATTGAGGCCTTCGTAGGAGAAACGATCCTTATCAGAGAGCCAGCACTCGTTGACGGCTTCGTTCTCGAGCGGCAGCACGCGCATCACACGGTTATTCTTGACTTGCACGACTAGGTTCGTGCCCACCGAATCATGCGGGCTGATCGACTTACGGCGCGACAGCTCCCAGGTGCGGGCGCTGAAGCGGAACGGCTTGCTCGTCAGTGCTCCGACCGGGCACAGATCGATCATATTGCCAGACAGTTCCGAATCAACGGTCTTGCCCACGAAAGTGGTGATTTCAGAGTGCTCTCCACGGCCCAGCATGCCAAACTCCATGACTCCGGCTACTTCCTTGCCGAAGCGCACACAGCGCGTGCAGTGAATGCAGCGCGACATCTCTTCCATCGAGATCAGAGGTCCGACGTTTTTGTGGAACACCACGCGCTTTCCCTCGCGGTAGCGCGAGGTCGACTTGCCGTAGCCCACCGACAGATCCTGCAGTTGGCACTCACCGCCCTGGTCGCAGATCGGGCAATCGAGCGGGTGATTGATCAGCAGAAATTCCATCACAGCCTGCTGCGCCTTGACCGCTTTTTCCGAGTGCGTACGCACGATCATCCTGGCCGACACCGGCGTCGCGCAGGCAGGCACGGGCTTCGGAATCTTCTCGACGTCAACAAGACACATGCGGCAGTTCGCCGCAACCGACAGTTTTTTGTGGTAGCAGAAGTGGGGAACATACTTGCCTGCCTTCTGCGCAGCCTGGATCACCATGCTGCCTTCTGGCACCTCGACCCTCTTCCCGTCTATCTCAAGTTCAACCATGATGATGTATGGTCCTTAGCCTTTATATATCCGCAATTCGTGATCTTGAAATTAGAAATTTGTCCCTCATATCTCGTTTTCCATGCCCATCACATGAGAGACGATTCTCAAATTTCAAGATCACGAATTGCGTGACGAGCGAGGTCGGCCATGCCGTTGATTACGGCTACGCGAACGGCGATCTCGGTCGCCTACGAGGCGATGTGACGCGCCAAGAGGCAGTGTCCGGTGAGTATCTTGAATCGATACATTGCATTCTCGGCAAGCGATGGCCGGTGGTAGCCACTACCTGTCTTCCATTCTCAACGCCCGTCACAGACAATTGCATCAACCGCGCCGTTACGCCACGCCCTGCCGCACCGGGCGGGCATATCCTGCTGTTCAATGAGGGGTACCTTCGCGGGACGGATCGCAGGAATGCACTGCGTGCAGCAATGGCCGCATGGCATGGCTTGGTGTTGTAGGCAGCATCGCCGCCGATGACATCGATCTGTTCATCGCTCGGAATCTGGTCGAGCAACTTGGCTAGAGCGTCACCGTCAGCCACATTCTGATGCGTCATTAGCGACGGAATGCACTTGACCCATATTCGCGTTGAGCGCGAGATGGACGTTACGCCACGTGCGCCGCTTCGAGTAGCCGTGCTGGCGCACCTTCCATTCACCTTCTCCATAGACCTTCAGACCGGTGCTGTTGACCACCAGATGGATCGGTTCGTTGTCGAAAAGGATCGGCAGTTCGGCATCAAGCGTTTTTTTTCCCGGCGAAATAGCGTGACGTAATTCGGCACCGGCAAGCTCGGGAAGGCCAGATCAAACAGACTTTGGGTGAAACTTTGCAGGGCGCGCATCGTCCGTCGATAGACGGACTTCACGCTAAGTAGTGCCTGAATCAACGTATCGCCGTATAGACGCGGGCGACTACGCGTGGATATGGTGTTGGGTATTCTGGCAAGGACGGCTTTATCTATCCATATCGTCATGTTTCCCCGGTTGATCAGGCCCGCATTATAGGCCGCCCAATTCCTGACACGGTAGCGTGCCTTCGGCCCACCTGGCTTGTGTATGTCCTGGAGCATTTTCTTGGCAAGAATTAGACAGTTACTCTGGAATCTGACTTGATATTGATCCGCAATTCGTGATCTTGTACGTGTAGCCCTTGCAAATCGAAATTTCGTCGATACCGATGATCTTCGGCACAGGCATACCGCATTTCTCCGGTTGTGCACGCATGTATTGTATCGCGAGTTCTTTGACCGTATACCAGTCGAGCAGCACACACGAAGCGTTTCGTGTAGTGAGATTTTTTCTGCAAGCAAACTCAGCCGTTCACCTTTCACGGTGCCATCGCATCAGCAGAGGACATGACGAACTTCGAGGTCTAGGTATTGATCCGAACTTCATAATCTTGAAATTAAAAAATCGTCCCTCATTTCTCGTGTGTCCATGCCCCTCAGATGAGGGACGATTTTTTAATTTCAAGATTATGAAGTTCGGATCAATAACAAGAAACTGGCCCCGCGACCGTTGCGCATAAACCTCAACGGCTCTCGCTCGATTTATGCAACAACGCCACAAGCGGCTCGCATTCCGCACAGCCTTGCCCATATTTTTGATTAAATATACGCTATCTTGAATCAAGCTGTATAGCGAATTGGTTTATGCATGAAATAGAGAGCGACACGCTTTGGTGATTTTTGGAGACGACGTAGATGGCTGATGACGACTTTCTTGAGATGCCCCTTGGTTCGCGCCGGAGCCTGCTTCGTCACGTTCGCTTTCAGATCCGCCTTGAAAATTTCGTCTAGATTGAGATCCGTACTGTACGACGGCAGGCAGAACACCTCGATCTTTTCGCCGTACTCGGTTAACCACGCCTTGAGCGGTTTGGTGTGATGAACCTTCAGGTTGTCGAGAATCAGGAACACCTTCTTGCTGCTCATATTGAGCAGCTTCTTCAGGAAGTCGCGCAGGATCTCTACGTTCATCGCGCCCTCAACTACTTTCCCGCGTACCTCGATACGGTTTGTCACCGTCGATATCACCGACAGGCCTTCGCGTCGTCTCGCCACGCGCCACGCGGGTATCTTGTCCATTGGGGTGTAGAAGCAGCCTCGTACTTCATCCGAGCGCAGCTCCGTTTCTTCGCACCACTATTGATCCACAATGCATTATCTTGAAATTGGAAAAGCGTCTTTCATGTAAGAGGTATGGAAAAAACTAGACATGAGGGATGCTTTTCCAATTTCAAGAGGCGTTGTTGTATAAATCGAACGTGAGGACGCCATGGCATCGGACGGGCATAATTCAGGCGATACGAACGGATTGCGGACGAGCGAGGTCCGCCATGCGGTTGATGACGCCGCCGCGCAGGCGACCTCGGTCGCCTGCGAGTCGATGTGACGCGCCCAGAGACAGTTGCCGGTGAGGGTCTTGAACCGATACATCGCATTCTCGGCGAGCGACCGCCGGTGGTAGCCACTTTTTTGCTTCCATTCTCGACGACCGTCACGGGCAATTGCATCAACCGCGCCATTACGCCACGCCGCACCGGGCATATCCTCTGGCCAATGAACGGCACCCTCGCGTGGCGGAATCGAAGGAACAGCACTGCGTGCAGCAATGGCCGCATGGCATGGCTTGGTGTCGTAGGCACCATCACCGCCAATGACATCGATTTGTTCTTCGCCTGGAATCTGGTCGAGCAACTTGGCCAGAGCATTACCGTCAACCACATTCTGATTCGTCATTAGCGCGGCATGCACTTGACCTGTATTCGCGTTGAGCGCGAGATGGACTTTACGCCACGTGCGCCGCTTCGAGTAGCCGTGCTGGCGCACCTTCCATTCACCTTCTCCATAGACCTTCAGACCGGTGCTGTCGACAACCAGATGGATCGGTTCATTGTCACGCAGGATCGGCAGTTCGACATCAAGCGTTTCGCCCGGCGACAGAACGTGGTGTCATTCGGCACCGGCAAGCTCGGGAAGGTCAGATCGCGCAAACTTTGGGTGAAACCTTGAAGGGCGCGCAACGTCAGTCGATAGACGGTCTTCACGCCAAGTAATGCCTGAATCAGCGTATCGCCGTATAGACACGGGCGACCACGTGTGGGTATGGCCTCGGGTATTCTGGCAAGGACGGCTTCATCTATCCATATTGTTACGTTCCCCCGGTTGATCAGGCCTTCATTATAGGCCGCCCAATTCCTGACACGGTAGCGTGCCTTCGGCTCAGCTGTCTTCTGTATATTCCTTGCGCATTTTCTTGGCAAGAATTAGGCAGTTACTCTGGAATCTAACTTGCTAGGGGGACTAGCCCCGCGATCGTTTCGCGTAAACGTCAACGGCTTTCGCTCGATTTATGCAACAACGCCGATCAGAGGCTGCCCTTGGTCGACGGGATCTGGCCGGCGGCCCGCTCGTCGAGCTCGACCGCCATGCGTAGCGCGTGGCCGAAGGCCTTGAACACAGTCTCGAGTTGATGATGTGCGTTCATGCCGCGCAGATTGTCGATGTGCAGCGTGACACCGGCATGGTTCACAAAGCCGCGGAAGAACTCGATCGATAGGTCCACATCAAAAGTGCCGATCTGCGCTCGCGTGAACGGCACGTGGAATTCCAGGCCCGGACGGCCCGAGAAGTCGATCACCACGCGTGAAAGCGCCTCGTCGAGCGGCGCGTAGGAATGGCCGTAGCGACGAATTCCTTTGCGCTCGCCGTTCGCCTTGGCGACCGCCTGGCCGAGCGTGATGCCGACATCCTCCACCGTGTGGTGGTCGTCGATACAGGTATCTCCATGCGCTTCGATGTCGAAATCGATGAGACCATGGCGCGCGATCTGGGCGAGCATATGGTCGAGGAATGGCACACCGGTGGCCAGCTTCTGCTGGCCCGTGCCGTCGAGATTGACCTTCACACGGATCTGCGTTTCGCTGGTCTTGCGAACGACTTCCGCCACACGCATGGTGATTCCTTGAAATGGCTGAAGTAAAGAAGGGGCGAAATAGTACCCGGTGCCAATCGAACGATGCCAGGTGCGCCCGCCCGGTTCAGTGGCTGATCAGCAATTTCCAGATAACAAATTGCTGATCAATAATTTTTGCCAAGAAAATGCGCAAGGACATAGACAAGACAGGTGAGCTGAAGGGACGCTACCGTGTTAGGAATTGGGCAGCCTATAATACAGGCCTGATCAACCGGGGACACATGAGGATATGGATAGATGAGGCCGTCTTGCCAAGAATACCCGACGCCATACCCACGCGTGGTCGCCCGCGTCTATAGGCGATACGCTGATTCAGGCATTACTTGGCGTGAAGACCGTCTATCGACTGACGTTGCGCGCCCTTCAAGGTTTCACCCAAAGTCTGCGCGATCTGGCTTTCCAGGGCTTGCCGGTACCGAATTACACCACGCTCTTTCGCCGGGCAAAACGCTTGATGTCGAACTGCCGATCTTTCTCGACAACGAACCGATCCATCTAGTTGTCAACAGCACCGGTCTGCAGGTCTATGGCGAAAGTGCGTGGAAGGTGCGCCAGCACGGCTACTCGAAGCGGGACACGTGGCGTAAAGTCCATCTCGTGCATCTCGTGCTCAACGCGAATACGGGTCAAGTGCATGCCGCGCTAATGACGCATCAGAATGTGGCTGACGGTGACGCTCTGGCCAAGTTGCTCGACCAGATTCCAGGCGAAGAACAAATCGATGTCATCGGCGGTGACGGTGCCTACGACACCAAGCCATGCCATGCGGCCATTGCTGCACGCAGTGCTATTCCTGCGATTCCGCCATGCGAGGGTGCCGCTCATTGGCCAGCGGATATGCCCGGTGCGGCGTGGCGGAATGGCGCGGTTGATGCAATTGCCCGTGAGGGTCGTCGAGAATGGAAGCAAGACAGTGGCTACCACCGGCGATCGCTTGCCGAGAATGCGATGTATCGGTTCAAGACCCTCACCGGCAACTGTCTCTGGGCGCGTCACATCGACTCGCAGGCGACCGAGGTCGCCGTTCGCGTCGGCGTCATTAACCGTATGGTGGACCTCGCTCGTCCGCAATCCGTTTGTATCGCCTGCAATTATGCCCGTCGATGCTATTGCGTCCTCATGCTCGATTTATATAACAACCCCCTGGGGGATCCAGAACCCGACTGCACTGGGTGCTCGACGTATCTTGGGGTGCAGATGCGCAGCAGACGGGCGCGGACAAGGCTGCAGCCCAGAAACCTCACCTGCGTAAGCCAGACCACGCTGAACCTGGCTCGCATGGAATAGCAGCGGGAATAGCAGCGAAGACCGAAATGCGTCAGCCTGAAAGCATCCGCAATCTCGCCGCGTGGGTGGTCGATGTGCGGGAGTCCATTCTCAGCCTTGCTAGGATTTCAGGATCTTCATGCGGAAGGCCTGGCGAAACCGGCCCGAAAGTCGGTTTCGCCATCGTTTTCTGACTGATCGGTACAACAACCGAGGTTTAGCGACCACGAGCGCGGTTGCGCTGCTGCTGCGGTCGGTGGCCGCCACGCACGTTGCCACCACCGCCGCGCTTATTGCCATTGTTCTCGCCATGCGACAGGCAATTTCCATCGACATCTTCGCCGCTGCGACGATTGCCGTTAGCATTGCCGCGAAAGCCGCCGCCCGCCGAGCCACCGAAGCCAGTGCCCAAACCGCCGCCCTGGGCACCGCGCCGGCCACCACCACGGCGTGGCTGATCAAGCTGGCTATGAGTGGTCAGCACCGGCTCGCAATTGAGAAAGCCCATCGAGGTCTGCATCGGATCGGGTTGGCGACGTTCAGCCTGGACAGCCCCGCTGCGCTTGCCCTTCTCATCGGCGGCGACCTTCAAGCCAACGCTCGCCATCAGCTTGCGGACCTCTGCCTCGTCAAGCTCCTCCCATCGACCGCGCTTCAAGCGGCGCGGTAGCGGGATCGAGCCGTGACGCGTGCGGATCAACCGGCTCACCATCAGGCCGACCGCCTCGAACATACGTCGCACCTCGCGATTGCGGCCTTCCTCCAGCGCCACGTGGTACCAGTGATTGGTGCCTTCGCCGCCGCCATCGCGGATCCGCAGGAAGTTTGCCGGGCCGTCGTCGAGTTCAACGCCGTGCAGCAGTTTCTGGCACGAGGCCTCATTCAGCTCACCGACCACGCGCACCGCGTATTCGCGCTCCACGCTGTAGCGTGGGTGCATGAAGCGGTGCGCTAGGTCGCCCGAAGTGGTTAGCATAAGCAGACCTTCGGTATTGAAGTCGAGCCGACCGACCGCGAGCCATTTCGCCGTCTTTACCGGCGGTAGGCGGTCGAATACCGAGGCGCGGCCCTCCGGATCGGCATGGCTGACGATTTCGCCGGTCGGCTTGTGATAGAGCAGTACGCGCGGCGGCTTGTTCGGCAGCTTGCGCTTCACCGACTTACCGTTAATCCGGACCTGATCAGTCGGTAGGATGCGCTGGCCGATGTGGGCTGGCTCGCCGTTCACCGAAACGCGACCGGAGACGATCAGTTCTTCCATTTCGCGGCGTGAGCCCATGCCGGCCTCGGCGAGCACTTTATGCAGCTTCGGCGCGTCGTCTTCCGGCGCGAGCACACGCTTGGGCACTTGGCGGTAGCGGCGCAGCATCGGGGCACGCACCCCATTGCCGCCGCTGGAATTATCAGAATCGAAGGTCGGCGAAGTCACGTAAAAGAAAATGTCATCTTGCCCAGCGCTTCCGCTGACGGCGGGAGCTTCAGCGGTCTGGGCAGCCGACGCTGCGCTGTATTTTCCCTGTCTGGGCTGCGCCGCCGCGCCTGCGCGCTTGGTGGCTTTCTTGCGCAGAGCCTTCGCGGCAGCGTCCTTGCTGCGCGCGGCGCGGGGCCGGGGGGCCGCAGCCGGCGCACCCTCTTCGGCTGCCGCGGTCGGCGCAGCTTTTACGCTTTCAACCGCCGGATCGGCATTCTTCGATTTCGCCGCCGCGCGACGACGCGCGATCAGACTGCGCGGGCCTCGACGCAGACCACGGCGCGGGCGGTCTTCGCCGCGCGCGCCTTGGGGGGCCTGCTCAGGAGCATCCTCTGCGCGCGTAGCCTGGGAGCGCTCGGATTCGGACGAATCAGTGTCGTGGGTATCAGTCAAAACAACCTCGAATGTCAGGTCTCGAGACCGTCGCGGGACGGCAATCTCTATATGGCCGCAATCAAGCGTGGCGTCGCGCGGGCTCGTCTTAGTCGGGCGATTCATCGCCCGAGCCGCGTCTTCTGCTGGCGTTGTTGCATAAATCGAGCGTGAAGACGCAATGGAACGGATTGCGGACCTCGCTCGTCCGCAATCCGTTCGTATGGTCTGAAATTATGCCCATCGATGCCATTGCGTCCTCGCGCTCGATTTATGCAACAATATCTCTTCTGCTGAACCGGTTACGTCACCGTACCGGTAAATCGGAGTCGCGTCGACATCGTGGGTATTGCGTTCGCCGAGTTACGTCTCGGGCTTGCGCTTTGTGTGATAACGGGCCGACTCGTCCTTGAGTCCGGCACCAGACACAAAACCTGATCTTGCTTCATACAAGGCTACGAACGGACGGACAAGTTCCGTCTCGACAGATTGGCTATGTCGAGGCCGGCCTCATCTTCGTTGACTTCCATCGAAGTCTGCTTCAGTAGGCTCGTCGAGCGCCGGCAAATCGTCGAGCGCCTTCAGGCCGAGATCGTCGAGAAACTGTTTCGTCGTCGCATAGAGCGACGGACGGCCCGGTACGTCACGCTGGCCGATCACCTCGAGCCAGCCGCGATCCTCAAGCTGCTTCACGACCTGCGTATTTACCGTGACGCCACGAATCTCCGCAATATCACCGCGCGTGACCGGCTGACGATAAGCGATGATC
The DNA here is from genome assembly GCA_040954445.1 of Burkholderia sp. Taxonomy (GTDB): domain Bacteria; phylum Pseudomonadota; class Gammaproteobacteria; order Burkholderiales; family Burkholderiaceae; genus Burkholderia; species Burkholderia gladioli_A. Next base: position 1,442,526 of record CP144361.1, on the reverse strand, counting down.
GCCAGCGTCTCGAGCACCGTACGCGAATACTTTGGCGGCTTTTTCGGATGCAGGCGGTCGAGATAGATGCGCATCGCAGGCTTGCTCTGAAAGCGCCAACCCGTAGCCAACGCGACAAGCTCCACGCCGCGACCGGACCACGTTTCCTTTAACTCTTCGAGCAACGTTTGAACTGTGTCCGCCGACACTCTGTCAGCAAAGAGCTGCTGCAGATCGCCCAATTTGAGCGGTTTCTGCGCGCAGATTAAGGCAGTCTCGAGGACGATCTTCGCCTCTTGGGCATTCCATTCAGCTAGGCCTGACCCTCTGGTCAAAATGAAGCTCCTTGCCCCTTGGAGCGAGGCATTAAACCCTGAAAGTCACATGTGAGCGGCCTAAAGGGCGGGCAATCCACCCGAAGACATGGAAGCACAAACTAAGAATCGTCAAATCAGCATGTTGCCTGACCCTGACCGGGCGAAACAGCGCGGAGCCATGATAAAATTGCTAAACTGGATATCATCTTACGCACATTCCGACGACGCGTAAAGCCGGCCATTCGATCGATGCCCCGCTTTTCGGGCAGTGGTTTTCAGCCTCTGTTGAATTTCGAGTGGGTAAATTTTTCAGGGTCAAGGGCAGGCGAAGCCCGGCGCAGCGAACCCTGGATGCGGAGAAATCTACGAGCACGCTTGGGGGGTCGAGCCAGGAACAGCCTACACTGCTTGGCTCCCAAGCCCGTCCGGCGGCGAGGACTGCTCCGCCTTGTGCGGAAGTTAGGGGTGGGGAAAGGCGTTGTTGCATAAATCGAGCGCGAGGACGCAATGGCATCGGACGGGCATAATTCAGGCGATACGAACGGATTGCGGACGAGCGAGGTCCGCCATGCGGTTGATGACGCCGACGCGAACGGAGACCTCGGTCGCTTGCGCGGCGATGTGACGCGCCCAGAGACAGTGGCCGGTGAGGGTCTTGAACCGATACATCGCATTCTCGGCAAGCGATCGCCGGTGGTAGCCACTGTGTTGCTTCCATTCTCGACGACCGTCACGGGCAATTGCATCAACCGCGCCATTACGCCACGCCGCACCGGGCATATCCGCTGGCCAATGAGCGGCACCCTCGCGTGGCGGAATCGAAGGAATAGCACTGCGTGCAGCAATGGCCGCATGGCATGGCTTGGTGTCGTAGGCACCGTCACCGCCGATGACATCGATTTGTTCTTCGCGTGGAATCTGGTCGAGCAACTTGGCCAGAGCGTCACCGTCAGCCACATTCTGATTCGTCATTAGCGCTGCATGCACTTGACCTGTATTCGCGTTGAGCGCGAGATGTACTTTACGCCACGTGCGCCGCTTCGAGTAGCCGTGCTGGCGCACCTTCCATTCACCTTCTCCATAGACCTTCAGACCGGTGCTGTCGACAACCAGATGGATCGGTTCATTGTCGCGCAGGATCGGCAGTTCGACATCAAGCGTTTTTGCCCGGCGACAGAGCGTGGTGTAATTCGGCACCGGCAAGCTCGGGAAGGCCAAATCGCGCAGACTTTGGGTGAAACCTTGCAGGGCGCGCAAGGTCAGTCGATAGACGGTCTTCACGCCAAGTAATGCCTGAATCAGCGTATCGCCGTATACACACGGGCGACCACGTGTGGGTATGGCATCGGGCATTCTGGCAAGGACGGCTTCATCTATCCATATTGTTACGTTCCCCCGGCTGATCAGGCCTTCATTATAGGCTGCCCAATTCCTGACACGGTAGCGTGCCTTCGGCTCACCTTTCTTGTGTATGTCCTTGCGCATTTTCTTGGCAAAAATTAGGCAGTTACTCTGGAATCTGACTTGATAGGAGGCTGGCCCCGCGACCGTTGCGCGTAAACGTCAACGGATCTCGCTCGATTTATGCAACAACGCCGTGGGGAAATACCGTTTTCGATGTGGCGTTTCGCCCTTCGGGGGCCCCATTCACCCACTCAAAGTTCCAAAGAGCCAGTTTTTAATCTCTTCGGGAGAATCTCTCGCCCCTTGGGGCGGGGAACTTGGCGGTTTCAAGAGGCGTTGTTGCATAAATCAAACGAGATCCGTTGACGTTTACGCGCAACGATCGCGGGGCCAGCCCCCTATCAAGTCAGATTCCAGAGTAACTGCTTAATTTTTGACAAGAAAATGTGCAAGGACATACACAAGACAGGTGAGCCGAAGGCACGCTACCGTGTCAGGAATTGGGCGGCCTATAATGCAGGCTTGATCAACCGGGGAACATAACGATATGGATAGATGAAACCGTCCTTGCAAGAATACCCGACACCATACTCACGTATGGTCGCCCGTGTCTATACGGCGATACGCTGATTCAGGCATTACTTGGCGTGAAAACCGTCTATCGACTGACCTTGCTCGCCCTGCAAGGTTTCACCCAAAGTCTTCGCGATCTAGCCTTCCCTGGCTTTCCGGTGCAATTACACCACACTCTGTCGCCGGGCAAAAACGCTTGATGTCGAACTGCCGATCCTGCGCGACAATGAACCGATCCATCTGCTTGTCGACAGCACCGGTCTGAAGGTCTATGGAGAAGGTGAATGGAAGATGCGCCACCACGGCTACTCGAAGCGGCGCACGTGGCGTAAAGTCCATCTCGCGCTCAACGCGAATACGGGTCAAGTGCATGCCGCGCTAATGACGAATCAAAATGTGGCTGACGGTGACCCTCTGGCCCAGTTGCTCGCCCAGATTCCACGCGAAGAACAAATCAATGTCATCGGCGGTGATGGTGCCTACGACACCAAGCCATGCCATGCGGCCATTGCTGCACGCAGTGCTATTCCTTCGCTTCCGCCAAGCGAGGGTGCCGTTCATTGGCCAGCGGATATGCCCGGCGCGGCGTGGCGTAATGGCGCGGTTGATGCAATTGCCCGTGACGGTCGTCGAGAATGGCAGTAAGAAAGTGGCTACCACCGGCGATCGCTTGCCGAGAATGCGATGTATCGGTTCAAGACCCTCAGCGGCAACTATCTCTGGGCGCGTCACATCGACTCGAAGGCGACCGAGGTCTCCGTTCGCATCGGCGTCATCAACCGCATGGCGGATCTCGCTCGTCCGCAATCCGTTCGTATCGCCTGAAATTATGCCCGTCGATGCCATTGCGTCCTCACGCTCGATTTATGCAACAACGCCCCTTGCGACATGTAATTTTTCCATGACTTTATTCCCTCAAAGGTTGAGGTCTCCAACAAACAGGGCTCATTCACTTTCACTCTTGAACCGCCCGCTTCCCATTACAATACCGATACTGTAGGGGCGGTGCAGTGGAAACACTGTAAGCACAACACGTTGATAGGAGGGCTCCATGAAATTCGTCGTCTGGCTGATCCGTGTGCTGGTGTTCGTGCTGCTGCTGGTGCTGGCACTGGCTAATACGCAAGCCGCGACGCTCAACTTCCTCGCTGGCTACAACTGGCAGGCACCGCTGATCCTGATCGGCTTGGCATTCTTTGGCGTCGGCCTGATCGTCGGTTTGCTCTCGGCGCTGCCGGTCGTGCTGCGCATGCGTCTCGAGAACGGTCGCCTCAAGCGCGACCTGCGCTTAGCCCGCGAGACACCGGTGGTGGTTCACCAACCGTCGATGCCATTTGTCATTTAACGATTTCGGACCGACGTACGTACGCCCCCGATCTAGGGTCTATTTTTATTTTATTGATCCGAAATTCGTGATGGCGTGGCGTTGTTGCATAAATCAAGCGTGAGGACGCAATGGCATCGGACGGGCATAATTCAGGCGATACGAACGGATTGCGGACGAGCGAGGTCCGCCATGCGGTTGATGACGCCGACGCGAACGGCGACCTCGGTCGCCTGCGCGGCGATGTGACGCGCCCAGAGACAGTGGCCGGTGAGGGTCTTGAACCGATACATCGCATTCTCGGCAAGCGATCGCCGGTGGGTAGCCACTGTCTTGCTTCCATTCTCGACGACCGTCACGGGCAATTGCATCAACCGCGCCATTACGCCACGCCGCACCGGGCATATCCGCTGGCCAATGAGCGGCACCCTCGCGTGGCGGAATCGAAGGAATAGCACTGCGTGCAGCAATGGCCGCATGGCATGGCTTGGTGTCGTAGGCACCGTCACCGCCGATGACATCGATGTGTTCTTCGCGTGGAATCTGGTCGAGCAACTTGGCCAGAGCGTCACCGTCAGCCACATTCTGATTCGTCATTAGCGCGGCATGCACTTGACCTGTATTCGCGTTGAGCGCGAGATGGACTTTACGCCACGTGCGCCGCTTCGAGTAGCCGTGCTGGCGCACCTTCCATTCACCTTCTCCATAGACCTTCAGACCGGTGCTGTCGACAACCAGATGGATCGGTTCATTGTCACGAAGGATCGGCAGTTCGACATCAAGCGTTTTTGCCCGGCGACAGAGCGTGGTGTAATTCGGCACCGGCAAGCTCGGGAAGGCCAAATCGCGCAGACTTTGGGTGAAACCTTGCAGGGCGCGCAAGGTCAGTCGATAGACGGTCTTCACGCCAAGTAATGCCTGAATCAGCGTATCGCCGTATAGACACGGGCGATCACGTGTGGGTATGGCATCGGGTATTCTGGCAAGGACGGCTTCATCTATCCATATTGTTACGTTCCCCCGGTTGATCAGGCCTTCATTATAGGCCGCCCAATTCCTGACACGGTAGCGTGCCTTCGGCTCACCTGTCTTGTGTATGTCCTTGCACATTTTCTTGTCAAAAATTAAGCAGTTACTCTGGAATCTGACTTGATAAGGGGCTGGCCCCGACCGTTGCGCGTAAACCGTTACCGGCTCTCGCTAGATTTATGCAAAAACGCCGAAGAAGATGGAAATAAGAGATATGAGATCGCTTCCTCGTGAAGCACTTGAAGAGCGGCGACGTCAGGTGATCAATCTGCGCACGCGCGGCTGGACCTACGATGAGATTGCCGAGCATATGAACCTGTCACGCACCAGCGTGTTCGATATTTGCGAACGTCACGCCCTCGAAGGTGCGGCTGGATTGTGTGACAAGCTGAGCGGGCGAGCAGTGAACTTATACCGTGCTTTGAGTGAGCAGCAGGAAGTAGAAATTTTCGCGCTGTTACGCGATTAGATGCAGGACCAGTTGAAGATATCGTTCGCGTTGTGGACGCGACATGCCGTGCGGCAGTTGATCCGGTAGCGATGTAGTTTGATGCGGTGTTTTTGCATAAATCGAGCGCGTGGACGCAATGGAACGGATTGCGGACCTCGCTCGTCCGCAATCCGTTCATATCGCCTGAAATTATTGATCCGAAATTCGTGATCAATATGCTTTTTGATACCATGACGTCCTCGCGCTTGATTTATGCAACAACGCCGTTTGATGCTGACGTTGCAAGGTGTTGGCTTGTATCTTGTGCGCTGGGGCTGCACCTCACAAAAGCCGCTAAAGCAGGGAGCCTAGGAGGAGCGAGCGGAAGCGGTGCAGGCATGGCTGAACGAGACGTACCCGGAGATTGCGCGTCGGGAAAAAGCCGAAAGCGCAAAAATGCAGTGGGGCGACGAAACGGAGGGCTGCGCTCGGATGATGTACGAGGCCGTTCCTACGCACCAAGGGACCAGACACTCGAGGTGCGCGTGGCGAGCCGACGCGCAGGCCTTTCGGTGATGTCGACGGTGACAAACCGCGGCCAAGTGCGCTGGAAAGTATTCGAAGGCGCAATGAACGCAGGCATTTTGCTCGACTTCCTGAAGAGGCATGATCAAAGATATGCGCAGCAAGAAGGTGTTTCTGATGTTCGACAACCTGAAGGTTCATCACGCCAAGCCGGTCAAGGCGTGGTTGGCCGAGCATGGCGGCAAGAGCGAGGTGTTCTCTACCTGTCGATGCCATTGACTCCTCACGCTCAATTTATGCAAAACAACGCCATCTAGCGGCAAAGCGGGCCGATAAGCCGGATTCTGTGCACCTCGCCCGTCCAAGACGCACAAGGCGTGGCAGTCATTCCTCTAGGCGCGCCATTACTGGAGCGCTCAAGCTTCCTACCCGCAGGCGCAACGGGGGCACCGTCCCGCATCGCGAGGATGCGCGCCTGCCTACTTGGAATTGCTCCGGGTGGAGGTTACCGTGCCGGCATACGTCGCCGCAGCCGCGGTGCGCTCTTACCGCACCGTTTCACCTTTACCTGATCCCAGCTTGCGCCGGGCCATCGGCAGTCTATTCTCTGTTGCCCTGTTCCGCGTGTCACCACGGATGGCTGTTAGCCATCACCCTGCCCTGGCGGAGTCCGGACTTTCCTCGCCCCGCGCGGCCTAAACCGCGCCTGCCGCGACAGCCTGGCCCACTTTGCGAGGCGCATTCTAGCATCGAAGGAGTCGCGCCGCGTGCCGGGGCCAGCTGGCGTAGCCATTTCACATGGCATTGTTGCATAAATCGAGCGAGATCCGTTGACGTTTACGCGCGGCGTTGTTGCATAAATCGAACGTGAGGACGCCATGGCATCGGACGGGCATAATTCAGGCGATACGAACGGATTGCGGACGAGCGAGATCCGCCATGCGGTTGATGACGCCGACGCGAACGGCGACCTCGGTCGCCTGCGCGGCGATGTGACGCGCCCAGAGACAGTGGCCGGTGAGGGTCTTGAACCGATACATCGCATTCTCGGCAAGCGATCGCCGGTGGTAGCCACTGTGTTGCTTCCATTCTCGACGACCGTCACGGGCAATTGCATCAACCGCGCCATTACGCCACGCCGCACCGGGCATATCCGCTGGCCAATGAGCGGCACCCTCGCGTGGCGGAATCGAAGGAATAGCACTGCGTGCAGCAATGGCCGCATGGCATGGCTTGGTGTCGTAGGCACCGTCACCGCCGATGACATCGATTTGTTCTTCGCGTGGAATCTGGTCGAGCAACTTGGCAAGAGCGTCACCGTCAGCCACATTCTGATTCGTCATTAGCGCGGCATGCACTTGACCTGTATTCGCGTTGAGCGCGAGATGGACTTTACACCACGTGCGCCGCTTCGAGTAGCCGTGCTGGCGCACCTTCCGTTCACCTTCTCCATAGACCTTCAGACCGGTGCTGTCGACAACCAGATGGATCGGTTCATTGTCACGAAGGATCGGCAGTTCGACATCAAGCGTTTTTGCCCGGCGACAGAGCGTGGTGTAATTCGGCACCGGCAAGCTCGGGAAGGCCAAATCGCGCAGACTTTGGGTGAAACCTTGCAGGGCGCGCAAGGTCAGTCGATAGACGGTCTTCACGCCAAGTAATGCCTGAATCAGCGTATCGCCGTATAGACACGGGCGACCACGTGTGGGTATGGCATCGGGTATTCTGGCAAGGACGGCTTCATCTATCCATATTGTTACGTTCCCCCGGTTGATCAGGCCTTCATTATAGGCCGCCCAATTCCTGACACGGTAGCGTGCCTTCGGCTCACCTTTCTTGTGTATGTCCTTGCGCATTTTCTTGGCAAGAATTAGGCAATTACTCTGGAATCTGACTTGATAGGAGGCTGGCCCCGCGACCGTTGCGCGTAAACGTCAACGGATCTCGCTCGATTTATGCAACAACGCCTCTGGTTGTCGACAGCACCGGTCTGAAGGTCTATAGAGCAGGTGAATGGGGAAGGTGCGCCAGCACGGCTACTCGAAGCGGCGCACGTGGCGTAAAGTCCATCTCGCGCTCAACGCGAATACGGGTCAAGTGCATGCCGCGCTAATGACGAATCAGAATGTGGCTGACGGTGACGCTCTTGCCAAGTTGCTCGACCAGATTCCACGCGAAGAACAAATCGATGTCATCGGCGGTGATGGTGCCTACGACACAAAGCCATGCCATGCGGCCATTGCTGCACGCAGTGCTATTCCTTCGATTCCGCCACGCGAGGGTGCCGTGCATTGGCCAGCGGATATGCCCGGTGCGGCGTGGCGTAATGGCGCGGTTGATGCAATTGCCCGTGACGGTCGTCGAGAATGGAAGCAAGACAGTGGCTCCCACCGGCGATCGCTTGCCGAGAATGCGATGTATCGGTTCAAGACCCTCACCGGCAACTGTCTCTGGTCGCGTCACATCGAGGCGCAGGCGACCGAGGTCTCCATTCGCGTCGGCGTCATCAACCGTATGGCGGACCTCGCTCGTCCGCAATCCGTTCGTATCGCCTGAATTATGCCCGTCGATGCTATTGCGTCCTCACACTCGATTTTTATGCAACAACGCCCCAAGTAACGCCTGAATCAGCGTATCGCCCCGTATAGACAGGGCAATCACGCGTGGGTATAGCGCGTCAGGTATATATTCTGGCAAGGATGGCTTCATCTATCCATATCGTCATGTTTCCCCGGTTGATCAGACCTGCATTATAGGCCGCCCACAGTTTTCTGACACGGTGGCGTGCCCAGCCAGTACTCGGCGAAGAATAAGCCCCTGCTGAGTGGCTCCTCCGTCCGCAGGCGGGAGCGGCCGAGCGGCGGCACTTCAGGCCTCGTCCAGATCGGACTCGCCCGAGGCCGCGCCGAGTAGCCCTGCAGTCTGATCGCCAGGCAGCGCCTCGACATCCTTGAGTTTACGCTTCATCACTCGGGTGCGCTGCTCGGCCGATTCGATCGAGCGCGTGACGGTCTCCAGCTGCGCCTTGGTGCGCGCCAGCACTTCGCCAAACTTGCCGAACTCAGTCTTCACTGCGCCCAGAACCTGCCACACTTCGCTCGAACGCCGCTCAATGGCGAGCGTGCGGAAACCCATCTGGAGACTGTTGAGCAGGGCCGTCAGGGTGGTTGGCCCCGCTACCGTGACGCGATAGTCTCGCTGCAGCTGGTCTGTCAGCCCGGGCCTCCGCAGGATCTCGGCATACAGGCCTTCGGTCGGCAAAAATAGCAGAGCGAAATCGGTCGTATGCGGCGGAGAAACGTATTTCTCCGCGATGCTCTTTGCCTCCGCGCGGATGCGCAGCTCCAGCGCACGCACCGCCTCCTCCACCGCTACCACGTCGGCACGCTCCTGCGCATCGATCAGGCGCTCGTAATCCTCGCGCGGGAATTTCGCGTCGACCGGCAGCCAGACCGGCTGCGCATCATGCTCGTAAGCCGGCAGCCGGATCGCGAACTCAACGCGCTCGTTGCGCCGCGGCACAGTGGCGACGTTCTTCGCGTATTGATCGGGTGTCAGCATCTGTTCAAGCAACGCAGCGAGCTGGACCTCGCCCCAGGTTCCACGTGTCTTCACATTGCTCAGCAGCTTCTTCAGGTCGCCCACGCCGGCGGCCAGCGTCTGCATTTCGCCGAGCCCGCGCTGGACCTGCTCGAGCCGCTCGGACACCAGCCGGAACGATTCGCCGAGCCGCTGCTCAAGCGTGGCATGCAGCTTCTCGTCGACGGTACGGCGCATCTCCTCGAGCTTCACGGCATTGTTAGCCTCGATCTCCTTGAGGCGTTGCTCAAGTGTGGCACGCACCTCACCCAGACACCGGTCGTTGGCCTCTCTCAGTTGCCCGAGCTGTTGGTTCAGCAGGGTGCCGAAATGGCGGAGCGATGCACCCTGCTCGTCTCGAGCGAGCTGAGCCTGCTGTTGCAGGCCTTCGCGCACTGTCTCAAACTGCTGCGTGTTCGCGGCGACCAGCTTAGCGAGCTGCTGTGCGAAGCTGTCAATCTGCTGGTTCTGCACAGTAGCCACACTCGTCATCTGCGCGGCCAGGGTCTGCTGCAGTTGAACGAAGCTGCCCGACAATTCGCCACGTGAGGCCCGCGCGTTGTCGGCAAGTTCACCGCGCAGCGCGCGTTCGAGCCGTTCCATCACATGCGCCTGCGCATCCTGCACGTCGTCTAGTCGCTCTCCGAGCCAGCCCTCGCCATCGGCGAGGCGGCTCGCGTCGCGCCAAATCACCAGCAGCGCGACTACTAGCGTCACCGCCAGCACGACTAGCGCGCCCAGCAGAAGCGGCATCGTCATGCGCGTGCCTTGCTGATCACATCCGGGTGGACCGGATTGGGTGACCGACCGGTGCACGGCTCGATGCCGAGCACAGCGATCAGGTTGTCGACAGCGAGGTTCGCGATCGCGCGGTGGACCGCCTCGGTGGCACTGGCAATATGGGGCGTGAGCACCATGATGAGCACCTCCAGCAGCACCAGATACCCGCTCGGCACGCCCTCGAACATGTCACTGCTGGTCGCCGCGATGCGCCGCTCGCACAGCGTCTCGTCCAGCGCCTGACCGATGCGGCCCATGCCGATCACGCCGAGCATGGCGCCATAGACCTCGCTACCGAGGAAGCTGTAGAAAAACCATTTGCGCCACTGGCCGGACCGCAGCCAATGCTCGAATTCAACGATGTGCCGCGCGGTGGCCATCATCAGCGCCCAACCAAAATCAGCAGTGGTTTCGTTGAGCACGTCCGGCGTATAAGTGCCGAACACGTTTGCCGCGTTGAATGCGGCCATGTTGAAGTTGTTGTAGCCGACTGCCATGTTCGCCACCACGCGCAGCCTCGGCGTGGCCGCACTGATCGGGTCGCCTGTTGTCAGCGCGCCGTCCTTGTCGGCCAGGCGCGCCGTCAGTGCCTCGTGCGGGAGCATGTCACCGTCGTTCCAGTCTACCTCGAAATGCTGTTCAAAGTGCTCGACTATGTCAGGAAAGATCGAACGTGCCGCCAAGATTTTTTGCATTGCCACCTCTGTCCAGAGCGAGCGGCCAGCAGCGCTAAAGATTCGCACCGCCAGGCTACGTCACGCAACCCGTATTGAAATCGTTACCGAAACGGTCGTTGTTGCATAAATCGAGCTTGAGGACGCAATGGCATCGACGGGCATAATTTCAGGCGATACGAACGGATTGCGGACGAGCGAGGTCCGCATGCGGTTGATGATGTCGACGCGAACGGCGACCTCGGTCGCCTGCGCGTCGATGCGACGCGCCCAAAGACAGTTGCCGGTGAGGGTCTTGAACCGATACATCGCATTTTCGGCAAGCGATCGCCGGTGGTAGCCACTGTCTTGCTTCCATTGTCGACGGCCGTCACGGGCCATTGCATCAACAGCGCCATTACGCCACGCCGCACCGGGCATATCCGCTGGCCAATGAACGGCACCCTCGCGTGGCGGAATCGAAGGAATAGCACTGCGCGCAGCAATGGCCGCATGGCATGGCTTGGTGTCGTAGGCACCATCACCGCCGATGACATCGATTTGTTCTTCGCGTGGAATCTCGTCGAGCAACTGGGCCAGAGCGTCACCGTCAGCCACATTTTGATTCGTCATTAGCGCGGCATGCACTTGACCCGTATTCGGGTTGAGCGCGAGATGGACTTTACGCCACGTTCGCCGCTTCGAGTAGCCGTGCTGGCGCACCTTCCATTCACCTTCTCCATAAACCTTCAGACCGGTGCTGTCGATAACCAGATGGATCGGTTCATTGTCACGAAGGATCGGCAGTTCGACATCAAGCGTTTTTGCCCGTCGACAGAGCGTGGTGTAATTCGGAACCGGCAAGCTCGGGAAGGCCAGATCGCGCAGACTTTGGGTGAAACCTTACAGGGCGCGCAACGTCAGTCGATAGACGGTCTTCACGCCAAGTAATGCCTGAATCAGCGTATCGCCGTATAGACACGGGCGACCACGTGTGGGTATGGCATCGGGTATTCTGGCAAAGACGGCTTCATCTATCCATATTGTTACGTTCCCCCGGTTGATCAGGCCTTCCTTATAGGCCGCCCAATTCCTGACACGGTAGCGTGCCTTCGGCTCACCTGTCTTGTGTATGTCCTTGCGCATTTTCTTGGAAAGAATTAGGCAGTTACTCTGGAATATGATTTGATATTGATCCGCAATTCGTGATCAATAACAGGGAGGGCTGGCTCCGAGTGGTGCGCGTAAACCTTACCGGCTCTTTCCAGATATTATGCAACAACGCTCCCCAAGGGGGCCCATACGCCTACTTTCCGGCCTCGTCCTCGGTCGGTTGGGCGATCCCGAACACCTGGCGCAGGTAGGCCAGGTAGTTTTTGTCGTCGCACATGCTCTTGCCCGGAGAGTCGGATAGCTTGGCAACCGGTTGGCCGTTGCAGCGAACCATCTTGATGACGATCTGAAGCGGTCGGTAGCCGAGGTCGTTAGTGAGGTTGGTGCCCACCCCGAAGGCGAGCCGGCAGCGATCGCGAAAACGCTCGTAGAGCTGTAGTACCTTCGGGATGTCGAGCGCATCCGAGAACACCAGCACCTTGGTGCGCAGGTCGCAGCGGTTCGCTGCATAGTGGCTCAGCATACGCTCGCCCCATTCAAAGGGATCACCCGAATCGTGGCGTGCGCCGTCGAACAGCTTACAGAAATACATGTCGAAGTCGCGCAGGAAGGCGTCCATGCCGTAGACGTCGGACAGCGCGATGCCAAGGTCGCCGCGATATTCCTTGGCCCACATCTCCAGGCCATAAATCTGCGAATCGCGTAGCCGCGGGCCTAACGCCTGGCAGGCCTGCAGATACTCGTGCGCCATGGTGCCGAGCGGCGTGATGCCGTGCTTCATCGCATAATAGACATTACTGGTGCCGGCGAACTGAGCGCCCAGCCCGTCACGTAGTGTGAGCGTCACCTCCTCGTGCCAGACCTTCGAGAAGCGGCGGCGCGTGCCGTAGTCAGCGATCTTGCAGTCGGCGAACTCGGGCTGCGCACCGAGCAGTTTCATTTTCTCGCGCAGCCGCTCGCGGCCTTCGCCGTAATCTGGCTTTCTCTGTGTGTTGCGGAAATAGACCTCGTTGACAATCGCCAGCACGGCGATCTCGAACAGAATCGTATGCAGCCAGGGGCCGCGGATCGCGATGTCGATCTCGCCGTTGCCCTTGGGTGAAGGCCAAATCTCGATGTACTTCTCATTGAGGTGGAACAGCGCCAAGAACTCGACGAAGTCGCCCTTGATGAAGCGCATCTGGTGCAAGTAGTCGAGCTCGGCCTCGGTGAAGCGCAGATGGCACAAGCCGCGCACCTCGTCCAGAATCTCGTTGATATAGGGCACCAGGTCGATACCGGGCGTCCGGCAACGGAAGCGGTATTCCACGTTGGCGGCCGGGAAGTGATGCAGCACCACCTGCATCATCGTGAATTTGTACAAGTCGGTGTCGAGCAGCGAGGTAATGATCATGAGTCGGTGCCGCCGGAGGGCAACTTCAGTTCTTGATCAGAAATTTGTAATCTTGAAATTTGAAAATCTTCCTTCATGTGAAGGGGCGTTGTTGCAGAAATCGAGCGAAAGCCGTTGACGTTTACGCGCAACGCTCGCCGGCAAGCCCCTGTTATCCAGTCAGATTCCGACGTAAATTCTCGACCTTTACCAAGAAGATACGCAGGGAAATACGCAAGACATGTGAGCCGAAGACACGCTACCGTTTCAGGAACTGGGCATAACACGGGCCTAATCAACACGGGGAACGTGACGCTATGGATAGATGCAGCCATCCTTGCCAGCACGCCCGACGTCATACCCATGCGTGGTCGCCCGCATCTGTACGGCAATACACTGATTCAGGCATTGCTTGGCGTGAAGCCCGTCTATCGACGGGCGCTGCGTGCCCTGCAAAGTTTCGCCCAAAGTCTGCACGATCTGACTTTCCCAAGCTTGCCGGTGCCGAATTACACCATGCTTTGTCGCCAAGGAAAACGTTTGGCATCGCACTACTGATCCTTCGCGACAGCGAAGCGATCCACCTGGCGGTCGATAGCACCGGTCTGAAGGTCTATGACAAAGGTGATGCGCCAGCACGGCTACTCGAAGCGGCGCACGTGGCGTAAAGTCCCTCGCGCGCTCAATGCGAATATGGATCAAGTGCGTGCCGCGCTGATGATCCATCAAAATGATGGCTGACGGTGATGCTCTGGCCAAGTTGCTCGATCAAATTCCGTGCGACGAACAGATGGATTTCATCGGTGGCGACGATGCCTACGACACCAAGCCATGCCATGCGGCCATCCCTGCACGCAGTGCCGAATCTTGCGATTCCGCCGCGCGAGGGTGCCGCTCATTGAGCAGCGGATACGCCCCGTGCGGCGCGGCGTAACGGTGCGATTGATGCAATTACCCGTGACGGTCATCGAGAATAAAAGAAAAGCAGTGTCTAGCATCGAAAGTCGTTTTCTGAAAATGCGATGTATCGGCTCAAAATGCTCATCGGAAACCGTCTGTAGGCGCGTCACATGGGCTCGCAGGCGATCCGAGGTCACCGTTCGAGTCGGCGTCGTAATCAACCGCATGGTTGACCTCGCGCGTCCGAAATCCGTTCGTATCATCTGCAATTATGCCCATCAATGTCATTGCGTCCTCGCGCTCGATTTATGCAACAACGCCCAATAAAGACATGCGCAGCAAGAAGGTGTTTCTAATGCTCGACAACCTGAAGATTCATCACGCAAAACAGGTCACGGCGTGATTAGCCGAGCACGGCGACGAGATCTAAATCTTCTACCTGCGGTTGTACAGCCCGGAACTGAATCCCGATGAGACGCTCAATGCTTACCTGAAGGCTAATATGACGCAACAGCTTCCGGAACGGACCAAGGTGGATCTCAAAAAACGTTCATCAGCCATCTACGTCGTTTCCAGAAATCACCACGCCGTGTCGCTCGCTATTTCATGCACAAACCAATTCGTTATGCAACTTGATTCAAGATAACGTATTTTTGATCAATTATGCAACAACGCAGTTTGATACCTCGCCCTTTTGGGCGAGGAACTTCATTCACAAAGCATGAATATGCGAGGAGGAATAAATTCATGGGACGTCGTTATTTCGGTACGGACGGGATCCGCGGCATGGTCGGCGAGTCGCCGATCATGCCCGACTTCGTGCTGCGGCTCGGTTACGCGGCCGGCAAGGTCCTCGCGCATTCGACCGCGCGCGCGTCGAGCGGTCGCCCGACCGTGCTGATCGGCAAGGACACGCGCGTCTCGGGCTACATGCTCGAGGCCGCGCTTGAGGCGGGTTTCTCGGCGGCCGGCGTGGATGTGATGCTGGCTGGACCAATGCCCACGCCGGGGGTTGCCTACCTGACGCGCGCGCTGCGCCTGGCCGCAGGGGTGGTGATCAGCGCCTCGCATAATCCCTATCATGACAACGGCATCAAGTTTTTCTGCCGACGGAAACAAACTTCCGGACAAGACCGAGGCCGAGATCGAGGCTTGGCTCGACAAGCCGCTTGCTTGTAAGGCCTCTGACGGGCTCGGCAAGGCGCGCCGGCTCGACGACGCAAACGGTCGCTACATCGAGTTCTGCAAGAGCACCTTCCCAGCTTCGTTTGATCTGCGCCGCATGAAACTGGTGGTCGATTGCGCGAACGGCGCGGCCTACCAGATCGCGCCGCACGTGTTCCACGAGCTGGGTGCCGATATCGTGCCGATCGGCGTCAAGCCGAACGGCTTCAACATCAACGACAAGATTGGCACGACCGCGCCCGAGGCGCTGATCACGACCGTCAAGGAAAATGGCGCAGATCTCGGCATCGCACTGGACGGCGACGCTGATCGCCTGCTGGTGGTCGACGCGGTCGGGCGTCTCTACAACGGCGATGAACTGCTTTATGTGCTGGCGAAGGATCGCATCGAGACCGACGGTAAAGTGCCTGGCACGGTCGGAACGCTGATGACGAACCTTGCGGTCGGGGTCGCGCTCAACAAGCTCGGCGTGCCCTTCGTGCGCGCGGCAGTAGGCGACCGCTACGTGCTTGAGCAGTTGCGAAAGCGCGGCTGGAAGCTCGGCGCAGAGGGCTCGGGCCATATCCTCTCGCTAGACCGCCACTCGACCGGAGATGGCATCGTCTCTGCGCTGCTGGTACTGGCGGCGCTCAAACGCAGCGGAAAGACGCTGGCCGAGCTCCTCGAAGGAGTGGCGCTATTTCCGCAGACGCTGATCAACGTGCGCATGAAGGCCGGTGCCGACTGGAAGGGCAAGGCCTCGATTCAGGTCGCGATCGCCGCAGCCGAGCGCGAGCTCGGCGAAAGCGGACGCGTGCTGATCCGCACTTCGGGCACCGAGTCGGTGCTGCGCGTGATGGTCGAAGCCCGCGAGGCGACCGATGCCCAGCGCCATGCTGAGGCGATTGCCGGCACCGTGCGACTCGCAACGGCCTGAGTCTGCGTGATTAAAATGCACGGTGGCGGCGATATTCGCCACCGTTTTTATTGATTCGCAATTCTTGATTTTGAAATTGAAAAATCTTCCTTCATGTAATGACCATGAAAAAACGAGGCATGAGGGGCGATTTTTAAATTTCAAGATTATGAATTGCAGATCAATATGCCCGTTGATCCCATGGCGTCCTCACGCTCGATTTTGCGAATGCGCGTGACCATCATCGTGATTCGCAGTGATGGCTGGGTCTTGTTGAAGTAACTCGAGACGCGTTTGTTCAGGTTACGTGCTTTGCCAACGTAGAGCACCGCGCCGCCAGCGGCGTAGTAGCGATACACGCCAGGCAGGTGCGGCAATTGTGCGAGGATCGACTTCGGCTCAAACGGAACGTCGCTGGGGACAGGCACGAGCGGCGATTCGGACTGGCTGGGCAAGGAGGACGGGGCGGACTGCTCAGGGGTTTTCATACGTGATCCGGGAACCGTGGCGTGCGAACAAGTCAGTGTTGATCCGCAATTCGGGATCAAGGGTTTTCCAAGAAAATGCGCAAGGACATGCACAAGACATATGAGCCGAAGGCTCGCTACCGTGTCAGGAATTGGGCGGCCTATAATGCAGCCCTGATCAACCGGTGGATCGTGACGATATGGATAGATGAAGCCGTGCTTGCCAGAATACCCAACACCATACCCACACGTGGTCGCCCGTGTTTATACGGCGATGCGCTGATTCAGGCATTACTTGGCGTGAAGACCGTCTATCGACTGACGTTGCGCGCCCTGCAAGGTTTCACCCAAAGTCTGCGCGACCTAGCCTTCCCAGGCGTGCCAGTGCCCAAGTACACCACACTTTGTCGCCGGGCAAAAACGCTTGATGTCGAACTGCCGATCCTTCGCGACAGCGAACCGCTGCAACGTGAATATGGGTCAAGTGCATGCCGCTCTATTGATCAAAAATTCGTGATCTTGAATCATAAATGAGTGTAACTACACATTAGGCCTAGCATGACTGAAGCAGTAAAAAAAACGCGACCGAAGTATCGGAACATCGGCATCGGAGACATAACTCGCCATTACCGCCTACCGATCGCGGGGCAACTCTCGATCTTCCACCGGATTAGCGGTGCGTTGCTATTCCTGTCGCTTCCATTCCTGCTGTTCCTCCTCGACAAGAGCCTGGCGTCCGAAATCAGCTTTGACGTCTTCAAGGCCTTCCTCTCCAACGTCATCGTCAAGCTGGTCGTCCTCGTGCTGGGCTGGGCGTTTCTCCATCATTTCTGCGCCGGCATCCGCCACCTGCTGATGGACGTCAACCATGACGCTAGCACCAAGGAAAGCGGCAAACGCACGGCCATCGTCGTGTTCGTCGTGTCGCTAGCGTTGACGCTGGTGTTCGCGCTCAAACTGTTCGGAGCATTTTAAGAAAATGGCAAGTAACAACCGAATCGGCTCGAAGCGTCTCGTCGTCGGCGCTCACTACGGCCTGCGCGACTGGCTCGCGCAACGGATCACCGGCGTCATCATGGCGGTCTACACTGTGATCCTGCTCGCTTGGTTCTTTGCTGCACACAATTTCTCCTACGACGGCTGGGCATCGATCTTCACTACGCAATGGATTAAGCTCGCGACCTTCGTCACGCTGTTGGCGCTGTTCTATCACGCTTGGATCGGCATTCGCGATATTTGGATGGATTACGTGAAGCCGTTCGGCGTGCGGCTGCTGCTGCAATCGTTGACAATCGTCTGGCTGCTCGCGTGCGCGGGCTATGCTGCGCAGATCCTCTGGAGAGAGTAAAATATGTCTGCAATCAATACTTTTCTTCCGCGTCGCAAGTTCGACGTGGTCATTGTCGGCGCGGGCGGCTCGGGGATGCGCGCCTCGTTGGAACTCGCGCGGGCGGGCCTGTCGGTCTGCGTGCTGTCGAAAGTCTTCCCGACGCGCTCGCACACGGTAGCCGCACAAGGAGGGATCGGCGCCTCGCTGGGCAATATGAGCGAAGATAACTGGCACTACCACTTCTACGACACGATCAAGGGTTCTGACTGGCTTGGCGACCAGGATGCGATCGAATTCATGTGCCGTGAAGCGCCGAATGCTGTTTACGAACTCGAACACTTCGGCATGCCGTTTGACCGTAACGCCGACGGCACGATCTACCAGCGCCCATTCGGCGGCCATACCGCGAACTACGGCGAAAAACCGGTGCAGCGAGCCTGCGCGGCAGCTGACCGTACTGGCCACGCGCTGCTGCACACGCTGTACCAGCAGAACGTCGCGGCTAAGACGCAGTTCTTCGTCGAATGGATGGCGCTCGACCTAATCCGTGACGCGGACGGCGACGTGCTCGGTGTGACCGCCTTAGAAATGGAAACGGGTGACGTCTACATCCTCGAAGGCAAGACCACGCTGTTCGCCACTGGTGGTGCTGGCAGGATCTTCGTGGCCTCGACCAACGCCTTTATCAACACCGGTGACGGCCTTGGCATGGCGGCCCGCTCAGGCATCCCTCTGCAGGACATGGAGTTTTGGCAGTTCCACCCGACCGGAGTGGCCGGTGCGGGCGTGCTGATCACCGAAGGCGTACGCGGTGAAGGCGGTATCCTGCGCAACTCAGACGGCGAGCGCTTCATGGAGCGCTACGCACCGACGCTGAAGGACCTGGCACCGCGCGACTTCGTCTCGCGCTCGATGGACCGGGAAATCAAGGAAGGCCGCGGCATGGGCCCGAACAAAGACTACGTGCTGCTCGATCTGTCGCACATTAGTTCCGAGAGGATTATGAAGCGTCTGCCGACGATTCGTGAGATCGCGCTGAAGTTCGCGAACGTCGACTGCATCAAGGAACCGATCCCAGTTGTGCCGACTATCCATTACCAGATGGGCGGCATCCCAACCAATATCCATGGGCAGGTGGTTGGTACCTCGAAGGGCTATGCAGACCCGATCAACGGCTTCTACGCCGTCGGCGAGTGCTCGTGCGTCTCAGTGCATGGCGCGAACCGACTGGGTACCAACTCGCTGCTCGACTTGCTGGTGTTCGGTCGCGCGGCTGGTAACCATATCGTCGAATACGTCAAGAAGCAGCGTACGCACAAGCCGCTGCCGAAAGACGCAGCTAATTTCGCGCTCTCTCGCTTAGCCAAACTCGACAGTTTAAGCTCGGGAGAATATGCGCAGACCGTCGCCAGCGAGATCCGCAGTTCGATGCAGAAGCATGCGGGCGTATTTCGCACCTCGGCGCTTTTGGCCAAAGGCGTGCAGGACATCAAGAAAGTGGCCGAGCGTGTCCAGCACATCCACCTGAAGGACAAGTCGAAGGTGTTCAATACCGCGCGCGTCGAAGCGCTCGAAGTGGCGAACCTCGTTGAAGTGGCGCGTGCCACGATGGTGCTCGGCCGAAGCCCGCAAAGAAAGCCGCGGCGCGCATGCGCAGGACGACTTTCCACATCGCGACGACGAAAACTGGATGCGTCACACGCTGTGGTTCAGCGAAGGCGACCGCCTCGACTACCAGCCGGTCCACATGCAGCCGCTGACGGTCGAATCTATCCCGCCCAAGGCGCGTACGTTCTAAGCCAAATCCGTGGAGGAATCCGACCATGAAAAAACGCATTTTCGAAATCTATCGTTACGATCCGGACAAGGATGCGGCACCACATATGCAGACGTACGAGCTCGGGCTCACGCATGAACGTATGCTGCTCGATGCGCTCGTCAAGCTCAAGGAAGTCGACGAAACTCTGTCGTTCCGTCGTTCCTGCCGCGAAGGCGTGTGCGGCTCGGACGCAATGAACATCAACGGCAAGAACGGCCTGGCATGCCTCACGAACCTGAACGAGCTGCCGCAGAAGATTGTGCTACGACCTCTGCCGGGCCTGCCGGTGGTGCGCGATCTGATCGTCGACATGACGCACTTCTTCAACCAGTATCACTCGATCAAGCCGTTCCTGCTCAACGACACGCCGCCGCCCGAGAAGGAACGCCTGCAGTCGCCGGAAGAGCGCGAGGAGCTCGACGGCGTCTATGAGTGCATCCTGTGCGCCAGTTGCTCGACCTCGTGTCCCAGCTTCTGGTGGAACCCGGACAAGTTCGTCGGCCCGGCTGGCCTGCTGCAGGCCTACCGCTTTATCGCCGACAGTCGCGACGAGGCCACCGCCGAACGCCTCGACAATCTCGAGGATCCGTACCGTCTATTCCGTTGCCATACGATCATGAATTGCGTCGACGTCTGCCCGAAAGGTCTGAACCCGACCAAGGCGATCAGCAAGATCAAGGAATTGATGGTTCGCCGCGCGGTTTGAGCTGATTCTACATGTTGTACGAACAGTCCCACCAGTCCGACCCGCACCGCCGCGCGCGCCTGCGCTGGCGCGCGCGGCGCGGTCTGCTGGAGAACGATCTCATAATCGAGCGTTTTTTCATCAGATACGCGCATGACCTCACCGATACCGACGTGGGCGCGTTAACCCGCCTGCTCGAACTATCCGACAACGACCTGATAGACTTGCTGCTTGCACGCAAGGAACCGGAAGGCGACCTTGCCGGCGCGGATGTTGCGCGGCTGCTGGAAATGTTGCGCGGCGTGTGAGAGCACCGCGCCCGTTATCGAATTCCAGTGGCCTCAAATCTGAAGTGCAATATCTTCGCCAACTCGTAAATTCCGTGCATGGCAAAGAAAATGGGCGTTGTTGCATAAATCGAGCGTGAGGACGCAGTGACATCGACAGGCATAATTTCAGCGAAACGAACGGATTGTGGACGAGCGAGGTCCGCCATGCGGTTTTTTGATGACGCCTACGCGAACGGCGACCTCGGGTTCGCCTGCGAGTCGGTGTGATGCGCCCAGAGACAGTTGCCGGTGAGGGTCTTGAACCGATACATCGCAAGCGATCGCCGGTGGTAGCCACTGTCTTGCTTCCATTCTCGACGACCGTCACGGGCAATTGCATCAACCGCGCCATTACGCCACGCCGCACCGGGCATATCCGCTGGCCAATGAACGGCACCCTCGCGTGGCGGAATCGAAGGAATAGCACTGCGTGCAGCAATGGTCGCATGGCTTGGTGTCGTAGGCACCATCACCGCCGATGACATCGATTTGTTCTTCGCGTGGAATCTGGTCGAGCAACTTAGCCAGAGCGTCACCGTCAGCCACGTTCTGATTCGTCATTAGCGCGGCATGCACTTGACCCGTATTCGCGTTGAGCGCGAGATGGACTTTACGCCACATGCGCCGCTTCGAGTAGCCGTGCTGGTGCAACCTTCCATTCACCTTCTCCATAAACCTTCAGACCGGTGCTGTCGACAATTAGATGGATCTGGTTCCTTGTCACGAAGGATCGGCAGTTTGACATCAAGCGTTTTTGCCCGGCGACAGAGCGTGGTGATTCGGCACCGGCAAGCTCGGGAAGGCCAGAGCGCGCAGACTTTGGGTGAAACCTTGCAGGGCGCGCAATGTCAATCGATAGACGGTCTTCACGCCAAGTCATGCCTGAATCAGCGTATCGCGCCGTATAGACACGGGCGACCACGTGTGGGTATGGCATCGGGTATTCTGGCAAGGACGGGGCGTTGTTGCATAAATCGAGTGTGAGGACGCAACGGAACGGATTGCGGACCTCGCTCGTCCGCAATCCGTTCATATCGCCTGAAATTATTGATCCGAAATTCGTGATCAATATGCCCGTGGATGCCATTGCGTCTTCGCGCTTGATTTATGCAACAACGCCCAAGGACGGCTTCATCTATCCATATTGTTACGTTCCCCCGGTTGATCAGGCCTGCATTATAGGCCGCCCAATTCTTGACATGGTAGCGTGCCTTCGGCTCACCTGTCTTGTGTATGCTCTTGCGCATTTTCTTGGCAAGAATTAGGCCGTTACTCTAAAATCTGACTTGATAGAGGCTGGCCCCGCGACCGTTGCGCGTAAACGTCAACGGATCTCGCTCGATTTATGCAACAACGCCATGATCAGGTCAATTGCTGTCGGGCCCGTGCGGTTCATGCGCCGGACGCGCGCAGTTCGTTGAGTTGATCGAGGAAGCGCTGACATTCGTCTGGCAACGGCGCGTCGAACTGCAGCGTCTCGCCTGACAGCGGATGCGTGAGTTTCAGGCGATACGCGTGCAGGAACATCCGTGTCAGCGACGGGCGCGCATTCGCGCGGGCCAGCGCCTTATTCAGGACGAAATCGCCGTACTTTTCGTCACCGACAATCGGCAGTCCGAGATGTGCCAAGTGTACGCGTATCTGATGGGTCCGACCCGTTTTCAGTTCCGCTTCCAAAAACGCATAGTCTCGCCACCGGTCGATCAGGTTAAAGACGGTATGCGAGGGCCGCCCGTCGTTCTGGACCCGAACGCGGCGCTCTCCGTCCGGGGTTGAATACTTGAATAGAGGCACCTTGACGGCGTGCCGGCAGCCCCAGTCTGCGGTCCATTCGCCATGCACGGCAGCGTAATAGCGCTTATCCATTCGGTTGTCACGGATCTGCTGGTGCAGCCCGACCAGGGCCGACCGCTTCTTCGTGATCATTAGGATACCCGAGGTATCGCGGTCGAGGCGATGCACTAGCTCAAGGAAGCGCGCCTCTGGACGGGCCTTGCGCAATTGTTCGATGACGCCGAACGACACCCCGCTGCCGCCATGCACGGCCACGCCGACCGGCTTGTTAATGACTAGCATTGCCTCGTCCTCGAACACCACTGCGAATTCGGCGACCGGTACCGACACGGACTCGCGTGAGAGATCCGTCGCAGCAATCCGAATCGGTGGGATACGCACCACGTCGCCATGAGCGAGCCGGTACTGGACATCAATCCGGCCCTTGTTGACGCGGACTTTTCCGCTGCGCAGGATGCGATAGATGTGACTTTTTGGCACACCTTTGCAGACGCGCAGGAGAAAATTGTCAATACGTTGACCGGCGGCTTCCTCGCCGATCTCGACCATGGCAACCTGACCGCTTGCGAACGTTTTCTGAGAAATTTTTCCTAACTCATTCATCCTGAATATAATTTTCCACGGCATCATTCTGCTCTAGGCGATCGGATCCGCCAGTTTCGGGCGGCTTGCATGATTCGCAAGCGCAAACTACTATTTTACTTGCGCCGGGGGACTGACTACTGCTCACCCCTACACAAAAGAGAAGCAGCAAGTTGCACGCACAGGGCGTTGTTGCATATTGATCCGCAATTAGAGAGTGACACGCTTTGGTGATTTTTGGAGAAGACGCAGACGGCTGATGCCGGATTTCTTGAGATGCCCTTTGGTTCGCGCCGGAGCCTGCTTCGTCACGTTCGCTTTCAGATCCGCGTTGAGCATCTCGTCTGGATTG
Organism: Burkholderia sp.; assembly: GCA_040954445.1. Lineage (GTDB taxonomy): Bacteria > Pseudomonadota > Gammaproteobacteria > Burkholderiales > Burkholderiaceae > Burkholderia > Burkholderia gladioli_A. The sequence continues at coordinate 1,419,110 of CP144361.1, read as the reverse complement.
AGCTCCAGACTGTAGGAGGGAAGGTAGAACACCTCGATCTTGTCGCCGTGCTCAGCCAACCACGCCTTGACCGGCTTGGCGTGATGCACCTTCAGGTTGTCGAGAATCAGAAACACTTGCTTGCTGCGCATGTCTTTGATCAGTCTCTTCAAAAAGTTGAGCAGGACGTCTGCGTTCATCGCGCCTTCAAATACTTTCCAGCGCACCTGGCCATGATTTGTCACCGTGTCGAGGCGTTGTTGCGTAAATCGAGCGAAAGCCATTGACGTTTACGCGCAACGCTCGCCGGCCAGCCTCTATCAAGTCAGATTTTAGAGTAACGGCCTAATTCTTTCCAAGAAAATGCGCAAGAGCATACACAAGACAGGTGAGCCGAAGGCACGCTACCATGTCAAGAATTGGGCGGCCTATAATGTGCAGGCCTGATCAACCGGGGGAACGTGACGATATGGATAATAGATGAAGCCGTCCTTGCCAGAATACCCGACGCCATATCCACACGTGGTCGCCCGTGTTTATACGGCGATGCGCTGATTCAGGCATTACTTGGCGTGAGGACCGTCTATCGACTGGCGTTGCGCGCCCTGCAAGGTTTCAAAAGTCTACGCGCTTTAGCCTTCCAGAGCTTGCCGGTGCCGAATTACACCACGCTTTGTCGCCTGGCAAAACGCTTGATATCGAACTGCCGATCCTTCGCAACAACGAACCGATCCATCTGGTTGTCGACAGCACCGGTCTGAAGGTCTATGGAGAAGGTGAATGGAAGGTGCGCCAGCACGGCTACTCGAAGCGGCGCCCCTGGCGTAAAATTCATCTCGCGCTCAACGCGAATACGGGTCAAGTGCATGCCGCGCTAATGACGAATCAGAATGTGGCTGACGGTGACGCTCTGGCTAAGTTGCGCGACCCAATTCCACGCGAAGGTCGTTGTTGCATAAATCGAGTGTGAGGATGCAATAGCATCGACGGGATAATTTCAGGCGATACGAACGGATTGCGGACGAGCGAGGTCCGCCATACGGTTGATGACGCCGACGCGAATGGAGACCTCGGTCGCCTGCGCGTCGATGTGACGCGCCCAGAGACAGTGGCCGGTGAGGGTCTTGAACCGATACATCGCATTCTCGGCAAGCGAGCGCCGGTGGTAGCCACTGTCTTGCTTCCACTCTCGACGACCGTCACGGGCAATTGCACCAACCGCGCCATTACGCCACGCCGCACCGGGCATATCTGCTGGCCAATGAACGGCACCCTCGCGTGGCGGAATCGAAGGAATAGCACTGCGTGCCGCAATGGCCGCATGGCATGGCTTTGTGTCGTAGGCACCATCACCGCCGATGACATCGATTTGTTCTTCGCGTGGAATCTGGTCGAGCAACTTGGCAGAGCGTCACCGTCAGCCACATTCTGATTCGTCATTAGCGCGGCATGCACTTGACCTGTATTCGCGTTGAGCGCGAGATGGACTTTACGCCACGTGCGCCGCTTCGAGTAGCCGTGCTGGCGCACATTCCATTCACCTTCTCCATAGACCTTCAGACCGGTGCTGTCGACAACCAGATGGATCGGTTCCTTGTCACGAAGGATCGGCAGTTCGACATCAAGCGTTTTTGCCCGGCGACAGAGCGTGGTGTAATTCGGCACCGGCAAGCTCGGGAAGGCCAAATCGCGCAGACTTTGGGTGAAACCTTGCAGGGCGCGCAAGGTCAGTCGATAGACGGTCTTCACGCCAAGTAAGGCCTGAATCAGCGTATCGCCGTATAGACACGGGCGACCACGTGTGGGTATGGCATCGGGTATTCTGGCAAGGACGGCTTCATCTATCCATATTGTTACGTTCCCCCGGTTGATCAGGCCTTCATTATAGGCCGCCCAATTCCTGACACGGTAGCGTGCCTTCGGCTCACCTGTCTTGTGTATGTCCTTGCGCATTTTCTTGGAAAAAATTAGGCAGTTACTCTGGAATCTGACTTGATAGGGATCTGGCCCCGAGACTGTTGCGCGTAAACGTCCACGGCTCTCGCTCGATTTATGCAACAACCCCGTGAGGGAGATAGAAAAAAGAGATATGAGATCTCTTCCTTGTAAGGCACGAGAAGAGCGGTGACGTCAGGTGATCAACCTGCGCACGCGCGGCTGGACTTACGACGAGATTGGCAAGCATACGAACCTGTCGCGCACCGGCGTGTTCGATATTTGCAAACGCTACGCCCACGAAAGTGGGGCTGGCTTGCGTGACAAGCCGAGCGGCGGAGCAGTGAACCCACGCCGTGCCCTGAGTGAGCAGCAGCAAATAGAAATACGCACGCTGTTGCGCAATCAGATGCCGGACCAGTTGAAGATGGCGTTTGAGTTGTGGACGCGACAGGCCGTGCGAGAGTTGATCCGGCAGCGATGCGGTTTGACCCTGACGCTGCAGGGTGTCGGCCAGTATTTGGCGTACTGGAATTTCACACGCCGCAAAAGCCGATGAAACGGGGCCACGCTCGCACGATGTGCGAAGCCGCTCCTACGGGCCGATTGACAAGACACCCGAGTGGGTGGGGGTAGCGAGTCGACGCGCAGGCCTGTCAGTAATGAAGACAGTGACAAACCATGGCCAGGTGCGCTGGAAAGTCTTCGAAGGTGCGATGAACGCCGACATCCTGCTCGATTTCCTGAAGCAGCTGATTATTAATCTGCAACCCACGGTTCAGGCTGAACACCCTCCACAGCGCCGACGGCATCATCAACGTGATGTGTTGCCAGCGTATGCACAGCAATCGCGTTGTTTGCGTCGCGATCCACTGGTCGGTCTCCTTTTACCACGGGTCGGACAGAACTAGCTCTTGCAGCTGAGGCAGACCTTCTTGCGATATTCGCAAGCGGAGTTAGTAAAGCAGTGGGTTGCGTAGCCCATCACTGCCTGCCCGCAGGCCAATATGTCCTTGTCGACGGCCACCGGACGGATCCCGTCACCGTTCTCTTGCACATATTACCCCCCAAAGCGGCGCCACGCTGGCACAGCTGCTTAATTGGGCTGACGGTTCGAAGGATGCGTACCTCGCATAGACGAGTACGCATCCGGCTTTACCATCTCGTGCTGCTCGCACACATACGTCTGCCTTTCTTCGAGAGTGAGCCTTCGCGAACCCACGCTTTTAGTAGCGGCCCACCTTGATCACGTTGGCCCCCTTGGGCACCACGAAATGGAAAGTATCACCCGGCAGAAGGGGATTCGTCTGCATATTGGTGAAAGTCAGCAGGGTGAGGTTGCCAGACACCTCGAGCAGCTCCATCCCTGCCAATGTGCCACCCTTGAAGCCGATGCCGATACGCTGGAACTGCGTTTCCCGCGACTTCGGCTGCATTTCGACCCAGTCGATACCGCCCTTCTCGTCCGCATCGTGCAGTGTGTAGTTCTTCTCGATGTCGTTGCTGCCGAACAGGATCGCGACCGGGCTCTCGCCGAGCGCTCCCGAGAGCTTGCGCTCGGTGACCTGATTCAGTTTCTTATCGTAGACATAGAGCCTGTCGCCGTCGGCCTGCAGCAGTTTGTAGTAAGGCTTCTCGTAGGACAAGACGAACCTGCCGGGGCGAGCGAACACGAAGCTGCCGCTGGAACTTTCGGTTAGCTTTATGGGCGTCGGCGCGCCGTGGGCCCCCTTGGGGGGGGGATCTTGATGATCTGCTCGGTGAAGCTGCCCTTCGCGGTCTTGACCTGGGCGATGAAGGCCTTGAGCTGGTCGGTTCCACCCGCGAAGGACTGCGAGGCGACTGTCATCAGCGAGGCACCGGCCAGCGCTGTGACGAAGCGGCGGACCGCAGGGAACTGAACGAACGAAAATGCTTGCATGGGGTAATTTTCTCCCTGAGAGGGGCGAGTCGGCACCAGAATTTCGCGATTGCCGTTGGACGACATGGCTGACATGAGCCCCGATTGCTCTATTTGTTCAAGCAATCGCGCGACACGATTGTAACTGATGCGCAGAGGATGTGCTGCACCAGCGAGATCGAGGTGCGGCGGCTCTTGACGACTCTCTCGACAGCCTGGTCGTCAAGAGAGGTTTGACTTGACGCCACCCTCGCTAGTTCCGGTTCCGGTCGAGCCTTCTTCGCCGTAGGCCAGGCCGCCCTCGAGCAGGCCCTCTACATATATTGATCCGAAATTCAAGATCACGAATTGTGGATCAATAGTTCGGTTCGCCGTGCTCTGTGAGCTTCTCGACTACGCGGTGCACCTCGTCGTCGGACACAAAGGCGCCGTTCACCCCCCAGCAGGCTGCTGCCGGTGGGAGGCACAAGGTAAAACATTTCGCCCATGCCGAGCAGCGCTTCGGCACCTATCCGGTCGAGAATTGTGCGCGAGTCGATCTTCGAGGCGTTGTTGCATAAATCGAGTGTGAGGACGCCATAGCATCGACGGGCATAATTTCAGGCGATACGAACAGATTGCGGCCGAGCGGGGTCGGCCATACGGTTGATTACGCCGACGCGAACGGAGACCTCGGTCGCCTGCGCGACGATGTGAAGCGCCCAGAGACAGTTGCCGGTGAGGGTCCTGAACCGATACATCGCATTCTCGGAAAGCGATCGCCGGTGGTAGCCACTGTTTTGCTTCCATTCTCGGTGACCGGCACGGGCAATTGCATCAACCGCGCCATTACGCCACGCCGCACCGGGCATATCCGCTGGCCAATGAGCGGCACCCTCGCGTGGCGGAATCGAAGGAATAGCACTGCGTGCAGCAATGGCCGCATGGCATGGCTTGGTGTCGTAGGCACCGTCACCGCCGATGACATCGATTTGTTCTTCGCGTGGAATCTGCTCGAGCAACTTGGCCAGAGCGTCACCGTCAGCCACATTCTGATTCGTCATTAGCGCGGCATGCACTTGACCTGTATTCGCGTTGAGCGCGAGATGGACTGTACGCCACGTGCGCCGCTTCGAGTAGCCCTGCTGGCGCACCTTCCATTCACCTTCTCCATAGACCTTCAGACCGGTGCTGTCGACAACCAGATGGATCGGTTCATTGTCACGAAGGATCGGCAGTTCGACATCAAGCGTTTTTGCCCGGCGACAGAGCGTGGTATAATTCGGCACCGGAAAGCTCGGGAAGGCCAAATCGCGCAGACTTTGGGTGAAACCTTGCAGGGCGCACAAGACCAGTCGATAGACGGTCTTCACGCCAAGTAATGCCTGAATCAGCGTATCGCCGTTATAGACGCGGGCGACCACTCGTGGGTGTGGTGTCGGGTATTCTGGCAAAGACAGCTTCATCTATCCATATCGTCACGTTCCCCGGGTTAATAAGCGCTGTATTATAGGCTGCCCAATTCCTGACACGGTAGCGTGCCTTTGGCCCACCTCTCTTGTGTATGCCCTTGCGCATTTTCTTGGAAAAAAATTAGGCAGTTACTCTGGAGTCTAACTTGATAGGGGGATGGCCCCGAGACCATTGCGCGTAAACGTCAACGGAGCTCGCTCGATTTAGGCAATATTGATCCAAAATTCGTTATGTTGAAGATAACAAATTTCGGATCAATAGGCCTGGCATGAGTGCCGACTTCGCCTTCGCGCTCCGCCGGAGCCGCCGCCGCACCATCGTTGCGCGCGGCGTGCCGCCCGACCGGTGGTCATGCCTTATAACGCAGCGACCACCGCGTCACCCATCTGGGCCGTGCCGACCTGCTTGCAGCCCGGTGTGGCGATGTCGATAGTCCGGTAGCCCTGCTCCAGTACCTTCTGCACCGCGCGCTCGATACGCACGGCCTGCTCGCCACGATTGAGTGAGTAGCGCAGCAGCATCGCGGCCGATAGGATAGTCGCCAGCGGATTGGCTACTCCCTTGCCGGCGATGTCCGGTGCCGAACCGTGTGAAGGCTCGTACAGGCCCTTGTTGTTCTTGTCGAGCGATGCCGAGGGTAGCATACCGATCGAGCCGGTCAGCATCGCGGCCTCATCCGAGAGGATATCGCCGAACATGTTGCCGGTGACGATCACGTCGAACTGCTTGGGTACCTTGGCCAGTTGCATCGCCGCGTTGTCGACGTACATGTGCGAGAGCACGACTTCGGCGTATTCTTCCGACACGTTGCTCATGATGTTGCGCCAAACCTGCGAAGTCTCGAGCACATTGGCTTTGTCCACCGACAACAGCTTGCGGTTGCGCTTTTGCGCGGCCTGGAACGCGACGTGGGCGATGCGGCGTACTTCGGGCTCCGAATACCGCATTGTGTCGAAACCTTCGTGCGCTCCGGTGAACGGGCCGTCAGGTGCCTCGCGTGTGCCGCGCGGCTGGCCAAAGTAGATGTCGCCATTCAGCTCGCGCACAATCAGTATGTCGAGGCCCGAAATCAGCGCAGGCTTCAGCGGCGAGGCGTGTACCAGCTGCTCGTAGCAGATCGCCGGGCGGAAGTTGGCGAATAGCTCGAGGTGCTGGCGTAGCCCGAGGATCGCCTGCTCCGGTCGGAGTGCGCGCTCCAGCGAGTCGTATTTCCAGTCGCCCACAGCACCGAACAGGATCGCGTCGGCTTCCTTGGCTAGCTTCAGCGTGGCCTCGGGCAGCGGGTGGCCGGAGGCCTCGTAACCGGTGCCGCCGACCGGTGCCTGTTCAAATTCGAATTGCTCGTCGAGGGCATGCAGCACCTTGACCGCTTCGGTGACGATCTCCTGGCCGATGCCGTCGCCTGGCAGCACTGCAATCTTCACGCAATTTTCCTGGAAGAGTTTTGAGTTCGGAGCCCGCACGCCGTGCGCGCCTTCAGCCGATCAGACGGTTGTTGAGCCAGGGCTGCTTGGTCAGGCGCTCGGCCTCAAACTGTCGGATCTTGTCGGCGTGGCGCAGGGTCAGGCTGATGTCGTCGAAGCCATTGAGCAGGCAGTACTTGTGAAAACCCGACACCTTGAACGGGTATTCACGGCCTTTGCCGGTGCGCACCAGTTCCGCCTCCAGGTCAATGGTCAGCTGGTAGCCGTTGAACGCATAGGTGTCGTTGAATAGGTGGTCGACCTGCTGCTCGGTCAGCGCGATCGGCAGCAGGCCATTCTTGAAGCAGTTGTTGAAGAAGATGTCGGCAAAGCTCGGCGCGATGATGGAGCAAAAGCCGTATTGCTGCAGAGCCCAGGGTGCGTGCTCGCGCGAGCTTCCGCAGCCGAAGTTCTTGCGCGCCAGCAGCACAGAAGCGCCCTGGTAACGCAGTTGGTTCAGCACGAAGTCTGGATTGAGTGGGCGTTTGGAATTGTCCTGGCCTGGCTCCCCGTGGTCGAGATAGCGCCATTCGTCGAAGGCGTTTGGGCCGAAGCCGGTGCGCTTGATCGACTTGAGGAACTGCTTCGGGATGATTGCATCGGTGTCGACGTTTTCGCGATCGAGCGGTGCTACGACGCCGGTATGCACTGTGAATTTTTCCATGATCCGTTGCTAAATTGGACGCCGTCCACGAGACCGGCGCTTGGCTGTTCGTCGGTTAGTCCATCATTCAGGCGGCCCTCATTTCGCGGCGCATGTGATCATGCGGCATGCAGCATTGCTGTCCTCGCCAACGCCGACCACTGTGGTTTGGCAGGCGTGGCCCGGCCACCAGCCAGAAGACACTGCGCTCGCCAGGGCGAGGGTCTCCGCCAGGCGGTCGACGATGAGGTTGCGGTTGCTGCGTATGCTTATCTGAGTCCGCGAATATCGACGAAATGGCCCTCGATGGCAGCGGCTGCCGCCATCGCCGGGTTGACTAAATGGGTGCGACCACCCGTGCCTTGACGACCCTCGAAATTACGGTTCGAGGTGGAAGCGCAGCGCTCGCCCGGTTCAAGGCGGTCGGCGTTCATAGCCAGGCACATCGAGCAGCCCGGCTCGCGCCATTCAAAGCCGGCGTCCTTGAATACCTTGTCGAGCCCTTCGCGCTCGGCCTGCCCTTTTACCAGGCCCGAGCCCGGCACCACCATCGCCAGGCGCACGCTGGCGGCAACGCGGCGGTTCAACTTTTTCACCACGTAGGCGGCTGCTCGGATGTCCTCGATGCGTGCATTGGTACAAGAGCCAATGAAAATTTTATCGACTTTGATCGATTCAATCGGCATATTTGGCTCGAGCGCCATGTAGCTCAGTGCCTGCTCCATAGCGGCGCGCTTAACCGGGTCCTTCTCGCGCTCGGGATCAGGCACGCGGTTGTCAACCGCCGTGACCATTTCCGGCGAGGTGCCCCAGGTCACCTGCGGGACGATGGTGGTCGCGCTCAGCTCGACCACGCGATCGAACTGCGCCCCATCGTCGGAGCGGAAACCCCGCCAGTACTGCACGGCTTGCTCCCACTCGGTGTCGGTCGGCGAGAACGGGCGATCCTTCAGGTAGTCGATGGTGGTGTCGTCCACCGCGACTATGCCGGCGCGCGCGCCCGCCTCGATCGCCATGTTGCAGACCGTCATGCGGCCTTCCATCGACAGCGAACGGATCATCGAGCCGCCGAATTCCATCGCGTAGCCGGTTCCGCCAGCCGTGCCGATCTTGCCGATGATAGCTAGCACGATGTCCTTAGCGGTACAGCCGCTTGGCAGTTGCCCCTCGGCCTTGATCAGCAGGTTCTTGCTCTTTTTCTGCAGCAGCGTCTGGGTGGCCAGCACGTGCTCGACTTCCGAAGTTCCGATGCCGTGCGCCAGCGCGCCGAATGCACCGTGCGTAGAGGTATGCGAATCGCCGCAGACGATAGTCATGCCCGGCAGCGTCGCGCCCTGCTCCGGCCCGACGATGTGCACGATACCCTGGCGCATGTCGTTCATCTTGAACTGGGTGATGCCGAAGCTGTCGCAATTCGCGTCGAGCGTGTCGACCTGTAGCTTCGAGACTGGATCGGCGATGCCGTGGGTGCGATCGGTGGTCGGCACGTTATGGTCCGACACTGCGAGGTTGGCGCTGATGCGCCAGACTGGGCGCTCGCTCATCTTCAGCCCCTCGAACGCCTGCGGGCTCGTCACCTCGTGCAGCAGGTGACGGTCGATGTAGAGCAATGCGGTGCCGTCTTCCTCGGTGTGAACGACATGCGAATTCCACAATTTGTCGTAGAGAGTCTGTGCCATGGCATGCGGGGTTTCTGGTGAAGATGGTTTCTTCTGGGTTCAGTCGATTATGCTCCCAAAATTGAAGAACGGCACTACGTGAATAAAAAAACCAATAAAAACAGTAAGTTGAGTAGTATTTTATACTAAATAAGCTCTACCTGGCCAAACGAGACACTAACGAAGGTGCCCCGTGCCCGCTTAGGCCACCTCGTATTGCATACTTATTGATGGCGTTGTTGCATACATCGAGCGAAAGCCGTTGACGTTTACGTGCAACGCTCGCCGGCCAGCCCCCTATCAAGTCAGATTTCAGAGTAACTGTCTAATTTTTCCAAGAAAATGCGCAAGGACATACCACAAGACAAGTGAGCCGAAGGCCAGCTACCATGTCAGGAATTGGGCGGCCTATAATGCAGGCCTGATCAACCGGGGGAACGTGACGATATGGATAGATGAAGCCGACCTCGTCAGAATACCCGACGCCATACCCACACGTAGTCGCCCGTGTTTATACGGCGATGCGCCTGATTCAGGGGCGTTGTTGCATAAATCGAACGTGAGGACGCCATGGCATCGGACGGGCATAATTCAGGCGATACGAACGGATTGCGGACGAGCGAGGTCCGCCATGCGGTTGATGACGCCGCCGCGCAGGCGACCTCGGTCGCCTGCGCGGCGATGTGACGCGCCCAGAGACAGTGGCCGGTGAGGGTCTTGAACCGATACATCGCATTCTCGGCAAGCGATCGCCGGTGGTAGCCACTGTGTTGCTTCCATTCTCGACGACCGTCACGGGCAATTGCATCAACCGCGCCATTACGCCACGCCGCACCGGGCATATCCGCTGGCCAATGAGCGGCACCCTCGCGTGGCAGAATCGAAGGAATAGCACTGCGTGCAGCAATGGCCGCATGGCATGGCTTGGTGTCGTAGGCACCGTCACCGCCGATGACATCGATTTGTGCTGCGCGTGGAATCTGGTCGAGCAACTTGGCCAGAGCGTCACCGTCAGCCACATTCTGATTCGTCATTAGCGCGGCATGCACTTGACCTGTATTCGCGTTGAGCGCGAGATGGACTTTACGCCACGTGCGCCGCTTCGAGTAGCCGTGCTGGCGCACCTTCCATTCACCTTCCCCATAGACCTTCAGACCGGTGCTGTCGACAACCAGATGGATCGGTTCATTGTCACAAAGGATCGGCAGTTCGACATCAAGCGTTTTTGCCCGGCGACAGAGCGTGGTGTAATTCGGCACCGGCAAGCTCGGGAAGGCCAAATCGCGCAGACTTTGGGTGAAACCTTGCAGGGCGCGCAAGGTCCGTCGATAGACGGTCTTCACGCCAAGTAATGCCTGAATCAGCGTATCGCCGTATAGACACGGGCGACCACGTGTGGGTATGGCATCGGGTATTCTGGAAAGGACGGCTTCATCTATCCATATCGTCACGTTCCCCCGGTTGATCAGGCCTTCATTATAGGCCGCCCAATTCCTGACATGGTAGCTGGCCTTCGGCTCACCTGTCTTGTGTATGTCCTTGCGCATTTTCTTGGAAAAATTAGGCAGTTACTCTGGAATCTGACTTGATAGGGATCTGGCCCCGAGACTGTTGCGCGTAAACATCAATGGATCTCGCTCGATTTATGCAACAACGCCTGATTCAGGCATTACTTGGCGTGAAGACCGTCTATCGACGGACGTTGCGCGCCCTGCAAGGTTTTACCCAAACTCTACGCGATCTAGTCTTCCCGAGCTTGCCGGTGCCGAATTACACCACGCTCTGTCGCCGGGCAAAAACGCTTGATGTCGAACTGGCGATCCTTCGCGAAAACGAACCGATCTATCTGGTTTTCGACAACACCGGTCTGAAGGTCTATGGGGAAGGTGAATGGAAGGTGCGCCAGCACGGCTACTCGAAGCGGCACACCTGGCGTAAAGTCCCTCTCGCGCTCAACGCACATACGGGTCAAGTGCATGCCGCGCTAATGACGAATCAGAATGTGGCTGACGAGGCGTTGTTGCATAAATCGAGCGCGAGGACGCAATGGCATCGACGGGCATATTGATCACGAATTTCGGATCAATACCTACCCCTTCTTCTCTTTGATTTTGGTGATCACTACTGTGTAGTGCGTGTAGCGGAGTCGGTTCAGACACGCTTTTCCGATTAGGCCGCGAGCCTTAAGAGGCTGACCTGACAAGCTTCAAGGGATGCTTTAAAGCCCGTCTTTTCGAGACTCTCTTCGAAATTGTATCCATCTTGGAACACGACGACGGCAGCATGAACTTAGTGATTTTATGGATTCTCAATGCGAGATCAATATGCAAAAATGCCTATTGGCATGGTCCGTGGTGTAGCAAGCAGGCCGTCCGAGCTGGCCACGCTCGCATGGGTCGACTACTCGTTCAACAATAAGCCGCTGCGCGGCCCGATCGGTGACTTCCAGCTCGGCGGAAGCCGAGCAAGTTTACGATCGGAAGTTTGAGGGCGTCGCCAAGGCTGCCTGACTCAAATAAAATAATCGCCGCGAAACCCAGGGTGATTCAATCGGTACCTGATTCACCTGCTCGAGGCGCTGCGGCTCGAGCAAACGGCTGACAACTACGAAGCGTTACCGCCCTGTAAACTTAGTAAGCCCATTCATAAACAGGCGACCTGATCGTCAGCCGATCGGTCGGTGCCGCACAAGGGGCGGGGGCGTGGACTGCTATATCCTACTTCTTCTTTTTGGCACCCTTTTCAGCGCCTTTCCCCTTGCGCAAGGCCTTATTGGCCTTGCCCACCTTCTCGTCTTTCTCCGACCTGGCGTCTTTCTTTCCCCTCTTTTTTCTTCTTGTCCTCGTCGTTGACGGCAAGCAGCGTGCCTCGGCAGCTCGCAGTGCCGCAATAACAAACGTATTCGCGTTTGAGCTCCTTGGTCAGCTTAGCGTCAATGACCAGGCCATAGTCGTAGCACAGTTCCTCACCGACCGTGATGTCGCGCAGCGCGTGGATATACACGTGCCCGACGATTTCCTGGGCCCCGCAGTTCGGCTCGCAGGAATGGTTAATCCAGCGCGCGCTATTGCCATCGACCTTACCGTCGATCACGCCGCCTTCCTCAAGTGCGAAATAGAAAGTGTGGTTGGGCTCATTCAAATTATGCGGATGCCGGCGCTGCGCCTCTTTCCAGGAGATCTGTTCGCCCTTGTACTCGACCACGCGCTCACCTTCGCGGATCGGTGCAACCGCGAATACGCCCTTTCCGTGAACACTGGAACGGCGCACTACGATCCTGCGTGAACGCATCGATAAATCCTTGTGAAGACGATGAAATAGAGCGCCGGCGTGACGGCGTCCGCCTGCGCATGCGAAAGCACTCGCGCGACGCACAGCATGCCCCGGCGACAAACCGCCGTGAAGAGCTAACCACATGCTACACGCTCAGCCTGGCTGCGTAACCAATCGGGCAAAACGACGTGGACTGGCAACGAAGATGGGCATCTCGTGCCTATCATGATACATCGTCCAAAACATGGGGATGCTGGCGCGTGGGGCGTTGTTGCATAAATCGAGCGAGAGCCGTTAACGTTGGTTGTTTACGCGCAACGGTCGCGGGGGTCTGACCCGTATTATTAATCAGAAATTCATGATTTTGAAATTTAAAAATCGCTTCTCATGTCTCGTTTTGCCATGCCCATCACATAGGTGACAATTTTCTAATTTCAAGATTAAGAATTTCGGATCAAGTTGCAACAACACCATGCCCCACCGTTTACGGGGCAATCGGCAGGAAAGCAGATACGAAGAAATTGATGAAGCGACTGCCGCGTCAGGCTAGCTGTGTGGTGGCACCGCTCTCAGGCGTCTGCAGATGCCCCGTAACTTCCTTGCGGTAGCGGTTCAGCTCCTGCGCAGTGGCGAAGGTACGCTCGAACAGGATTGATAGGTTGTGCAGAATCCGGTCGACCACCTTCTTCTCCCATTCGCCGTCGAAACGGATTTGCTCGTCGAGCCAGCGCTCGAGCCATTCTGGATCGGGCAGGCGTGACTGCACGGTGTCGCGCGGGAACAGTGACTGGTTCACGTGCAGATTAGTAGGATGTAGCGGCTTCTCGGTGCGGCGCGCGGAGGCCATCAGCACGCCGATCTTGGCGAAAGCCGAACGCGCTACGTCGCCGCAGTTCACCAACGCCTTCTTCATGTAGCGGAGGTAGGCACCGCCATGGCGTGCCTCGTCGCGCGAAATGGTTGCGTAGATGTGCTTGATGACCGGTTCCGTGTGCCACTCGGCCGCGCGGCGGTACCAGTGGTTCAGGCGAATCTCGCCGCAGAAGTGCAACATCAAGGTTTCCAGCGGCGGCGCCGGGTCGAACTCGAAGCGCACCGCGTGCAGCTCGTCTTCGGTCGGCATCATCTCGGGCTTGAAGCGGCGCAGGTACTCTATCAGCACCAACGAATGCTTCTGCTCCTCGAAGAACCAGACGCTCATGAAGGCGGAGAAGTCGCTGTCGTGGTGGTTATCGCGCAGGAACATTTCCGTTGCTGGCAGCGCCGACCACTCGGTAATCGCGTTCATCTTGATTGTCTTCGCCTGCTCGTCAGTCAAGAGCGAGGCGTCAAACTTGCCCCAAGGGATGTCTTGCTCCATGTCCCAGCGGACGGCTTCGAGCGATTTGTAGAGTTCCGGATAAAGCATGATGTTCATGATCCACCCCTGTTCTGCGCAATGCGACTGCTAAACGTGACTGTTGCATCGAAATCCCCCAATCGGGGCGCCCATCTGACGGGTTAGTAATTTTATGCGCTCAAACGCGCGCCGGATACACTCGGCACCGTGACGCAATTGCTGCCGCACAAGCGCTTATGGGGGAAAACGCACGACGCTCGAAACAGACCGAGCCTCGCACGCACTTGAGAGAGACCAGCTCAAGGCCAGCTGTCGTTGTCGGGGTGGTGCGCGCAAGCGTCGGGGACGGATCGCGCCGCTAGCATCCGCTAGGATAAGCGCTATCGATCATGATAGCACGCGGTTGTGACGGATCCGCGACATTGATGCAGCGTACCGCCACAGCTTTGGCCGCTCAGCTGAGCGGCCTTAATCAGATCCGATTCGGTTTGGATATCGAACTGACGCCCGGCTTGGACGGCGGTGGTGCCGGGCACGATCAGTTCACGCGGCATTGTTGCATAAATCGAGCGTGAGATGGACTTTACGCCACGTGCGCCGCTTCGAGTAGCCGTGCTGGCGCACCTTCCATTCACCTTCTCCATAGACCTTCAGACCGGTGCTGTCGACAACCAGATGGATCGGTTCATTGTCACGAAGGATCGGCAGTTCGACAGCAAGCGTTTTTGTCCGGCGACAAAGCGTGGTGTAATTTGGAACCGGCAAGCTCGGGAAGGCCAAATTCCGCAGACTTTGGGTGAGGTGTTGTTGCATAAATGGAGCGAAAGCTAGTCACGTTTACGCGCAACGGTCGCGGGGCCAGCCTCCTATCAAGTCAGATTCCAGAGTAACTGCCTAATTTTTGCCAAGAAAATGCGCAAGGACATACACAAGAAAGGTGAGCCGAAGGCACGCTACCGTGTCAGGAATTGGGCGGCCTATAATGAAGGCCTGATCAGCCTGGGGAACGTAACAATATGGATAGATGAAGCCGTCCTTGCCAGAATGCCCGATGCCATACCCACACGTGGTCGCCCGTGTGTATACGGCGATACGCTGATTCAGGCATTACTTGGCGTGAAGACCGTCTATCGACGGACCTTGCGCGCCCTGCAAGGTTTCACCCAAAGTCTGCGGGATTTGGCCTTCCCGAGCTTGCCGGTGCCGAATTACACCACGCTCTGTCGCCGGGCAAAAACGCTTGCTGTCGAACTGCCGATCCTTCGTGACAATGAACCGATCCATCTGGTTGTCGACAGCACCGGTCTGAAGGTCTATGGAGAAGGTGAATGGAAGGTGCGCCAGCACGGCTACTCGAAGCGGCGCACGTGGCGTAAAGTCCATCTCGCGCTCAACGCGAATACAGGTCAAGTGCATGCCGCGCTAATGACGAATCAGAATGTGGCTGACGGTGACGCTCTGGCCAAGTTGCTCGACCAGATTCCACGCGAAGAACAAATCGATGTCATCGGCGGTGACGGTGCCTACGACACCAAGCCATGCCATGCGGCCATTGCTGCACGCAGTGCTATTCCTTCAATTCCGCCACGCGAGGGTGCCGCTCATTGGCCAGCGGATATGCCCGGTGCGGCGTGGCGTAATGGCGCGGTTGATGCAATTGCCCGTGACGGTCGTCGAGAATGGAAGCAACACAGTGGCTACCACCGGCGATCGCTTGCCGAGAATGCGATGTATCGGTTCAAGAACCTCACCGGCCACTGTCTCTGGGCGCGTCACATCGCCGCGCAGGCGACCTCGGTCGCCGTTCGCGTCGGCGTCATCAACCGCATGGCGGACCTCGCTCGTCCGCAATCCGTTCGCATCGCCTGAATTATGCCCGTCTGATGCCATGGCGTCCTCACGTTCGATTTATGCAACAACGCCCACGCCAAGTAATGCCTGAATCAGCGCATCGCCGTATAAACACGGGCGACCACGTGTTGGTATGGCGTCGGGTATTCTGGCAAAGACGGCTTCATCTATCCATATCGTCACGTTCCCCCGGTTGATCAGGCCTGCATTATAAGCCGCCCAACTCCTGAAACGGTAGCGTGCCTTCGGCTTACCTGTCTTGCGTATGTCCTTGCGCATTTTCTTGGAAAGAATTAGGCAGTTACTCTGGAATCTGACTTTATAGGGGGCTGGCCGGCGAGCGTTGCGCGTAAACCGTTACCAGCTTTCTAGATTTATGCAATAACGCCCCGCCGTGATATGCTCTAAAATAAGCAAAACTATCTGATAGAGGATCGTCTTGAACCTCACCGCCTATTATCCCGTCTTGCTGTTTCTCATCGTGGGCTTTGTTTTTGGAGTGGCATTGATTGGCATCGGCAAGGTCCTCGGTCCCAACAAGCCAAACAGAGAAAAGAACTCACCATACGAGTGCGGTTTCGAAGCCTTCGAGGATGCGCGTATGAAGTTCGACGTGCGCTACTACCTCATCGCCATTCTATTCATCATCTTCGATCTAGAAACCGCTTTCCTGTTTCCATGGGGTGTCGCTTTCCGCGACATCGGTTGGCCCGGTCTCATGGTCATGATGATCTTCCTGCTCGAATTTTTGTGTGGCTTCGCCTATATCTGGAGAAAAGGTGGCCTGAACTGGGAGTAACGGGGAAATTTTCACCGGTTTGCGTGATGCGGCACTCTCCGCCGCTTGTCAGGAGTAAAAAGTAATGAGTATTCAAGGCGTCTTAAAGGAAGGGTTTGTCACAACCACGGCGGACAAACTGATCAACTGGTCGCGTACTGGCTCGCTGTGGCCGATGACGTTCGGTCTCGCATGCTGCGCGGTCGAGATGATGCACGCTGGCGCAGCCCGCTACGATCTCGACCGCTTTGGCGTGGTGTTCCGTCCGAGTCCGCGCCAGTCCGACGTGATGATCGTCGCCGGCACGCTCTGCAACAAAATGGCACCGGCGCTGCGCCGCGTCTATGAACAGATGGCCGAGCCGCGTTGGGTAATCTCAATGGGGTCCTGCGCCAATGGCGGCGGCTACTATCACTACTCTTATTCCGTTGTGCGTGGCTGCGATCGTATTGTGCCTGTTGACGTCTATGTGCCAGGGTGTCCGCCAACTGCCGAGGCGCTCCTCTATGGCGTGATTCAGTTGCAAGCGAAGATCCGCAGGACCAGCACCATCGCCCGTCAATAAAGTCCAGAGCACCTACAATATGGCCAGCAAAATCGCGACCCTGAAAGCCAACCTCAAGGCAGCATTCGGCGACTGCCTGCTCAGCCTGACCGAAGCGATCGGCGAGCTGACCCTGGTCGTGCGTGCCAACGATTATGTCGAGGTGGCCACCCGATTGCGCGACGACCGCAAGCTCGGCTTCGAGCAACTGATCGACCTCTGCGGCGTCGACTATCAAACCTACGGCGACGGTGTCTACGACGGCCCCCGCTTCGCAGCGACGCTGCATCTACTATCGATCGCCAACAATTGGCGCTTGCGTCTACGCGTGTTCGCACCAGACGACGATCTACCGATCCTGGCCTCGATGGTTGAGGTCTGGAGCTCGGCGAACTGGTACGAACGCGAAGCCTTCGACTTATTCGGAATCGTCTTCGAAGGCCATCCTGACCTGCGCCGCATCCTTACCGACTATGGCTTCATCGGCCATCCGTTCCGCAAGGACTTCCCGCTCTCTGGCTACATCGAAATGCGATACGACCCGGAGGAAAAGCGCGTTGTCTACCAGACGGTGACGATCGAGCCCAGAGAAATCACGCCTCGCGTCATCCGCGAGGATCTCTATGGCGGCCTGAAACATTGAGAGGGCCGTATTATGGCTGACATCAAGAACTACACGCTCAACTTCGGTCCACAGCACCCGGCCGCGCATGGCGTGCTGCGCCTTGTGCTCGAGCTCGACGGTGAGGTGATCCAGCGTGCCGACCCGCACATCGGCCTGCTGCACCGGGCCACCGAGAAGCTTGCTGAGAACAAGACCTTTATTCAGTCGGTGCCGTACATGGATCGTCTAGACTACGTGTCGATGATGGTGAACGAACACGGCTACGTGCTAGCGATCGAGAAACTGCTCGGTATCGAGGTGCCGGAACGCGCCAAATATATCCGCGTGCTGTTCGATGAAATCACCCGCGTGCTGAACCACTTGATGTGGATCGGCTCGCATGGCCTTGACGTCGGCGCGATGGCGGTGTTCCTCTACTCGTTCCGAGAGCGCGAGGACCTGATGGACGTCTACGAAGCAGTGTCGGGCGCGCGTATGCACGCGGCCTACTATCGTCCGGGCGGAGTCTACCGGGATCTGCCTGACGCCATGCCGCAATACAAGGCGTCGAAGATCCGCAATGCCAAGACCCTTGAGCAAATGAACGATACACGTCAGGGCTCTGTACTTGATTTCATCGACGATTTTTTTACGCGTTTCCCGAAATGCGTGGACGAATACGAAACCCTGCTGACCGACAACCGGATCTGGAAGCAACGCCTGGTCGGGATCGGCGTGGTGAGCCCGGAGCGCGCGCTGCAGCTCGGCCAGACGGGCGCGATGTTGCGCGGCTCTGGCATCGCATGGGATCTTCGCAAGAAGCAGCCCTACGAGGTCTATGAAAAGCTCGACTTCGACATCCCGGTCGGGGTGAACGGCGATTGCTACGATCGTTACCTGGTTCGGGTCGAGGAAATGCGCCAGTCCTGTCGAATCGCGAAACAGTGTATTGAGTGGCTCCGGAAGAATCCGGGACCGGTGATGACCGACAATCACAAAATTACCCCCCCAAAACGGCTTGACATGAAGTCAAACATGGAAGACCTGATTCACCATTTCAAGCTATTCACCGAAGGTTTTCATGTTCCGGAAGGAGAAGCCTACGCAGCGGTGGAACATCCAAAAGGTGAGTTCGGCATTTACCTCGTTTCCGACGGTGCGAACAAGCCCTACCGTCTGAAGATTCGCGCGCCCGGTTACGCGCATCTCTCCGCACTCAACGAAATGGCGCGTGGCCACATGATTTCCGACGCGGTTACAATCATCGGTACGCAGGACATCGTGTTCGGCGAAATCGACCGTTGATCGTCACGCTCGTCTGCGGCGAGCGGACGGCGAGCAATTATGCTTGGCGCTGCGTACCGTGCTGGTGTGCATGCGCGGTCAGGCAATCGTGAGCACTAGATTTATCGTCTCGTATCCTCGAGGCAGGATGTTTGTTCGGTATGCAGATGAAGTTCCTCGCCTAAAGGGGTGAGGTATCAAACCCAGAAAGGAAAATGCACAAGCATTGATCATCAATTTCGGATCAATAAGCGTCCCAAGGGAACAGGAATCCACCCGAAAAGATTGAAAGAGTCGTGTCTAGAAATGATCTCAGCTGAAGGCTTGAAAGAAATCGATCGCGTGATTGCGAAATATCCAGCGGATCAGAAACAGTCAGCCGTGATGTCAGCCCTGGCCATCGCTCAGGACGAGCACGGCTGGCTCTCGTCCGAACTAATGCAGTGCGTCGCGGATTATCTCGGCATGCCTGCCGTCGCCGTGCAGGAGGTTGCGACGTTCTACACGATGTACGAACTGAAGCCGGTCGGAAAGCACAAGCTCACGCTCTGCACAAATCTCCCGTGCCAGCTCGGTCCGCATGGCGGCGCCGGAGCCATGGTCGACTATCTGAAGCAGAAGCTAGGGATCGATCTCGGAGAAACCACGCCTGACGGCAAGTTCTCGCTGAAGGAAGGCGAATGTTTCGGCGCCTGCGGCGATGCGCCGGTGCTGCTGCTCAATAACCACAAGATGTGCAGCTTCATGAACCGAGAGAAGATCGATCAACTTCTTGGGGAGCTTTCGAAATGACGTCCCTCCACGATCGTCATATTAAACCGCTAATCCTGGCCCATTTGAACGGAGAGAATTGGCGTCTCGAAGACTACATCGCGCGCGGCGGCTACAGGCAGCTGCGCCGCATCATCAAAGAAAAAATCAGCCCTGAGCAGGTGATTGCCGACGTCAAGGCCTCGGGCCTGCGTGGACGCGGAGGCGCGGGGTTCCCGACTGGCCTGAAATGGAGCTTCATGCCGCGCCAGTTCCCGGGCCAAAAATACCTGGTCTGCAACTCAGACGAAGGCGAGCCGGGCACCTTCAAGGATCGCGACATCCTGCGCTGGAATCCGCACTCAGTGATTGAGGGCATGGCGATCGGTGCTTATGCGATGGGAATCACGGTCGGCTACAACTACATCCACGGTGAAATCTTCGAGGTCTATCGACGCTTCGAGGAGGCTTTAGAAGAGGCCTGCGAGTCTGGTTATCTCGGCAACAACATCCTTGGTTCGGCATTCTCGTTCCAGCTGCATGCGCATCATGGTTATGGTGCCTATGTGTGCGGCGAGGAAACCGCGCTGCTCGAATCGCTTGAGGGCAAGAAGGGTCAGCCGCGCTTCAAGCCACCGTTCCCGGCAAGCTTCGGCGTGTACGGAAAGCCAACCACCATCAACAACGCAGAAACCTTCGCGGCAGTGCCGTTCCTGCTGACGGTCGGCCCCCAGGCCTACCTCGAGATCGGAAAGCCGAACAACGGCGGCACCAAGATTTACTCGGTGTCGGGCGACGTCGAGCGTCCTGGTAACTACGAAGTTCCGCTTGGCACACCGTTCGCAGCGCTGCTGGAGCTTACCGGCGGGATGCGTGGCGGTCGCAAGCTGAAAGCCGTGATTCCCGGTGGCTCGTCTGCGCCGGTGATTCCCGGCGAAATGATGATACAAACCGACATGGACTACGACTCGATCGCGAAGGCGGGTTCGATGCTCGGTTCTGGCGCGGTGATCGTGATGAACGAGACGCGCTGCATGGTGCGTGCGTTGATGCGTCTGTCATACTTTTACTATGAGGAATCGTGCGGCCAGTGCACGCCCTGTCGTGAAGGCACGGGCTGGCTCTATCGCATGGTAAAGCGCATCGAGAACGGCGAGGGCCGCGTTGAGGATTTGGACCTGCTAAACTCAGTGGCTGAGAATATCATCGGTCACACCATCTGCGCGCTTGGCGACGCCGCGACTATGCCGGTGCGCGGCATGCTGAAGCACTACTGGGACGAGTTCGCGTATCACGTCGAGCACAAGCATTGCTTGATCGGCGAACATCCGTAGGGTGGTGTCACTGCAGCGGGGCGTTGTTGCATAAATCGAGCGAGATCCGTTGACGTTTACGCGCAACGATCGCGGGGCCAGCCCCCTATCAAGTCAGATTCCAGAGTAACTGCTTAATTTTTGACAAGAAAATGTGCAAGGACATACACAAGACAGGTGAGCCGAAGGCACGCTACCGTGTCAGGAATTGGGCGGCCTATAATGAAGGCCTAATTAACCGGGGGAACATAACAATATGGATAGATGAAGCCCTCCTTGCCAGAATACCCGATGCCATACCCACACGTGGTCGCCCGTGTCTATACGGCGATACGCTGATTCAGACATTACTTGGCGTGAAGACCGTCTATCGACTAACGTTGCGCGCCCTGCCAGGTTTCACCCAAAGTCTGCGCGATCTGGCCTTCCCGAGCTTGCCGGTGCCGAATTACACCACGCTCTGTCGCCGGGCAAAAACGCTTGATGTCGAACTGCCGATCCTTCGTGACAATGAACCGATCTATCTGGTTGTCGACAGCACCGGTCTGAAGGTCTATGGAGAAGGTGAATGGAAGGTGCGCCAGCACGGCTACTCGAAGCGGCGCACGTGGCGTAAAGTCCATCTCGCGCTCAACGCGAATACGGGTCAAGTGCATGCCGCGCTAATGACGAATCAGAATGTGGCTGACGGTGACGCTCTGGCCAAGTTGCTCGACCAGATTCCACGCGAAAAACAAATCGATGTCATCGGCGGTGATGGTGCCTACGACACCAAGCCATGCCATGCGGCCATTGCTGCACGCAGTGCTATTCCTTCGATTCCGCCACGCGAGGGTGCCGTTCATTGGCCAGCGGATATGCCCGGTGCGGCGTGGCGTAATGGTGCGGTTGATGCAATTGCCCGTGACGGTCGTCGAGAATGGAAGCAAGACAGTGGCTACCACCGCCGATCGCTTGCCGAGAATGCGATCTATCGGTTCAAGACCCTCACCGGCAACTGTCTCTGGGCGCGTCACATCGCCTCGCAGGCGACCGAGGTCTCTATTCGCGTCGGCGTCATCAACCGTATGGGGGCGGACCTCGCTCGTCCGCAATCCGTTCGTATAGCCTAAAATTATGCCCGTCGATGCTATTGCATCCTCACACTCGATTTATGCAACAACGCCGCGGACGCGCGAGGTCCGCCATGCGGTTGATTACGTCGACTCGAACGGCGACCTACCTTGGCGCGCACGTTTTTTTCCAATTGCAGGCATGCGGCAGGCAGCCTCACTACGCACCTCGCGCGCATGGCTTGTCCACAGTTTTTGTGAGCAAGCTTGTGGATATCCCGCTAGCGAACTAGCCAAGTCCTTGATTTGATTCCGATCCTTTCCAGCAGAACGCGCTTCGGCAGCGTTTCCATGCACGGTCAAAACACAAAAATATCAATGTGATCAAGGATCTAGAACCAGATTTTCGGTCGGAAATGGCCTCATGCCGAGGCGACTGTCCGCCTCGATCCCGCGCCACGCGCGATGCTCGCGCGAGCTGGAAACCTCGGCGGCGATGCCCGCGCCCTACCAGTTCCCCGGTTTATCCACATTTTTGTTGGCAAGCTTGTGGATATCCTGCTGTCACATATGATCGGCGTTGTTGCATAAATCGAGCGTGAGGATGCAATGCCATTGCGTCCTCACGCTCGATTTATGCAACAACGCTTCTCAGGCTGTCTTCGTCAGTTCTGCAGCCACGGTGCCAGCGTTTGCTGGTCGCCCTTTTCCGACAACACCTCGCCACGCTTTACCAGTAACTGCGCCAGCGTCGTCTTTAGCCGCTCGCCTGTGAGCGCTGCCACCAGCCGCTCGCCGTCGATGGAGGACCTGGCGCATTGTGCCTGGTACAGCAGTTCGTCGCGATCAACCACGAAGGCGTCGAACAGCTGCGAGACCGTCATTCGCTCGGGATTAGCCAGCAGCACGTAGCGCGACACAGCGATGTCGCTGCCCTCCAGCCGAGCAACCCACTCGTGATCCTCCATCACTGATAGTAGCCGCTGCGCGGTTACAATACTGCAGCGCACCATTACGGCCAGGCGTGCCGCCGAATGGCCCTGCTTACCAGCCTGCTGTGCGTCGGCCAGTCCCTCCAGCAGGGCCAGCGCGTCGAGCAGGTCGCTGCCCGGATAAGCGACCCGGTGGAACTGCCCGATCCGGATCTCTGGCAGCGCCGAGGCCAGCATTGCCCCCGCTAGAGTGATCAGCCAGCTCAGGTACACCCAGAGCAGGAACAGCGGTACCGACGCGAAGGCACCATAGACCGCCGTGTAGGTCGGGATATGCCGCACGTAATAGGTGAAGCCGCGCTTGGCCAGCTCGAAGGCGATCGCCGCGCAAATCCCCCCCACCACGGCATCGCGCCAGGCCACCGTGCAATTCGGCAGATAGACGTACAGCAGGGTAAAAGCCAGCACCGTCAGCGGCAGCGAGGCGGTCGTCAGCAGCCATACAACCGAGCTGATCTCGGCCAGCGTTCCGGCGATCGCAAGCGACTTGGTGAACAGGTAGGAGGAAATCGACAGGCTGATGCCGAATAGCAGCGGTGCCAGTGTAATGAAGGCCCAGTACGCCAGAACGCGCTGCGCAAAGGGCCGCGACTTCCTCACGCGCCAGATCACGTTAAAGGCCGACTCGATAGTCATCATAGTCATCACCGAGGTGACCACCAGCACGACCAGGCCGACCGTCGTCAGGCCCTTAGCTTTAGACGAGAACTCGTTTATGTATTTGAAGATCTGGTTGTTGATCTGGGCCGGCATCAGGTGTTCAGCCAAGAAACCCTGCAGCGCAGACTGGAAGGAGGAAAACATCGGGAAGACAGTAAACAACGCAAAGGCAACCGTCACCAGCGGCACCACCGCGAGGATCGTCGTGAAGGTCAAGCTGCCCGCGACCTGCGGGATGCGATCTTCGGCACCGCGCTTGGCGGCAAATCGGACAAAACGCCGGATCGTGACTAGGTCAACACTCAGCTTTGGCAACGGGCTTCCTCCTTCGGGCTGCAGGCGCGCCGCCATGCCTCGCGACCGTCGCATGTCCTATAATAGCCGCTTACCGAAGAGGCTTATGAAAGACATCCTGGTGCTCTATTACAGCCGCCATGGCACGACACGCGAGCTGGCTCTGGCGATCGCCACTGGCATCGACGCGGTACCCGGCATGCAGGCGCGGATCCGCACTGTGCCGCCCGTGTCCACCGTCTGCGAGGCCAGCGCGCCCGAGATCCCGTCCGACGGCCCACCCTACGCGGAGCTGCGTGATCTGGAGGAATGCGCGGGCCTGGCGCTCGGTTCGCCGACCCGCTTCGGCAACATGGCCGCGCCGCTCAAGTATTTCCTCGACGGCACCACGACGCAATGGCTGTCTGGCGCGCTGGCCGGAAAGCCCGGCTGCGTGTTCACCTCCACCAGCAGCCTGCACGGCGGCCAGGAATCAACTTTGCTGTCAATGATGCTGCCGCTGCTGCACCACGGCATGCTGATCGTCGGCATCCCCTATACCGAAAGCACGCTGACCACTACCGACAGCGGCGGCACTCCCTACGGTGCCTCGCATCACGCCTGCAGAGGCCTGCAGACTGCGCACCAGTGTATCTCGACCGACGAGAAGACGCTGGCCGTCGCGCTCGGCAACCGGCTGACATGTGCCGCACTGCGCCTAGCCGATCCGCAATGAGCACCCCGACGGGGGGTGTTGCATAAATCGAACACGCCGGTGCGCGACAGGTTCGTATGCTCGGCAATCTCGTCGTAGGTCGAGCCTCACCTGCGCAGATTGATTACCTGCCGACTCCGCTCTTCAAGTGCCTCACGAGGGGCGTTGTTGCATAAATCGAGCGAAAGCCGTTGACGTTTACGCGCAACGCTCGCCGGCCAGCCCACTATCAAGTCAGATTCCAGAGTAACTGCCTAATTTTTCCAAGAAAATGCGCAAGGGCATACACAAGACAGGTGAGCCGCAGGCACTCTACCGTGTCAGGAATTGGGCGGCCTTATAATGCAGGCCTGATCAACCGGGGCACGTGACGATATGGATAGATAAAGCCGTCCTTGCCAGAATACCCGACGCCATACCCACACGTGGTCGCCCGTGTTTATACGGCGATGCTCTGATTCAGGCATTACTTGGCGTGAAGACCGTCTATCGACTGACGTTGCGCGCCCTGCAAGGTTTCACCCAAAGTCTGCGTGATTTGGCCTTCCCGAGCTTGTCGGTGCCGAATTACACCACACTCTGTCGCCGGGCAAAAACGCTTGATGTAGAACTGCCGATCCATCGGGTTGTCGACAGAACCGGTCTGAAGGTCTATGGCGAAGGTGAATGGAAGGTGCGCAAGCACGGCTACTCGAAGCGGCGCACGTGGCCGCACGTGGCGTAAAGTCCATCTCGCGCTCAACGCGAATACGGGGCAAGTACATGCCGCGCTAATGACGAATCAGAATGTGGCTGACGGTGACGCTTTGGCCAAGTTGCTCGAGCAGATTCCACGCGACGAACAAGTCGATGTCATCGGCGGTGACGGTGCCTACGACATCAATGTAGCCATTGCTGCACGCAGTGCTCTCCCTTCGATTCCTCCACGCGAGGGTGCCGTTCATTGGCCAGCGGATATGCCCGGTGCGGCGTGGCGTAATGGCGCGGTTCATGCACTTGCCCGTGACGGTCGTCGAGAATAGAAGCAAGACAGTGGTTACCACCGGCGATCGCTTGCCGAGAATGCGATGTATCGGTTCAAGACCCTCACCAGCCACTGTCTCTGGGCGCGTCACATCGACGCGCAGGCGGACCACCGAGGCCGCCGTTCGCGTCGGCGTCATCAACCGCATGGCGGACCTCGCTCGTCCGCAATCCATTCGTATCGCCTGAAATTGTGCCCGTCGATGCCATGCGACTGCGTGCTCGATTTATGCAACAACGCCCTCACGAGGAAGCGATCTCATGTCTCGTCTTTCCATGCCCGTCACATGAGGCAGAATTTTCTAATTTCAAGATAACGAATTGCGAATCAATATGCAACATAAACGAGCAATACCAACGAGAAACTTTAGCGAACCACAGTAAAGCCGTGGTTTTCCGATGGCTTGACACAGCGATCAATGGCCTGAAGCCGCCATGCGCCATCCGAGCTGCTGCTGCCGAGCAGAGCGGTGCCCTGGCCGGCATCGCCCGCAACGCCCATCACGCGGTCAATTGATAAGCCCTGCAGCCGGCACAGCGCTGCGTCGCCCTCGGCCGCACAGAGCGCGACCGAGCCCTCGAGATGCTTCACCTTCCCCCATTGCGGCAGGTCGATGCCCTGATGCGCCTCCCGCGACCAGAGCTGCTCATCTGTATCGATCCACAGCACCGCGTACGAAGCTTGTCGCTGGGTGGTCTGGTTGCTTGCGTTGATCCGGATCGTGAGGCGCATGGAATCGTCTCCTATATAGCATGGATAAAAGCTTGAGATAAACAGTCTAGAGATCTTGCAACTAAAGACAAGATGGCTGCGTAATAAAAAATTGTCACTGTAGTGGATTCCGTTGTTTATTGATCCACAATTTGTGATCTCGAAATTTAAACATCGTCCCTCATGTGAGGGCATAGAACAACAAGACATGAGGGACGATGTTTAAATTTCGAGATCACAAATTGTGGATCAATAAACAACGGAATCCGTCTCCCCAAAGCACCAAAGCGCGTCGCTCTCTATTTTGCTCATAAACTAATACATTATGCAGCTTAATTCAAGATTACGTATTTCAGATCAATAAATTTGGAGCGTGTGTATGAAAATCCTAGTGCCGGTAAAGAGAGTGGTCGACTACAACGTGAAGGTTCGCGTGAAGTCGGACGGAACGGGCCTCGATATCGCAAACGTGAAGATGTCGATGAACCCCTTCGATGAGATCGCCGTTGAAGAGGCGGTGCGGCTGAAGGAAGGAGGCATGGCGACAGAAGTGATCGTCGTGTCGATCGGCGCTGTGCAGGCGCAGGAGACGCTGCGCACGGCGCTGGCGAGCGGTGCCGACCGGGCGATCCTAGTGGAGGCCGGTGAAGGCGTTGAACCGCTGAGCGTGGCGAAGATCCTGAAGGTGCTGGTTGACAAGGAGCAACCGCAACTGGTGATCCTCGGCAAGCAGGCAATCGACGATGATTCGAACCAGACGGGCCAGATGCTAGCCGCGTTAGCGGGCCTGCCGCAGGCGACCTTTGCCTCGAAGGTGACGGTCGCCGAGGGTAAAGCAACGGTCGTGCGCGAAGTAGACGGCGGTTCGGAAACCCTATCACTGATGCTACCTGCAGTGGTGACCACCGACCTGAACCTGAACGAGCCGCGCTATGCGACGCTGCCCAACATCATGCAAGCGAAGAAGAAGCGGCTGGAGGTGGTGAAGCCGGAAGACCTAGGCGTGGACGTGAGCCCGCGCCTGAAGACGCTGAAGGTGTTGGAGCCGTCCAAGCGCGCGGCGTGTGTGAAAGTGGCAGACGTAAAGACGCTGGTTGAAAAGCTGAAAACCGAAGCGAAAGTTCTGTAAGGGGAGAGACAGCACATGATGATTCTAATCATTGCCGAACATGACAACGCTACGATCAAGGCGGCGACGCTGAACACGGTGGCAGCCGCGCAAAAGATCGGCGGCGATATCCACGTGCTGGTAGCGGGTGGTAACGCACAGGGTGCAGCCGACTCGGCGGCAAAGATCTCCGGCGTAGCGAAGGTGCTGCTGGCCGACGCGCCACAACTAGCTGCAGGCCTGGCGGAGAACGTGGAAGCCACGGTACTGAACATCGCAAAAAAATATTCGCACATCCTGACTCCGGCCACGGCCTACGGCAAGAACGTGGCACCACGCATCGCCGCGAAGCTAGACGTAGCGCAGATCTCGGACATCACGGCAGTGGACAGCGCCACTACCTTTAAGCGCCCAATCTACGCCGGTAACGCGATCGCAACGGTGCAGTCGAGCGATGTGATCAAGGTCATCACGGTGCGTTCGACGGGCTTCGATCCGGTCTCGGCCGAAGGTGGCAGCGCGTCGGTTGAGAAGATCGAGGCGGCGGTCGACAGCGGTAAGTCGCAATTCGTGAACCGTGAAGTAACCACACTCGACCGTCCGGAATTGATCAGCGCGAACATCATCGTGTCGGGCGGTCGAGGTCTGGGCAGCGGTGCAAACTACACGCAGGTGCTGGAGCCGCTGGCCGAAAAGCTGTCGGCGGCTCTGGGTGCCTCGCGCGCAGCGGTCGACGCGGGTTACGTACCAAACGATTACCAGGTCGGCCAGACCGGAAAGATCGTGGCTCCGCAGCTATACATCGCGGTGGGGATCTCGGGTGCGATCCAGCACCTGGCCGGGATGAAAGACTCGAAGGTGATCGTGGCGATTAATAAAGACGAGGAAGCGCCGATCTTCGGCGTGGCCGACTATGGCATCGTCGGCGACCTGTTCACGGTAGTTCCGGAGCTGGTGTCTGCGCTCGGCTGAGCTGCAAGCAGAATCCGCGCTGTAGCAGATCCGTTTATTAATCAAAAATTCGTAATTTTGAAATTAAAAAATCATTCCTCATGTCAGGGGCATGAACAAACGAGGAATGAGGGGCGTTCTTGCATAAATCGAGCGCGAGGACGCACATGGCATCGACGGGCATAATTTCAGGCGATACCAACGGATTACGGACGAGCGAGGTCCGCTATGCGGTTGATTACGCCGCTGCGCAGGCGACTGAGGTCGACTGCGCGTCGATGTGACGCGCCCAGAGACAGTTTCCGGTGAGCGTCTTGAACCGATACATCGCATTCTCGGCAAGCGATCGCTGATGGTAGCTACTGTTTTTCTTCCATTTTCGACGACAGTCACGAGCGATTGTATCAACCGCGCCAATTGTATCAACCGCGCCGTTACGCCACACCACACCGGGCGTATCCGCTGGCCAATGAGTGGCGCGCCCTCCAGTGGCGGAATCGAAGGAACAGCCCTGCATGCAGCAATGGCCGCATGGCTTGGTGTCGTAGGCACCTTCGCCGCCGATGACATCGATTTGTTCGTCGCGCGAAATCTGGTCGAGCAACTTGCCTAGAGCGTCACCATCAGCCACATTCTGATGCGTTATTAACGTGGCATGCACTTGACCCGTATTCGTGTTGAGGGCGAGATAGACTTGACGCCACGTACGCCGCTTCAAGTCGCCGTACTGTGCCGCAGCGCTCCTTCCATTCACCTTCGCCATAGACCTTCAGACCGGTGCTGTCGACCACCACGTGAATCGGTTCGCTGTCGCTTGGCGGGGCGTTGTTGCATAAATCTGGTATAACCCTTCTTCAGATATCCAAATGTCGCCTATATTTCTGACTAATGAGTCAGAGGCTGGCGGCGCGTAGTGAATATTGATTTACAATTCGTGATCTTGAAATTTAAAACCGTCTTTCATTTCTCGTTTTTTCGATGCTCATCACATGATGAGGCGATTTTTTAAATTTCAACATCACGAATTGTAAATCAATATTCAAGGTAGGCCGCTACGCGGCGACTAAAGGCGCGGGTTCGCGAAGGCTCACGCTCGCAGAAAGGCAGTCATGTGTGTGCGATCAGCACGAGATGATGGTAAAGTCGGATGCGTGCGCGTCCATGTGAGGTACTCATCATTCGAACCGTCAGCCCAATAAAACAGCTGTTCCAGCGTGGCGCCGCCTGGTGGCGATATGTGCAGGAGAACCGTGACGAGATTTGTCCTGTGTTCGTTGACAACGTCAACCGTATGTTGGCGTGCGGGCTGGAAGTGATGGGCTACGCAGCCCACTGCTGTACCAACTCCGCGTTCGAACATTGCAAGAAGGTCTGCTTTAGCTGCAAGAGCCAGGTCTGTCCGACCTATGGCAAGAAAACGACCGACTAGTGGGTCGCGCCGCAAAGGCGCTGGCAACACATCACGCGGCATTGTTACATATTTATCAAAAATTCGTGATTTTGAAATTATAAAATCGTCCCTCATGTTTCATTTTTCCATGCTCCTCACATGAAGGGGGCTTTTATAATTTCAAGATCACAAATTTTTGATAAATATAATCAATCTTTTCAGTCAAAGCCGTGCTTTTCAAGCCGAAGGCATCGCGCTTCGCCAGGGGCGGTGCCGAAGAATGGAAACCGCCGCGGTGCGATGGCTATCGCCCTGCGAGGCAGGTTCGGAAAGGAAAACTGATTCGTTCGAATTATTTTAGGACAATTGAAGTTATGGCTAACGTTGTTGAAAACCTCGGAAAGCTCAAACGCCGTGTCACGATTTCCCTGTCCAAGGCAGTTGTGCAGAAGGAAATCGACGCCCGTATTCAGAAACTCGCGAAGAACGTGCGCATGCCGGGCTTCCGCCCGGGGAAGGTTCCGCTCAAGATGGTCGCAAAACAATACGCGGGCCAGGTCGAGGCGGAAGTGTTAAGCGATAAAATCGGCCAGGAGTTCTTCGAAGTCAGCCGCACCGAGAACTTGCGCGTGGTAGGCCAGCCGAGCTTCGCGCCGAAGGCCGGGGCAGCCACTGACGCCTACGCGTTCGATGCGACATTCGAAATTTACCCGATAGTGAAGATCGGCGATTTAGCCACCGCTGCAGTTGAGCGTTCGACCACCAGCATCGGCGAAGCCGAGATCGATCGTACCCTAGACATCCTGCGCAAGCAGCGCGTGCACTTCCACGTTCGCGGAGAAGGCGGCGAGCATGGCGACGGCGGCGCAGACACCGCCGCCCAGAACGGCGACCGCGTGACGGTTGACTTCGTCGGCAAGATTAACGACGTTGCTTTCCCGCGCGGCACCGCCGAGGACTTCCCGTTTGTGCTCGGAGAAGGCCGCATGCTGCCGGAATTCGAGACGGCTGCGCTAGGCCTGAAGGTCGGCGAGACGCGCGAGTTCAATTTGACTTTCTCCGAGGACCATCATGAGAAGGATGTCGCCGGTCAGACGGCGAAGTTCACGGCCACGATGAAGAAGGTCGAGTGGCCACACTCGCCGGAAATCGACGGCGAGTTCGCTAAGGCGCTCGGTATCGAGGACGGCGACACTGCCAAGATGCGCAGCGAAATCAAGAACAATCTCGAGCGAGAAGCCAAGCGCCACACGCAATCCCTGGTCAAGAACCAGGTGATGGACGCGGTCCTGAAGATCTCAGAGCTGGACGTGCCAAACGCACTGGTCGAGCAGGACCAGCAGCGCCTGGTCGAAATGGTGCGCAAGGATCTCGTGCAGCGCAGCGCGCCGAACGCAGCGAACGCCCTGATTCCGGTCGAGATGTTCAAGGAGCAGGCCGAGCGTCGCGTCAAACTGGGCCTGGTGATCGCTGAGCTGGTCAAGGCTAACGGCCTGGAAGCGAAGCCCGAACAGATCTGCGCCGAAGTCGACGAGCTCGCGAAGAGCTACGAAGACCCAAAGGAAGTGGTCCGCTGGTATTATTCGAACCAGCAGCGCCTGGCTGAAATGGAAGCGTTCGTCGTTGAAAGCAACATCGTCGACTTCGTGCTCGGCAAAGCGCACGTGACGGACAAGGAAGTGAGCTTCGAGGCACTAGCCAGCGCATCCGCGCAGGCTTAAGCGTCGTTTCAGCGGCGTGCCGGCTGTCGGAGCGACGGTCGGCACGCCGTTTTTTACGTCGAGGACTGGCCCAGCGCCAATCTTCGTCGACGCGAAACTGCGCGACGGCGGTCCTTTCTTCTGTTCAATCTCTTCGGGTGGATTCCCCGTCCCTTGGGACGCTCACTTTTGCATTTGACTTTCGGGGTTTGATACCTCCCCCTGGGGGGGTACTTCTTTTTTATTTCGGACAAGGCTCATTGCATGATCAATCGCGCTGAATTGCTGGATACGCTGGCTTCCCCTGCTCCCCAGGATTTTGGGGCGCAGGCGCTCGGGCTAGTGCCGATCGTGGTGGAGACCAGTGGCCGTGGCGAGCGTTCATACGACATCTACTCGCGTCTGCTCAAGGAGCGAATCGTGTTCATGGTGGGCGAAGTGAACGACCAGACTGCGAACCTAGTGGTTGCGCAGCTGCTGTTCCTTGAAAGTGAAAACCCGGACAAAGACATCAGCCTGTACATCAACAGCTCGGGCGGTTCGGTTTCGGCGGGCCTTGCGATCTACGACACGATCCAGTTCATCAAGCCAGACGTGTCGACGCTGTGCATGGGTCTAGCGGCCAGCATGGGTGCCTTCTTGCTGTCCTCCGGCGCCAAAGGCAAGCGCTACGCGCTGCCCAACGCGCGCGTGATGATTCACCAGCCGCTGGGCGGAGCACGTGGCCAGGCTTCGGACATCGAGATCCAGGCGCGCGAGATTCTGTACCTGCGCACGCGCCTAAACAAGATCCTGGCGAACAACACAGGCCAAAACGTTGAACAGATCGCACGGGATACAGATCGTGATAATTTCATGTCCAGCGACGTTGCCAAGGCTTACGGCTTGATCGACCACGTGACGGCCAAGCGTCTGTAATCCCAGCACACGCGGTGCCGCCCCAAAACGGGCAGCACCTTGAGCATCTGCGGCAAGAACAGCGCGGCCAGCCACCCATGGCGATCATGGGTGGCTGGCTAGACGGCGTATTATGTAACTCGTGTGTCCAGAGGCTCATACATCTATGGTGGACGAACAAGGTTCGAACAGCGAAACGCTTTTGCATTGCTCATTTTGTGGGAAAGGCCAGCATGAAGTGGGTCAACTCATCGCAGGCCCGGCGGTGTTTATCTGCGATGCGTGCATCGATCTCTGCAACGACATCATCCGCGAAGAAAGCGCCGCATCCGGGGTCGAAGTCAGGCTGCCGAAATCGGCCTTGCCGAGACCTCAGGAAATCCGCGCGATCCTCGATCAATACGTGATCGGGCAAGAGCGCGCGAAGAAGATCCTCGCGGTGGCCGTCTACAACCACTACAAGCGTCTTAAGCATCTCGACAAGAAAGACG
Source organism: Burkholderia sp. (assembly GCA_040954445.1). Lineage (GTDB taxonomy): Bacteria > Pseudomonadota > Gammaproteobacteria > Burkholderiales > Burkholderiaceae > Burkholderia > Burkholderia gladioli_A. The sequence goes on along the minus strand of CP144361.1, from coordinate 1,386,380 downwards.
AGGTCGAGCTTTCGAAGAGCAACATCCTGCTGATCGGGCCAACCGGATCGGGAAAGACGCTGCTCGCGCAAACCCTGGCTCGCCTGTTAAACGTGCCCTTCGTGATCGCTGACGCGACCACGCTGACCGAAGCCGGCTACGTGGGCGAGGATGTCGAGAACATTATCCAGAAGCTGTTGCAGAACTGCAATTACGAGGTTGAGAAGGCCCAGCGCGGCATCGTCTATATCGACGAGATTGACAAAATCAGCCGAAAGGCAGACAACCCCTCGATCACCCGCGACGTGTCGGGCGAGGGAGTCCAGCAGGCGCTGCTTAAGCTGGTCGAGGGCACTATGGCCTCGGTGCCCCCCCAAGGGGGGCGCAAGCATCCGAATCAGGATTTCATCCAGGTCGACACGACCAACATCCTGTTCATCTGCGGCGGCGCGTTCGACGGCTTAGAGAAAGTTATCACGGATCGTACTGAAAAGACTGGTATCGGTTTCGGCGCCTCCGTGAAGAGTAAGCAGGAGCGCGATTCGGACGAGGTACTGCGCGAGGTCGAGCCGGAAGACCTACTTAAATTCGGGTTGATTCCCGAGCTGATCGGTCGCCTTCCGGTGGTCGCTACGCTCGGCAAGCTCGACGAGACCGCCCTGATGAAGATCCTGGTCGAGCCGAAGAATGCGCTGGTCAAGCAGTATCAGAAACTGTTCGCGATGGAGCATGTGGAGTTGGAACTCTGCCCCAACGCACTGCAGGCGGTGGCACGCAAGGCGATCTGCCGTAAGACTGGCGCGCGCGGCTTACGTTCGATCATCGAGCAGACGCTGCTCGACGTGATGTATGAATTGCCAACCTTGAAGAGGGTGAACAAGGTTATCATCGACGGCAATGTTCTCGATGGCGACGGCAAACCACTTCTGATCTACGAGGACGTACCCAAAGTGGCGCGTTCGAAATGAAGCGCCTTGTCCAAAGGGGTGAGGTATCACACTCCGCAAATGAAATGCAAAAGTGAGCGTCCAAAGCGACGTGGAAGACACCCGAAGAAGATTGATCGGCTTGACTATCTGAGGAAGTAAAAAGCCGTTCATGGCGTCGTGAACGGCTTTTTTCGTTTAGTCTTGTGGGTAATATCGAGTTCCCGCTGCACAGCGCATTTTTTACCGAATATTCTCGATGTAGAGGATTCGGTGCTTCAGACACGCTTTTGCGATCAGGGATGTTGTTGCATAAATCTAGCGAAAGCTGGTGACGTTTACACGCAAAATTTATCCACAATTCGTGATCTTGAAATTAGAAAATCGTCCCTCATGTGAGGAGCATGGAAAAACGAGACATGAGGGATGATTTTCTAATTTCAAGATCACGAATTGTGGATAAATAGTCAGGATCAGCACCCTGTTATCAAGTCAGATTACGACGTAAACTCTCAATTTTTTCAAAAAAGATGCACAGGGACATACACCAGACATGTGAGCCAAAGGCACGCTACTGTGTCAGGAATTGGGCGGCCTATAACGTGGACTTGATCAACTGGGGGAACGTGACGATATGGATAGATAAAGCCGTCTTTGGCAGAATACCCGACGCTATACCCACGCGTGTTCGCCTGCGTCTATACGGCGATACACTAATTCAGGCATTACTTGGCGTGAAGACCGTCTATCGACGGAGGTTGCTTGCCCTGCGAGGTTTCTCGAAAAATCTGCGCGATCTCGCCTTTCCAAGCTTGCCGATGCCGAATTACACCACGCTCTGTCTCCGGGTAAACACGCTTGATGTCGAACTGCCGATCCTTCGCGACAACGCACCGATCCATCTGGTGGTCGACAGCACCGGTCTAAAGGTTTATGACGAAGGTGAATGGCAGGTGCGCCAGCACGGCTACTCGAAGCGGCGCACGTGGCGTAAAGTCCATCTCGCGCTCAACGCAAATACGGGTCAAGTGCATGCCGTACTAATGACGCATCAGAACGTGGCTGACGGTGACGCTCTAGCCAAGTTGCTCGGCCAGATTCCGCGCGAAGAACAGATCAATGTCATCGGCGACGACGGTGCCTACGACACCAAGCCATGTCATTCGGCCATTTCTGCACGCAGTGCTATTCCTTCGATTCCGTCACGCGAGGGTGCCGCTCATTGGCTAGCGGATACGCCCGGTGCGGCGTGGCGTAACGGCGCGGTTGATGCACTTTCCCGTGACGGTCGTTGAGAATGAAGAAAGATAGTAACTACCACCGGCGATCGCTGGCCGAAAATGCGATGTATCAGTTCAAGACGCTTATCGGCAACTGTCTCTGGGCGCGTCACATCGACGCGCAGGCGAATGAGATCGCCGTTCGCGTCGGCGTCATCAACCGCATTGCGGACCTCGCTCGTCCGCAATCCGTTCGTATCGCCTGAAATTATGTCCGTCAATGCCATTGCGTCTTCACGCGCGATTTATGCAACAACGTTATTGCGAGCCGTAATCCATTCGCAGCCACAGTCCGCGACTGACGTCGACTTCGATCGAACCGAAGTATTTCGGCAGCTGCTGGCTGATGGGTTCCAAGGCTGTCAATCGGTCACCCACCTTAGTGACGTGGGTGCCGACGCACATCACGTCAGAATGCTCGACTGCAGCGAAGATCCAGACCAGTTCCTCAACGACAGATTGGACCTTGATTCCATCAGTGCCCGACGCCTCATTGGGTTGATCGGTCGCGATGTGACCACATCGTGGAGATTGGCTAGTGTGGAGATTGGCCGGTGGGAGGGGGTATTGCCAATAGGGCCAAAGCAGGCCGTGTTTGCGCATCAACCAGGAGACCTGGACACGATACACGCGGATGTCGTCCTGGATACGCAGGCGCGACTAGACCTTGCGTACACCCTTGCCGACGAACACCGTGCGAGCCAGATCGGCACGGATGACCGCGAGCAGTTCGTGGTCAGGTACCTTGGGCTTGGAGCCCCGTCAGACCAGGGTAAGTGGGGTGACGTTACTGAGCATCCTGGCATGCCCGGCATAGATTTTCGAGCGCGGGAAGTTGAGCATCAGGCATACCCGTTGCAATTCAAAGGGTTTGCCTACCGTGGTGATCGTATAGCTCATGGAGACGACCTCCGGGCGATCAAAGGACGGCGTTCTTTCCACTCTGGCTGCATGCGCAGAATCTCGACCTCCATGGTCAGTGCTCCGCCGCGGTACACGGCTTCCTTGAGCTTGACTTCCAACGGATCAGTCTGGCGCGACTTTAGGCTGGCTTCAATGCATGCCACGCTAAATGCACGCCATTGCTCTAGCTTAGCGAACGTGATGCTGACTTCGCGAAAAATGACATTAACGGATTCGCTGCGCAGCAAGCGCAGGGCGAAAGAACGCTTGCGCTCTCGACTAACTACTGTTTGCATTCAGCGGCACTGGCGGCGTCTACAGTCACGCTACGCGCTCCCCCTGTCGCCGCCAGCGCACCTTCCTGCAGGTCCACCTTCTTCAATCTCTTCAGGTGGATTCCCCGTCCTTTGGGACGCTCACTTTTGCATTTGACTTTCGGGGTTTGATACCTCGCCCCTTGGGGCGAAGAACTTCATCTACCGAACAATTGACACCACTCATGGGGAAATGAAAATGTCAGGCACCCAACTTCTCCCGCCGAAACGCATTACGCTCCCGCTGCTGCCGCTGCGGGATGTCGTCGTTTTCCCGCATATGGTGATCCCGCTCTTTGTGGGTCGGTCGAAGTCGATCAAGGCCCTCGAGGCGGCGATGGAAGGCCACAAGTACATCATGCTGGTCGCCCAGAAGATCGCCGCAAAGGACGCGCCGACCGACAAGGACATGTACGAGGTCGGCTGTATCGCCAACATCCTGCAGATGTTGAAGCTACCGGACGGTACCGTGAAGGTCCTCGTCGAAGGCCAGCAGCGCGCCCAGGCACTGTCGATCGAGGAACAGGAAATCCAGTTCTCGTGCGAAGTGCTGCCGTTCGAACTCGACCACAACAATAGCGCCGAAACCGAGGCACTGCGTCGCGCAATCGTAGCGCAGTTCGATCAATACATGAAGCTGAACAAAAAGGTTCCATCGGAGATCCTGGCTTCGCTGTCGGGCATCGACGAAGTGGGCCGCCTGGCTGACACGATCGCCGCGCACCTTCCGCTCAAGCTCGACCAGAAGCAGCACATCCTGGAAATGTTCTCCGTCATCGAGCGTCTCGAGTATCTGCTCGCGCAGCTCGAAGCCGAGATCGAAATCCTGCAGATGGAAAAGCGCATCCGCGGTCGCGTCAAGCGTCAGATGGAGAAGAGCCAGCGTGAGTACTATTTGAACGAACAGGTAAAGGCGATTCAGAAGGAACTGGGCGAGGGCGAGGAAGGCGTCGATTTCGAGGAGCTTGAGAAGCGCATCAATGTCGCGCGCATGCCCAAGGCAGCAAAGAAAAAGGCCGATGCCGAGCTCAAGAAGCTTAAGCTGATGTCGCCGATGTGGGCCGAGGCTACCGTGGTACGCAACTACATCGACACGCTGATCGGCCTGCCGTGGCGCAAGAAAAGCAAGGTCAACGACGACCTGTCGAATGCCGAACAGGTGCTTGACGAGGACCACTTCGGCCTCGAGAAGGTCAAGGAACGGATCCTCGAGTATCTCGCGGTGCAACAGCGCGTTGACAAGGTTAAAGCCCCGATCCTGTGCCTAGTCGGGCCCCCAGGCGTCGGAAAGACCTCGCTCGGCCAGTCGATCGCCCGCGCCACGAACCGTAAGTTCGTGCGCATGGCGCTCGGCGGCGTACGTGACGAGGCCGAGATCCGCGGCCACCGCCGGACCTACATCGGTTCGATGCCGGGCAAGATCCTGCAGAGTTTGAGCAAGCTCGGCGTGCGTAATCCGCTCTTTCTACTCGACGAAGTCGACAAAATGGGCATGGACTTCCGTGGTGATCCGTCCTCAGCCCTGCTCGAGGTGCTTGATCCCGAACAGAACCATACGTTTGCCGATCACTACGTCGAGGTCGATTTTGACTTGTCGGACGTGATGTTCGTGGCCACCTCGAACTCGCTGAACATCCCTCCGCCGCTGCTGGACCGAATGGAAGTGATCCGCTTGTCTGGATACACAGAAGACGAGAAGGTCAGTATCGCGCAACGCTATCTGCTGCCGAAGCAAAAGAAAAATAATGGGCTAAAGGACCGTGAGATCGACGTCACGGAGGAAGTGATCCGCGATATCATTCACCACTACACTAGTGAAGCAGGCGTGCGCTCGCTCGAGCGCGAAGTCTCGAAGATTTGCCGCAAGGTCGTGAAGATGCTGCTACTGAAGAAAGCAGTGAGCCAGGTGAAGGTCGATTCTGGCAACCTCGACACCTTTCTCGGTGTGCGCAAGTACGACTTCGGCCTGGCCGCCAAGAAAAACCAGGTGGGTCAGGTCACGGGCCTGGCCTGGACGGAAGTTGGCGGCGATCTACTGACGATCGAAGCAGCCGTAATGCCTGGCAAAGGTAACGTGATCCGTACCGGCTCGCTCGGCGACGTGATGAAGGAATCGGTCGAGGCCGCACGTTCGGTGGTGCGTTCTCGTTCGCGCCGTCTGGGTATAAAGGACGAGGCTTTTGAGCAGCAGGACATCCACATCCATGTGCCTGAAGGCGCGACGCCGAAGGACGGTCCGTCCGCCGGTATTGCGATGACCACGGCCCTGGTGTCAGTGTTAACTGGTATCCCGGTCCGCGCTGATGTCGCGATGACGGGTGAAATCACGCTGCGCGGCGAAGTGCTGCCGATCGGCGGGCTGAAGGAGAAGCTGCTGGCGGCGCATCGCGGCGGCATCAAGCTTGTGCTGATTCCGGAAGAGAATGTGAAGGACCTCACCGACATTCCGGACAACGTGAAGAACGCCATCGAGATCGTGCCGGTCCGCTGGATCGACAAGATGCTCGAGGTGGCGCTCGCACGTACGCCAAACGCGCTGCCCGAGGACGAGGCGAAGACTGCGGCACCGGTTGTCGAAGCTCTGAAGGACGCCTCGACAGAAGTCGTCAAGCACTGAGCTCATCCCACAGTGTGAGCTTCGAGGCATGAAGCCTTCCAGAAACAGTAAATGAACCCGCGGCGCTCTCGCCGCGGTTTTTTTATTGGCGCTACGTGGCTTGTAGGAGATTCAGTTATTCGGATCGGCGTTGTTGCATAAATCGAGTGTGAGGACGCAATAGCATCGACGGGCCTAATTTCAGGCGATACGAACGGATTGAGGACGAGCGAGGTCCGCCATGCGGTTGATGACACCGACTCACAGGCGACCTCGGTCGCCTGCGAGTCGGTGTGAGACGCCCAGAGACAGTTTCCGGTAAGCGTCTTGAACCGATACATCGCATTCTCGGCAAGCGATTGCCGGTGGTAGCTACTGTCTTGCTTCCATTCTCGACGACCGTCACGGGCAATTGCATCAACCGCGCCGTTACGCCACACCGCACCGGGCGTATCCGCTGGACAATGAGTTGCACCCTCGCGTGGCTGAATCGAAGGAACAGCACTGCGTGCAGCAATGGCCGCATGGGGGCGCGTTGTTGCATAAATCGAGCGAGATCCGTTGACGTTTACGCGCAACGGTCGCGGGGCCAGCCTCCTATCAAGTCAGATTCCAGAGTAACTGCCTAATTTTTGCCAAGAAAATGCGCAAGGAAATACACAAGAAAAGCGAGCCGAAGGCTCGCTAACGTGTCAGGAATTGGGCGGCCTATAATGAAGGCCCGATCAACCGGGGGAACGTAACAATATGGATAGATGAAGCCGTCCTTGCCAGAATATCCGATGCCATACCCGCACGTGGTCGCCCGTGTTTATACGGTGATACGCTGATTCAGGCATTACTTGGCGTGAAGACCATCTATCGACTGACGTTGCGCGCCCTGCAAGGTTTTACCCAAAGTCTGCGCGATCTGGCCTTCCCGAGCTTGCCGGTGCCGCATTACACCACGCTCTGTCGCCGGGCAAAAACGCTTGATGTCAAACTGCCGATCCTTCGTGACAATGAACCGATCCATCTGGTTGTCGACACCACCGGTCTGAAGGTCTATCGAGAAGGTGAATGGAAGGTGCGCCAGCACGGCTACTCGAAGCGGCGCACGTGGCATAAAGTCCATCTCGCGCTCAACGCAAATACGGGTCAAGTGCATGCCGTACTAATGACGCATCAGAACGTGGCTGACGGTGACGCTCTAGCCAAGTTGCTCGGCCAGATTCCGCGCGAAGAACAGATCAATGTCATCGGCGACGACGGTGCCTACGACACCAAGCCATGTCATTCGGCCATTTCTGCACGCAGTGCTATTCCTTCGATTCCGTCACGCGAGGGTGCCGCTCATTGGCTAGCGGATACGCCCGGTGCGGCGTGGCGTAACGGCGCGGTTGATGCACTTTCCCGTGACGGTCGTTGAGAATGAAGAAAGATAGTAACTACCACCGGCGATCGCTGGCCGAAAATGCGATGTATCAGTTCAAGACGCTTATCGGCAACTGTCTCTGGGCGCGTCACATCGACTCGCAGGCGACCGAGGTCTCCATTCGCGTCGGCGTCATCAACCGTATGACGGACCTCGCTCGTCCGCAATCCGTGCGTATCGCCTGAAATTATGCCCGTCGATGCTATTGCATCCTCACACTCGATTTATGCAACAACGCCGCGCAGAACTCCAGGATCGATACAATCGCGCATAACATCTTGAAAAACCAGGCTTCAAATCACCCCTCGAAGCCCATCAGGCCAGCTTATTGACGCTCGTGGCCTGATCATAAAAGCGTGTCCGAACAACCGGATCAGCTACATACCCCGACGTAAACATCATGAGTGAGCTGTCCCAACCGAACTGGCCCCTCTCCGATCGCGCTCGCAAGCTGACCAGCTCCGCGATCCGCGAGATCCTAAAGGTTACCGAGCAGTCCAATGTCATTTCGTTCGCGGGCGGACTACCAGCCCCATCGACTTTTCCGGCTGAGCGCATGCGCTCAGCTGCCGACCGCGTGCTGTGCGACACGCCCGTCGCTGCGCTGCAATATAGTGCCACCGAAGGCTTCCTGCCGCTGCGCGAGTGGATCGCCGAGCGCCATCGCGTGCGGGCCAGCCAGGTGCTGATCACCACTGGCTCCCAGCAGGCGCTAGACCTACTTGGCAAAGTGCTGATCGACCCGGCCAGTCACGTTCTGGTGGAGACGCCTACCTACCTCGGCGCTCTCCAGTCCTTCTCATTGCACGAACCGAACTACGTGCAGGTGCCCAGCGATGAGTTCGGCCTGGTTCCCGAGGCGCTCACACCCGAACTGACCGCCGGTGCGCGCCTATTCTACGCGCAGCCAAACTTCCAAAACCCGACTGGGCGCCGCCTGCCGATGGAGCGCCGTCGTACGCTAGCGGCTTTCGCTCAGTCAAGCCCGTTCCCGGTGATCGAGGATGATCCCTATGGGGCGCTCAACTACTGCGGCGAGCCGCTGCCGACGATGCTGTCGATGGCACCAGGGCACATGGTCCATCTCGGCAGCTTCTCCAAGGTGCTCGCGCCGGGGCTACGGATCGGCTATCTGATCGCGCCCGAGTTGCTGCATTTCAAGCTGGTTCAAGCCAAGCAGGCCACCGATCTGCACACCCCCTCTCTGACCCAGAGGATCGCCTATGAAGTGATCCGAGACGGCTTCCTCGACGAGCATGTTCCCGGTATCCGCGCGCTGTATGCCGCACAATGCGACGTGATGCTCGACGCGCTGGCGCGGCACATGCCCGCCGGGGTGAGCTGGAATCGCCCTGAGGGTGGCATGTTCGTCTGGGTGCAGTTGCCTGCGAGCATCGACAGCATGGCCTTGCTCAAGGCCGCGATCACCCAGAACGTGGCCTTTGTGCCAGGCGCGCCGTTTTTCGCCAACGACGCGCAGGCGAACACCCTGCGCCTGTCGTTCGTGACGGTGCCGCCCGAGCAGATCGAACAAGGCGTTGCGCGGCTCGGCAAGCTTTTGCACGAACGCTTGTAAGACCGGGCTGTGCAACTTTTTTGTAAAAAAGAACGGGGTTGTTGCATAAATCGAGCGAGATCCGTTGACGTTTACGCGCAACGGTCGCTGGGCCAGCCTCCTATCAAGTCAGATTCCAGAGTAACTGCCTAATTTTTGCCAAGAAAATGCGCAAGGACATACACAAGAAAGGTGAGCCGAAGGCACCGCTACCGTGTCAGGAATTGGGCGGCCTATAATGAAGGCCTGATCAACCGGGGGGACGTAACAATATGGATAGATGAAGCCGTCCTTGCCAGAATACCCGATGCCATACCCACACGTGGTCGCCCGTGTCTATACGGCGATACGCCGATTCAGGCATTACTTGGCGTGAAGACCGTCTATCGACTGACGTTGCGCGCCCTGCAAGGTTGCACCCAAAGTCTGCGCGATCTGGCCTTCCCGAGCTTGCCGGTGCCGAATTACACCGCGCTCTGTCGCCGGGCAAAAACGCTTGATGTCGAACTGCCGATCCTTCGTGACAATGAACCGATCCATCTGGTTGTCGACAGCACCGGTCTGAAGGTCTATGGAGAAGGTGCATGGAAGGTGCGCCAGCACGGCTACTCGAAGCGGCGCACGTGGCGTAAAGTCCATCTCGCGCTCAACGCGAATACAGGTCAAGTGCATGCCGCGCTAATGACGAATCAGAATGTGGCTGACGGTGACGCTCTGGCCAAGTTGCTCGACCAGATTCCACGCGAAGAACAAATCGATGTCATCGGCGGTGACGGTGCCTACGACACCAAGCCATGCCATGCGGCCATTGCTGCACGCAGTGCTATTCCTTCGATTCCGCCACGCGAGGGTGCCGCTCATTGGCCAGCGGATATGCCCGGTGCGGCGTGGCGTAATGGCGCGGTTGATGCAATTGCCCGTGACGGTCGTCGAGAATAGAAGCAACACAGTGGCTACCACCGGCGATCGCTTGCCGAGAATGCGATGTATCGGTTCAAGACCCTCACCGGCCACTGTCTCTGGGCGCGTCACATCGCCGCGCAGGCGACCGAGGTCGCCGTTCGCGTCGGCGTCATCAACCGCATGGCGGACCTCGCTCACCCCCAATCCGTTCGTATCGCCTGAAATTATGCCCGTCGATGCCATTGCGTCCTCACGCTCGATTTATGCAACAGCGCCCAAAAACGCCACCTCCAGCTGCATTTTGAACACCGCTCCGGTCTAGAATAAAACTCGAAGAGATTGAGGGCGGTACGGCTGTGCCGAGCAACGACTCAACGTCGGCTCAGCCGCCGCACCAGCCAGTCGCCGAACGACTGCACGATCTGCACGAACACGATCAGGATCACCACCACGGTCCACATTACTTCCGGCTCGTAGCGCTGGTAGCCGTAGCGGATCCCGAGGTCGCCGAGCCCGCCTCCGCCGATCGCGCCTGCCATCGCCGAGTAGCCGACCAGCGAAACGAAGGCGATGGTCAGCCCCGCCACGATGCCGGGCAAGGCTTCGGGAAGCAGTACCTTGAACACGATTTGGCGGGTGGTGGCACCCATCGCCAGCGCGACCTCGATGAGCCCGCGGTCGACCTCACGCAGCGCCGTCTCGACCAGGCGCGCGATGAACGGGGCCGCAGCCAGCGTCAGCGGTACCACGGCGGCGACCGTGCCGATCGACGAACCGACGATCAGGCGCGTGAATGGAATCACCGCAACTAGCAGGATGATGAAGGGCGTCGAGCGCACCGCGTTGACGAGCCCGCCCAGCATGCGATTGACGCCCAGGTTCTGCAGCACGCCCTGGCGATCGGTCAGGTACAGCAGCACGCCGAGCGGTAGGCCGACCAGTGCGCCAACCATACCTGCGATGCTGACCATGATCATCGTCTCCCAGAACGATTGCACGAACATATCCAGCATTTCACTCAACAGGCGAAAACTCCTCGACCACCACGCCCTGCGCCCGCAGATAGGCAAGCGCCTCGCCGACCTTGCCGGACTCGCCGTCCGCCAGCACTGACAGTGAGCCAAAGGCCTGGCCCTGGATCTCATCGATCTGGCCGTGCAGGATGTTGAAATTCAGTTTGTAGCGACGGATCGTTTCCGACAGGATCGGCTGGTCTACGCCACTGCTAGTGAAGGCCAGGCGCAGCAGGTGGCTGCGACCGCTCTTCAGGCGCTCGGCGACGCGCGCCTTCAATACCGGCGGCAGTTCCTGCGCAATCACGTTACCGATCAGCGCGCGCGTGACCTCGTGGTGCGGCTGTACGAAGATCTCGATCACCGGCCCAGTCTCGACCACGCGACCGGCGTCGAGCACCGCCACACGATCGCAGACCTGCTTAATCACCTCCATCTGGTGGGTAATTAGCACGATGGTCAGCCCCCGTTCGCGATTGAGCCTGCGCAGCAGGTCGAGGATCGCGCGCGTGGTTTCCGGATCCAGTGACGAGGTCGCCTCGTCCGACAGCAGCACCTTAGGCTTGCTGGCCAGAGCGCGTGCGATGCCCCCACGCTGCTTTTGGCCGGCGCTGAGCTGGGCCGGGTAACGATCCTTCTGCGCCGTCAGGCCGACTAGCTCGAGGAGGGAAAGTACGCTTGCCTCAATCTCCGCGCGCTTCACGCCGGCCAGCTCGAGCGGCAGGGCTACGTTCTCGTAGACGGTGCGCGAGGACAGCAAGTGAAAGTGCTGGAAGATCATGCCGATGTCGCGGCGCGTGGCGCGCAGATCAACCGCCGACAGTGCGGTCAGGTCGTGGCCATCTAGCACCACGTTACCCTCACTAGGACGCGTGAGCAGGTTGATGGTGCGTACTAGCGTGCTCTTGCCGGCACCGCTTCGACCGATGATGCCGAACACCTCGCTGCGGGAAATCGTCAGGTTGACGTTGTGCAGCGCCTCCACCCAGCCGTGCGGCCCAGCAAATCGCTGCGAAAGGTTGCGAATTTCGATCATGTAAACAAAACAGCAGGAAGCTGCGAAGCCAATCGTGGCGTTTTGGGGCGTCGTTGCATAAATCGAGCGCGAGGACGTAATGGCATCGCGCTCGATTTATGCAACAACGCCCCGGCGCCTTCACCGGAAAGCCTTCTCGCGTCAGCTCGCCACGCGCCGCTCGGGTGTCTTGCCCATTGGGGGCTTAAGAACCGCACTCGTGCATCATCCGAGTGCAGCCCCGTTTCGTCGCCCCACTAAATTCCCGCGCCTTCAGGCTTTTGCCCGCCGCGCAATCTCTGGGTACGTCTCGTTCAGCCATGCCTGCACCGCTTCCGGTCTCTGCTCGTAGGCCCGCTTCATCGGCTTTGTGGAGTACAGCCCCAGCGCGCTAGATACAAGCCGACACATTGCAACGTCAGTATCAAACCACATCGCTGCCGGATCAACTCCCGCACGGCATGTCACGTCCACAACGCGAACGACATCTTCAGCTGCTCCGGCATCTGGTCCGTGCAACAGCATGCAAATTTCCACTTCCTACTGCTCACTCAGGGCTCGGCTTGGGTTCACCGCTTCGCCTCTCGGCTTATCTCGCAATCCAGCCACACGCAAACATCAAACACACTCGTGCGCGATAGGTTCGTATGCTCGGCAATCTCGTCGTAGGTCCAGAGCCGCGCGTGTGCAAGTTGATCACCTGACGTCGCCGCTCTTCACCTACCTCAGGAAGAAGCGATCTCATGTCTTGTTTTCCATGTCCCTCACATGAGAAACGATTTTTAAATTTCAAGATAACGAATTGTGGATCAATATCCGGATCGCTTACGCGAGTTTATATTTTGGCGGAAAGGGTGGGATTCGAACCCACGGTACGGCATATCCGTACACCGGATTTCGAGTCCGGCGCATTCGACCTCTCTGCCACCTTTCCTTCTCCTACTTTACAACCTCAAGATCTCAAATTGAAGATCAATAAATAGTCTCGTTTTGGCAAAAAACTATAGAATAATCTTTTCTGGCTTTCCAAGCCCTTTCGCAAAAAAATTCGTGACCGGCCCGACGAAAATACCACACGCGATTCCTGCCGTACGGGAGAGATACCGCATTCGTGACATCAGGACGCCGCGCCCGGCAGTTCGATCTTCTCCAGGCCACCTAGGTATGGACACAGTGCGCCGGGCACCGTCACCGAGCCATCAGCGTTCTGGTAGTTTTCTAGCACGGCCACCAACGTGCGACCGACTGCGAGGCCCGAGCCATTCAGCGTATGCACGAATTCAGGCTTGCCTTGCGCGTTACGAAAACGCGCCTGCATGCGGCGTGCCTGGAACGACTCGGTGTTCGAGCAGCTCGAGATCTCACGATAGGTATTCTGTGCCGGCAACCATACTTCGAGGTCGAAGGTCTTGGCGGCAGAGAAGCCCAGGTCGCGCGTGCACAGCGTGATCACGCGATACGGCAGCTCGAGTTTCTGCAGGATCGCCTCGGCGTGTCCGACCATCTCGTCGAGCGCCGCGTAGGAAGCATCTGGAGCGGCGATCTGCACCATCTCGACCTTGTCGAACTGGTGCTGGCGGATCATCCCGCGCGTGTCGCGCCCATACGAGCCAGCTTCGGAGCGAAAGCACGGCGAATGTGCGATCAACTTAATCGGCAGAACAGCGCCGTCGACGATCGAATCACGCACGGTGTTGGTCAGCGTAATTTCCGAGGTCGAGATCAAGTATTGCGTGACGTTTTTTTCCTCGCCGTCTTTCTCGACGCGGAACATATCCTCAGCAAACTTCGGCAGTTGCCCGGTGCCGCAGAGGATTTCTGAGTTTACAATATACGGTGAGTAGGTTTCCGTATAACCGTGCTGCAACGTGTGCGTTTCGATCATGAACTGTGCTAGCGCCCGGTGCAGGCGCGCGATCGAACCGCGCAGCATGGTGAAGCGCGCGCCCGAGAGCTTAGCGCCCATTTCGCAATCGAGGCCAAGCGGCGTGCCCACGTCGACGTGATCACGCAGGTCGAAATCAAAACTGCGCGGCATACCCCAGCGGCGCCTCTCGACATTGACGACCTCGTCATTGCCAATCGGTACGCTCTCGTGCGCAAGGTTCGGCATCTCGAACAGCAGCGCCCGCATCGCGCCCTGAACTTCGTCGAGCCTAGTGGTCGAGCTCTTTATCTCGTCGCCGATCTCCCCAACTTCGGCCATCACGACCGAAGTGTCTTCGCCCCGCCCCTGCATCGTTCCGATTTGCTTCGACAGCCTGTTGCGGCACGCCTGTAATTCTTCGGTGCGGGTCTGAATCGTGCGGCGATCCGACTCGAGCGAGGAGAATTTGGCGACGTCAAGGGTGTAGCCGCGATCAGAAAGGCGCTTGGCGACGCTGTCGAGGTTTTTCCGCAGTAACTGGATGTCGAGCATGGGCAGACTTGGGAAAGTCGTTGCGTGAACGGCGTTGTTGCATAAATCGAATGTGAGGAGGCATTGTTGCATAAATCGAGCGCGAGGACGCAATGGCATCGACGGGCTCGATTTATGCAACAACGCCGAGGTCGAGCGCAATACGGATCTCGGCGACGAAGGCCTTGAGCACGCTCACCTCCGCGCCTGGAGCCGCTTCCTCGAGCAGTTGCACGACGCGGCTGCCGATTACAACCGCGTCCGCCACCTTGGCCACCGCGCGCGCCGTGGCGGCGTCGCGGATCCCAAAGCCGACGCCAACCGGAACCTGCACGCGCGACTTGATGGTGGGAATTTTACCCGCAACACTATCAATATCTAGATTGCCAGTTCCCGTTACCCCTTTCAATGACACGTAATAGACATAACCACTGGCGATCCGCCCCACTGCGTCCATCCGTTCCTCGGTCGAGGTGGGTGCCAGCAGAAAAATGGGGTCGATGTGGACGGCACGCATGATGGTAACGAAATCGACTGCTTCCTCGGGAGGGTAGTCGACCACTAGCACGCCGTCGACTCCAGCCGCAGCGGCTGCCTCTGCAAAAGCCTCGGCACCCATGCGCTCGATCGGGTTAGCATAGCCCATCAGCACCACCGGGGTGTGGTCATCGCGCTCGCGGAAGCGCTTGACCTCGTCGAGTACGCGCCGTAGCGTCATGCCACCCGCTAGCGCCCGCTCAGCCGAGCGCTGGATCACCGGGCCGTCGGCCATCGGATCGGAGAACGGCACGCCGAGCTCGATCACGTCGGTGCCTCCCTCGGCCAGCGCATGCATGAATTCGACGGTTTTCTCCGGGTCCGGGTCTCCTGACGTAAGGAAAAGGATCAGGCCCTTCCGGCCCTGGGCGGCGAGTACTGCAAAGGTATTCTGGATACGAGACATGATGTCGTTTCCTGGATTCGATCACGATACGTCTTGTTGCATAAATCTAGCGAGAGCCGGTGTTTATGCGCAACGGTCGCGGGGCCAGCCCCCTATCAAGTCAGATTCCAGAGTAATCTGCCTAATTTTTCCAAGAAAATGCGCAAGAACATACACAAGACAGGTGAGCCAAAGGCACGCTACCGTGTCAGGAACTGGGAGGCCTATAATGCAGGCCTGATCAACCGGGGAAACGTGACGATATGGATAGATGAAGCCGTCCTTGCCAGAATACCCGACGCCATACCTACACATGGTCGCCAGTGTTTATACGGCGATGCGCTGATTCAGGCATTACTTGGCGTGAAGTCCGTCTATCGACGGACGTTGCGCGCCCTGCAAGGTTTCACCCAAAGTCTGCGCGATCTGGCCTTCCCGAGCTTGCCTGTGCCATTACGCCACGCTCTGTCGCCGGGCAAAAACGCTTGAAGTCGAACTGCCGATCCTTCGCGACAACGAACCGATCCATCTGGTTGTCGACAGTACCGGTTTGAAGGTCAATGGCGAAACTGAATGGAAGGTTCGCCAGCACGGCTACTCGAAGCGGCGCACGTGGCGTAAAGTCCATCTCGCGCTCAACGCGAATACGGGTCAAGTGCATGCCGCGCTCATGACGCATCAGAATGTGGCTGACGGTGACGCTCTGGCCAAGTTGCTCGACCAGATTCCACGCGAAGAACAAATCGATGTCATCGGCGGTTACGGTGCCTACGACACCAAGCCATGCCATGCGGCCATTGCTGCACGCAGTGCTATTCCTTCGATTCCGCCACCCGAGGGTTCCGCTCATTGGCCAGCGGATATGCCCGGTGCGGCGTGGCATAATGGCGCAGTTGATGCAATTGCCCGTGACGGTCGTCGAGAATGGAAGCAGGACAGTGGCTACCACCGGCGATCGCTTGCCGAGAATGCGATGTATCGGTTCAAGACCCTCAGCGGCAACTGTCTCTGGGCGCGTCACATCGACTCGCAAGGCGGTCGAGGTTGCCGTTCGCGTCGGCGTCATCAACCGCATGGCGGACCTCGCTCGTCCGCAATCCGTTCGTATCGCCTGAAATTATGCCCGTCGATGCCATTGCGTCCTCATGCTCGATTTATGCAACAACGCCCATTATAGGCTTCCCAATTCCTGACACGGTAATGTGCCTTCAGCTCACCTGTCTTGTGTATGTCCTTGCGCATTTTCTTGGAAAGAATTAGGCAGTTACTCTGGAATCTGACTTGATAAAAAAGGCTGGCCCTGACCGTTGCGCGTAAACCATTACCAGCTCTCGCTAGATTTATGCAACAACGCCATGCAGCTTGATTCAAAATCACGTATTTCTGATCAATAGATAGCGCTTCAAAGGTGGCGTGGGCTTTCCTGCGTTGGGCACTCGGTATCAGCGGGGGCGGTGCTGGCGGCATCGTGTTCGAGTGCCAACTCGCCGCGCAGAGAATACGGGTAAGCATAGTTGATCCGTACGTCGATCATCTGGCCGATCAGGCGCGCGTGCGAGGCGAGCGGCGCGGGGAAGTTGACCACGCGGTTATTCTCTGTGCGTCCCGCCAACTCGTTTGGATCCTTGCGCGACGGCCCTTCCACCAGGATCTGCTCGATGCGACCGACCATAGACGTGCTGATGCGAGTGACGTTTTCCTCGATGGTGGCCTGCAGATGTTGTAGGCGTTTGAGCTTGACCTGGCGCGGTGTGTCGTCGTGTAGGTTGGCCGCCGGTGTTCCGGGGCGAGGACTATAGATGAACGAAAAGCTAGTGTCGTAGCGCATCTCGCGCACCAGCTGTATGGTCTTGTCGAAATCGGCTTCGGTTTCGCCGGGGAAGCCGATGATGATGTCGGTCGACAGCGACAAATCGGGGCGGATCGTGTACAGCTTGCGGATCAGCGACTTGTACTCAAGCACCGTGTACCCACGCTTCATGGCCATCAGAATGCGGTCTGAGCCATGCTGGACCGGCAGGTGCAGGTGGTTCACCAGCTTGGGCACGTACTCATAGACGTCAAGTAGGCGCTGGGTAAATTCCTTCGGATGCGAGGTAAGGTAGCGGATCCGCTCGATGCCTGGCAGCTCGGCCACGTATTCGATCAGGGTAGCGAAATCGGCGATCTCCTCCGAGCCCTGGGTCAGCGCGCCTCGATAGGCGTTGACGTTCTGGCCCAGCAAGGTCACTTCGCGCACGCCCTGGTCGGCCAGGCCCGCGATCTCGGTGAGCACGTCGTCGAAGGGGCGCGAGACCTCGTCTCCGCGCGTGTAGGGCACCACGCAGTAGCTGCAGTACTTACTGCAGCCTTCCATGATCGACACGAAAGCGCTCGGGCCCTCGACGCGCGCGGGCGATAGGTAGTCGAACTTCTCGATCTCGGGGAAACTGATGTCGATCTGGGAGCGACCGCTGGTACGGCGCGCGTCGATCATCTGTGGTAAGCGGTGCAGCGTCTGCGGGCCGAACACCACGTCCACGTAGGGTGCTCGCGCGACGATTTTCGCGCCTTCCTGGCTCGCCACACAGCCGCCCACGCCAACGATCAGGTTCGGATTTACTTTCTTCAGTTCGCGCACCCGACCGAGGTCCGAGAACACCTTCTCCTGCGCTTTTTCGCGCACCGAGCAGGTATTAAACAGGATCACGTCCGCGTCCTCGGGCCGATCCGTCTTCACGAGACCTTTGGAAACATTGAGCACGTCCACCATCTTGTCCGAGTCGTACTCGTTCATCTGGCAGCCGAAAGTCTTAATATAGATTTTTTTCGTCATCTGGGTTCGCCGTTCGCAGTGGTGATTGCGGGGGCGTTGTTGCATAAATCGAGCGCGAGGACGAGATGGAACGGATTGCGGACGAGCGAGGTCCACCATACGGTTGATGACGCCGACGCGAACGGAGACCTCGGTCGCCTGCGCGTCGATGTGACGCACCCAGAGACAGTTTCCGGTGAGGGTCTTGAACCGATACATCGCATGCTCGGCAAGCGATCGCCGGTGGTAGCCACTGTCTTGCTTCCATTCTCGACGACCGTCACTGGCAATTGCATCAACCGCGTCATTACGCCACGCCGCGCCGGGCATATCCGCTGGTCAATGAAAGGCACCCTCGCGTGGCGGAATCGAAGGAATAGCACTGCGTGCAGCAATGGCCGCATGGCATGGCTTGGTGTCGTAGGCACCATCACCGCCAATGACATCGATTTGTTCTTCGCGTGGAATCTGGTCGAGCAACTGGGCCAGAGCGTCACCGTCAGCCACATTTTGATTCGTCATGAGCGACGGCATGCACTTGACCCGTATTCGCGTTGAGCGCGAGATGGACTTTACGCCACGTGCGCCGCTTCGAGTAGCCGTGCTGACGCACCTTCCATTCACCTTCGCCATAGACCTTCAGACCGGTGCTGTCGACAACCAGGTGGATCGGTGCATTATCACGAAGGATCGGCAGTTCGACATCAAGTGTTTTTGCCCGGCGACAGAGCGTGGTGTAATTCTGCACCGTCAAGCTCGGGAAGGCCAGATCGCGCAGACTTTTGGTAAAACCTTACAGGGCGCGCAACGTCAGTCGATAGACGGTCTTCACGCCAAGTAATGCCTGAATCAGGCGTATCGCCGTATAGACACAGGCGACCACGTGTGGGTATGGCATCGGGTATGCTGGCAAGGACGGCTTCATCTATCCATATTGTTACGTTATCCCGTTTGATCACGCCTTCATTATAGGCCGCCCAATTCCTGACACGGTAGCGTGCCTTCGGCTCACCTTTCTTGTGTATTTCCTTGCGCATTTTCTTGGCAAAAATTAGGCAGTTACTCTGGAATCTGACTTGATAGGAGGCTGGCCCCGCGACCGTTGCGTAAACGTCAACGGATCTCGCTCGATGTATGCAACAACGCCCCACCCTCTGTCGCCGGGGAAAATGCTTGATGTCGAACTGCCGATCCTTCGCGACAACGAACCGATCCATCTGATTGTCGACAGCACCGGTCTGAAAGCCTATGGCGAAGGTCAATGGAAGGTGCGCCAGCACGGCTACTCAAAGCGGCGCACGTGGCGTAAAGTCCATCTCGCGCTCAACGCGAATACGGGTCAAGTGCATGCCGCGCTAATGACGTATTAAAATGTGGCTGACGGTGAGGCTCTGGCCAAGTTGCTCGACCAGATTGCACGCGACGAACAAAGCGATATTATCGCCGACGATGGGTGTTGTTGCATAAATCGCGCAAGATCCGTTGCGCGTCAACGTCAATGGCTCTTGCTCGATTTATTGAGCCGAAATTCGCAATCTTGAATTTCAAATCAATAAAAACATGTGCAGCAAGAAGGTGTTGCTGATTCTCGACAACCTGAAGGTTCATCACGCAAGGCTGGTCACGGCGTAGTTGGCCGAGCACTTCGACGAGATCGAAGTGTTTCACCCGCCGTCGTACAGCCCGGAACTAAATTCTGACGAGATACTCAATGCTGGCCTGAAGGCGAACTTGACGAAACAGGCTCCGGCACGGACCAAGGGTCATCTCAAAAAGCGGTCATCAGCCATCTACTTTCGTCTCCAGAAATCACCACAACCGTATCGCGCGCTATTTCATGCACAAACCCATTTGGTATGCAACTTTAGTCAAGTTCACATATTATTGATCAATAAGTAATATTTCAATCAGTGTATCGCGCTGTACAGACGCGGAGGACCACGAGTAGGTATGAGAGGGCGTCACGAATTCTGGCAAGGACAGCTTCATCTATCCATATCGTCGTATTCCCCCGGTTGATCAGGTTCATGATATCATGCCGAACGGCGTTTTTGCATCATAAATCGAGCGAGATCCGTTGACGTTTATGCGCAACGGTCACGGCCCCCTATCAAGTCAAATTCAAGAGTAACTGTCTAATTTTTCACAAGAAAATGCGCGAGGACATACACAAGACAGATGAGCCAAAGGCACGCTACTGTGTCAGGAAATGGGCGGCCTATAATGAAGGCCCTGATCAACAGGGGGAACGTGACGATATGGATAAATGAAGCCGTCCTTGCCAGAATATCCGACGCCATACCCACACGTGGTCGCCTGTGTCTATACGGCGATACGCTGATTTAGGCATTACTTTGCGTGAAGACCGTCTATCGACTGACGTTACGCGCTCTGCAAGGTTTCACCAAAGTTTGCGCGATTTGGCTTTCCAGGGCTTGCCGGTGCCTAATTACACCACGCTCTGTCGCTGGGCAAAAACGCTTGATGTCGAACTGCCGATCCTTCGCGACAACGAACCGATCCATCTGGATGTTGACAGCACCGGTCTGAAAGTCTATGGCGAAGGTGAATAGAAGATGCGCCAGCACGGCTACTCGAAGCGGCGCACGTGGCGTAAAGTCCATCTCGCGCTCAACACGAATACGGGTCAAGTGCACATGCCGCGCTAATGACGCATCAAAATGTGGCTGACGGTGACGCTCTGGCCAAGTTGCTCGACCAGATTCCACGCGAAGAACAAATCGATGTCATCGGCGGTGACGGTGCCTACGAAACCGAACCATGCCATGCGGCCATTGCTGCATAGCGGTGCTATTCCTTCGATTCCGCCACGCGAGGGTTCCGCTCATTGGCCAGCGGATATGCCCGGTGCGGCGTGGCGTAATGGCGCGGTTGATGCAATTGCCCGTGACGGTCGTCGAGAATGGAAGCAACACAGTGGCTACCACCGGCGATCGCTTGCCGAGAATGCGATGTATCGGTTCAAGACCCTCACCGGAAACTCTCTCTGGGCGCGTCACATCGACTCGCAGGCGACTGCATTCGCCGTTCGCGTCGGCGAACTCAACCGCATGGCGGCCCTCGCTCGTCCGCAATCCGTTCATATCACTTGAAATTATGCCCGTCGATGCCATTGCGTCCTCTCGCTCGATTTATGCAACAACGCCATGCGGAACTCTCTACTTGACACGGTACCCTACTTTCCGCTCGCATGTCTTGCGTGTTTTCCTACGCATCTTCTTAGTAAAAGCCGAGAATTTACGCCTAAATTTGATTTGATAACAGGGGTTCGCCTCGACTCTGGCGCGTAAACGTTACCGGCTCTCGCCAGATTTATACAACAACGCCCATTTGATGATTTCGCTGAAAGACAGCTACTTCGAACTCTTTCACCTGCCGACGCAGTTCGCGCTCGATATACCCGCACTTGACGCGGCGTACCGCGCGGTGCAGTCCGAGGTGCATCCAGATCGCTTCGCGGCGGTCGGCGACGCGCAGAAGCGCATCGCGATACAATGGGCCACGCGCGCTAACGAGGCTTACCAGACGCTGCGTGATCCGCTGAAACGCGCGATCTACCTGCTGTCGCTACGCGGGGTCGAGGTCGGTGCCGAAAACATCACAACGATGGAGCCGGCCTTCTTGATGCAGCAGATGGAATGGCGTGAGGCGATCGAAGATGCAGTCGGCGCGAAGAATGCCGATGCGCTCGACGCGCTGCTCGGTAAATTGCGCAAGGAGGAGCATGCGCGGCTCGATAAGCTCGAGGCCCTACTCGATAGGCCCTCGACCCAGGGCGAGGTCGAGGCGGTGCGGCAGCTGATGTTCTTCGAGCAGGTTGCCGCCGAAGTGAAGACGCAGATCGCGCGTCTCGAAGATTATTGATCCGGCATCATTGACAGTTTCAAGAGGCGTTGTTGCATAAATCGAGCGTGAAGACGCAATGGCATCGACGGGCATAATTTCAGGCGATACGAACGGATTGCGGACGAGCGAGGTCCGCCATGCGGCTGATGAACGCCGCCGCGAACGGCGACCTCGGGCGCCTGCGAGTCGATGTGAAGCGCCCAGAGACAGTTGCCGGTGAGGGTCTTGAACCGCGATACATCGCATTCTCGGCAAGCGATCGCCGGTGGTAGCCACTGTGTTGCTTCCATTCTCGACGATCGTCACGGGCAATTGCATCAACCGCGCCATTACGCCACGCCGCACCGGGCATATCCGCTGGCCAATGAGCGGCACCCTCGCGTGGCGGAATCGAAGGAATAGCACCGCATGCAGCAATGGCCGCATGGCATGGTTCGGTTTCGTAGGCACCGTCACCGCCGATGACATCGATTTGTTCTTCGCGTGGAATCTGGTCGAGCAACTTGGCCAGAGCGTCACCGTCAGCCACATTTTGATGCGTCATTAGCGCGGCATGTGCACTTGACCCGTATTCGCGTTGAGCGCGAGATGGACTTTACGCCACGTGCGCCGCTTCGAGTAGCCGTGCTGGCGCATCTTCTATTCACCTTCGCCATAGACTTTCAGACCGGTGCTGTCAACATCCAGATGGATCGGTTCGTTGTCGCGAAGGATCGGCAGTTCGACATCAAGCGTTTTTGCCCAGCGACAGAGCGTGGCGTAATTCGGCACCGGCAAGCTCGAGAAGGCCAAATCGCGTAGACTTTGGGTGAAACCTTGCAGGGCGCGCAACGTCAGTCGATAGACGGTCTTCACGCCAAGTAATGCCTGAATCAGCGCATCACCGTATAAACACAGGCGACCACGTGTGGGTATGGCGTCGGGTATTCTGGCAAGGGCGGCTTCACTTATCCATATCGTCACGTTCCCCCGGTTGATCAGGCCTGCATTCATTATAGGCTGCCTAATTCTTGACATGATAGCGGCGTTGTTGCATAAATCGAGCGAGATCCGTTGACGTTTACGCGCAACGGTCGCGGGGCCAGCCTCCTATCAAGTCAGATTCCAGAGTAACTGCCTAATTTTTGCCAAGAAAATGCGCAAGGACATACACAAGAAAGGTGAGCCGAAGGCACGCTACCGTGTCAGGAATTGGGCGGCCTATAATGAAGGCCTGATCAGCCGGGGGAACGTAACAATATGGATAGATGAAGCCGTCCTTGCCAGAATGCCCGATGCCATACCCACACGTGGTCGCCCGTGTGTATACGGCGATACGCTGATTCAGGCATTACTTGGCTTGAAGACCGTCTATCGACTGACCTTGCGCGCCCTGCAAGGTTTCACCTAAAGTCTGCGCGATTTGGCCTTCCCGAGCTTGCCGGTGCCGAATTACACCACGCTCTGTCGCCGGGCAAAAACGCTTGATGTCGAACTGCCGATCCTTCGTGACAATGAACCGATCTATCTGGTTGTCGACAGCACCGGTCTGAAGGTCTATGGCGAAGGTGAATGGAAGGTGCGCCAGCACGGCTACTCGAAGCGGCGCACGTGGCGTAAAGTCCATCTCGCGCTCAACGCGAATACAGGTCAAGTGCATGCCGCGCTAATGACGAATCAGAATGTGGCTGACGGTGACGCTCTGGCCAAGTTGCTCGACCAGATTCCACGCGAAGAACAAATCGATGTCATCGGCGGTGACGGTGCCTACGACACCAAGCCATGCCATGCGGCCATTGCTGCACGCAGTGCTATTCCTTCGATTCCGCCACGCGAGGGTGCCGCTCATTGGCCAGCGGATATGCCCGGTGCGGCGTGGCGTAATGGCGCGGTTGATGCAATTGCCCGTGACGGTCGTCGAGAATGGAAGCAACACAGTGGCTACCACCGGCGATCGCTTGCCGAGAATGCGATGTATCGGTTCAAGACCCTCACCGGCCACTGTCTCTGGGCGCGTCACATCGCCGCGCAGGCGACCGCGGTCGCCGTTCGGGTCGGCGTCATCAACCGCATGGCGGACCTCGCTCGTCCGCAATCCGTTCGTATCGCCTGAAATTATGCCCGTCGATGCCATTGCGTCCTCACGCTCGCTTTATGCAATAACGCCGAGTAACTGCCTAATTCTTTCCAAGAAAATGCGCAAGGACATACACAAGACAGGTGAAACGCAGGCACGCTAGCGTGTCAGGAATTGGGCGGCCTATAATACAGGTTTGATCAACCTGGGGATCGTGGCGATATGGGTCAATAGATGAAGCCGTCCTTGCCAGAATACCCGACGCCATAACAACGCGTGGTCGCCACGTCTATACGGCGATACGCTGATTCAGGCATTACTTGGCGTGAAGACTGTTTATCGACAGACGTTGCGCGCCCTGCACGATTTCACCCAAAGGGTGCTGTTGCATAAATCGAGCATGAGGACGCAATGGCATCGACGGGCATAATTTCAAGCGATACGAACGAATTGCGGACGAGCGAGGTCCGCAATCCGTTACATTGCGTCCTCACACGCTCAATTTATACAATAACGCTGTTTCGGGCATCGTTTTTCGGTTTTATACCCGCATAACGTATCACGGCCTTATTGGGTGCACCTGCCAGTAACTTGAGGCGTTGCGCCGAGCCGCGTGACACCCCTCCCGACACCACTCCATGACCACGTTTTCCCGTCCGCCCAGGCTGATCCTGGCGTCCAGTTCCAGCTATCGGCGCGAGTTGCTCGAGCGCCTGCGGCTCGCCTTCGAAGTCGTCCCACCTGATCTCGACGAAACCCCGCTGGCTGGCGAGTCACCAGCCGACACCGCGCTGCGCCTAGCTGCAGCCAAGGCGCGCGCGGTCGCAACCCAAATCGAGGTGCCCGAGGGCACCGTGGTGATAGGCTCCGACCAGGTCGCGACCTTCGAAGACCGCCAAATCGGCAAGCCCGGTAATCACCAGGGCGCGCTCAAGCAGTTGCAGGCGATGCGCGGTCGCGAGGTTGAATTCCACAGCGCGCTGTGCGTCTACGAGAGCCGCCACGACCGTGCCCATATCGAAGGCGTAGTCACGCGCGTGCGCTTTCGTTCCCTATCGGACACTGATCTAGAAGCCTACCTGCGTGCAGAAACGCCTTATGACGTGGCCGGCAGCGCGAAATCCGAGGGGCTCGGCATCGCTCTGCTGGAGGCGATTGACTCGAACGACCCGACAGCGCTGGTCGGCCTGCCGCTGATCGCGCTCACACGCATGCTGGCCGAAGCCGGCATCTCGCCGTTCGCCATGGAGGCACACGCATAAAGGCCGGCAGGCCCTACCCAATGATTCAGCATACGGCGCGGAAGGCGAGACAGCGATACCGACCGCCGTGTAGGCCTGCGCCGCCTCGCTCGACTACTACATCGGCGAAAACGCCAAGACCCACCCGTACCTTCCTGCAGAAGGTCGGCACGAAACGACCGATCAGGAGCTCACGCTCCGTGAGCTGAACCTGAAGACGCCGTCGGACGAGAGAGACCGGCTGCTGATACCGATCCTCTCCAGTACTGCCGGCGGGCTGGTATCCTAAGCGAGCGGTCCGGCGGTAGTCGATCCGGGCACTCTGCACCCTACTGGTATGCCACGCCCACGAGTGCGGTGTGAAGGGGTAGTTCCGCTGGTGGGCCCAAGCTCGATCCCGCTTTCTCGGCATTGTTGCATAAATCGAGCGTGAGGACGCAATGGCGCGGTCTACGCGGGGTCCGATACCAGCGAGTGCGTCGGCGCGGCCTGTGCTGCGGCGCGCGCCTGCGCGCAGTTGAGATGGGCGAGCGTGACACGCCCCCGCCACCAAACGGTTGTGCGGTTTACTGGCTGGCGGCCCGATGCAGACCTGATCCCGCAAGGCGGCCTGATTCGTCCCCCCTCCTCACTGGCTTTCGCATGTCCAATCAACCGAGTTCTCCCGATTCAACCGGCGCCGAGCGCGCGTCAAACCCGCCAGCTACGCCGCAAGCCGATCGCGAACCCAACTGGGAGCGCGCCGCGCTCGAGCGGATTGCGATGGCGGCGATCGTTGAGCAGCGCACCGCGCGACGATGGCGGATCGCCTTCCGTTTCCTGTGGCTGAGCATGTTCCTAGTGCTGGTATTCGTACTCTTCGATTTCTCCGGTGACGGCAAGCTTTCGAGCAGCCGTCACACAGCGCTGGTGACGATCGACGGCGAGATCGCAGCCGGCACTAATGCCAATGCAGAGGACATCAATTCCGCGCTAGACGATGCCTTCGAGGATTCCGGGACGGTGGGCGTGGTGCTACGCATCAACAGTCCGGGCGGTAGCCCTGTGCAGGCCGGCATCGTCTACGACGAGATCCGCCGGCTACTCAGGCAATACCCATCCAAGCCGCTCTACGTAGTAGTCAGTGACATGTGTGCCTCGGGCGGGTACTACATCGCCTCAGCGGCTGACAAGATCTACGTGAACCAGGCCAGCATCGTCGGCTCGATCGGCGTACTGATGGACGGTTTCGGCTTCACCGGGCTGATGGACAAGCTCGGCGTCCAGCGCAGGCTGCACACCTCTGGTGAGAATAAAAGCTTCTTCGATCCGTTCTCGCCGGAAACGTTGAAGATGGACGAGCACGCGCAGGCGATGCTCGACGAGATCCACGCGCAGTTCATCCAGGTAGTCAAGGACGGTCGCGGAAAACGCCTGCACGAGTTGCCGGAGATCTTCTCAGGGCTGTTCTGGACGGGCGCGAAGAGCGTCGAACTAGGCTTAGCCGACGGCTTCGGAACCGCAGAAACGGTGGCGCGAGACGTGCTGAAGGCACCTGATATCGTCGACTACACGGTCAAGGAAAGCCTCAGCAACCGCGTGGCTCGGCGTTTCGGCGCGGCGATCGGCGGCGGTGCAGTGAAGTCGGCGTTGTCGGAAAGCGGGCTCAAGCTTCACTGAGCGAGTGGGGTTCCATCAGACCCGTTCTTTTCTTCATTCTAGCGTTGTTGCATACATCGAGCGAGATCCGTTGACGTTTACGCGCAACGGTCGCGGGGCCAGCCTCCTATCAAGTCAGATTCCAGAGTAACTGCCTAATTTTTGCCAAGAAAATGCGCAAGGACATACACAAGAAAGGTGAGCCGAAGGCACGCTACCGTGTCAGGAATTGGGCAGCCTATAATGAAGGCCTGATCAGCCGGGGGAACGTAACAATATGGATAGATGAAGCCGTCCTTGCCAGAATGCCCGATGCCATACCCACACGTGGTCGCCCGTGTGTATACGGCGATACGCTGATTCAGGCATTACTTGGCGTGAAGACCGTCTATCGACTGACCTTGCGCGCCCTGCAAGGTTTCACCCAAAGTCTGCGCGATTTGGCCTTCCCGAGCTTGCCGGTGCCGAATTACACCACGCTCTGTCGCCGGGCAAAAACGCTTGATGTCGAACTGCCGATCCTTCGTGACAATGAACCGATCCATCTGGTTGTCGACAGCACCGGTCTGAAGGTCTATGGAGAAGGTGAATGGAAGGTGCGCCAGCACGGCTACTCGAAGCGGCGCACGTGGCGTAAAGTCCATCTCGCGCTCAACGCGAATACAGGTCAAGTGCATGCCGCGCTAATGACGAATCAGAATGTGGCTGACGGTGACGCTCTGGCCAAGTTGCTCGACCAGATTCCACGCGAAGAACAAATCGATGTCATCGGCGGTGACGGTGCCTACGACACCAAGCCATGCCATGCGGCCATTGCTGCACGCAGTGCTATTCCTTCGATTCCGCCACGCGAGGGTGCCGCTCATTGGCCAGCGGATATGCCCGATGCGGCGTGGCGTAATGGCGCGGTTGATGCAATTGCCCGTGACGGTCGTCGAGAATGGAAGCAACACAGTGGCTACCACCGGCGATCGCTTGCCGAGAATGCGATGTATCGGTTCAAGACCCTCACCGGCCACTGTCTCTGGGCGCGTCACATCGCCGCGCAAGCGACCGAGGTCTCCGTTCGCGTCGGCGTCATCAACCGCATGGCGGACCTCGCTCGTCCGCAATCCGTTCGTATCGCCTGAATTATGCCCGTCCGATGCCATTGCGTCCTCGCGCTCGATTTATGCAACAACGCCAGTAATTATACCGATTGAGAGGTGCCACGCTCGCTCAGATACTGCTCGAACTCGTCGCGCACTTCTGGATGACGCAGCGCAAACTCGACGGTTGCTTTCAGGTAGCCGAGCTTGCTGCCACAGTCGAAGCGCCTGCCTTCATACTTGTAGGCTAACACCTGCTCGTCGGCCAGTAGGGCCTGGATCGCGTCGGTCAACTGGATCTCTCCGCCAGCACCGGGCTTGATTGCACGCAGGTGCTCGAAAATACGGGGCTTCAGGATGTAGCGACCGATCACTCCGAGGTTGGAGGGCGCATCCTCAGGTGCCGGCTTCTCGACGATACCCGACAGCTTGACGATTGACTCCTCCCATTCCTTGCCGTCAACGATTCCGTAGGACTTTGTGTCCGAAGGCGCTATCTCTTCCACGCCGATAATCGAACTGTGGTAGTGGTCGAAGGTATCGACCATCTGCTTCATGACGGGCGGTCTCCCGTCGAGCAGATCGTCGGCGAGGATCACGGCGAAGGGATTGTCGCCAACCAGTTTCTCGGCGCAGAGCACGGCGTGCCCGAGGCCGAGCGCCTCGGGCTGGCGCACGTAGAAGCAGTCGACATTGGCGGGCTTGATGCTGCGCACCAGTTCGAGCAGCTTCTCCTTGCCGCGTGCCTCGAGTTCGGCCTCGACTTCATACGACTTGTCGAAGTGATCCTCGATCGCGCGCTTGCTGCGCCCGGTGACGACGATCATCTCGGTGATGCCGGCCGCGATCGCTTCCTCGACCGCATACTGGATCAGGGGCTTGTCGACGACAGGAAGCATTTCCTTCGGGCTTGCCTTCGTCGCCGGCAGGAAGCGGGTACCGAGACCGGCAACCGGAAATACCGCCTTAGTGACTTTCAGCATGTGATCGACCTTTTATCTTTATTGATAATAAATATGTGATCTTGAATCAAACTACATAGCAAATTGGTTTATGCATGAAATAGAGAGCGACATGCTTTAGCGACATGCTTTGGTGATTTCTGGAGACGCTGCAGATGGCTGATGACGGCTTTGGGGGGATGCCACTTGGTTCGCGCGCCGGAGTCTGCTTCGGCACATTCGCTTTCAGATTCGCGTTGAGCATCTCGTCGGGATTGAGCTCCGGACTGTACGACAGGTAGAGAACACCTCGATCTTGTCGCCGTGCTCGGCCAACCACGCCTTGACCGGCTTGGCATGATGAACCTTCAGGTTGTCGAGCATCAGAAACACCTTCTTGCTGCGCATATCTTTGATTAGCCTCTTCAGGAAGTCGAGCAAGATGTCTGCGTTCATTGCGCCCTCGAATACTTTCCAGCGCACCTGGCCGACGGTTTTCACCGTCGATATCACCGAAAGGCCTTCGCGTCGGCTCCCCAGCCGACGCTCGAGTGTCTGGTCCCTTTGTGCGTAGGAGCGGCCTCGTATATCATACGAGTGTAGCCCCCCGTTTCGTTGCCCCACTGAATTTCTGCGCCTTCGGCTTTTGCCCGACGCGCAATCTTCGGGTACGTCTCGTTCAGCCAGCCTACACCGCTTCCGGTCGCTGCTCGTAGGCCCGCTGCCTCATCGGCTTTTGTGAGGTGCAGCCCCAGCGCGCAAGATACAAGCCAACACTTTGCAACGTCAGCGTCAAACCGCATCGCTGCCGGATCAACTCCCGCACGGCATGTCGCGTCCACAACGCGAACGACATCTTCAACTGGTCCGCCATCTAATCGCGCAACAGCGCGCGAATTTTCACTTCCTGCTGCTCCCTCAGGGCACGGTATGGGTTTACTGCTCGGCTGGGCGTTGTTGCATAAATCGAACGTGAGGACGCCATGGCATCGGACGGGCATAATTCAGGCGATACGAACGGATTGCGGACGAGCGAGGTCCGCCATGCGGTTGATGACGCCGACGCGAACGGCGACCTCGGTCGCCTGCGCGGCGATGTGACGCGCCCAGAGACAGTGGCCGGTGAGGGTCTTGAACCGATACATCGCATTCTCGGCAAGCGATCGCCGGTGGCAGCCACTGTGTTGCTTCCATTCTCGACGACCGTCACGGGCAATTGCATCAACCGCGCCACTACGCCACGCCGCACCGGGCATATCCGCTGGCCAATGAGCGGCACCCTCGCGTGGCGGAATCGAAGGAATAGCACTGCGTGCAGCAATGGCCGCATGGCATGGCTTGGTGTCGTAGGCACCGTCACCGCCAATGACATCGATTTGTTCTTCGCGTGGAATCTGGTCGAGCAACTTGGCCAGAGCGTCACCGTCAGCCACATTCTGATTCGTCATTAGCGCGGCATGCACTTGACCTGTATTCGCGTTGAGCGCGAGATGGACTTTACGCCACGTGCGCCGCTTCGAGTAGCCGTGCTGGCGCACCTTCCATTCACCTTCTCCATAGACCTTCAGACCGGTGCTGTCGACAACCAGATGGATCGGTTCATTGTCACGAAGGATCGGCAGTTCGACATCAAGCGTTTTTGCCCGGCGACAGAGCGTGGTGTAATTCGGCACCGGCAAGCTCGGGAAGGCCAAATCGCGCAGACTTTGGGTGAAACCTTGCAGGGCGCGCAAGGTCAGTCGATAGACGGTCTTCACGCCAAGTAATGCCTGAATCAGCGTATCGCCGCATACACACGGGCGACCACGTGTGGGTATGGCATCGGGCATTCTGGCAAGGACGGCTTCATCTATCCATATTGTTACGTTCCCCCGGCTGATCAGGCCTTCATTATAGGCCGCCCAATTCCTGACACGGTAGCGTGCCTTCGGCTCACCTTTCTTGTGTATGTCCTTGCGCATTTTCTTGGCAAAAATTAGGCAGTTACTCTGGAATCTGACTTGATAGGAGGCTGGCCCCGCGACCATTGCGCGTAAACGTCAACGGATCTCGCTCGATTTATGCAACAACGCCCTGCGTGCAGCAATGGCCGCATGGCATGGCTTGGTGTCGTAGGCACCATCACCGCCGATGACATCGATTTGTTCTTCGCGTGGAATCTGGTCGAGCAACTTGGCGAGAGCGTCACCGTCAGCCACATTCTGATTCGTCATTAGCGCGGCATGCACTTGACCCGTATTCGCGTTGAGCGCGAGATGGACTTTACGCCACGTGCGCCGCTTCGAGTAGCCGTGCTGGCGCACCTTCCATTCACCTTCTCCATAGACCTTCAGACCGGTGCTGTCGACAACCAGATGGATTGGTTCATTGTCACGAAGGATCGGCAGTTCGACAGCAAGCGTTTTTGCCCGGCGACAGAGCGTGGTGTAATTCGGCACCGGCAAGCTCGGGAAGGCCAAATCGCGCAGACTTTGGGTGAAACCTTGCAGGGCGCGCAACGTTAGTCGATAGACGGTCTTCACGCCAAGTAATGTCTGAATCAGCGTATCGCCGTATAGACACGGGCGACCACGTGTGGGTATGGCATCGGGTATTCTGGCAAGGACGGCTTCATCTATCCATATTGTTACGTTCCCCCGGTTGATCAGGCCTTCATATTATAGGCCGCCCAATTCCTGACACGGTAGCGTGCCTTCGGCTCACCTGTCTTGTGTATGTCCTTGCACATTTTCTTGGCAAAAAATAGGCAGTTACTCTGGAATCTGACTTGATAGGAGGCTGGCCCCACAACCGTTGCGCGTAAACGCCAACGGATCTCGCTCGATTTATGCAACAACGCCCCAGGCGACAGAGCATGGTGTAATTCGGCTCCTGCAAGCTCGGGAAGAACCAGATCGTGCAGACCTTTGGGCGCAACCTTGCAGGGCGCGTAGTGTCAGTCGCTAGACGGTCTTCACGCCAAGTAATGCCTGAATTAGGCGTATCGCCGTACAGACGTGGACGACCACGCGTAGGTATGGCGTCGGATATTCTGGAAAAAACGGCTTCATTTATCCATATCGTCATGTTCCCCCGGTTGATCAGGCTCTAATTATAAGCCGCCCAGTTCCTGACATGGTAGCGTGCCTTCGGCTCACATGTCTTGCGTATGTTCCTGCGCATCTCCTTGGGAAAATTAAGAGTTGACCCCGGAATCTGCGGAATCTGACTTGCAGATCACTAGCTCTCGCTAGATTTATGCAATAATGGCGTTGTTGCATAAATCGAGCGAGATCCGTTGACGTTTACGCGCAATGGTCGCGGGGCCAGCCTCCTATCAAGTCAGATTCCAGAGTAACTGCCTAATTTTTGCCAAGAAAATGCGCAAGGATATACACAAGAAAGGTGAGCCGAAGGCACGCTACCGTGTCAGGAATTGGGCGGCCTATAATGAAGGCCTGATCAGCCGGGGAACGTAACAATATGGATAGATGAAGCCGTCCTTGCCAGAATGCCCGATGCCATACCCACACGTGGTCGCCCGTGTGTATACGGCGATACGCTGATTCAGGCATTACTTGGCGTGAAGACCGTCTATCGACTGACCTTGCGCGCCCTGCAAGGTTTCACCCAAAGTCTGCGCGATTTGGCCTTCCCGAGCTTGCCGGTGCCGAATTACACCACGCTCTGTCGCCGGGCAAAACGCTTGATGTCGAACTGCCGATCCTTCGTGACAATGAACCGATCCATCTGGTTGTCGACAGCACCGGTCTGAAGGTCTATGGAGAAGGTGAATGGAAGGTGCGCCAGCACGGCTACTCGAAGCGGCGCACGTGGCGTAAAGTCCATCTCGCGCTCAACGCGAATACAGGTCAAGTGCATGCCGCACTAATGACGAATCAGAATGTGGCTGACGGTGACGCTCTGGCCAAGTTGCTCGACCAGATTCCACGCGAAGAACAAATCGATGTCATCGGCGGTGACGGTGCCTACGACACCAAGCCATGCCATGCGGCCATTGCTGCACGCAGTGCTATTCCTTCGATTCCGCCACGCGAGGGTGCCGCTCATTGGCCAGCGGATATGCCCGGTGCGGCGTGGCGTAATGGCGCGGTTGATGCAATTGCCCGTGACGGTCGTCGAGAATGGAAGCAAGACAGTGGCTACCACCGGCGATCGCTTGCCGAGAATGCGATGTATCGGTTCAAGACCCTCACCGGCAACTATCTCTGGGCGCGTCACATCGACTCGCAGGCGACCGAGGTCTCCATTCGCGTCGGCGTCATCAACCGTATGACGGACCTCGCTCGTCCGCAATCCGTGCGTATCGCCTGAAATTATGCCCGTCGATGCTATTGCATCCTCACACTCGATTTATGCAACAACGCCTGCAATAACGCCCCAGAAAAATGAAAATTTCTTATGAAGATCTGACGGAATAATCTTTGTCTGAACAGCCACTTGTCGTAGACTCTCAACTGAGTTACGTCCGCCGTGCGCGCTGGTCCAGCTGTGCGCGGTGATCCACCACTGGTTTATCTATTCAAGAGAAACAACATGAGTCTGCGTCTTGGCGACATTGCCCCCGATTTCGAGCAGGATTCAAGCCTCGGTCGCATTAAGTTCCACGAATGGCTCGGCGATAGCTGGGCCGTGTTGTTCTCGCACCCGGCCGACTACACGCCAGTGTGTACAACCGAGTTGGGCCTGACGGCCAAGCTCAAGGGCGAATTCGAGAAGCGCCACGTAAAGGCAATCGCCCTGTCGGTCGACAGCGTGGAATTACACAAGAGCTGGATCGTCGACATCAACGAAACGCAGTCGACCAGCGTGCACTTCCCGATCCTGGCTGATGCCGATCGTAAAGTCTCGCAGCTGTACGACATGATCCATCCGAACGCGAACGAGACGCTCACGGTGCGCTCGCTGTTCTTGATCGACCCGCAGAAAAAGGTACGCCTGACCATCACCTACCCGGCCAGCACCGGGCGCAACTTCGACGAAGTGCTGCGCGTGATCGATTCTCTGCAACTCACCGACAACTATAAAGTCGCCACGCCGGCCAACTGGAAGGATGGCGAGGACGTAGTGATCGTGCCCTCGCTGAAAAACGAGGAGGAGCTCAAGCAGCGTTTCCCCAAGGGCTACAAGGTCGTGCGTCCGTACCTGCGCATGACGCCGCAGCCAAACAAGTAATAGTTTGTGTGCTTAGACCCGCCTGCATGTAAAAGGGGAGAAGATTTCAAGATCATGAATTGAGGATCAATAGCCAGGATCTGACCCAGGGTTTCGAAGAGGTGTAGGAGGTTGGCATTCTCACACGTGCCGCGCTGCCAAGAACTGTGCGGGTCGCAGGGAAGTAGATGCGAACATTGATCGCACCCGTCAGTTCGGCATGTCGCGCTATCTGGTGGTCTGAGTGGCGTTGTTGCATAAATCGAGCGCGAGGACGCAATGGCATCGGACGGGCATAATTCAGGCGATACGAACGGATTGCGGACGAGCGAGGTCCGCCATGCGGTTGATGACGCCGACGCGAACGGAGACCTCGGTCGCTTGCGCGGCGATGTGACGCGCCCAGAGACAGTGGCCGGTGAGGGTCTTGAACCGATACATCGCATTCTCGGCAAGCGATCGCCGGTGGTAGCCACTGTGTTGCTTCCATTCTCGACGACCGTCACGGGCAATTGCATCAACCGCGCCATTACGCCACGCCGCACCGGGCATATCCGCTGGCCAATGAGCGGCACCCTCGCGTGGCGGAATCGAAGGAATAGCACTGCGTGCAGCAATGGCCGCATGGCATGGCTTGGTGTCGTAGGCACCGTCACCGCCGATGACATCGATTTGTTCTTCGCGTGGAATCTGGTCGAGCAACTTGGCAAGAGCGTCACCGTCAGCCACATTCTGATTCGTCATTAGCGCGGCATGCACTTGACCTGTATTCGCGTTGAGCGCGATATGGACTTTACGCCACGTGCGCCGCTTCGAGTAGCCGTGCTGGCGCACCTTCCATTCACCTTCTCCATAGACCTTCAGACCGGTGCTGTCGACAACCAGATGGATCGGTTCATTGTCACGAAGGATCGGCAGTTCGACATCAAGCGTTTTTGCCCGGCGACAGAGCGTGGTGTAATTCGGCACCGGCAAGCTCGGGAAGGCCAAATCGCGCAGACTTTGGGTGAAACCTTGCAGGGCGCGCAAGGTCAGTCGATAGACGGTCTTCACGCCAAGTAATGCCTGAATCAGCGTATCGCCGGTATACACACGGGCGACCACGTGTGGGTATGGCATCGGGCATTCTGGCAAGGACGGCTTCATCTATCCATATTGTTACGTTCCCCCGGCTGATCAGGCCTTCATTATAGGCTGCCCAATTCCTGACACGGTAGCGTGCCTTCGGCTCACCTTTCTTGTGTATGTCCTTGCGCATTTTCTTGGCAAAAATTAGGCAGTTACTCTGGAATCTGACTTGATAGGAGGCTGGCCCCGCGACCGTTGCGCGTAAACGTCAACGGATCTCGCTCGATTTATGCAACAACGCCGGTCTGAGTCGTAGGTCAGCGTCTGGGACATTGTTGCATTAACCGCGCTGTTACGCTACGCCGCACTGGTGGGCGTAGCCGCTGGCCAATGAACGGCACCCTCGCGTGGCGGAATTGAAGGAATAGCACTGCGTGCAGCAATGGCCGCATGGCTTGGTGTCGTAGTCACCGTCACCGCTGATGACAGCGATTTGTTCTTCGCGTGGAATCTAGTCGAGCAACTTGGCCAGAGCGTCACCGTCAGCCACATTCCGTCAGCCACATTCTGATGCATCATGAACGCGGCATGCACTTGACCAGTATTCGCGTTGAGCGCGAGATGGACTTTACGCCACGTACGCCGTTTCGAGTAGCCGTACTGGCGCCACCCTTCCATTCACCTTCGCCATAGACCTTCAGACCGGTGCTGTCGACAACCAGATGAATTGGTTCGTTGTCGAGAAGGATCGGCAGTTCGACATCAAGCGTTTTTGCCCGGCGACAGAGCGTGGTGTAATTCGGCACCGGCAAGCTCGGGAACGCCAGATCGGGCAGACTTTGGACGAAGAACTTCATGCGCGTGAGTGACCGGCGATGAGAAGTTTAAAGATCCACCGAGCGCGATCCGCTCGGCCAAATCTGGAAATAGAGCCTTCCGCCGTCTGGATATTGGCCGGGGCGCGTCGAGCTTGCCAATCTTCAGCGCTATCAGCCGCTGCAGTTGTTGTTCGACCACTTTCACCTCTATTCAATGTCTGGATTGTCTCGCATGGAAGTGGGGAAACAAAAAACACCCCAAAAAACTATGTTCGGCCTGGGCTTTGTGGGGTATTTGTGAATTTGCCGGGAACTGCTTGGGAGTCTGTTCTGGCCAGAAACGTCTGGCGGAAGCGGTGAGATTCGAACTCACGGACGGATTTTATCCGTCTCTTGTTTTCAAGACAAGTGCCTTAAACCACTCGGCCACGCTTCCACGGCCAGCATTGTAACCGAAACGCCGCTGCCGTCCCCAGATTTGTGGCGGCAGCGTGCGCATTTTGCTTTGCTGTTGGCCTGCCAGGCTCAACCCGCCACGTTGTCGGCGTTCCGCAGGAACAGCTCCTGCAAGTCGTTGAGGAAGCGCTGGCCCAGTGGCGTCGGTACGACGCGTTTGTAGTCGGATGCGATCAGCCCACGCCGCTCGGCCTCGACCAACGCCGGCTCGATGGTCGACAACGGCAACCCTGTGCGCTCGGCGTAGCTGGCCAGCGGGAACCCCTCGGCCAGCCGCAGCGTGTTTAGCATGAACTCGAAGGGCAGGTCGCGCGGGCTGACCTCGCGTTCCTCCTGCACCGGTGTGCCGGCCATCGCCTGCTCCATGTAGGTGGCGGGATGCTTGTAGCTCGCCTTTCGCAGGATTCGGTTTGGGAACGAGAGCTTGGTATGCGCGCCCGCGCCGATGCCGAGGTAGTCGCCGAAGCGCCAGTAGTTGAGGTTATGCTTGCACTGCCGATTCGGTCGTGCATAGGCCGATACCTCGTAACGCCCGTAGCCCGCCTGCGCGGTGCGCTCGTGGATCCATTCCTGCATGTCAGCCGAGGCGTCGTCGTCGGGCACGGCCCGTGGGAACTTCGCGAACAACGTATTAGGCTCGAGCGTCAGCTGGTATAGCGAGAGGTGCGGCGGCGCATACGACAGCGCGGCCTCGATGTCGGCCCGGCATTCCCCGAGGGTCTGCGTCGGTAGCGCGAACATCAGGTCGAGATTAAAGTTGTCGAAGGTGCTGGCGGCGATCTCGACCGCTGCGCGCGCCTGCGCAGTGTGGTGGATGCGGTCCAGCGCCTTCAGGTGCGCTTCGTTGAAGCTCTGGATACCGATCGAAAGACGGTTGATGCCACTGGCGCGGAACTGCGCGAACTTCGCCGCCTCATAGATACCTGGATTCGCCTCGAGCGTGATCTCGGCGTCGGCATCGAGCGGCAGCAGAGCGCGCACGTCAGACAGCAGACGGTCGAGCCCAACCGCCGAAAGCAGGCTGGGCGTGCCGCCGCCGATGAAAACTGTACACACCTGTCGACCCCAGACGAAGGGCAGCGCCTGCTCGAGATCAGCGCGCAGCGCGTCGAGATAGGCCGTCTCAGGAAAGCGCGTACCCTTCCATTCGTGCGAGTTGAAATCACAGTACGGGCACTTGCGTACGCACCACGGGAAATGAACGTAGAGCGCCAGCGGCGGTAACGCGCTCAGACGCACCTTGCCCGGCGAGGCGAAAGTGGCGGCGATGCGCTGACCGGTTTCGGTGGTCTGGCTCACGCTGCCTCCACGAGGCGGGCCAGAAGCGCCCGCAGGGCGATCGCGCGATGGCTGATGCCGCTTTTCACGGCCGGTTCGAGCTCGGCCACGGTAGCGCCCAGAGCCGGCAGCAGGAAATGCAGGTCGTAGCCGAAGCCGTGCTTACCACGCGGCGTGTTAACCACTTCGCCATGCCAGCGGCCTTCCGTGAACAGCGGTTCTGGATCGTCTGGATGCCGAACCAGTGCTAAAACGCAGTAGTAATAGGCGCACCGGTCTTCGATCTCGCGCAGTTGAGCCACCAGGTGAGCGTTGTTCGCCACGTCGCTCTTCTCCAGGCCGGAGAGCTGCGCGTAGCGCGCCGAATGTACGCCCGGCGCGCCATGCAGTGCACGCACGCAGAGCCCAGAGTCATCGGCGACGGCCGGCAGGCCTGTGGTGCGCGAGGCATGGCGCGCCTTGTTCAGTGCGTTCTCGATGAAGGTCGGATATGGCTCTTCCGCCTCGAACACATCGAGCTTGCCCTGCGGAATGATTTCAATGCAGACTGTCTCGAACAGCGCCGCGAACTCGCGCAACTTGCCGGCGTTGTTTGAGGCCAGCACGATCCGCGCGAGGCCGTGCGACGGCTCTTTGCCGATGCTCAGGTCAGTCATCCAGAGCCGCTTTTTGTAACGCGATCAATTCTCCGATCCCCTTTTTTGCAAGATCGAGCAGCGCGTCCATCTCGTCGCGGGTGAACGGCACACCTTCCGCCGTGCCCTGTACCTCAACCAGGCCTCCCGTGTCCGTCATTACCACGTTCATGTCGGTATCGCAGCGCGAATCTTCGGCGTAGTCGAGGTCGAGTACCGGCGTGCCCTGGTAGACGCCTACCGAGATCGCGGCCACCGAATCGGTGATCGGCGAGTTTATCAGCTTGCCAGCGGCGATCAGCTTGGCAACAGCATCCTGCAGCGCCACGAAGGCGCTGGTGATACTAGCCGTACGCGTTCCACCATCGGCCTGGATTACGTCGCAGTCGATATGAATGGTGCGCTCGCCGAGCTGCTCCAGGTCAACCACTGCGCGCAGCGCGCGACCGATCAGGCGCTGGATCTCCTGGGTTCGACCAGTCTGCTTGCCGCGCGTAGCCTCGCGCTCGCTGCGCGTGTGGGTGGCGCGCGGCAGCATTCCGTATTCGGCCGTCAGCCAGCCTTGGCCACGATCGCGCAGGAACGCGGGCACGCGCTCGACCACGCTGGCCGTGCAGATCACTTTGGTGTCACCGCACTCGACCAGCACCGCGCCTTCGGCGTGCTTGGTGTAATGGCGCGTCAGACGCACCTCACGCAGTTGATCTGCTTGTCGACCGCTCGGGCGGGAGGAGGAACTCGTCATAGGGAAGTATGGGCATTCGGAGGGAAACTGTAATTCTACGGGGCGTTGTTGCATAAATCGAGCGTGAGGACGCAATGGCATCGACGGGCATAATTCAGGCGATACGAACGGATTGCGGACGAGCGAGGTCCGCCATGCGGTTGATGACGCCGACGCGAACGGCGACCTCGGTCGCCTGCGCGGCGATGTGACGCGCCCAGAGACAGTGGCCGGTGAGGGTCTTGAACCGATACATCGCATTCTCGGCAAGAGATCGCCGGTGGTAGCCACTGTGTTGCTTCCATTCTCGACGACCGTCACGGGCAATTGCATCAACCGCGCCATTACGCCACGCCGCACCGGGCATATCCGCTGGCCAATGAGCGGCACCCTCGCGTGGCGGAATCGAAGGAATAGCACTGCGTGCAGCAATAGCCGCATGGCATGGCTTGGTGTCGTAGGCACCGTCACCGCCGATGACATCGATTTGTTCTTCGCGTGGAATCTGGTCGAGCAACTTGGCAAGAGCGTCACCGTCAGCCACATTCTGATTCGTCATTAGCGCGGCATGCACTTGACCTGTATTCGCGTTGAGCGCGATATGGACTTTACGCCACGTGCGCCGCTTCGAGTAGCCGTGCTGGCGCACCTTCCATTCACCTTCTCCATAGACCTTCAGACCGGTGCTGTCGACAACCAGATGGATCGGTTCATTGTCACGCAGGATCGGCAGTTCGACATCAAGCGTTTTTGCCCAGCGACAGAGCGTGGTGTAATTCGGCACCGGCAAGCTCGGGAAGGCCAAATCGCGCAGACTTTGGGTGAAACCTTGCAGGGCGCGTAATGTCAGTCGATAGACGGTCTTCACGCCAAGTAATGCCTGAATCAGGCGTATCGCCGTATAAGCACAGGCGACCACGTGTGGGTATGGCATCGGGTATTCTGGCAAGGACGGCTTCATCTATCCATATTGTTACGTTCCCCAGGTTGATCAGGCCTTCATTATAGGCCGCCCAATTCCTGACACGGTAGCGTGCCTTCTGCTCACCTGTTTTGTGTATGTCCTTGCGCATTTTCTTGGAAAAATTAGGCAGTTACTCTGGAATCTGACTTGATAAGGGGCTGGCCCCGCGACCATTACGCGTCAATGTCAATGGATCTCGCTCGATTTATGCAACAATGCCATTTCATGCATAAACTAATTCTCTATGTTATGTAGCTTTATTCAAAATCACGAATTTTTGATTAATATTCGACGTGTTGCAGATGGATGCCGAGCTCGATGAAAAGTTCGGTGTGCCGCGCGTATTGTGAGGCCAGGCGCAGGCGCGTGGCCTCCACAATGCGTTGCAGCTCGGACAGTGCCGTGTCGAAGTGCTCGTTGATCACCACGTATTCGGCTTCCGAGGCGTGCGCGATCTCGCTGCCGGCGGCTAGAAGGCGTCGCGTGATCACGTTCGGCTCGTCCTGGCCGCGCTTCTTCAGGCGCTCCTCGAGCGCCGCCAGCGAAGGTGGCAGGATGAAGATGCCGACCGCGTTGCGAAACTGCTTCTTAACCTGCTTCGCGCCCTGCCAGTCGATCTCGAGCAGCACATCGCGACCGCTCTGCATCTGCTCCTCCATCCATACGCGAGAGGTGCCGTAGTAGTTACCGTGCACCTCGGCACTTTCTAGGAATTCATGACGCGCGTGGCGCGCACGGAAATTCTCTAAGTTAATAAAGTGGTAGTGCTCGCCATTCTGCTCGCCAGGACGCGGCTTGCGCGTGGTGTACGAGATCGACAGGCAAATTTCGCTCTCCCTGGCGCGCAGCGCGTTCACCAGGGTCGACTTGCCCGCTCCAGACGGTGCCACCACCATGAACAGGTTGCCGGGAGACGTGCCGGCATGCAGCGCATACACGGCTCGGTTGGATTCAGTCATTTTTCTTAGAAGCTAGTTCAAATTTCAGGTCTTCATGGGAAAGTGGCGTTGTTGCATATTTATCTGCAATTCGTTATCTTTAAATTGAAAAATCGTCTCTTATGTTTCGTTGTTCCATGCCCATCACATAAGGAATGATTTTCCAATTTAAAGATAACGAATTGCAGATAAATAATTTCAGGCGATACGAACGGATTGTGGACGAGCGAGGTCCGCCACCAGGCGGTTGATCACATTGACTTGCAGGCGACCTCGGTCGCCTGCAAGTCAATGTGACGCCGCCCAGAGACAGTTTCCGGTGAGCGTCTTGAACGGAGTTGTTGCATAAATCGAGCGCAATGCCATTGCGTTCTCGTGCTCGATTTATGCAATATTCCCCCTCGATCTATGTCCGAATACTCCCCCGCAATCTCCACCGAGCTCGACGAATCAAAATTCGTGGTATTCGACGGTTCGCCTTTCCAGCTTTATCAACCGTATCTACCGGCGGGCGACCAGCCCACCGCGATCGAGACGCTTGTTGAGGGTGTTGAGGATGGCCTGTCGTTCCAGACGCTGCTCGGCGTGACTGGCTCGGGCAAGACCTTCACAATGGCACACACCATCGCGCGGCTCGGTCGTCCGGCTATAGTGTTCGCGCCGAACAAGACGCTCGCCGCGCAGCTGTATGCCGAGTTTCGCGAGTTCTTCCCGCG
Organism: Burkholderia sp.; assembly: GCA_040954445.1. Taxonomy (GTDB): domain Bacteria; phylum Pseudomonadota; class Gammaproteobacteria; order Burkholderiales; family Burkholderiaceae; genus Burkholderia; species Burkholderia gladioli_A. The sequence goes on along the minus strand of CP144361.1, from coordinate 1,344,786 downwards.
TAATGCCGTCGAGTACTTCGTTTCGTACTACGACTACTACCAGCCGGAAGCTTATGTACCGCAGCGCGATCTGTTCATCGAAAAGGACTCGGCGATCAACGGGCAGATCGAGCAGATGCGCCTGTCGGCCACCAAGAGCTTGCTGGAGCGGCGCGACGTTGTGATCGTCGCAACCGTCTCGGCAATCTACGGTATCGGCAAGGCCACCGAGTACCACCAGATGATCCTGACACTGCGTGAGGGTAACCGGATTGGCCGGCGTGACATGATCGCCCGACTGATCGCCATGCAGTACACGCGCAATGAGCAGGATTTCCAGCGCGGCACTTTCCGCGTGCGCGGCGACACCATTGACCTCTTCCCGGCCGAGCATGCCGAGATGGCTGTACGCGTCGCGCTGTTCGACGACGAAGTTGAGACGCTGCAACTGTTCGACCCACTCACCGGCCAGGTGCGCCAGAAGATCGTGCGCTTCACGGTCTACCCATCCTCGCACTACGTGACGCCGCGCAACACCATCATGCGTGGCATCGAGACCATTAAGGATGAACTGCGTGAACGGCTCGAGTTCTTTCACAGCGAAAACCGCCTGGTGGAGGCGCAGCGTCTCGAGCAGCGCACTCGCTTCGATCTCGAGATGCTACAGGAGCTTGGTTTCTGCAAGGGCATCGAGAACTACTCGAGGCACTTCTCTAGTACCGCGCCAGGCGAGCCACCGCCGACCCTGGTCGACTACCTGCCGTCCGACGCGCTGATGCTGCTCGACGAATCGCATGTGCTGATCGGCCAACTGAACGGCATGTATAACAGCGACCGTGTACGCAAGGAAAACCTTGTCAATTACGGCTTTCGTTTACCTTCTGCGCTCGACAATCGCCCGCTGAAGTTTCCCGAGTTCGAACGCAAAATGCGGCAAGTGGTGTTCGTCTCGGCCACGCCGGCTGACTATGAGACCCGTGTTTCAGGCCAAACCGTCGAGCAGGTGGTGCGACCGACTGGCCTGGTCGACCCAGAGATTGAGGTGCGGTCGGCCACCACCCAGGTGGACGACGTGCTGGCTGAGATTAACGAGCGCGTGAAGACCGGCGAGCGCGTACTGATCACCGTACTGACCAAGCGAATGGCCGAGCAGCTGACTGAATTTCTGGCAGATCACGGCGTGAAGGTGCGCTACCTGCACAGCGATATCGACACGGTCGAGCGGGTTGAAATCATCCGCGACCTGCGGCTCGGTGCCTTCGACGTACTGGTCGGAATCAATCTGCTACGAGAGGGGCTCGACATCCCCGAAGTTTCGCTGATGGCGATCCTCGACGCGGACAAGGAGGGTTTCCTGCGCGCCGAGCGTTCGCTGATCCAGACCATCGGTCGCGCCGCGCGTCACGTCAACGGGAAGGCACTTCTTTACGCCGACCGCATTACCGACTCGATGCGCCGTGCCATAGAAGAGACCGAGCGTCGACGCGCCAAGCAAATCGCGCACAACGAGAAGTTTGGTATTACGCCGCGCGGCGTGGTCAAGCCCATCAAAGACATCATCGACGGCGTCTACAACGCCGACGAGGCGCGTGCGGAGCTCAAGGAGGCGCAGCAGCGCGCTAAGTTCTCGGACATGTCCGAGAAGCAGCTGGCCCAAGCAATCAAGAGGCTCGAGAAGCAGATGGTCGACTACGCGAAGAACCTCGAATTCGAGAAGGCCGCACAGATGCGCGACCAACTCGCGGTGCTCCGACAGCGCGTTTTCGGAGCCAACGTCAGAGACCACGTCGAAGGTGCGCACTGAGGAATCCAGTGCCTGCCGATTGCCAATCCGTCCTCGGCCTATTCCCAAGTGAAACGCAACAAACTTAGGTAGCTCTAGGATGCCTTCAAATAGTCTTTTGATCAATAATTCGTTATCTTGAAATTCAAAAATTATCTTTCATGTGATGGGCATGGAAAAACGAGACATGAGAGACGCTTTCAAATTTCCAGATAACGTCCAGATAACGAATGGCGTTGTTGCATAAATCGAACGTGAGGACGCCATGGCATCGGACGGGCATAATTCAGGCGATACGAACGGATTGCGGACGAGCGAGGTCCGCCATGCGGTTGATGACGCCGACGCGAACGGCGACCTCAGTCGCCTGCGCGGCGATGTGACGCGCCCAGAGACAGTGGCCGGTGAGGGTCTTGAACCGATACATCGCATTCTCGGCAAGCGATCGCCGGTGGTAGCCACTGTGTTGCTTCCATTCTCGACGACCGTCACGGGCAATTGCATCAACCGCGCCATTACGCCACGCCGCACCGGGCATATCCGCTGGCCAATGAGCGGCACCCTCGCGTGGCGGAATCGAAGGAATAGCACTGCGTGCAGCAATGGCCGCATGGCATGGCTTGGTGTCGTAGGCACCGTCACCGCCAATGACATCGATTTGTTCTTCGCGTGGAATCTTCGAGCAACTTGGCCAGAGCGTCACTGTCAGCCACATTCTGATTCGTCATTAGCGCGGCATGCACTTGACCTGTATTCGCGTTGAGCGCGAGATGGACTTTACGCCACGTGCGCCGCTTCGAGTAGCCGTGCTGGCGCACCTTCCATTCACCTTCTCCATAGACCTTCAGACCGGTGCTGTCGACATCCAGATGGATCGGTTCATTGTCACGAAGGATCGTCAGTTCGACATCAAGCGTTTTTGCCCGGCGACAGAGCGTGGTGTAATTCTGCACCGGCAAGCTCGGGAAGGCCAAATCGTGCAGACTTTGGGTGAAACCTTGCAGGGCGCGCAACGTCAGTCGATAGACGGTCTTCGCGCCAAGTAATGCCTGAATCAGCGTATCGCCGTATAGACACGGGCGACCACGTGTGGGTATGGCATCGGGTATGCTGGCAAGGACGGCTTCATCTATCCATATTGTTATGTTTCCCCGGTTAATCAGGCCTTCATTATAGGCTGCCCAATTCCTGACACGGTAGCGTGCCTTCGGCTCACCTGTCTTGTGTATGTCCTTGCGCATTTTCTTGGAAAAAATTAGGCAGTTACTCTGGAATCTAACTTGATAGGGGGCTGGCCCCGAGACCGTTGCGCGTAAACGTCAAACGGATCTCGCTCGCTTTATGTAACAACGCCAGTTCGTTATGCAGCTTGATCAAAGTGGCGATTTTCCATCATACTTTTCCACGAAGACCCATAATTTCTTATTAAGCCACAATTCGTGATTTTGAAATTAAAAATTGTCCCTCATGTCTCATTTTGCTATGTCCATCACATGGATGTTAATTTGTTAGTTTCAAGATCACAAATTTTTTGATTAAAATTTTTTGGGTGCGGTGGAACCGCCGTGTGCGGTCGACCACTCGGTCGGAGTGTGCAGGAATTTCTCGACCTCGTCGAGCGTCTTAGTCTCGAAGTACCCCAAAGCCTTGGCCACGCGCAGAACATCCCACCAAGTGGCCAGAGCGTGCAGGTCTACGTCGATGTTCTTCAAGACTGAGACGCTTTCCTTGAAGATGTTGTAGTGGAACAGCACGAAGCAGTGGTTCACCTCGGCCCGGGCGGTACGCAGAGCGTTGATGAAGTTGATCTTGCTTCGGCTGTCGGTGGTCAGATCCTCAACCAGCAGCACGCGCGAGCCCTCTTCCAAGTGACCCTCGATCTGCGCATTGCGACCAAAACCCTTTGGTTTTTTACGTACGTACTGCATCGGCAACATCATACGGTCGGCGATCCAGGCCGCGAATGGAATACCGGCGGTCTCGCCTCCCGCCACCGCGTCGATCTGCTCGAAACCGATATCACGCAGGATTGTCGCTTCCGCCATCTCTGTCAGGCCCCGGCGCACGCGCGGATAGGAGATCAGTTTGCGGCAGTCGATATAGACTGGACTCGCCCAACCGGACGTGAGGATGAACAGCTTTTCTGCGTTGAAGTGCACCGCCTGCACTTCGAGCAGGATTTTTGCAGTGGTATCGGAGATCGTTTGACGATCGAAGCCTATCATGGGTATTCCTGGGGTGATGAGCGGTAGGCTGGGCGCGAGGCACCGTGGGCAACGATGGATGAATCGGCCTGGGTTTTTCGGAGAGCTCAACCTGTGAGAGCATGAGGTAATGTAAAAATTACACGTCGAAAGCAATGTAAAAAGCTATTGATTCATAATTTGTAATCTTGCAATTAGAAAATTGTCCATCATGTGAAGGAGATGGAAAAACAAGACATGAAATCGCTTTTTCGTGAGGCACATGAAGAGCGGAGACGTCAAGTAATCAACCTGCACACGCGTGGGCCGGACCTACGACGAGATTGCCGAGCATACAAACCTTTCGAGCACTGGCGTGTACGATATTTGCACGCGCTACACCCACGAAATTGCGGCTGGATTACAAATCAATGGCGTTGTTGCATAAATCGAGCGAGATCCATTGATGTTTACACACAACAGTCTCGGAGCCAGATCCCTATCAAGTCAGATTCAAGAGTAACTGCCTAATTTTTTTCCAAGAAAATGCGCAAGGACATACACAAGACAGGTGAGCCGAAGGCACGCTACCGTGTCAGGAATTGGGCGGCCTATAATGAAGGCCTGATCAACCGGGGGAACGTAACAATATGGATAGATGAAGCCGTCCTTGCCAGAATACCCGATGCCATACCCACACGTGGTCGCCCGTGTCTATACGGCGATACGCTGATTCAGGCATTACTTGGCGTGAAGACCGTCTATCGACTGACCTTGCGCGCCCTGCAAGGTTTCACCCAAAGTCTGCGTGATTTGGCCTTCCCGAGCTTGCCGGTGCCGAATTACACCACGCTCTGTCGCCGGGCAAAAACGCTTGATGTCGAACTGCCGATCCTTCGTGACAATGAACCGATCCATCTGGTTGTCGACAGCACCGGTCTGAAGGTCTATGGAGAAGGTGAATGGAAGGTGCGCCAGCACGGCTACTCGAAGCGGCGCACGTGGCGTAAAGTCCATCTCGCGCTCAACGCGAATACAGGTCAAGTGCATACCGCGCTAATGACGAATCAGAATGTGGCTGACGGTGACGCTCTGGCCAAGTTGCTCGACCAGATTCCACGCGAAGAACAAATCGATGTCATCGGCGGTGACGGTGCCTACGACACCAAGCCATGCCATGCGGCCATTGCTGCACGCAGTGCTATTTCTTCGATTCCGCCACGCGAGGGTGCCGCTCATTGGCCAGCGGATATGCCCGGTGCGGCGTGGCGTAATGGCGCGGTTGATGCAATTGCCCGTGACGGTCGTCGAGAATGGAAGCAACACAGTGGCTACCACCGGCGATCGCTTGCCGAGAATGCGATGTATCGGTTCAAGACCCTCACCGGCCACTGTCTCTGGGCGCGTCACATCGCCGCGCAGGCGACCGAGGTCGCCGTTCGCGTCGGCGTCATCAACCGTATGGCGGACCTCGCTCGTCCGCAATCCGTTCGTATCGCCTGAAATTATGCCCGTCGATGCCATTGCGTCCTCGCGCTCGATTTATGCAACAACGCCCAAATCAATATGCAAGAACGCTATTCAGAGCTGGGCAGTCAGCGCGCGAATCGTCGGCAGATTGCGCCAGTAGCCTTTAGCGTCCATCCCGCAGCCGAACACGTAGCGATCCGGGACCGAGAAGCCATAGAAATCTGGATGCAACGGCTTAACCTTGGCCAGTGTCTTCTCGCAAAGCACGACCGACAGGAAGCGCTTGGCACCCATCTCGAGGATCCGGTCGCGGATCGCAGCCATGGTCTGGCCCTCATCGAGGATGTCGTCGAGCACGATCACTATGCGGTCCTTCACCGATTCACGCGGCGCTACGCGCCAGTGCATCTCTGGGCCGCCCTGGGTGGTGTTACGGTAACGCGTCAGGTGGATATAGTCGAACTCCAGCGGAAAATTGAGATGCGGAAGCAGCATGCCTGTGAACACGGCCGCGCCGCCCATCACCGATAGCACGAGCGGGAACGCGTCGCCGATCTCTTCGCTAATCGCCGAGGCCATCCGGGCGATCGATGCGTTGACTTCGTTGGCGGAGACGATCTGTTCAGAGTGTTTGAATATCTGGAGAGCTTCTTCGAGGTTCATGTGTTCTAGTACGATCGGAAAAATCGGAAACGGCCCAGTGGGGCCGCATGCGGGCAAGCCGCGCTCAGTTTTACTAATAAGTCAGTAATATAGGCGACATTTGAATGTACGAAGAAGGACTGGAACAGATCTGCGCTGTTGGGCGTTGTTGCATAAATCGCACGTGAGGACGCCATGGCATCGGACGGGCATAATTCAAGCGATACGAACGGATTGCGGACGAGCGAGGTCCGCCATGCGGTTGATGACGCCGCCGCGAACGGCGACCTTGGTCGCCTGCGCGGCGATGTGACGCGCCCAGAGACCGTGGCCGGTGAGGGTCTTGAACCGATACATCGCATTCTCGGCAAGCGATCGCCGGTGGTAGCCACTGTGTTGCTTCCATTCTCGACGACCGTCACGGGCAATTGCATCAACCGCGCCATTACGCCACGCCGCACCGGGCATATCCGCTGGCCAATGAGCGGCACCCTCGCGTGGCGGAATCGAAGGAATAGCACTGCGCGCAGCAATGGCCGCATGGCATGGCTTGGTGTCGTAGGCACTGTCACCGCCGATGACATCGATTTTTTCTTCGCGTGGAATCTGGTCGAGCAACTTGGCCAGAGCGTCACCGTCAGCCACATTCTGATTCGTCATTAGCGCGGCATGCACTTGACCTGTATTCGCGTTGAGCGCGAGATGGACTTTACGGCACGTGCGCCGCTTCGAGTAGCCGTGCTGGCGCACCTTCCATTCACCTTCTCCATAGACCTTCAGACCGGTGCTGTCGACAACCAGATGGATCGGTTCATTGTCACGAAGGATCGGCAGTTCTACATCAAGCGTTTTTGCACGGCGACAGAGCGTGGTGTAATTCGGCACCGGCATGCTCGGGAAGGCCAAATCGCGCAGACTTTGGGTAAAACCTTGCAGGGCGCGCAAGGTCAGTCGATAGACGGTCTTCACGCCAAGTAATGCCTGAATCAGCGTATCGCCGTATAGACACTGGCGACCACGTGTGGGTATGGCATCGGGTATTCTGGCAAGGACGGCTTCATCTATCCATATTGTTACGTTCCCCCGGTTGATCAGGCCTTCATTATAGGCCGCCCAATTTTTGACACGGTAGCGTGCCTTCGGCTCACCTTTCTTGTGTATGTCCTTGTGCGTTTTCTTGGAAAAATTAGGCAGTTACTCTGGAATCTGACTTGATAGGGAGCTGGCCGACAAGCGTTGCGCGTAAACGTCAACGACTTTCGCTCGATTTATGTAACAACGCCCCATAATTCACATCGGCTCAATCTCGCTCGAACACCGCGATCGATTCGACGTGCGAGGTATGCGGGAACATGTTCACGACGCTCGCGCCGCGCAGCCGATAGCCGGTCTCGTGCACCAGCAGACCCGCGTCACGCGCCAGCGTGGTCGGGTTGCAGGAAACATAGACGATCCGTTTGGGCAAGGGGCCGTCGCCGCTCTGGGCTATCTCGGCTAGAGCCTTCGAGATGGCCAGCACGCCTTCTCGCGGTGGATCAACCAGGAACTTGTCGAATGCGCCGAGGGCGCGCAGGTCGTCGACTGTCACCCCGAATAGGTTGCGGCAGGCGAACGAGGTATGACCTTCGACGCCATTTTCCTTAGCGTTGGCCAGCGCGCGCGTGGTCAGCGCCTCGCTGCCCTCGATACCTAGCACCTCGCGCGACAGACGTGCCAGCGGCAGGGTGAAGTTGCCGATCCCGCAGAATAGGTCGAGCACGCGATCCTCGCGGCGTGGCGCGAGCAGGCGCAGCACGCGGCCGACCAGCACGCGATTGATCTGATGGTTGACCTGGGTGAAGTCGGTCGGCTTGAACGGCATGCGGATATTGAATTCCGGCAGCGTGTAATCGAGCGATTTGTCGAGCGGATAGAATGGAAACACTGAATCCGGCCCCTGCGGCTGCAGCCAGAACTGCACTTGGTGGACATCGGCGAACTCACGCAATAGCACTTCGTCGTCGGCGTTGATCGATTCGAGCACGCGCAGCACCAGGGCGGTCACACTCGAGCCAACCGCAAGCTCGATCTGCGGCATGCGATCGCTGATGGAAAGCCCCTCGACCAGCCTGCGCAGTGGCACGAGCAGGGCTGAAACATGCGGCGGAAGTACCTCGCAGCTAGTCATATCGGCCACATAGCTGCTCTTTTTTTATGGAATCCGACCAGCACACCGCCCTTCTTCGCGACGTTGCGCACGGTCAGTCGTGCGCGGTACCGACAGCCCCACGACGGCCCGTGGATAGGCGAGAACATCGCCTCCGAGCGCAGCTTGGCGAGATGCCATAGATTGTCTTCAAGCATACGCTGCTTGATCGCGACCTGCGCACGCACGTCAAGATGCTGCATCGAACAGCCACCGCAGGTACCGAAAAACTGGCACTTCGGTTCGCTGCGCATCACGCTCGGGCGCAACACCTCGACCAGAGTGGCCTGCTCGTGGCTGGCCTTGCGGCGATAGCTCGAATAGGTGACGCGATCGCCCGGCAGCGCTCCCTCGACGGAGATCACCTTGCAGGACTCTCCATCTTCGTTCATGATGCGACCGACGCCGTGCGCCTCGTGGTCGAGCGATTCGATCTCGATAGGCGCGCTGACTCGCACGACGGGCGCGTTCCAGGACTTATGCGCGGGCGTATGGTCGGCTTCAGACATCAGCTTTTTCCTGACATGCGATTGTGGGAAGGCGAAATTGTAGACGAATGGCCGCCCCACATTGAAGATTCGCCATGCAACTAATCAACTGGAACATTCAATATCTTTGGGAGGATGCCCCGTTCTTTGGAATGCTCACTTTTGTATTTCAATTTTTGGGTTTGATACCTCGTCTTCTTGGGGGTGTTCCATGCGTAGTTGAAGGTTCGGACAGGCGTTGTTGCATAAATCGAGCGAGATCCGTTGACGTTTACGCGCAACGATCGCGGGGCCAGCCCCCTATCAAGTCAGATTCCAGAGTAACTGCTTAATTTTTGACAAGAAAATGTGCAAGGACATACACAAGACAGGTGAGCCGAAGGCACGCTACCGTGTCAGGAATTGGCGGCCTATAATGAAGGCCTGATCAACCGGGGGAACGTAACAATATGGATAGATGAAGCCGTCCTTGCCAGAATACCCGATGCCATACCCACACGTGGTCGCCCGTGTCTATACGGCGATACGCTGATGCAGACATTACTTGGCGTGAAGACCGTCTATCGACTGACGTTGCGCGCCCTGCAAGGTTTCACCCAAAGTCTGCGCGATTTGGCTTTCCCGAGCTTGCCGGTGCCGCATTACACCACGCTCTGTCGCCGGGCAAAAACGCTTGATGTCGAACTGCCGATCCTTCGTGACAATGAACCGATCCATCTGGTTGTCGACAGCAGCGGTCTGAAGGTCTATGAAGAAGGTGAATGGAAGGAGCGTTGTTGCATAAATCGAGCGTGAGGACGCAATGGAACGGATTGCAAACTTCGCTTGTTCGCAATCCGTTCGTATCGCCTGAACCGTCGGTGCCATTATGTCCTCGCGCTCGATTTATGCAACAACGCCCATGAGGGACGATTTTTAAATTTCAAGATCCTGAATTGAGGATCAATATCTCAATATGAACGCCTGACCCGAGCATCACAGTGGAATCGCCTGTGTTTTTTACAGAAAAAAGTGGCGTTGTTGCATAAATCGAGCGAGATCCGTTGACGTTTACGCGCAACGATCGCGGGGCCAGCCCCCTATCAACTCAGATTCCAGAGTAACTGCTTAATTTTTGACAAGAAAATGTGCAAGGACATACACAAGACAGGTGAGCCGAAGGCACGCTACCGTGTCAGGAATTGGGCAGCCTATAATGAAGGCCTGATCAGCCGGGGGAACGTAACAATATGGATAGATGAAGCCGTCCTTGCCAGAATGCCCGATGCCATACCCACACGTGGTCGCCCGTGTGTATACGGCGATACGCTGATTCAGGCATTACTTGGCGTGAAGACCGTCTATCGACTGACCTTGCGCGCCCTGCAAGGTTTCACCCAAAGTCTGCGCGATTTGGCCTTCCCGAGCTTGCCGGTGCCGAATTACACCACGCTCTGTCGCCGGGCAAAAACGCTTGATGTCGAACTGCCGATCCTTCGTGACAATGAACCGATCCATCTGGTTGTCGACAGCACCGGTCTGAAGGTCTATGGAGAAGGTGAATGGAAGGTGCGCCAGCACGGCTACTCGAAGCGGCGCACGTGGCGTAAAGTCCATCTCGCGCTCAACGCGAATACAGGTCAAGTGCATGCCGCGCTAATGACGAATCAGAATGTGGCTGACGGTGACGCTCTGGCCAAGTTGCTCGACCAGATTCCACGCGAAGAACAAATCGATGTCATCGGCGGTGACGGTGCCTACGACACCAAGCCATGCCATGCGGCCATTGCTGCACGCAGTGCTATTCCTTCGATTCCGCCACGCGAGGGTGCCGCTCATTGGCCAGCGGATATGCCCGGTGCGGCGTGGCGTAATGGCGCGGTTGATGCAATTGCCCGTGACGGTCGTCGAGAATGGAAGCAACACAGTGGCTACCACCGGCGATCGCTTGCCGAGAATGCGATGTATCGGTTCAAGACCCTCACCGGCCACTGTCTCTGGGCGCGTCACATCGCCGCGCAAGCGACCGAGGTCTCCGTTCGCGTCGGCGTCATCAACCGCATGGCGGACCTCGCTCGTCCGCAATCCGTTCGTATCGCCTGAATTATGCCCGTCCGATGCCATTGCGTCCTCGCGCTCGATTTATGCAACAACGCCAATGGAAGGTGCGCCAGCACGGCTACTCGAAGCGGCGCACGTGGCGTAAAGTCCATCTCGCGCTCAATGCGAATATGGGTCAAGTGCATGCCGCGCTAATGACGAATTAGAATGTGGCTGACGGTGACGCTCTGTCCAAGTTGCTCGACCAGATTCCACGCGAAGAACAAATCGATGTCATCGGCGGTGATGGTGCCTACGAAACCAAGCCATGCAATGCGGCCATTGCTGCACGCAGTGCTATTCCTTCGATTCCGCCACGCGAGGGTGCCCTTCATTGGTCAGCGGATATGCCCGGTGCGGCGTGGTGTAATGGCGCGGTTGATGCAATTGCCCGTGACGGTCGTCGAGAATGGAAGCAAGAAGTGGCTACCACCGGGGATCGCTGGCCGAGAATGCGATGTATCGGTTCAAGACCCTCACCGGCAACTGTCTCTAGGCGCGTCACATCGACTCGCAGGCGACCGAGGTCTCCGTTCGCGTCGGCGTCATCAACTGTATGGTGGACCTCGCTCCTCCGCAATCCGTTCGTATCGCCTGAAATTATCCCGTCGATGCTATTGCGTCCTCACACTCGATTTATGCAACAACGCCCGTCGCAGCTACACTGTATGGATCATTCCCGGCACAAATGACAGCCTGCTTTTGGACTTGAGGGCGAAAGCCCGGTAAAATGCGTATCTACTCCATGGAAGGCGCCCGTGGCCTCTAACTCGGAAGGGTTCCTTGAACATATCTGATCTTCGTCTGACCAAGCGGTTTTCAGTGGTACTGGTAACCGGCGTATTCGTGGCAGGCTGCAACTCGACGTCGACCACGAAAATCGACTACAAGCGTGATTCCCGGGTTAAGGAGGTGTCGATCGCGGTGCCCCCGAACATGATGGACGAGACGATCGACCAGAGTTCGCTGCCACCAGTCAACGGCGTAACCTCGCTGTCGAGCCTACAGAAGCCGCAGCAGGTCGCCCCGCACTCTGATACGGGCGTGGTGCCCGTCACGCCGGGCATGCACCTACAACGCGACGGTACCGAGAGTTGGCTCGTCATCGACGACCAGGCGCCCGCCGCGGTTTGGCCGCAGATCCGCCGTTTCTGGCAAGAGCAGGGTTTCCTGCTCGTGATCGACCAGCGTGAAAAAAGCGTGATGGAAACCGACTGGAACGAGACGTATCCGTCGGTTAACCAGGGCCTGATTCGCAGCGTGATCACCAAGGCGATGGGCAATTCTTACGTGACAGCCGAGCGTAACAAGTACCGCACGCGGCTAGATACTGCGCCTAATGGCGGTACCTACGTATTCATCAGCCAGAAAGGTATGCGCGAGGCCCTGACCGGCCCGCACAATGATTCGAGCAAGTGGGAAACTCGACCGAATAATCCTGTGCTCGAGACCGAATACCTGAAGCGTATGATGGCCGTGCTGGCGCAGAACGATGCACGTGCGAAGGCCAGCGGTACTACGGCAGCGGTCGCCGCACCCGCCAATACGAAGAAGGGTGGCGGCGCTGCACAAAAAGCCGCCAACTCGGCGGCACTAGTCCACTCCTCCAGCCACTTCGTTAGTGGCAATGTACCTGACGTATCGTCCGAACTCACGCTCAGCGAGCCCTATGACCGTTCCTGGCTGCGTGTCGGCCTCGCGCTCAATCGCGCCAACTTTACGGTCGACGATCTCGATCGCACCAAGGGGCTCTACTACGTCAGCTACGTCGACCCGAAAGCACTGATCGAGACCGAGTCAGGCTTCTGGACCCAGCTGTTCCAGGGTAAGAAGGAAAAGACTGCGAAGCAGTACCTGGTCAACGTCAAAGCGCTGACGCAGGACCAAACTCGCGTCGCCATCGTCGACGCGAGCGGCAATGTCGATTCGACCAGCCCGGCCCGCCAAATCATGGCCCTGCTGGCGAACCACTTACACTGATCCCCGCGCGTTCACCACAATCGAAAGCTCGCTATCCAGCGGGCTTTTTTGTACGCCCAGCATGGGTGGTGCATGCGGGTACAATTCTCACCATGAGTTGGTCACAGTGAATGAAGTGAAGCGCAACGGAACGAAGGCGACCTCAGTGTGAGGAAGGAAGCGTAGAACGTGTAGCAGATCCAGTTTTTCGAGACGCCATTGGCGATATTGATCCTGGAATGGCGTTGTTGCATGAATCGAGCATAAGGACGAAATAGCATCGACGGAGATAAATTTACGCAATACGAACGGATTGCGGACGAGCGAGGTTCACCATGCGGTTCATTACGCCGACACGAACGGCGACCTCGGTCGCCTGCGAGTCGATGTGACGCGCCCAGAGACAGTTGCCGGTGAGGGTCTTAAACCGATACATCGCATTCTCGGCAAGCGATCGCCTGTGGTATCGACTGTCTTGCTTCCATTCTCGACGACCGTCACGGGCAATTGCATCAAACGCGCCATGACACCACGCCGCACCGGGCATATCCGCTGGCCAATGAGCGGTACCCTCGCGTGGCGGAATCGAAGGAATAGCACTGCCTACAGCAATGGCCGCATGGCATGGCTTGGTGTCGTAGGCACCGTCACCGCCGATGACATCGATTTGTTCTTTGCGTGGAATCTGGTCAAGCAACTTGGCCAGAGCATCACAGTCAGGGATATTTTGATTTGGAGATTACGAATTGTGGCTCAATAGCGAGGCATGCACTTGACCCGTATTCGCGTTGAGCGCGAGATGGACTTTACGCCACGTGCCCCGCTTTGAGTAGCCGTGCTGGCGCACCTTCCATTCGCCTTCGCCATAGACCTTCAGACCGGTGCTTTCGACAACCAGATGGATCGGTTCGTTGTCACGAAGGATCGGCAGTTCGACATCAAGCGTTTTTGCCCAGCGAAAGAGCGTGGTGTCATTCGGCACCGGCAAGCTCGGGAAGGCCAAATCGCGCAGACTTTGGGTCAAACCTTGCAGGGCGCGCAAGGTTAGTCGATAGACGGTCTTCACGCCAAGTAATGCCTGAATCAGCGTATCGCCGTATAGACACGGGCGACCACGTGCGGGTATGAAATCGGGTATTCTGGCAAGGACGGCTTCATCTATCCATATTGTTATGTTCTCCCGGTTGATCAGGCCTGCATTATAGGCCGCCCAATTCCTGACACGGTAGCGTGTCTTCGGCTTACCTGTCTTGTGTATGTCCTTGCGCATTTTCTTGGCAAAAATTAGGCAGTTACTCTGGAATCACTTGATAGGAGGCTGGCCCCACAACCGTTGCGCGTAAACGTCAACGGATCTAGCTCGATTTATGCAACAACGCCACAACACCCATAAGGAACGCTTCTCAAATTTCAAGATCACGAATTTCTAATAAATACCTTTTGACGCTGGAGCGGCGCGTGCACGAAGAGTCGTGCGGTACAGGCGCTGCGTTCGTTCGGTCGAAGTACTACTGCGCGAGACTGGCTACGCGCGAGCTGAACTGCACCACCTCGCGGCGTACAGTGCAGCCCGCCGGGCTGTTACGTGTTCGATCCAGAGCGCGGCGTGTGAGAGGCCAGGAACGAGTGGCCGGTCAACTTGCCGATGGTCGCGGGCTAGACATTGCTCGACATAGAGGAGGACGATTACCATCGTGCCCAGACTGTCGCGCAAAGAAAAAATGCTGATGCGATTCCTGCTCAATACCTATCTGGGTGGAACACAGCTCGCCACGCGTCAAATTCTGATCGACATGAAAAACCTATGAACTTCTTCCTGACCGCGCCGACCGTCATCGATCTCGGTGTCAACATCGATCATGTCGCGACGCTGCGCAACATGCGCGGTACAGCTTATCCCGACCCGATCCGTGCCGCGCTAGCCGCCGAGCAGGCTGGTGCCGACGCGATCACGTTGCACCTACGCGAGGATCGCCGACACATTCGCGATGCCGACGTGCGCGCGCTGCGCCCATTGCTTACCACCCGCATGAACCTTGAATGCGCGATCACCCAGGAAATGCTCGACATCACCTGCGAGGTCCGACCGCACGACGCCTGCTTGGTGCCCGAGAAGCGTGAGGAGCTGACCACTGAGGGCGGCCTTGACGTGGCTGGCCATTTCGAGAGCGTGCGTACCGCCTGCCGGCAGCTCGCCGAATCCGGCGTGCGCGTGGCGCTGTTCATCGATCCCGAGGTTGAACAGATTCGCGCCGCACACGAGGCCGGCGCGCCGGTGATTGAACTGCACACCGGCACCTACGCGGAAGCGCATAACGCGACCGGTCAGCAGCGCGAATTCGAGCGCGTGGTAGCCAGTGTGGACGTCGGCGTCTCGCTAGGCCTGAAGGTCAACGCAGGCCACGGCCTGCACTACACAAACGTACGGGCGATCGCCGTGATCGACGGTATCGTCGAGCTGAACATCGGCCACGCGATCGTCGCGCAGTCGATCTTCACCGGCTGGGAAAATGCGGTGCGTGAGATGAAGGCAATCATCGTCGACGCGCGTGTGGCGGAATCGAAGGAATAGCACTGCGTGCAGCAATAGGTCTCATGGCATGGCTTGGTGTCGTAGGGGCGTTGTTGCATAAATCGGCGTTGTTGCATAAATCGAGCGAGATCCGTTGATGTTTACGCGCAACGGTCTCGGGGCCAGCCTCCTATCAAGTCAGATTCCAGAGTAACTGCCTAATTTTTGCCAAGAAAATGCGCAAGGACATACACAAGAAAGGTGAGCCGAAGGCACGCTACCGTGTCAGGAATTGGGCGGCCTATAATGAAGGCCTGATCAGCCGGGGGAACGTAACAATATGGATAGATGAAGCCGTCCTTGCCAGAATGCCCGATGCCATACCCACACGTGGTCGCCCGTGTGTATACGGCGATACGCTGATTCAGGCATTACTTGGCTTGAAGACCGTCTATCGACTGACCTTGCGCGCCCTGCAAGGTTTCACCCAAAGTCTGCGCGATTTGGCCTTCCCGAGCTTGCCGGTGCCGAATTACACCACGCTCTGTCGCCGGGCAAAAACGCTTGATGTCGAACTGCCGATCCTTCGTGACAATGAACCGATCTATCTGGTTGTCGACAGCACCGGTCTGAAGGTCTATGGAGAAGGTGAATGGAAGGTGCGCCAGCACGGCTACTCGAAGCGGCGCACGTGGCGTAAAGTCCATTTCGCGCTCAACGCGAATACAGGTCAAGTGCATGCCGCGCTAATGACGAATCAGAATGTGGCTGACGGTGACGCTCTGGCCAAGTTGCTCGACCAGATTCCACGCGAAGAACAAATCGATGTCATCGGCGGGGCGTTGTTGCATAAATCGAACGTGAGGACGCCATGGCATCGGACGGGCATAATTCAGGCGATACGAACGGATTGCGGACGAGCGAGGTCCGCCATGCGGTTGATGACGCCGACACGAACGGCGACCTCGGTCGCCTGCGCAGCGATGTGACGCGCCCAGAGACAGTTGCCGGTGAGGGTCTTGAACCGATACATCGCATTCTCGGCAAGCGATCGCCGGTGGTAGCCACTGTGTTGCTTCCATTCTCGACGACCGTCACGGGCAATTGCATCAACCGCGCCATTACGCCACGCCGCACCGGGCATATCCGCTGGCCAATGAGCGGCACCCTCGCGTGGCGGAATCGAAGGAATAGCACTGCGTGCAGCAATGGCCGCATGGCATGGCTTGGTGTCGTAGGCACCATCACCGCCGATGACATCGATTTGTTCTTCGCGTGGAATCTGGTCGAGCAACTTGGCCAGAGCGTCACCGTCAGCCACATTCTGATTCGTCATTAGCGCGGCATGCACTTGACCCGTATTCGCGTTGAGCGCGAGATGGACTTTACGCCACGTGCGCCGCTTCGAGTAGCCGTGCTGGCGCACCTTCCATTCACCTTCTCCATAGACCTTCAGACCGGTGCTGTCGACAACCAGATAGATCGGTTCATTGTCACGAAGGATCGGCAGTTCGACATCAAGCGTTTTTGCCCGGCGACAGAGCGTGGTGTAATTCGGCACCGGCAAGCTCGGGAAGGCCAAATCGCGCAGACTTTGGGTGAAACCTTGCAGGGCGCGCAACGTTAGTCGATAGACGGTCTTCACGCCAAGTAATGTCTGAATCAGCGTATCGCCGTATAGACACGGGCGACCGCGTGTGGGTATGGCATCGGGTATTCTGGCAAGGACGGCTTCATCTATCCATATTGTTACGTTCCCCCGGTTGATCAGGCCTTCATTACAGGCCGCCCAATTCCTGACACGGTAGCGTGCCTTCGGCTCACCTTTCTTGTGTATGTCCTTGCGCATTTTCTTGGCAAAAATTAGGCAGTTACTCTGGAATCTGACTTGATAGGAGGCTGGCCCCGCGACCGTTGCGCGTAAACGTCAACGGATCTCGCTCGATTTATGCAACAACGCCCATCGGCGGTGAAGGTGCCTACGACACCAAGCCATGCCATGCGGCCATTGCTGCACGCAGTGCTATTCCTTCGATTCCGCCACGCGAGGGTGCCGCTCATTGGCCAGCGGATATGCCCGGTGCGGCGTGGCGTAATGGCGCGGTTGATGCAATTGCCCGTGACGGTCGTCGAGAATGGAAGCAACACAGTGGCTACCACCGGCGATCGCTTGCCGAGAATGCGATGTATCGATTCAAGACCCTCACCGGACACTGTCTCTGGGCGCGTCACATCGACTCGCAGGCGACCGAGGTCGCCGTTCGGGTCGGCGTCATCAACCGCATTGGCGGACCTCGCTCATCCGCAATCCGTTCGTATCGCCTGAAATTATGCCCGTCGATGCCATTGCGTCTTCACGCTCGATTTATGCAGCAACGCCTCTTGAAATTGGCACATCTTCCTCATATGAGAGTCGAGTTGATTTTCTAATTGCACGCGACGTTGTTGCATAAATCGAGCGAGATCCGTTGACGTTTACGCGCAACGGTCGCTTGGCCAGCCTCCTATCAAGTCAGATTCCAGAGTAACTGCCTAATTTTTGCCAAGAAAATGCGCAAGGACATACACAAGAAAGGTGAGCCGAAGGCACGCTACCGTGTCAGGAATTGGGCGGCCTGTAATGAAGGCCTGATCAACCGGGGGAACGTAACAATATGGATAGATGAAGCCGTCCTTGCCAGAATACCCGATGCCATACCCACACGCGGTCGCCCGTGTCTATACGGCGATACGCTGATTCAGACATTACTTGGCGTGAAGACCGTCTATCGACTAACGTTGCGCGCCCTGCAAGGTTTCACCCAAAGTCTGCGCGATTTGGCCTTCCCGAGCTTGCCGGTGCCGAATTACACCACGCTCTGTCGCCGGGCAAAAACGCTTGATTTCGAACTGCCGATCCTTCGTGACAATGAACCGATCTATCTGGTTGTCGACAGCACCGGTCTGAAGGTCTATGGAGAAGGTGAATGGAAGGTGCGCCAGCACGGCTACTCGAAGCGGCGCACGTGGCGTAAAGTCCATCTCGCGCTCAACGCGAATACGGGTCAAGTGCATGCCGCGCTAATGACGAATCAGAATGTGGCTGACGGTGACGCTCTGGCCAAGTTGCTCGACCAGATTCCACGCGAAGAACAAATCGATGTCATCGGCGGTGATGGTGCCTACGACACCAAGCCATGCCATGCGGCCATTGCTGCACGCAGTGCTATTCCTGCGATTCCGCCACGCGAGGGTGCCGTTCATTGGCCAGCGGATATGCCCGGTGCGGCGTGGCGTAATGGCGCGGTTGATGCAATTGCCCGTGACGGTCGTCGAGAATGGAAACAAGACAGTGGCTACCACCGCCGATCGCTTGCCGAGAATGCGATCTATCGGTTCAAGACCCTCACCGGCAACTGTCTCTGGGCGCGTCACATCGCCTCGCAGGCGACCGAGGTCTCCATTCGCGTCGGCGTCATCAACCGTATGGCGGACCTCGCTCGTCCGCAATCCGTTCGGATGGCCTAAAATTATGCCCGTCGATGCTATTGCATCCTCACACTCGATTTATGCAACAACGCCATTGCACGCTCACGAATTTTTTGTCAAAAACCTATTAAGTCTGGCCGTCCTAACTTTCAATTACGGAGGTGACGAGGCGGCACCGCTAGGTTTTGACCGAGTTGATAACTCTCTGTATAATCAAAAATTCTTCGTGCGCGGTGCATGGGAAAACAGATCCAGAATGAGGTTCTCAATGTACGCGGTCATAAAAACCGGTGGCAAGCAGTACAAGGTTGCCGTCGGTGAAAAAATCAAAGTAGAACAAATACCGGCAGACATTGACGCAGAAATCACGCTCGACCAAGTTCTCGCGGTAGGCGAAGGCGAATCGATTCAGTTCGGTACGCCGCTGGTCAGTGGGGTTTCCGTCAAGGCTACCGTTATCTCCCACGGTCGTCATGCCAAGGTTACCATCTTCAAGATGCGTCGCCGGAAGCACTACCAAAAACATGGCGGCCACCGCCAGAACTACACTGAACTGCGCATTGACGCGGTTATTGATCAAAAATGAGTGATCTTGAACTTTACAAATCGCCCCTCATATGAGGGAAATGAAAAACGAGATATGAGAGCGCTTCTTCATGAGGCACGTGAAGAGCGTCGACGTCAGGTGATCAACCTGCGCAGGCGAAACTGTACCTACGACGAGATTGCCGAGCATACGAACCTATCGCGCACCGGCGTGTTTGGTATTGGCAAACGTTGCGCTCGCGAAGGTGTGGTTGGCTTGCGTGATAAGCCGAGCGGCGGAGCAATGAACCCATGCCGTGTCCTGAGTGAGCAGTAGGAAGGGCGTTGTTGCATAAATCGAGCGAGATCCATTGACGTTTACGCGCAACGGTCTCGGGGCCAGCCCCCTATCAAGTCAGATTCCAGAATAACTGCCTAATTTTTGCCAAGAAAATGCGCAAGGACATACACAAGACAGGTGAGCCGAAGGCACGCTACCGTGTCAGGAATTGGGCGGCCTATCATGAAGGCCTGATCAACCGGGGGAACGTGACGATATGGATAGATGAAGCCGTCCTTGCCAAAATACCCAACGCCATACCCACACGTGGTCGCCCGTGTCTATACGGCGATACGCTGATTCAGGCATTACTTGGCGTGAAGACCGTCTATCGACTAACCTTGCGCGCCCTGCAAGGTTTCACCAAAGTCTGTGCAATTTGGCCTTCCCGAGCTTGCCTGTGCCGAATTACACCACTCTCGTTGTTGTTGCATAAATCGAGCGTGAGGACGCAATGGCATCGACGGGCATAATTTCAGGCGATACGAACGGATTGCGGACGAGCGAGGTCTGCCGTGCGGTTGATGACGCCAACGCGAACAGTGACCTCGGTCGCCTGCGCGGCGATGTGACGCGCCCAGAAACGGTTTCCGATGAGGGTCTTGAACCGATACATCGCATTTTCGGCAAGCGATCGCCGGTGGTAGCCACTGTCTTGCTTCTATTCTCGACGACCGTCACAGGCAATTGCATCAACCCCGCCATTATACCACGCTGCACTGGGCATATCCGCTGGCCAATGAGCGGCACCCTCGCGTGTCGGAATCGACGGAATAGCACTGCGTGCAGCAATGGCCGCCATGGCATGGCTTGGTGTCGTAGGCACCGTCACCGCCGATGACATCGATTTGTTCTTCGCGTGGAATCTGGTCGAGCAACTTGGCCAGAGCGTCACCGTCAGCCACATTCTGATTTGTCATTAGCGCGGCATGCACTTGACCCGTATGCGCGTTGAGCGCGAGCTTGACTTTACGCCACGTGCGCCGCTTCGAGTAGCCGTGCTGGCGAACCTTCCATTCACCTTTGCCATAGACCTTCAGACCGGTACGGTTGACATCCAGATGGCTCTGGTTCGCTGTCGCGAAGGATCGGCAGTTCGACACCAAGCGTTTTTTGCTCGGCGACAGCGCGTGGGGCGTTGTTGCATAAATCGAGCGGGAGGACAAAATGGAACGGATTGCAGACCTCGCTCGTCCGCAATCCGTTTGTATCGCCTAAAATTATGCCCGTCGATGCCATTGCGTCCTCGCGCTCGATTTATACAACAACGCCGGAAAAAGCCGAAGGCGCGGAAATTCAGTGGGGCGACGAAATATTAATAGGCAATTCGTGATCTTGAATTGCGTATCAATATCGAATTTCCAATCAATAACGCGTAAGCGGTAAAATAGTACAGGAGCTATCAAATGGCGCATAAAAAGGCAGGCGGGTCCTCCCGAAACGGTCGTGATTCCGAATCAAAGCGCCTCGGCGTGAAGGTGTACGGTGGCCAGGCCATCAATGCCGGTGGCATCATCGTCCGTCAGCGCGGCACCCGCATACACCCGGGCGAAAATGTGAGCATCGGCAAAGACCACACGCTCTTCGCGCTGGTCGATGGGCACGTGAAGTTTTCGACCAAGGGCGCAGCCAGAAAGCACACGGTTATCGTCGTTCCGACCGGCGTTGTTGTATAAATCGAGCGCGAGGACGCAATGGCAGCGACGGGCATAATTTCAGGCGATACGAACGGATTGCGGACGGGCGAGTTCCGCCATGCGGGTTGATGACGCCGACTCGAACAGCGACCTCGGTCGCCTGCGCGACGATGTGACGCGCCCAGAGACAGTTGCCGGTGAGGGTCTTGAACCGATGCATCGCATTCTCGGCAAGCGATCGCCGGTGGTAGCCACTGTCTTGCTTCCATTCTCGACGACCGTCACAGGCAATTGCATCAACCGCGCCATTACGCCACGCCGCACTGGGCATATCCGCTGGCCAATGAGCGGCACCCTCGCGTGGCGGAATCGAAGGAATAGCACTGCGTGCAGCAATGGCCGCATGGCATGGTGTCGTAGGCACCTTCACCGCCGATGACATCGATTTGTTCTTCGCGTGGAATGTGGTTAAGCAACTTGGCCAGAGCGTCACCGTCAGCCACATTCTAATTCGTCATTAGCGCGGCATGCACTTGACCCGTATTCGCGTTGAGCGCGAGATGGACTTTACGCCACGTGCGCCGCTTCGAGTAGCCGTGCTGGCGCACCTTCCATTCACCTTCTCCATAGACCTTCAGACCGGTGCTGTCGACATCCAGATGGATCGGTTCATTGTCACGAAGGATCGGCAGTTCGACATCAAGCGTTTTTGCCCGGCGACAGAGCGTGGTGTAATTCGGCACCGGCAAGCTCGGGAAGGCCAGATCGCGCAGACTTTGGGTGAAACCTTGCAGGGCGCGCAACGTCAGTCGATAGACGGTCTTCACGCCAAGTAATGTCTGAATGAGCGTATCGCCGTATAGACACGGGCGACCACGTGTAGGGTATGGCATCGGGTATTCTGGCAAGGACGGCTTCATCTATCCATATTGTTACGTTCCCCCGGTTGATCAGGCCTTCATTATAGGCCGCCCAATTCCTGACATGGTAGCGTGCCTTCGGCTCACCTTTCTTGTGTATGTCCTTGCGCATTTTCTTGGCAAAAATTAGGCAGTTACTCTGGAATCTGACTTGATAGGGTGGTTTCCGGCGAGCGTTGCGCGTAAACGTCAACGGCTTTCGCTCGATTTATGCAACAACGCCCCTCACCGTCGACATCACCGACAGGCCTTCTCGTCGTCCCGCCACGTGCCACTCGGGTGTCTTGCCCATTGGTGCGTATAGGAACAGTCTCGTACATCATTTGAGCGCACCCCCGTTTCATCGGCTTTTGCGGCGTGAAACTCCAGCGCGCCAGATACAGGCCGACGCTCTTCAGCGTCAAACCGGCATCGCTGCCGGATCAACTCCCGCACGGCATATCGCGTCCATAACACGAACGACATCTTCAACTGGTCCGACATCTGGTCGTGCAACAGCATGCGAATTTCCACTTCCTGCTGCTCACTCATGACTTGGCTTGGGTTCACCGTTCCGTCGCGCTCGGCTTATCCCGCAATCCAGTCGCACCTTCGCGGGTGTGGCGCTTGCAAATATCGCACACGCCTGTGCGCAAGATGTTCGTATGTTCGGCAATTCGTCGTAGGTCTAGCCGAGCGGGCGCAGGTTGATCACCTGATATCGTCCCTCTTCAGGTGCCTCACGAGGCGTTGTTGCATAAATCGAGCGAGATCTGTTGACGTTTACGCGCAACGGTCACGGGGCCAGCCCCCTATCAAATCAGATGCCAGAGTAACTGCCTATTTTTTGCCAAAAAATGCGCAAGGACATACACAAGACAGGTAAGCCGAAGACACGCTACCGTGTCAGGAATTGGGCGGCCTATAATGCAGGCCTAATCAACGGGGGGAACATAACAATATGGATAGATGAAGCCGTCCTTGCCAGCATACCCGATGCCATACCCACACGTGGTCGCCCGTGTCTATACGGCGATACGCTGATTCAGGCATTACTTGGCGTGAAGACCGTCTATCGACTGACCTTGCGCGCCCTGCAAGGTTTCACCCAAAGTCTGCGCGATTTGGCCTTCCCGAGCTTGCCGGTGCCGAATTACACCACGCTCTGTCGCCGGGCAAAAACGCTTGATGTCGAACTGCCGATCCTTCGTGACAATGAACCGATCCATCTGGTTGTCGACAGCACCGGTCTGAAGGTCTATGGAGAAGGTGAATGGAAGGTGCGCCAGCACGGCTACTCGAAGCGGCGCACGTGGCGTAAAGTCCATCTCGCGCTCCACGCGAATACAGGTCAAGTGCATGCCGCGCTAATGACGAATCAGAATGTGGCTGACGGTGACCCTCTGGCCAAGTTGCTCGACCAGATTCCACGCGAAGAACAAATCGATGTCATCGGCGGTGACGGTGCCTACGACACCAAGCCATACCATGCGGCCATTGCTGCACGCAGTGCTATTCCTTCGATTCCGCCACGCGAGGGTGCCGCTCATTGGCCAGCGGATATGCCCGGTGCGGCGTGGCGTAATGGCGCGGTTGATGCAATTGCCCGTGACGGTCGTCGAGAATGGAAGCAACGCAGTGGCTACCACCGGCGATCGCTTGCCGAGAATGCGATGTATCGGTTCAAGACCCTCACCGGCCACTGTCTCTGGGCGCGTCGGCGTCATCAACCGCATGGCGGATCTCGCTCGTCCACAATCTGTTCGTATCGCCTGAAATTATGCCCGTCGATGCCATTGCGTCCTCACGCTCGATTTATGCAACAACGCCGTTCCGACCGCTGCGTAAGTTTTCTCCAGTTCGAGCTTCACATTGATCATAAATTGTGGATCAATAATGCGCTAAACGAACGACTCCGGAACTTTGAAATTCTTATGCGTCGAGCAGCCGCTGGGCGATCTCAGGACTCGTTGCCGGTTCCGGTCGTTCCGCGCGGGCGGCGTTCCCGCGCAGTGCCGCTGCGCATGGCGCGAGCGCGCCTGGCCGGCGCTGCTGGTGCTGGTTCCTCTTCGTCGTTCACTGCTTCGCTCGTGCCTGACAACAGATTGTCCGGGGGGAGGTCGGAGCCAGCATTGGTTTGCGCGATAGAGGCCGCGGTCTTCTTGGCCGCCACCTTGCGAGCACGAGCTGGTTTTTTTTGTGTATGCGTCGACTTGGCGACCCGGGCTGGTACTTCGTCGGCCTGCGTCGCCACAGGCAGATCTTCGCCGTGCTCGGTGAAGGCCGGCACCACCTCGTCGGGCATGGCCGGCGTGTTCTCGACCACTACTGGCTCGGTCGGCGCTTGCGTCTCATGATCCGCTGCGTCCTCGATCAGCGGCATCTGTTCCGGCTTGCGCGAGCCGCGCCCCTTGCCGTGCCGGCTCTCGTCGCGCTTGTGGGCATGGCAACGCTCGCCCTCATGCCGTAATTCGCGTTTCGTTTCGGCTTGCACCGGCTGCGCGGCTGTTTTAGTTTCCGTCTCACCTTCCTGGTGACAACCGCCGTCCTGGCGCGCACGGCGCTCCTTCTGCTGCTTGCGTTCCTTCTGGTCGCGATAACGCGAACCGTCACCACGTCGCGACTGCTGCTGCGCCGCCGGGGCTTCTCCGCCGATAACCTCATCGGCAAGCTTCGCTGCTTCCACACCAAACCCAGGCTCGACCGCTGTGCCCTGGGCAGGACGCGACACATAGGTACCCGACTTCTCGTCTCGACCGATCTCCAGCAGCCCGTGCGCCTGCGCCTCGTCGAGCAGGTTTCCGAAGGCGCGGAAGCCGTAGTAGGTCTCGTTGAAACCCGGCTTGCGCCGCTTGATCGCGCTCTTGAGCACCGATGCCCAGATTTTTCCGCTATCGCTGCGCTCGGAGGCGAGCGCGTCGAAGGTCTCGACCGCGATCGTGATCGCCTCGAGCTTGCGCACATCGCCGTCTTGCTTACGCTGCTTTTCGTCGACCGCGCGCTTGTCGTTGTCTGCTGTGGCGCGTGACTCGTGCTTGGCCTGGGCGCGCTGCAGTTCGCGGGCTAGGTCGTCGTAGAAGATGAATTCGTCGCAGTTAGCGACCAGCAGGTCCGAGGTCGAGTTCTTCACGCCCACGCCAATTACACGCTTGGCATTCTCGCGCAACTTCGAGACCAACGGCGAAAAATCTGAGTCGCCGCTGATGATCACGAAGGTATCGACATGTGATTTGGTGTAGCAAAGATCGAGCGCGTCGACCACTAGCCGGATGTCGGCAGAGTTCTTGCCTGACTGGCGCACATGTGGGATCTCGATCAGCTCGAAGCTCGCCTCGTGCATGGCACCCTTGAAGGTCTTGTAACGGTCCCAGTCGCAATAGGCTTTCTTGACCACGATGCTGCCCTTGAGCAGCAGCTTCTCAAGCACCGGCTTGATGTCGAATTTCTCGAACTTCGTGTCGCGCACGCCGAGCGCGATGTTTTCGAAGTCGCAAAAGAGCGCCATGTTGACGCTATCCTGAGGCAAGGCCATGAGTTCTCCAACCGTAGGCTCGCCGGTTCGGCGAGCTCGGCGTTGTTGCATAAATCGAGCGTGAGGACGCAATGGCATCAACGGATCAATAGCGCGGCATGCACTTAACCCGTATGCGCGTTGAGCGTGAGATAGACTTTACGCCACGTGCGCCGCTTCGAGTAGACGTGCTGGCGCCACCCCTGCTATTCACCTTCGCCATAGACCTTCAGACCGGTGCTGTCGGCCACCAGGTGGATCGGTTCGCTGTCGAGACAGGATGGGCAGTTCGACATATCAAGCGTTTTTGCCCGGCGACAGAGCGTAGTGTAATTCGGCACCGGCAAGCTCGGGAAGGCCAAATCGCGCAGACTTTGGGTGAAACCTTGCAGGGCGCGCAAGGTCAGTCGATAGACGGTCTTCACGCCAAGTAATGCCTGAATCAGCGTATCGCCGTATACACACGGGCGACCACGTGTGGGTATGGCATCGGGCATTCTGGCAAGGACGGCTTCATCTATCCATATTGTTACGTTCTCCCGGTTGATCAGGCCTTCATTATAGGCCGCCCAATTCCTGACACGGTAGCGTGCCTTCGGCTCACCTTTCTTGTGTATGTCCTTGCGCATTTTCTTGGCAAAAATTAGGCAGTTACTCTGGAATCTGACTTGATAGGAGGCTGGCCCCGCGACCATTGCGCGTAAACGTCAACGGATCTCGCTCGATTTATGCAACAACGCCGGTAGCCACTGTCTTTCTTCCATTCTCGACTACCGTCACGGGCAAGTGCATCAACCGCACTGTTACACCACGCCGCACCGGGCGTATCCACTGGCCAATAAGCAGCACTCTCGCGTTGCGGAATCGAAGGGACAGTACTGCGTACAGCAATGGCCGCATGGCATGGCTTGGTGTTGTAGGCACCGCCGCTGTCGATGACATCGATTTGTTCGGCGCGCGGAATCTAGTCGAGCAACTTGGCCAGAGCGGCACCCTCAGCCACATTCGGATGCATAGTTATTGATGCGCAATTCGTGATCTTGCAATTGGCGAATCGACCCTCATGTGAGGGAGATGGAAAAGCGAGACATGAGATCGCTTCCTCGTGAGGCACGTGAAGAGCGGCGACGTCAGGTGATCAACCTGCGGTTGCGCGGCTGGACCTAGGACGAGATTGCCGAGCATACGAACCTGTCGCGCACCGGCGTGTTCAATATTTCAAAGGCGTTGTTGCATAAAATCGAGCGAGATCCGTTGACGTTTACGCGCAACGGTTGCGGGGCCAGCCTCCTATCAAGTCAGATTCCAGAGTAACTGCCTAATTTTTGCCAAGAAAATGCGCAAGGACATACACAAGAAAGGTGAGCCGAAGGCACGCTACCGTGTCAGGAATTGGGCGGCCTATAATGAAGGCCTGATCAACCGGGAGAACGTAACAATATGGATAGATGAAGCCGTCCTTGCCAGAATACCCGATGCCATACCCACACGTGGTCGCCAGTGTCTATACGGCGATACGCTGATTCAAGCATTACTTGGCGTGAAGACCGTCTATCGACTGACGTTGCGCGCCCTGCAAGGTTTCACCCAAAGTCTGCGCGATTTAGCCTTCCCGAGCTTGCCGGTGCAGAATTACACCACGCTCTGTCGCCGGGCAAAAACGCTTAATGTCGAACTGCCGATCCTTCGTGACAATGAACCGATCCATCTGGTTGTCGACAGCACCGGTCTGAAGGTCTATGGAGAAGGTGAATGGAAGGTGCGCCAGCACGGCTACTCGAAGCGGCGCACGTGGCGTAAAGTCCATCTCGCGCTCAACGCGAATACAGGTCAAGTGCATGCCGCGCTAATGACGAATCAGAATGTGGCTGACGGTGACGCTCTGGCCAAGTTGCTCGACCAGATTCCACGCGAAGAACAAATCGATGTCATCGGCGGTGACGGTGCCTACGACACCCAGCCATGCCATGCGGCCATTGCTGCACGCAGTGCTATTCCTTCGATTCCGCCAAGCGATAGTGCCGCTCATTGGCCAGCGGATATGCCCGGTGCGGCGTGGCGTAATGGCGCGGTTGATGCAATTGCCCGTGACGGTCGTCGAGCATGGAAGCAACACAGTGGCTACCACCGGCGATCGCTTGCCGAGAATGCGATGTATCGGTTCAAGACCCTCACCGGCCACTGTCTCTGGGCGCGTCACATCGCCGCGCAGGCGACCGAGGTCGCCGTTCGCGTCGGCGTCATCAACCGCATGGCGGACCTCGCTCGTCCGCAATCCGTTCGTATCGCCTGAATTATGCCCGTCCGATGCCATGGCGTCCTCACGTTCGATTTATGCAACAATATCTCGATGTGATTTCCGACTTACCCAACACTCAACTGCGCGCCAGACTGAATTGCCCACCCATTTAAAATTTTGGTTCAACTCAACTGGCTCCGTGCAAAAAAATCGCGCTTACCTTATTTGAGCGCCGCACGGATCCGCTCAGCCATCGCCTTAAGTTCTTTCGGATCGGCCACGGCGCCTGAGTGCGCGCCGAGCGGCTGGGTTGCCCAGCGGGGGACCAAGTGAAAGTGCACGTGCGGCACGGTTTGGCCGGCCGCCACGCCGTTAAACTGACCGACGAACAGGCCGTCTGGCCGCAGCGACTCACGGATCGCTAGCGCGATGCGCTTGGTGACGCGGATACATTCGGTAGCGGCTTCGTCAGACAGTTCGTAGAGCATCTCGACTGCTTCTTTCGACACCACCAGGGTATGGCCCGGCGACTGAGGCATGATGTCCATGAACGCAATGGTGCTGTCGCTCTCGTAGACGCGCATGCAGGGCAGCTCACCGCGCAGAATTTTCGCGAAGATGTTCTTGTCGTCGTAGGCCATGATCTCGATCGTTGTTGGGTCGGGGTGAACGGGAACGACGATTTTCGATGCTCGCTCGTGAATGCGCAAGCGCGGCCCCAATTGTCCTTCGCGCCGGCGTTGTTGTATAAATCGAGCGCAAGCCGTTGACGTGTACGCGCAACGGTCGCGGAGCCAGCCCTATCAAGTCAGATTTCAGAGTAACTGCCTAATTTTTCCAAGAAAATGCGCAAGGACATACACAAGAAAGGTGAACCGAAGGCTCGCTACCGTGTCAGGAATTGGGCGACTTATAATGCAGGCCTGATCAACCGGGGGAACGTGATGATATGGATAGATGAAGCCGTCCTTGCCAGAATACCCGACGCCATACCACACGTGGTCGCCCGTGTCTATACGGGGCGTTGTTGCATAAATCGAGCGCGAGGACGCAATGGCATCGGACGGGCATAATTCAGGCGATACGAACGGATTGCGGACGAGCGAGGTCCGCCATGCGGTTGATGACGCCGACGCGAACGGAGACCTCGGTCGCTTGCGCGGCGATGTGACGCGCCCAGAGACAGTGGCCGGTGAGGGTCTTGAACCGATACATCGCATTCTCGGCAAGCGATCGCCGGTGGTAGCCACTGTGTTGCTTCCATTCTCGACGACCGTCACGGGCAATTGCATCAACCGCGCCATTACGCCACGCCGCACCGGGCATATCCGCTGGCCAATGAGCGGCACCCTCGCGTGGCGGAATCGAAGGAATAGCACTGCGTGCAGCAATGGCCGCATGGCATGGCTTGGTGTCGTAGGCACCGTCACCGCCGATGACATCGATTTGTTCTTCGCGTGGAATCTGGTCGAGCAACTTGGCCAGAGCGTCACCGTCAGCCACATTCTGATTCGTCATTAGCGCGGCATGCACTTGACCTGTATTCGCGTTGAGCGCGAGATGGACTTTACGCCACGTGCGCCGCTTCGAGTAGCCGTGCTGGCGCACCTTCCATTCACCTTCTCCATAGACCTTCAGACCGGTGCTGTCGACAACCAGATAGATCGGTTCATTGTCACGAAGGATCGGCAGTTCGACATCAAGGGTTTTTGCCCGGCGACAGAGCGTGGTGTAATTCGGCACCGGCAAGCTCGGGAAGGCCAAATCGCGCAGACTTTGGGTGAAACCTTGCAGGGCGCGCAAGGTCAGTCGATAGACGGTCTTCAAGCCAAGTAATGCCTGAATCAGCGTATCGCCGTATACACACGGGCGACCACGTGTGGGTATGGCATCGGGCATTCTGGCAAGGACGGCTTCATCTATCCATATTGTTACGTTCCCCCGGCTGATCAGGCCTTCATTATAGGCCGCCCAATTCCTGACACGGTAGCGTGCCTTCGGCTCACCTTTCTTATGTATGTCCTTGCGCATTTTCTTGGCAAAAATTAGGCAGTTACTCTGGAATCTGACTTGATAGGAGGCTGGCCCCGCGACCGTTGCGCGTAAACGTCAACGGATCTCGCTCGATTTATGCAACAACGCCGTGCTATTCCTTCGATTCCGCCACGCGAGGGTGCCGCTCATTGGCCAGCGGATATGCCCGGTGCGGCGTGGCGTAATGGCGCGGTTGATGCAATTGCCCGTGACGGTCGTCGAGAATGGAAGCAACACAGTGGCTACCACCGGCGATCGCTTGCCGAGAATGCGATGTATCGGTTCAAGACCCTCACCGGCCAGTGTCTCTGGGCGCGTCACATCGCCGCGCAGGCGATCGAGGTCGCCGTTCGCGTCGGCGTCATCAACCGCATGGCGGACCTCGCTCGTCCGCAATCCGTTCGTATCGCCTGAAATTATCCCGTCGATGCTATTGCATCCTCACACTCGATTTATGCAACAACGCCTTCGCGTGGAATCTGGTCGAGCAACTTGGCCAGAACGTCACCGTCAGCCACATTCTGATTCTTCATTAGCGCGGCATACACTTGACCCGTATTTGCGTTGAGCGCGAGATGGACTTTACGCCAGGTGCGCCGCTTCGAGTAGCCGTGCTGGCGCACCTTCCATGCACCTTCGCCATAGACCTTCAGACCGGTGCTGTCGACAACCAGATGGCTCGGCTCGTTGTCGCGAAGGATCGGCAGTTCGACATCAAGCGTTTTTGCCCGGCGACAGAGCGTGGTGCAATTCGGCACCGGCAAGCTCGGGAAGGCCAGATCGAGTAGACTTTGGGTGAAACTTTACAGGGCGCGCAACGTCAGTCGATAGACGGTCTTCACGCCAAGTAATGCCTGAATCAGCGCATCGAGCGCATCGCCGTATAAGCACGGGCGACCACGTGTGGGTATGGCGTCGTGTATCCTGGCAAGGACGGCTTCATCTATCCATATCGTCACGTTCCCCCGGTTGATCAGACCTGCATTATAGGCCGCCCAATTCCTGACATGGAAGCGTGCCTTCGGCTCATCTTTCTTGTGTATGTCCTTGCACATTTTCTTGGAAAGAATTAGGCAGTTACTCTGGAATCTGACTTGATAGGGCTGGCCCCGCGACCGTTGCGCGTAAACGTCAACGGCTTTCGCTCGATTTATGCAACAACGCCACGCTCTGGCCAAGAGTTGCTCGACCAGATTCCATGCGACGCACAGATCAATATCATCGGCGGCAGTGCCCATGACACCAAGCCATGCCATGCGGCCATTGCTACACGTAGGGCGTTATTACATAAATCGAGCGTGAGGACGCAATGGCAGTCGCCAGGTTCAGGCCCCTCTACCCACGCAAGGCATCATCAGAACACACCATGAATCGAGGAAACATTGATGATTCACGACCAGTGCGACATCCCCAGCCAGAAAATTACGGCGGCACGCTGATCCAACTGCTTCGACCGTTCCTACCGATCACGCTGATCGCGACTCTGCTCGGCATCGTGGGCGGTCTCTGCACCGCTTGGTTGCTGTCAATAATCAATACCAGCCTGCATGCCCCCAAAGGGATTACCACAAAAACGATCAGCACTTTCGTCGCGCTCTGCCTCGTCACGCTGTTCTGCAGCGCCGTCACCGGAATCGGCAACAGCGTCACGGGCCAGCGTATCATCGCCGCGCTGCGGAAGGATATCTCTGCGCGAATCGTGTGCGCCCCGGTGGCCATGCTCGAGCGCTACAAGACGCACCGGCTGCTCTCGACGCTCAACAGCGATGTCGAGACCGTCAGCACCTTCACCTTCAGCTTCCCGAACTTCGCCGTGGCGGCAGCCGTGGCGACCGGCTGCGTGGCCTACATGCTGGTGCTCTCGCCGGTGCTATTCCTGATCGCGCTTGTGGCGATTATCATCGGTGCACTGATCAACCAGTATGCTAGCCTCAAGTGGGGGCAATACTACCGCGGCGTGCGCGGCGCGCAGGACGACCTGCAGAAACAGTACTGCGCGATCACCGAAGGCGCGAAGGAGTTGCGCATCAACCGTGACCGGCGCCAGCGCGTGTTCGACGTGCGCTTGGCAGGTGCGGTCGACCAGGTGGCCAACCTGAAGATCAAGGCGATGCGCCTCTATTACGGCGCGAGTGCCTCGGTCACCACGCTGTTCTTCATCGTGATCGGCGTGCTGCTCCTGCTGCAGCGGCGCCTGGGCGTGTCACCGGAGGTGGTGAGCGGCTTCGTGATCGTGCTGCTTTATGTGCGCGGCCCGGTTGAGACGATCGCCAGCAGCCTTCCGGTGCTGAGCCAGGCGCGCATCTCGTTCCAGCGGATCGCTGAGTTGACCGAGCAGTTCTCTAACAGCCAGGCGTGTCTGCTCGACGGCGAGGCACCGGCACTGCTGGGCGAGCTGCGCGAAATCGAGCTACGTCACGCGTCCTGGGAATTCCCGGCGGTGGGCGAGCAGCCGCCGTTCCGCCTCGGCCCGATCGACCTACGCATTGAGCGCGGCGAGATGCTATTCGTGATCGGCGAGAACGGCAGCGGCAAGACCACCTTGATCAAGCTGCTGCTCGGGCTCTACGAGGCCAGGTACGGCGAGCTGCTGTTCAACGGCGAGCCGGTGCCGGTCGAGCGCATGGACGCCTACCGGCAGCGCTATTCCGCGGTGTTCGCCGACTACCACCTGTTCGAGGACCTGGTGGTGCAAGATCCGGCGCTGATCGTGCGTGCACAGGCCTATCTGGAACAACTGGAAATCGCGCACAAGGTGCGGATCGAGAACGGCGTGTTCTCGACGATCGACCTGTCCACCGGACAGCGCAAGCGCCTAGCCCTGGTGCATGCGATGCTCGAGCAGCGCCCGATTATGATGTTCGACGAGTGGGCAGCCGACCAGGATCCAATTTTTCGTCGCGTGTTCTACACCGTGTTCCTGCCGACGCTGAAGCGTCAGGGCAAGACCCTGATCGTGGTTTCGCACGACGATCGTTATTTTCACGTGGCTGATCGCGTGATCCGCATCGAGCGCGGCCAGATCAGCGATAGCGGTCACTGAAGCGCTTGGCCACTTTGCCACGAGCGATAGGCAGAAATAAAAACCGCCAGTCTAGCTGGCGATTTTTATTGGTGACAGGGGCGTTGTTGCATAAATCGAACGTGAGGACTCCATGGCATCGGACGGGCATAATTCAGGCGATACGAACGGATTGCGGACGAGCGAGGTCCGCCATGCGGTTGATGACGCCGCCGCGAACGGCGACCTCGGTCGCCTGCGCGGCGATGTGACGCGCCCAGAGACAGTGGCCAGTGAGGGTCTTGATCTTGAACCGATATATCGCATTCTCGGCAAGCGATCGCCGGTGGTAGCCACTGTCTTGCTTCCATTCTCGACGACCGTCACGGGCAATTGCATCAACCGCGCCATTACGCCACGCCGCACCGGGCATATCCGCTAGCCAATGAGCGGCACCCTCGCGTGGCGGAATCGAAGGAATAGCACTGCGTGCAGCAATGGCCGCATGGCATGGCTTGGTGTCGTAGGCACCGTCACCGCCGATGACATCGATTTGTTCTTCGCGTGGAATCTGGTCGAGCAACTTGGCCAGAGCGTCACCGTCAGCCACATTCTGATTCGTCATTAGCGCGGCATGCACTTGACCCGTATTCGCGTTGAGCGCGAGATGGACCTTACGCCACGTGCGCCGCTTCGAGTAGCCGTGCTGGCGCACCTTGCATTCACCTTCTCCATAGACCTTCAGACCGGTGCTGTCGACAACCAGATGGATCGGTTCATTGTCACGAAGGATCGGCAGTTCGACATCAAGCGTTTTTGCCCGGCGACAGAGCGTGGTGTAATTCGGCACTGGCAAGCTCTCGGGAAGGCCAGATCGCGCAGACTTTGGGTGAAACCTTGCAGGGCGCGCAACGTCAGTTGATAGACGGTCTTCACGCCAAGTAATGCCTGAATCAGTGTATCGCCGTATAGACACGGGCGACCACGTGTGGGTATGGCATCGGGTATTCTGGCAAGGACGGCTTCATCTATCCATATTGTTACGTTCCCCCGGTTGATCAGGCCTTCATCATAGGCCGCCCAATTCCTGACACGGTAGCGTGCCTTCGGCTCACCTTTCTTGTGTATGTCCTTGCGCATTTTTTTGGCAAAAATTAGGCAGTTACTCTGGAATCTGACTTGATAGGAGGCTGGCCCCGCGACCGTTGCGCGTAAACGTCAACGGCTCTCGCTAGATTTATGCAACAACGCCGGTGACAGGGCATCGGAGCTCAGGCCATGCGTGCGTCGTGATGAGATTTCTCGACGGCGACGTCGTTGTCGTCGATCAGGTCTCGGTCGTGCTGCTTGGCCAGCAGGTCGCGATAGAGGCCCGGGCGATTGCGCAGCTCCTCGGGTGAGCCGTCGTCGATCACCTTGCCGATGCTCATAGCAATGATCCGGTCAAAGTTGCGCAGCGTCGAGAGCCGGTGTGCGATCGCGATCACGGTGCGGCCCACCATCAGCCGGTCGAGCGCGGCCTGGATCGCTTCTTCGGAGGCACTGTCAAGCGCCGAGGTGGCTTCGTCGAGTAGCAGGATTGGCGTGTCCTTGAGGATTGCGCGCGCGATCGCGATGCGCTGGCGCTGGCCGCCTGAGAGCTTCACGCCGCGGTCGCCGACCATGGTGTCGTAACCGTCTGGCATGGCCTCGATGAACTCGCTGCAGCGCGCGTCACACGCCGCGGCCAGCACCTCCTCACGGCTCGCATCGGGGCGACCGTAGGCTATGTTCTCGTAGATCGAGCGATGCAGCAGCGAGATGTCTTGCGGCACCAGGGAGATCTGCTGGCGCAGGCTGTCCTGGGTGATCGCGGCGATATCCTGGCCGTCGATTTTGATCGCGCCAGCCTGCACGTCATAGAAGCGCTGCAGCAACGCAAGCACGGTCGACTTGCCAGTGCCCGACTTGCCAATCAGGCCAACCCGCTGGCCCGCCTCGATGCGTAGGTCGAAGTGGTCGAGGATCGGACGGCGATGCGGGTAAGCGAAGGTGACGCGGTCAAACTCGACCTGCCCGCCGCGCGACTTCAGCTCGACTGCATCCGAGCGATCCGGCATGCCGTGCGGCTCGAGGATGGTCTGCACCGCCTCGGCCAGCCGAGCGATGTGCTGGGTCACGTCCACCAGCGCCACCGCCAGGTCGCGCGTGCCGTGCAGGATAGTGAAGCCGAGCGAGCTGACCAGCACAATGTCTCCGGAGGTGGCTTTGCCCTGGTCCCAAAGAAGCAGTGCCCAGCCCAGCGGGCCAGCGAAAGCATGGTGGTGATCACCGCGTGCAGCAGACGCAGCTTCTCCAGGTAGAACAAGCTCTGCTCGCGTGCATCCATCTCCGCCTTGACGGTCTGGCCGAAGCGCTTCTCTTCGCGCAGCGTCATGCCGAAGGCGTGCACCAGGGCCATATTGCCAATCACGTCGACCAGCTCGCCGTCCACTGCCGCGGCCTTAGTGGCGAATGTATGGTGGCGCGCCGAGCCGCGCCCGGCCAGTTTGAACAGCACTACGGCAAGGATCGCCGAGGTGGTGAACAGGCCCAGCGCCATCAGCGAGTTGACCACGATGATCATCACGACCGCGCCCATCACCGCGATACAAGGCGGCAGCACGTTCCAGGCCATGGTGTTCTCGGACGTGTAGACTGCATTCGAGGTGGCGGTGATGCGGCTGGCGAGCATGCCCGGCTGTTTTTCCGCGTAGTAGGTGAGCGAGTGGCCGCTCAGGTATCGGAACAGGTCGCGGCGCAAGTCGCCGGTGACTGCCACGAAGGTATGCGCGGCAAACCAGCCGCCGATGCGCCAGAGCAGATTGTCGGCCGCGATCAGGCCGACCAGCAGCGCGAACGCGCCCCAGAGGGGACCCGGATGATGGCGACCACCGGCCAGCACGTCGATCAGGTGTTTGATCGCGTATTGCGAGCCGAGTGCACAGCCAACTGCGGCCAGCACGCTGGCCAGTACGATCAAATGGGCGATGGGATGCTTGCGAATATAACGGAACAGAAACGCAAGGGGACGACTCGCATAGCTCGAGAGCTTCGCGTTATGGGCGCTGCGCTGGACAGGTGTGAGAGCTTCCAAAATGGGTACTTGTGGGGCGTTGTTGCATATTGATTCGTAATTCTTAATCTTGAAATTAAAAATCAGCCCTCATGTGAGGGGCATGGAAAAACGAGACATGAGAGACGATTTTAAATGTCCAGATCAAGAATTACGAATCAATAGCCGCATGGCATGATTTGGTGTCGTAGGCACTTTCGCCGTCGATGACATCGATCTGTTCGTCGCGTGGAGTCTGGTCGAGCAACTGGGCCAGAGCGTTACCGTCAGCTACATTCTGATGCCTCATTATTGACCAGCAATTCGTTATCAATATGCAACAATGCCTCACCTTCTCTGGGCGCGCCACAACGACGCGCAGGCGACCGAGGTCGCCTGCGCGTCGTTGTAATCAACCGCATTGCGGACCGCGCTCGTCCGCAATCCGTTCGTATTGCCTGAAATGATGCCCTTCAATGCCATTGCGTCCTCTCGCTCGATTTATCCAACAACACCGCCGCAAGAAGATGTTTCTGATTTTTGACAACTTGAAGGTTCATCACGCCAAGCCGGTCACGGCGTGGTGAGCCGAGCACGGCGACGAGATCAAACTATTCTAGTTGCCATCGGCGTTGTTACATAAATCGAGCGCGAGGACGCAATGGCATCGACGGGCAATAATTTCAGGCAACACGAACGGATTGCGGACGAGCGAAGTCTGCAATTCGTTCCATTACGTCCTCACGCTCGATTTATGCAACAACGCCGTTGCCATCGTACAGCCCGGCACTGCATCCCGACGAGATGCTCCATGCTGACCTGAAGGCGAACGTGACAAAACAGGCTCCGGCACGGAGCCAAGGGGCATCTCAAAAAGAGGTCATCAGCCATCTACGTCGTCTCCAGAAATGACTACAACGTGTGGCTCGCTATTTTATGCACAAACCAATTCGTTATGCAGCTTGAGTAAAGCTTACGTATTTCTGATCAATAAACAACCGGATCCGCTATAGCTGTTGCGTCGCGTCAGTCACTTTTTTCTTCTTTCAGTTCAAGTACGCGCGCATACAGCGCGTTGCGCGATACGCCTGTCAGCGCCGCCGCTAGCTTCACCGCTCCTTTCACTGATATCTCCGATAGCAACAGCCTGAGCAACGCATCGCTGGCGGTTGGGTCATCCTCGCCTTGCGGCGCTCTCGCGCCTTCTACCACGATCGCGAACTCGCCACGCTGGCGGTTCGTATCGGCGGCCAGCCAGGCTGCTCCTTCGGTCAGAGTACCGACGAATACGTCCTCGTTCAATTTCGTCAGCTCACGACCGATCAGCAGGCGCCGCTCGCCGCCGAAAGTATGGGAGAGCGCCTCGACGGTCTCGACGATGCGATGCGGTGCCTCATAGAACACCAGCGCGTAAGGGTGGGCTTTGAGCGGCGTGAGCGCAGCCGCGCGTTGCTTGGGCTTGGGCGGCAGGAAGCCCGAGAAGGTGAAGAGTCCGGCCCAGTCTCCGGCGATGCTCACGACTGTAGCGACCGCGTTGGCACCAGGCAGCGGCACCACCGGCAGCGCGGCGGCGCGCACCGCGTCTACCAGCTTGGCACCGGGATCCGAGATGCCGGGCGTGCCTGCGTCGGAAACATAGGCGATCCGTTCGCCAGCCAGCAGCAGCTCGACGATACGCCCGGCGGCCTCGCGCTCGTTGTGCTCGTGCACCGTGGCCAGCAGCGGTTTCGAGATGCCGTAGCGCGACAGTAGCTGGCCGGTGTTGCGTGTGTCCTCGGCGGCGATGCGGTCGACCAGCGCGAGCACATGCAGTGCACGCAGCGTGATGTCGGCAGCATTGCCGATCGGCGTCGCTACCACGTAAAGCGTGCCGGCTGGATAGTGCTGTGATTGCGCGAGATTGAGGAGGGCAGTCATGATGGAGAGGACGCAATGGTATCGACGGGCATAATTTCAGGCGATACGAACGGATTGCGGACGAGCGAAGTCTGCAATTCGTTCCCTTTCGTCCTCACGCTCGATTTATGCAACAACGCCACAAAATAAATCGATGTCATCGGCGGTGATGGTGCCTACGACACAAAGCCATGCCATGTGGCCATTGCTGCACGCAGTGCTATTCCTTCGATTCCGCCACGCGAGGGTGCCGTTCATTGGCCAGCGGATATGCCCGGTGCGGCGTGGCGTAATGGCGCGGTTGATGCAATTGCGTGGCGTTGTTGCATAAATCGAGTGTGAGACGCAATAGCATGGATGGGCATAATTTCAGGCGATACGAACGGATTGCGGACGAGCGAGGTCCGCCATACGGTTGATGACTCCGACGCGAACGGAGACCTCGGCCGCCTGCGAGGCGATGTGACGCGCCCAGAGACAGTTTCCGGTGAGGGTCTTGAACCGATACATCGCATTCTCGACAAGCGATCGCCGGTGGTAGCCACTGTCTTGCTTCCATTTTCGAAGACCGTCACGGGCAATTGCATCAACCGCGCCATTACGCCACGCCGCACCGGGCATATCCGCCGGCCAATGAGCGGCACCCTCGCGTGGCGGAATCGCAGGAATAGCACTGCGTGCAGCAATGGCCGCATGGCATGGTTTGGTGTCGTAGGCACCATCACCGCCGATCACATCGATCTATTCGTCGCGTGGAATCTGGTCGAGCAACTTGGCCAGAGCGTCACCGTCAGCCACATTCTGATTCGTCATTAGCGCGGCATGCACTTGACCTGTATTCGCGTTGAGCGCGAGATGGACTTTACGCCACGTGCGCCGCTTCGAGTAGCCGTGCTGGCGCACCTTCCATTCACCTTCGCCATAGACCTTCAGACCGGTGCTGTCGACAACTAGATGGATCGGTTCATTGTCACGAAGGATCGGCAGTTTGACATCAAGCGTTTTTGCCCGGCGACAGAGCGTGGTGTAATTCGGCACCGGCAAGCTCGGGAAGGCCAGATCGCGCAGACTTTGGGTGAAACCTTGCAGGGCGCGCAACGTCAGTCGATAGACGGTCTTCACGCCAAGTAATGCCTGAATCAGCGTATCGCCGTATAGACACGGGCGACCACGTGCGGGTATGGCATCGGGTATTCTGGCAAGGACGGCTTCATCTATGCATATTGTTACGTTCCCCCGGTTGATCAGGCCTGCACACTATAGGCCGCCCAATTCCTGACGCGGCAGCGTGTCTTCGGCTTACCTGTCTTGTGTATGTCCTTGCGCATTTTCTTGGCAAAAAATAGGCAGTTACTCTGGAATCTGACTTGATAGGAGGCTGGCCCCACAACTGTTGCGCGTAAACGTCAACGGATCTCGCTTGATGTATGCAACAACGCCATAAGCAACTGGTCTTGCCGCTGCAGTTGAAGGCGCAGCGGTCGACTGGAGTCGTTGGCTCAACGTTCACTACAGCAAACCGTGGATAGTGTGCATTTCGAGAAGCCCTTGAGCAGCCACGTGCGCAACGTCCACTATATTAATCGGCGTTGTTGCATAAATCGAGTGTGAGGATGCAATTGCATCCTCACACTCGATTTATGCAACAACGCCCTTCCGGATGATCAATGTCTAAGGATTTCTGGCGAACCGGGTTAAGGGGAAATGGCTGCCAAAGGGCCACACGCTACTTGGCTATTGATCCCCAACCAGTAAAAAAATTCGCTATGGAGATTTACAGCATCAGGCCTTCTGCGTTGACTCATTGACTTGAGTGTTGTGTGGTAGCCCACTGTGGTACGCCGGTATCACGCACGGCAAAACGCTGGCGCAACCGCACACACATCACGAAGCGCTGGTGTGCGCAAAAAATATGAACTGACGTTCCAGGGAGCAGTCCGTCTATAGAACGGGAAATAGGCGTTTTGAGCCGAAACATGCCCGACTCTCGATATTGATCCGCAATTCGTGATCAATAAATAGTGGGGTGGCTGATGGGACTCGAACCCACGACGACAGGAATCACAATCCTGGACTCTACCAACTGAGCTACAGCCACCACCGTTTTTTTCCATTTTCAGCAAAAAATTATATGGACAGCATTTTAGCTTGTCTAGAGCCTTTTAAAAAATTTTCTGTCTGGACGGCTTCTAGGCTTGTTGCGCCCGGCGCGCTCAGATGTGCGCGTGCCTCGGCGAAGATCGCAGCGACATCACCGCGCGCTAGGCGCTTACTGTCCGAGAGCACCCTGCGCCAGCCACGCGCGCCATGCACGCCGTGGTAGAGGCCGAGCGCATGGCGCACGATCGTGCCCAGGTAGTTGCCGCGCGCGACTTCGTCGATGCAATAAGCGATCAGCCGATCCTCGATTTCCTCGCGTGTCGGTGCCGGCCTGGTAGCGCCGTAGAAGCGCGCGTCGACCTCGGCCAGCGTGAAGGGATGCTGATAGACCTCGCGGCCCAGCATCACGCCGTCGACGTGCTGCAGGTGCACTTCGACTTCGTCCAGCGTAGTGATGCCACCGTTGATAAGGATTTCGAGATCAGGGAAATCTTGCTTGAGGCGGTAGGCATAATCGTGCTTGAGCGGCGGGATCTCGCGGTTTTCCTTTGGCGAGAGCCCCTTCAGGATAGCGTTGCGCGCGTGGACGATGAATACCCCCAGCCTGTCTCGGCAACCGTTTCGACGAAATTGCGCACGAACGCGTAATCCTCAACCGCATCAACGCCGATCCGGTGCTTAACCGTTACCGGGATCGATACAGCGTCGCGCATCGCCTTCACGCAATCAGCCACCAGCACAGGTTCCTTCATCAGGCAGGCACCGAACGCGCCGCGCTGTACGCGTTCGGAAGGGCAGCCGCAATTGAGATTGATTTCGTCATAGCCCCAGTTCTCGCCGAGCCGGGCCGCTTTCGCCAGGTCATCAGGTTCGCTGCCGCCCAATTGCAGGGCGACCGGCGCTTCTTCAGGCGTGAATACTAGATGGCGAGCTACGTCGCCGTGCAGCAGGGCACCGGTTGGCACCATCTCGGTATAGAGCCAGGTATGGCGAGAGATTGACCGGTGCAGCGACCGGCAATGGCGGTCGGTCCAGTCCATCATCGGTGCAACGGAAATCCGCCGATCCGTTAATTTCTTTGATTTTTCTTGACGCATGGCGTTGTTGCATAAATCGAGTGTGAGGACGCAATGGCATCGACTGGCATAATTTCAGGCAATACGAACGGATTGCGGACGAGCGAAGTCCGCCATGCGGTTGATGACGCCGCCGCGCAGGCGACCTCGGTCGCCTGCGCGGCGATGTGACGCGCCCAGAGACAGTTGCCGGTGAGCGTCTTGACCCGATACATCGCATTCTCGGCAAGCGATCGCCGGTGGTAGCCAGTGTCTTGCTTCCATTCTCGACGACCTTCACGGGCAATTGCATCACAACCGCGCCATTACGCCACGCGGCGTTGTTGCATAAATCGAGCGAAAGCCGTTGACGTTTACGCGCAACACTCGCCGGCCAGCCCCCTATCAAGTCAGATTTCAGAGTAACTGCCTAATTTTTCCAAGAAAATGCGCAAGGACATACACAAAGACAGGTGAGCCGAAGGCACGCTACCATGTCAGGAATTGGGCGGTCTATAATGCAGGCCTGATCAACCGGGGGAACGTGACGATATGGATAGATGAAGCCGTCCTTGCCAGGATACCCGACGCCATATCCACACGTGGTCGCCCGTTTTTATACGGCGATGTGCTGATTCAGGCATTACTTGGCATGAAGTCTGTCTATAGACAGACGTTGCGCGCCCTGCAAGGTTTCACCCAAAGTCTACGCGATTTGGCCTTCCCGAACTTGCCGGTGCCGAATTACACCACGCTCTGTCGCCGGGCAAAACGCTTGATGTCGAACTGCCGATCCTTCGCGACAACGAACCGATCCATTTGGTTGTCGACAGCACCGGTTTGAAGGTCTATGGCGAAGGTGAATGGAAGGTGCGCCAGCACGGCTACTCGAAGGGGCGCACCTGACGTAAAGTCCATCTTGCGCTCAACGTAAATACGGGTCAAGTGCATGCCGCGCTAATGACGCATCAGAATGTGGCTGACGATGACGCGCTGGCCAAGTTGCTCGACCAGATTCCACGCGAAGAACAAATCGATGTCATCGGCGGTGATGGTGCCTACGACACCAAGCCATGCCATGCAGCCATTGCTGCACGCAGTGCTATTCCTTCGATTCCACCACGCGAGGGTGGCGCTCATTGGCCAGCGGATATGCCCGGTGCGGCGTGGCGTAATGGCGCGGTTGATGCAATTGCCCGTGACGGTCGTCGAGAATGGAAGGAAGACAGTGGCTACCACCGGCGATCGCTTGCCGAGAATGGGATGTATCGGTTCAAGACCCTCACCGGCCACTGTCTCTGGGCGCGTCACATCGCCGCGCAGGCGACCGAGGTCTCCATTCGCGTCGGCGTCATCAACCGTATGGCGGACCTCGCTCGTCCGCAATCCGTTCGTATCGCCTGAAATGGCGTTGTTGCATAAATCGAGCGAGATCCGTTGACGTTTACGCGCAATGGTCGCGGGGCCAGCCTCCTATCAAGTCAGATTCCAGAGTAACTGCCTAATTTTTGCCAAGAAAATGCGCAAGGACATACACAAGAAAGGTGAGCCGAAGGCACGCTACCGTGTCAGGAATTGGGCGGCCTATAATGAAGGCCTGATCAGCCGGGGAACGTAACAATATGGATAGATGAAGCCGTCCTTGCCAGAATGCCCGATGCCATACCCACACGTGGTCGGCCGTGTGTATACGGCGATACACTGATTCAGGCATTACTTGGCGTGGATTCAGGCATTACTTGGCGTGAAGACCGTCTATCGACTGACCTTGCGCGCCCTGCAAGGTTTCACCCAAAGTCTGCGCGATTTGGCCTTCCCGAGCTTGCCGGTGCCGAATTACACCACGCTCTGTCGCCGGGCAAAAACGCTTGATGTCGAACTGCCGATCCTTCGTGACAATGAACCGATCCATCTGGTTGTCGACAGCACCGGTCTGAAGGTCTATGGAGAAGGTGAATGGAAGGTGCGCCAGCACGGCTACTCGAAGCGGCGCACGTGGCGTAAAGTCCATCTCGCGCTCAACGCGAATACAGGTCAAGTGCATGCCGCGCTAATGACGAATCAGAATGTGGCTGACGGTGACGCTCTGGCCAAGTTGCTCGACCAGATTCCACGCGAAGAACAAATCGATGTCATTGGCGGTGACGGTGCCTACGACACCAAGCCATGCCATGCGGCCATTGCTGCACGCAGTGCTATTCCTTCGATTCCGCCACGCGAGGGTGCCGCTCATTGGCCAGCGGATATGCCCGGTGCGGCGTGGCGTAATGGCGCGGTTGATGCAATTGCCCGTGACGGTCGTCGAGAATGGAAGCAACACAGTGGCTACCACCGGCGATCGCTTGCCGAGAATGCGATGTATCGGTTCAAGACCCTCACCGGCCACTGTCTCTGGGCGCGTCACATCGCCGCGCAGGCGACCGAGGTCGCCGTTCGCGTCGGCGTCATCAACCGCATGGCGGACCTCGCTCGTCCGCAATCCGTTCGTATCGCCTGAATTATGCCCGTCCGATGCCATGGCGTCCTCACGTTCGATTTATGCAACAACGCCGGTGAAACCTTGCAGGGCGCGCAAGGTCAGTCGATAGACGGTCTTCACGCCAAGTAATTCCTGAATCAGCGTATCGCCGTATACACACGGGCGACCACGTGTGGGTATGGCATCGGGCATTCTGGCAAGGACGGCTTCATCTATCCATATTGTTACGTTCCCCCGGCTGATCAGGCCTTCATTATAGGCCGCCCAATTCCTGACACGGTAGCGTGCCTTCGGCTCACCTTTCTTGTGTATGTCCTTGCGCATTTTCTTGGCAAAAATTAGGCAGTTACTCTGGAATCTGACTTGATAGGAGGCTGGCCCCGCGACCATTGCGCGTAAACGTCAACGGATCTCGCTCGATTTATGCAACAACGCCGTTCGAATGCGCCGAGCCGCCTTGAGGGCGGCTCGAGCGGGGAGGGGGGCTTCCGACCCCCGCCCTCAGTGCGTGGCACCGGGGCCGGCAGGGCTGACCGGCGTGCCCTCGATAGTCTGCCGTGCTTCGTCGACCAGCATCATGGGGATGCCGTCGCGAATCGGATAGGCCCGCTTGTCGGCATGACAGATCAGTTCCTGCGTGGCGCGGTCATGCTGGAGCGGGCCCTTACAGATTGGGCACACAATAATTTCAAGCAGGCGAGTATCCACGGAGTTTCTCCACAACGAGAGTAATAAGGCGGGGATCGAGCGAGGCCTCGACAGGGACGACCCAGAGTCTGGCATCGTGCCAGGAAACATTCAATTTTACTGCGTCTTTCTCGGTGATCAGGATCACGTCGACGTCGTCGTGTGCGAAGGGATTGTCGGAATAAGCGTAATGATCTGGAAGGGCCCGCGTGGCGGGAGCTAGGCCCGCCGCGCGCAGGGTCGAGAAGAAGCGCTCGGGTACGCCGATGCCAGCCCCGGCCAGCACCCGTTCACCTGAGAACTGGGCTAACGGGCGGCGCTGCGCTGGCTCGTCAAGATGCCAGGCGTCGCCGGACGCTAGCTGTAGCAGGTAGGTATTCGGCCAAGGCGGCAGCGCATGGCTATAGGGATTGTTGATCAGGGTGGCATCCCTCCTCCGCGAAAGCGGTTCGCGCAAGGGGCCGGCGGCAGCAGGAAGCCATTGCCACCGAGCCGGTGGTCGAACACCACTAGCTCGACGTGGCGCGCCATCCGGTAGTGCTGCAAGCCATCATCACTGACCACCACGTTACGCTCGGGATGCGCGTCGGCCAGCGCG
The DNA here is from genome assembly GCA_040954445.1 of Burkholderia sp. Taxonomy (GTDB): domain Bacteria; phylum Pseudomonadota; class Gammaproteobacteria; order Burkholderiales; family Burkholderiaceae; genus Burkholderia; species Burkholderia gladioli_A. The sequence continues at coordinate 1,299,964 of CP144361.1, read as the reverse complement.
CGGATCGCCGCCACCCGATCCTGACAAACCACGACCGGTACCTGGGTGCGGCGCGCGATCAGCAGCGGTTCGTCTCCGGTGCGTGCGGCGGGCGAATCGGGCGTGACCTCAGTCGGCTCACGGATCTCGGTACCGTAGCCGCGCGACACCACGCCTGGATGGAAGCCGTTGGCCCGCAGTACCTCGACTAGGGCGATCACGGTCGGCGTCTTTCCGGTGCCGCCCACAGTCACGTTGCCGACCACCACCACCGGCAGGCCGATGTCGACGGTTTTCTTCCATCCGACCGAGAAGGCCAGCCGGCGTAGCGCAGCAATGCCGCCGAATACAGCGGCCAGCGGCGTCAGTGCCCAGGCCAGCGGGCCGCGCTGCTGCCATGCGCGCGCCAGCGTGACCTCGAGCCAGACACCCAGGCCGCGTCGCGGCTCACCGGGCGACGGCGGTGCCTGCGCGGCACAAGCGGGGAAGGGCGGGATGGACGAACTACCGACGCGGTGGACCATGGAGAAACGAGAGCGGACGAGGGCATTGTTGCATAAATCTGGCGAGGGCCGGTTACGTTGATGTGCAACGGTTGGGGCGAGCCCCCCTTTTATGGATCAATATCAAGTCAGATTCCGGGGCGTTGTTGCAATGGCTGAATGGCATGGCTTGGTGTCGTAGGCACCGTCACCGCCGATGACATTGATTTGTTCTTCGAGTGGAATCTGGTCGAGCAACTTGGCCAAAGCGTCACCGTCAGCCACATTCTGATTCGTCATTAGCGCGGCATGCACTTGACCCGTATTTGCGTTGAGCGCAAGATGGACTTTACGCCAGGTGTGCCGCTTCGAGTAGCCGTGCTGGCACACCTTCCATTCACCTTCGCCATAGACCTTCAGACCGGTGCTGTCGACAACTAGATGGATCGGTTCGTTGTTGCGAAAGATTGGCAGTTCGACATCAAGCGTTTTTGCCCGGCGACCGAGCGTGGTGTAATTCGGCACCGGCAAGCTCGGGAAGGCCAAATCGCGTAGACTTTGGGTGAAACCTTGCAGGGCGCGCAACGTCAGTCGATAGACGGTCTTCATGCCAAGTAATGCCTGAATCAGCGCATCGCCGTATAAACACGGGCGACCACGTGTGGGTATGGCGTCGGGTATTCTGGCAAGGACGGCTTCATCTATCCATATCGTCACGCTTCCCCGGTTGAAAAGGCCTGCATTATAGGCCGCCCAATTCCTGACATGGTAGCGTGCCTTCGGCTTACCTGTCTTGTATATGTCCTTGCGCATTTTCTTGGAAAAATTAGGCAGTTACTCTGAAATTTGACTTGATAGGAGGCTGGCCGGCGAGCGTTGCGCGTAAACGTCAACGGCTTTCGCTCGATGTATGCAACAACGCCCCGAGAAGATGCACAGGGAGGGGCGTTGTTGCATACATCGAGCGTGCGGCCTCGTCCTTGAACGAGGGGACAAACTAGCTTACGGTCGACCACGTGGCAGCCCATGCAGGTATTGGCGCACACGGCAGGTGCCGCCGCCAGACCCAGTAGCCCCACCGTCTCGGCGAACGCTGCAGCACGGCGAATCACGAAGCCACCGCCGCTCATTACAGCCCGCCTTCAAATTGTCCGGATGCACATTCGGCGAGACTGAGACCGATACCGGCAATTGCAGCGGCCTGGCGATCACGCTTGAATCGGGCACTGCGCCCACCGTCGGCCCAACGTCAACGACCGATGCTGGCTGCGATACACCGTCGTTTCTGGTGGGCGCGCTGGCACTGGACAGGCCCGGCACGTCGGCCTGCTTGATGTACTGGAAAACCTTCACAACCTGCACCACGCCGGGCACGCGGCTCGCGACATCAGCACCGCGATTGCCCTCTTCGACCGTCACCAGACCCAGCAGGTAAACATCGCCGCGCTCGCAGACCACCTTGAAGTCATTGGCTGAAATGCCCTTCTCGGCGATCAGTGCAGTCTTCACACGTCCTTCGAGGTAGGAATCGTTGGTGTGGTCGGACAGCGTGGCGACCGGTTGCACTGCCAGTTCGTTGACGATCGCGTTGACGTTGTTGATGGCGCGCACGATTTCTTCGGCACGCTGCTTCGAGGCGTCATTCAGTACCTCGCCGGTCAGCAGAACGTGCCGGTTAAATACAGTCACGTTGACGTCCGTCTCGTCCGGAAGACCGCTTTTGATCTGCGAGGCCGCCTTGATCTGGATCTCGCGATCCTCGGTCTGGGCACCCAGCGTGCGGCGATCGGTAGCGATCAGTGCGCCGCCAACCGCTGCGCCGGCGAAAGCCAGCACGCAGCCCTGCATGCTGGCCACCAAGCCGGTCGATAGGGAGATCAGCAGGGTGGATTTTACAAACGTTAGTCCGACACGGCTCTGCGTCATCGACAAGCTCTCCTTGGAATCAGTCCTCGCCAAGCAGCATCGAGTCGATGCCTGCGCGGAGGCAATGGATAGGCGTTGTTGCATCAATCGAGCGTGAGGAGGCAATGGCATCGACAGGCATAATTTCAGGCGATACGAACGGATTTCGGACGAGCGAAGTCTGCAATCTGTTCCATTTCGTTCTCGCGCTCGATTTATGCAACAACCCCTGTGGGAGACGTCGACTCGTCGGCGAGCTTGGGCGGAAGGGCCGGCACAGCCTTGTGAACGTATCGACATGGATGCTGTGGCCAACGTGGCAGCAGCGCCTGCGCGCGCTTAAGACTTTCTTGGTTCACGCGCAATCTCGAGATCGCCGTTGATCTGGATGCGTGACGGGTCGTTGCTGACCGTCAGCGCATCGCCAGCGACGGAGACGACGGTTCAGTCGTCGGTAAATGCCGCGAAATACGGTTTAAACACCGGACAATTCTCCTGGCTTGCTATCTTTCAGCCGTTCCGGCACGCCGGGGAAACGCAACCCGCTGACGGCCTCTAGTTGATGCACAGTTTCGATATCGTACCGTTGCGTGTCGCTGTTCTTCACCACGATCGCGAAGGCCATCTGGCGCGACGGCAGGTAGACCAGCTTGTAGATTTCAGTCGGCACGATCACGCGGCTCTCGCCGATGGTCTGCAGCTCGCCGCCATGGAACATCGGCCCCGTCACCACATAGGCCTCGCCGTTACGCACCGCCATTGCGCGCACTGCGTCCTCGACGCGCGCCCACAGCCGGCGGTTGTTCTTCGGATTCTGTGGGATCATGTTCGCCAGTGAAAAAGATTCGGCCATCGCCTGCGGGTTCCAGCGGTCACCCGCCGGGCTCATGTGGCCGCGGTCGAAACCGCTGCTGCGGTAGTCGGCCAGCGTCGCGCCTTCGCCGACCGGAAGGCGCCGCTCGGCGAAGAAGCGATTGGTGCGGACTTGGTCCTTGGCTTTGGCTAGGTGCACAGCAGTGAGGTGCTCGGCCGACCATAGTGGGGTATGCGTGATGCCAGAATGCAGTACTTCGAAATCCGAGTAGCAGATCAGCCTGGCCTGCCGAACCATCTTTGGGTTGGTGAGTTCGGGTTCCAGGCCGGCGGGAGAGAACTGCGAACACGACGAGGCGTATGCCGTCGCGGAAATCGATAGCGCGCAGAGCGCGACGAACCATTTCATGTGCATCTTTTTCTGGAAAAAGATGTATTGTAATGGAAGGCGCCGGCGGCGCGAAACCGGAGGACCGGGCCTTGGTGTTGGAAAAGGCGTTGTTGCATATTGATCCTACAATTTTCGATCTTGAAATTGCGGATCAACAAAAACATGTGCAGCAAGAAAGTGTTTCTGATTTGCGACAACCTGAAAATTCATCACGCCAAACCGGTCACGGCTTGGTTGGCCGAGGACCTCGACGAGATCGAAGTGTTCTACCTGCCGTCGTACAGCCCAAAACTGAATCCCGACGAGATGCTCAATGCTGAGCTGAAGGCGAACGTAACGAAACAGGCTCCGAAACGGACCAAAGGGTACCTTAAAAAAGCAGTCATCAGCCATCTACATGGTCTCCAGAAATCACACAACGTGTCGCTCGCGTATTGATACGCAATTCGTGATCAATATGCAGTTTGAGTAAAGTTCTTGTATTTCTGATCAATAACTACCAATTGGACACCATCGTTTTCGGACTAAACTGGTACACCCCTTTACCAATCCTTGCGGCGTTGTTGCATAAATCGAACGTGAGGACGCCATGGCATCGGACGGGCATAATTCAGGCGATACGAACGGATTGCGGACGAGCGAGGTCCGCCATGCGGTTGATGACGCCGCCGCGCAGGCGACCTCGGTCGCCTGCGCGGCGATGTGACGCGCCCAGAGACAGTGGCCGGTGAGGGTCTTGAACCGATACATCGCATTCTCGGCAAGCGATCGCCGGTGGTAGCCACTGTGTTGCTTCCATTCTCGACGACCGTCACGGGCAATTGCATCAACCGCGCCATTACGCCACGCCGCACCGGGCATATCCGCTGGCCAATGAGCGGCACCCTCGCGTGGCGGAATCGAAGGAATAGCACTGCGTGCAGCAATGGCCGCATGGCATGGCTTGGTGTCGTAGGCACCGTCACCGCCGATGACATCGATTTGTTCTTCGCGTGGAATCTGGTCGAGCAACTTGGCCAGAGCGTCACCGTCAGCCACATTCTGATTCGTCATTAGCGCGGCATGCACTTGACCTGTATTCGCGTTGAGCGCGAGATGGACTTTACGCCACGTGCGCCGCTTCGAGTAGCTGTGCTGGCGCACCTTCCATTCACCTTCTCCATAGACCTTCAGACCGGTGCTGTCGACAACCAGATGGATCGGTTCATTGTCACGAAGGATCGGCAGTTCGACATCAAGCGTTTTTGCCCGGCGACAGAGCGTGGTGTAATTCGGCACCGGCAAGCTCGGGAAGGCCAAATCGCGCAGACTTTGGGTGAAACCTTGCAGGGCGCGCAAGGTCAGTCGATAGACGGTCTTCACGCCAAGTAATGCCTGAATCAGCGTATCGCCGTATACACACGGGCGACCACGTGTGGGTATGGCATCGGGCATTCTGGCAAGGACGGCTTCATCTATCCATATTGTTATGTTCCCCCGGCTGATCAGGCCTTCATTATAGGCCGCCCAATTCCTGACACGGTAGCGTGCCTTCGGCTCACCTTTCTTGTGTATGTCCTTGCGCATTTTCTTGGCAAAAATTAGGCAGTTACTCTGGAATCTGACTTGATAGGAGGCTGGCCCCGCGACCATTGCGCGTAAACGTCAACGGATCTCGCTCGATTTATGCAACAACGCCAATCCTTGCTCAGGTCCTGGCCAACCCCATCGACCCAGCTTCAGCCCATGAATCAGCAGTGTGTTGCACTGCACTCTTAAAACTGCCTAGCTTCCGAATCATTCGATTTGAACGTTTCCCAACCAATCTTTGCGGCGTCACTGCAATGCGGTCGGTTCACGCTGAGTTTCGAACGACCGCTGGTGATGGGCATTCTTAACGTGACTTCCGATTCGTTTTCCGACGGCGGTCGTTATATTGTGCGCGACGCCGCACTGCGGCGGGCCGAGCAAATGCTCGCCGAGGGTGCCGACCTGCTCGATATCGGCGGGGAATCGACCCGGCCCAACGCACCGTCGGTGCCGCTCGACGAGGAACTCGTGCGCGTGGTGCCGGTGGTCGAGGCGCTGCAGGCGATGCGCGTGCCGCTGTCGATCGATACCTACAAGCCCGAGGTGATGCGCGCTACGCTCGCTGCCGGTGCGGACCTGATCAATGACATCTGGGGCTTTCGCCAGCCCGGCGCGCTCGAGGCTGTAAAAGACGGCGATTGCGGGCTGTGCATAATGCACATGCTGGGCGAGCCGCGAACCATGCAGCTCGGCGAGCCCGACTATTTCGACGTGGTGGCCGAGGTACGGGCGTTCTTGGCTGGGCGCGCCGCGGACTGCCTTGCGAACCGAATTCCCGCGCAGCGGATCAGCGTTGATCCCGGCTTCGGCTTCGGCAAAGCCACCATCGAACATAATTACGCTTTGCTAGCGTGCCTGCCTGACACGGCACCGCTGCGCCCGGACGGCCACCCGTATCCGATCCTCGCCAGCATATCGCGCAAATCTATGCTCGGCGCGCTGATCGGCAAGCCGCCGGTCGAGCGCGTGGCGGCCAGCGTAGCTGCTGCGGTCTGCGCGGCCGAACGTGGTGCCGCCATTATCCGCGTACACGACGTGGCGGCCACTGTCGAGGCTTTGAAAATCTGGAGGGCCGTGCGCGACGCGGCGCCACCGCCTGAGAGACAAGGTAGGCCGCTACGCGGCGACTAAAAGCGCTGGTACGCAAAGGCTCGCGCTTCAAGAGGCGTTGTTGCATAAATCGAGCGTGAGGACGCCATGGCATCGGACGGGCATAATTCAGGCGATACGAACGGATTGCGGACGAGCGAGGTCCGCCATGCGGTTGATGACGCCGACGCGAACGGCGACCTCGGTCGCCTGCGCGGCGATGTGACGCGCCCAGAGACAGTGGCCGGTGAGGGTCTTGAACCGATACATCGCATTCTCGGCAAGCGATCGCCGGTGGTAGCCACTGTGTTGCTTCCATTCTCGACGACCGTCACGGGCAATTGCATCAACCGCGCCATTACGCCACGCCGCACCGGGCATATCCGCTGGCCAATGAGCGGCACCCTCGCGTGGCGGAATCGAAGGAATAGCACTGCGTGCAGCAATGGCCGCATGGCATGGCTTGGTGTCGTAGGCACCGTCACCGCCGATGACATCGATTTGTTCTTCGCGTGGAATCTGGTCGAGCAACTTGGCCAGAGCGTCACCGTCAGCCACATTCTGATTCGTCATTAGCGCGGCATGCACTTGACCTGTATTCGCGTTGAGCGCGAGATGGACTTTACGCCACGTGCGCCGCTTCGAGTAGCCGTGCTGGCGCACCTTCCATTCACCTTCTCCATAGACCTTCAGACCGGCGCTGTCGACAACCAGATGGATCGGTTCATTGTCACGAAGGATCGGCAGTTCGACATCAAGCGTTTTTGCCCAGCGACAGAGCGTGGTGTAATTCGGCACCGGCAAGCTCGGGAAGGCCAAATCGCGCAGACTTTGGGTGAAACCTTGCAGGGCGCGCAAGGTCAGTCGATAGACGGTCTTCACGCCAAGTAATGCCTGAATCAGCGTATCGCCGTATACACACGGGCGACCACGTGGCATCGGGCATTCTGGCAAGGACGGCTTCATCTATCTATTGATCACGAATTGCAGATCAATAGGAGTGGCGCGCTGCAGCAAATCCCTCTATAATTAGCCTCGCGTTGCATATGGGCTGGCTATTCAGCTGATATGTGCTGCTTAGTACGTTTCGCTCCAATCCAGTTTAGAACCTGTCCTCTCCTGCCTCTCTGGGCCCTGCGCGGCCATCAAAGTATCAGGGCTTGGCAAGCGTGTTCGGCGGATTCCGACTTCCGGATTTCCCGCCATGTTCCGCACCCGAAACAGCTTCTAACGCACCCATGAGTGAGTCTGCGTTCCTCGAACGCGAACGTCCGTCACGTTCTCGATTTGCTCGATGTATTGTCAACTTGGGCATGCACGATTGGCGCTGACGTTTCACCCACCGTGTTTCAAGGATTGATATGACTTCGAGTCAACCCAAAAATCCGCTTAACGCGATTGCCGACCAGACACTCGGTCTGAGCGCCGCCGCGGTCGCGCCCACCGAGGCTGCGCAGCCCGGCGACAGCCTGAGCTTCGCGTCGCTCGGGCTGTCGCCGGCGATCGTTTCCGCCTTGCAGGCCGCCGGCTACGTGAAGCCGACCCCGGTCCAGCAGCGCGCAATCCCCGCCGGCATCGCGGGTCGCGACCTCCTGGTGTCGAGCCCGACCGGCTCCGGCAAGACGGCCGCCTTCATGCTGCCCACGATCGAGCGATTTGCGCAATTGCAGACAAGTCAGGCACAACAGCTTCGCGAGCCGCAATCGGTCGACCGTCGCCAGCGACGACCGCAGCTGGTAGCTCGCCCGGGCCTGATGGTGCTGACCCCCACGCGTGAACTGGCGATGCAGGTGACAACCGCCGCCTCGATTTACGGCAAGCACCTACGTCGCCTGCGCACGGTCAGTATCCTCGGCGGCGTGGCCTATGGCCAGCAGCTGATGCTATTGGCGAAGAACCCGGAAATCCTGATCGCCACGCCGGGCCGCCTGCTCGACCACCTCGAGCGGGGCCGCATTGATCTGTCCGAGCTGAAGATGCTGGTGCTCGACGAAGCTGATCGCATGCTCGACATGGGCTTCATTGACGACATCGAGACCATTGTCGCGGCTACTCCGGCCTCGCGTCAGACCATGCTGTTTTCGGCCACCCTAGACGGCAAGATTGGCTCGCTGACCAGCCGCCTACTGAAAGATCCGGAGCGGATCGAGATTGTCCAAAAGATGGAGACGCGCACCAACATCGCCCAGACGGTCCATTACGTCGACGACCGCGACCACAAGGATCGCTTGCTCGACCACCTGCTGCGCGACGACGCGCTGGACCAGGCGATTATCTTTACGGCCACTAAGATCGATGCCGATCAACTGGCTGACCGCCTGGCCGATGCTGGTTTCGAATCGGCTGCGCTGCACGGCGACCTTCCGCAAGGCACGCGCAACCGCACCATCCGTGCGCTGCGCGAGCGCCGCGTGCGCGTGCTGGTGGCCACCGACGTGGCCGCACGCGGGATCGACATCCCCGGCATCACGCACGTCTTCAACTACGACCTGCCAAAGTTCGTCGAGGACTACGTGCACCGGATCGGTCGTACCGGTCGCGCCGGTCGCTCGGGTATCGCGGTGAGCCTGGTACATCACGCCGAACAGGGTACCCTCAAGCGCATCGAACGCTTCGTGCGCTTGCCGCTTCCGGTCAACGTGATCGAAGGCTTCGAGCCGCGTAAGGCCCCGCCACGCAATGGCCCGGGCCGCGTCCGTCCGGGCGGCGGCAATGGCGGTCGACGTTTTGGTGGAAAACCGAGCGGTAGCCGTGAGGGCCACTACAGCGGTGGTAATCGCGAGGGCGGTCGCAGCTATGGCAGCGGCTGGAGCGGTCAGCCCCCGAGCGGTGGCAACCGCCGCAGCGACGGCCCGCGCGGGTCGCGTCGCGACTCAGCAGCCTAAGCGCAACTGTCTTGCGTGCGCCCTTGGCAAAATAAAACCGGTGCTTCGGCACCGGTTTTATTTGGTGCGCCCTGCAGGGCATACTCAACGCATAGAAATTTCAAAGTGCCGGAGTCGTCAGTTTTGCGCGTTATGTATAGCGTGGCGTTGTTGCATAAATCGAGCGAGATCCGTTGACGTTTACGCGCAACGGTCGCGGGGCCAGCCGCCCTATCAAGTCAGATTCCAGAGTCACTGGCTAATTTTTTACAAGAAAATGCGCAAGGACGTACACAAAACAGGTGAACCGAAGACAGACTGACCTTGTCAGGAATTGGGTGGCCTATAATGCAGGTCTGATCGACCGGGGGAACGTGACGATATGGATAGATGAAGCCGTCCTTGCCAGAATACCCGGCGCCATACCCACGCGTGGTCGCCCGCGTCTATATGACGACACGCTGATGCAGGTATTATTTGGCGTGAAGATCCTCTATCGACTGAGGTTGCGCGCCCTGCAAGGTTTCACCCAAAGTCTGCGAGATCTGGCCTTCCCGAGCTTGCGGGTGCCGAATTACGCCACGCTTTGTCGCCGGGCAAAACGCTTGATGTCGAACTGCCAATGCTTCGCGACATCGAACCGATCCATTTGGTGGTCGACAGCACCAGTCTGAAGGTGCTATGGTGAAGGTTGATGGAAGGTGCGCCAGCACGGCTACTCGAAGCGGCGCACGTGGCGTAAAGTCTATCTCACGCTCAACGCGAATACGGGTCAAGTGCATGCCGCGCTAATGACGCATCAGAATGTGGCTGACGGTGACACTCTGGCCAAGTTGCTCGACCAGATTCCACGCGAAAAACAAATCGATGCCATCGGCGGCGCCGGTGACTACGACACCAAGGCCATGCCATGCAGCCATTGCTGGATGCAGTGCTGTTCCTTCGATTTCGCCACGCGAGGGTGCCGCTCATTGGCCAGCGGATACGCCCGGTGCGGCGTGGCGTAACGGCGCGGTGGATGCAATTGCCCGTGACGGTCGTCGAGAATGGAAGAAAGACAGTGGCTATACCACCGGCGATCGCTTGCCGAGAATGTGATGTATCGGTTCAAGACCCTCAGCGGCCACTGTCTCTGGGCGCGTCACATTGACTCGCAGGCGACCGAGGTTGCCGTTCGCGTCGGCGTAATCAACCGCATGGGAGCGGAACCTTGCTCGTCCGCAATCCGTTCGTATCGCCTGAAATTATGCCCGCGATACCATTGCCTCCTCACACTCGATTTATGCAACAACGCCCATTTTCGCTCAAGTTTTTCCCGTTATGCAATCGTATTTTCAGTGAGCTGATCGGGAGGTCAGCTGGCCTGGGTGGGGTAGCGTGACTTTGTTGCATTTCACTTGGAAATGGGCCGCTGGGCGCTGCGAAAGATTGGCCAGTCTCCGGCTTCGTCCGCTCATGCCTGGCACGCGAGCGGGCTGCCTGCGATGAAATCTTGGCTTTACTTCACGCCTTGCCAGCGCGTCATTCGAAGGTTGAAAGTCGATGGAAGTTCACAAGCAAGTGGATGCGCGCGGCCTTAACTGTCCGCTGCCGATCCTGCATGCGAAAAAGGCGCTCGCCGACATGGAGAGCGGCCAGGTTCTCAAGGTCCTTGCAACCGATCCAGGTTCGCAACGCGATTTCGCTGCGTTCGCAAAACAGACAGGTAACAACATCTTTGAATTGTCGGTGCACGACAAGATCTTCACCTTCCTAATACGCCGCCGTTGAACACCCGATACGCCAGCTTTGGCCAGTCGTGTCGGCATGCCGCCCGCCCCCTGACCCGGGCGTCGACATTTTTTAGGTGCGCCCGGGCAGGAACGCGTGGATCTTGCGCACGCTCATGGCTCATGCTTCCGGCGTACATGGCGATGATCCGATCATCAAACCCGGTGAAGCAGCGCCGCTCATGTTTTTGGAGCAGGATGGGCGTTGTTGCATAAATCGAGCGAGATCCGTTGGCGTTTACGCGCAACGGTTGTGGGGCCAGCCTCCTATCAAGTCAGATTCCAGAGTAACTGCCTATTTTTTGCCAAGAAAATGTGCAAGGACATACACAAGACAGGTGAGCCGAAGGCACGCTACCGTGTCAGGAATTGGGCGGCCTATAATATGAAGGCCTGATCAACCGGGGGAACGTAACAATATGGATAGATGAAGCCGTCCTTGCCAGAATACCCGATGCCATACCCACACGTGGTCGCCCGTGTCTATACGGCGATACGCTGATTCAGACATTACTTGGCGTGAAGACCGTCTATCGACTAACGTTGCGCGCCCTGCAAGGTTTCACCCAAAGTCTGCGCGATTTGGCCTTCCCGAGCTTGCCGGTGCCGAATTACACCACGCTCTGTCGCCGGGCAAAAAAACGCTTGCTGTCGAACTGCCGATCCTTCCTGACAATGAACCAATCCATCTGGTTGTCGACAGCACCGGTCTGAAGGTCTATGGAGAAGGTGAATGGAAGGTGTGCCAGCACGGCTACTCGAAGCGGCGCACGTGGCGTAAAGTCCATCTCGCGCTCAACGCGAATACGGGTCAAGTGCATGCCGCGCTAATGACGAATCAGAATGTGGCTGACGGTGACGCTCTCGCCAAGTTGCTCGACCAGATTCCACGCGAAGAACAAATCGATGTCATCGGCGGTGATGGTGCCTACGACACCAAGCCATGCCATGCGGCCATTGCTGCACGCAGGGCATTGTTGCATAAATCGAGCGAGATCCGTTGACGTTTACGCGCAATGGTCGCGGGGCCAGCCTCCTATCAAGTCAGATTCCAGAGTAACTGCCTAATTTTTGCCAAGAAAATGCGCAAGGACATACACAAGAAAGGTGAGCCGAAGGCACGCTACCGTGTCAGGAATTGGGCGGCCTATAATGAAGGCCTGATCAGCCGGGGGAACGTAACAATATGGATAGATGAAGCCGTCCTTGCCAGAATGCCCGATGCCATACCCACACGTGGTCGCCCGTGTGTATACGGCGATACGCTGATTCAGGCATTACTTGGCGTGAAGACCGTCTATCGACTGACCTTGCGCGCCCTGCAAGGTTTCACCCAAAGTCTGCGCGATTTGGCCTTCCCGAGCTTGCCGGTGCCGAATTACACCACGCTCTGTCGCCGGGCAAAAACGCTTGATGTCGAACTGCCGATCCTTCGTGACAATGAACCGATCCATCTGGTTGTCGACAGCACCGGTCTGAAGGTCTATGGAGAAGGTGAATGGAAGGTGCGCCAGCACGGCTACTCGAAGCGGCGCACGTGGCGTAAAGTCCATCTCGCGCTCAACGCGAATACAGGTCAAGTGCATGCCGCGCTAATGACGAATCAGAATGTGGCTGACGGTGACGCTCTGGCCAAGTTGCTCGACCAGATTCCACGCGAAGAACAAATCGATGTCATTGGCGGTGACGGTGCCTACGACACCAAGCCATGCCATGCGGCCATGGCTGCACGCAGTGCTATTCCTTCGATTCCGCCACGCGAGGGTGCCGCTCATTGGCCAGCGGATATGCCCGGTGCGGCGTGGCGTAATGGCGCGGTTGATGCAATTGCCCGTGACGGTCGTCGAGAATGGAAGCAACACAGTGGCTACCACCGGCGATCGCTTGCCGAGAATGCGATGTATCGGTTCAAGACCCTCACCGGTCACTGTCTCTGGGCGCGTCACATCGACGCGCAGGCGACCGAGGTCGCCGTTCGCCGCGGCGTCATCAACCGCATGGCGGACCTCGCTCGTCCGCAATCCGTTCGTATCGCCTGAATTATGCCCGTCGATGCTATTGCATCCTCACACTCGATTTATGCAACAACGCCGTTTTAACATTACGAATTTTTGATCAATAAGTGCCTATTTTCTTGGTCGGAGCGATAGGATTCGAACCTACGACCCTCTGATCCCAAATCAGATGCGCTACCAGGCTGCGCTACGCTCCGATTAATTTTAAATTGTCCAACATCGGTACACGCGGGTCAATCCCTCGTGCAGATTTCGTCGAAGCCGCACTAGAATGATCCTTTGATAACCCCGGGAGGAGGCATCACGATGCACCTGATTCTGTGGCGTCACGCCGAAGCTGAGGACTATACAACCAGCGACTTGGCCCGCCGGCTCACCGCACGCGGGCACCGCGACGCGCAGGCGATCGCGAAATGGCTCAAGCTGCGGCTCGAGAGCAGTGCGGTGATCCTCGCCAGCCCGACCGCGCGCACCATGCAGACAGTCGAGACGCTGACCGACCAATACCGCACCGTGCGCGAGCTAGCACCGGGGGGGGCGGCGTGGTCGAGGTACTAGCTGCCGCCGGCTGGCCCGAGGGCATCGCACCCACGGTAGTATTGGTTGGCCACCAGCCAACGCTCGGCGCGGTCGTAGCGCGCCTACTGTCCTGCAGCAACGACAGCTGGTCGCTGAAAAAGGGCGGCCTGATCTGGCTCCAGAGCCGTTCACGCGAGGGCGGAATTCAGGCCAGCCTGCGTGCCGCACTATCGGCCGAGCTAGTCTGAGAGAGCCAAAGTATTTTTCTTCTTTCTGGAAGAATCCCATTTGTAGTTGAAGGTTTGGACGGCAAAATTTAAAATTTTAGCTAGACTTGCTATCATGGTCAACGCGTTTTTCGAGCGCGCGGTGTAGCGCAGCAGCGAGTATCCAGAGATCGTTGACACAATCATCGAGCTTGCGGAAGCGTTTTCCCGCTTCCAGGAAGCCGTGGCCATCCAGCGCATCGAGCCGTCATGTAGCGTTGTTGCACAAATGGAGTGAGATCTGTTGACTTTTACGCGCAACGGATCTCGCTCCATTTGTGCAACAACGCTCCGCTCGCAAGAATGTAAACGGCGAATGTAAACGGCCTTTAGTGCCTTTATGCAACGGGTCTGCTATACTTAAAGATCTTTTTTGCATAATTTCCCTTTTTAGGGACGGGGCATGACGATCATTCGCGTTAAAGAAAACAGGCTTTTCGAAATCGCGATGCCTCGCTTCAAGAGGACGATCGAGAAGAATGGTCTGCTGACTGAACTTCGCGCACGCGAGTTCTACGAAAGTCGACGGTCGAGCGCAAGCGCAAGAAAGTAGCCGTAGTGAAGCGGCAGAGCGCATCCACAGCCAGACACTGCCGTAGCAGCTCTACTACACCGCGCTTCGTCACCCACCGCCACATCTCAGGTGCCACAGTTCGGTCAGGCGGCGCGCAGGTAATCCTACGCAGCGGGCTGTCGATGCCGAATTCGAGCAAACCCGCTTGAGCAAGCTCTCAAGCGGGTTTTTGTGTTGATGCCGGGCTCTCTGGCATTCCGTATTTTTTCTCTCCAGGTGAAGCAATGAGATTGAAAGACCAGATCAGCGAAGATATGAAGGCCGCAATGCGTGCGAAGGACAGCAGGCGGCTCGCCACGATCCGCCTGCTGCTGGCCGCGATCAAGCAGCGCGAAGTGGACGGGCGTATCACGATCGATGACGCAGGCGTGGTGGGCGTAGTCGACAAGATGCTCAATCAGCGCAAGGATTCAATTACCCAATTTCAGGCCGCGGGACGCGATGATCTGGTCGCGCAGGAGCAGTTGGAAGTGGCTGTCCTGGTTGCCTACATGCCGGCGCGACTTTCGGAGGCCGAGGTGGCCGACGCGGTGCAGAACACGATCACCGCGATGGGCGCGACCGGCCCGCGGGACATAGGCAAGGTGATGGGCGTGCTGAAGGCCAAACTGGCAGGCCAGGCCGACATGACGACCGTGTCCGCGAGCGTCAAGGTTGCACTGTCACAGTGATCGTCTGGCGGGCCGCCCCCGCGTGGCACCCGCCGGTTCCTGCCCGCACCTGTGTCGTGATTCCGAGTTCCTTTCTCCAGGATTTGCTAAACCATGTCGACATCGTCGACGTGGTTGGCCACTTCGTCCAGCTCAAGAAAAGTGGTAGCAATTTCATTGGACTCTGCCCGTTCCACAACGAGAAGAGCCCCTCGTTTACTGTCAGTAAAATTAAGCAATTTTATCACTGCTTCAGCTGCAGCGCTCACGGCACCGCGATCGGCTTCCTGATGGAGCATGCCGGGATGAGCTTCCCCGAAGCCGTGCAGGAGCTCGCGCAATCGGTCGGATTGAACGTCCTGCACGAGCCCTCGATGCGTGGTGGCAATGGCGGTTATGGCGGTGCGGGCAGCTCACCGCCAGCCGCCTCTCAATCGGTCGCCACCGCGCTAACCGACGTGATGCAGACGGCCAGCGACTATTACCGCAAGCAGTTGCGCGGTGCGAACAATGCAATCCAATACTTGAAGAAGCGAGGCCTGACTGGCGAGATCGCGATGCGCTTCAGACTCGGTTACGCGCCCAAAGGTTGGCAGAACCTCGAGACAGCCTTTGAGGACTACTGTGCCGAGACGCTGGTCGACGCTGGCCTGGTAATCGTCAGCGAGAAGATCGACGCGCAGGGCGCCGCGCGCCGCTACGATCGCTTCCGCGAGCGGATCATGTTCCCGATTCGTAACGTCAAGGGCAACGTGATCGGTTTCGGCGGTCGCGTGCTCAATTCGGGCGAGCCGAAGTACCTTAACTCGCCCGAGACGCCCCTGTTCAACAAGGGCAGCGAGCTGTACGGGCTGTTCGAGGCGCGCCTAGCAATTCGCAGCCAGCAGTACGCGCTGGTGGTGGAAGGCTACATGGACGTGGTGGCGCTCGCCCAATTCGGCTTCCCGAATGCGGTGGCTACGCTCGGCACGGCCTGCACGCCGATCCACGTGCAGAAGCTGCTCAGACAGACTGACACGGTGGTGTTCAGCTTCGACGGAGATGCGTCCGGCCGCCGCGCCGCGCGTCGCGCGCTTGAGGCCTACCTGCCCCAGGCGACCGATAATCGCACGATCCGTTTCCTGTTCCTACCGACTGAACACGATCCCGATAGCTACGTGCGTGAATTCGGTGCCGAGGCGTTTTCGGACCAGGTACGCCGCGCCATGCCGCTGTCGCAGTTCCTGCTTAACGAGTCGATTGCTGGCAAGGAGCTCGACCAGCCGGAAGGGCGCGCCAAGGCTCTGTTCGCAGCGAAACCGCTGTTGCAGGCCTTGCCGGCCAACGCGTTACGCGCGCAGATCATGCACATGTTCGCCGATCGCCTGCACATCCCCTTTGAGGAAGTGGAGAGGCTGAGCGCCGTCGACGCGCGAATCGCTGCGCCAACTCGCCGGGGGCCAGCCCGTGCCGACCGGCACCTTGTGATCGACAATGCAAAGCGGGCGCTGCGCAACCTAGTAATGTATCCGCGCATCGTGAGCTTGCTCGACGAGGATGATGTTGCGACCCTGCGGGGCCAGCCAAGAAATGGGGAGCTATTCGACGAGGTGTTCACAATCTCGCGCGAGCTGGGCAATGCGGCCGAATTCCGGCTGTTGTCTGACGTTCTCCGCAATACGAAGAACGCCGAAACCTACAGCAAAATTTTTCGCGAAATTCTCGACTATGATGAAAATGTCAAGGAGCTGCTGCAAACCCCCGAGGATGAAACCGGCCAGGAAGCCGCCCGCGAGCGCGAATGGATCGCGGGGGAGGAACTGAAGGCCGCCGTGCTGAAGATGCGCTACGACGCTTACAACGACCGTCTCAACCAGCTGTCAGGCCAGACGACACATTCTCCAGAGGAATTGACCGAGCTGATGGCGCTCAATCGGGCGCGTACAGACATGAAGGCAAAATTAGGACTATAAACGAGGAACAACGGGGGTACGCGAGAGGCGTTACCCCGACGCGCTATAATGCAAAATTTTCAGCAATTTGCTTTTTTCTAAGCACAAAGGTGAGATTGTAATAGGCCAGTTTTAAAAACACTGCTCAGCACGCATGAAGATATTCCAACAGACGAGCGAGCAATCAAGTTTCAGGAACGGCTTTGTGAATATCAGCGCGACGATCAAAGCGAATGCGTAGACGACGGGAATTGCGGAGCCAAGAGTGAGTGCGTTCGATGACCCAAAGATACGTGCCGAGTCTGTTGCCGTGCTCGGTGCGTCGCTTTGCGATCACGGGTTTGATGCCACGTTCCAGCAATGCACCGCGCTGTCGCTTCGAGTCGTAGCCACGATCGGCATAGAAAACGATACCGAGCTTTGGGAGCGACCGGCCTCCTTGCACGCCCAGAATTGGTGGAATCGAATTGACGCGCGGCAGGAGTTGCGTGACATCGTTGGCCTTCGCACGAGTGAGGATCGTGGTGACGGGAGGGCCGTTTGCGTCTACAAAGATGTGATGTTTAGAACCTGGACAGGAGCGATCCGTGGGGTTCTAGCCGGTTTTTCGCCCGCCCTAGAAGGGCGTACCAACGATGAAGCGACCGCTGCATGTGAGAGGTCGAGCTGGTCCGCCGCACGCAGCTTGTCGAACAGCAACCCGCCGATTCGACACGCCCGCCTTTTGCCAGTCGTCGAGTTGCTTCCAGCAGGTTGCGTCCGAATCGAAGCCCAGTCGGGTCGGCAAGTGGTTCCAACGAATACCTGTCCTGAACACGAACAGAGGATGACGGTAAGCGCCTCGCGATCCGGCACATGGGGACGGCCCCCGGGTCGCTCTTCGCGCGAGGGGCGTTGTTGCATAAATCAAGCGTGAGGACGCAATGGTATTGACGGGTATAATTTCAGGCCATACGAACGGATTTCGGACCAGCGAAGTTCGTCATGCGGTTGATTGCGCAGACGCGCACCGAGACCTGGGTCACTTGCGTGTCGATATGACGCGCTCAGAGACGGTTTCCGGTGAGCGGCTTCAACCGATACATCGCATTCTCAGCAAGCGATCGCCAGTGGTAGCCACTGCCTTTCTTCCATTCTTGACGACCGTCACGGGCAATTGCATCAACCGCGCTGTTACACCACGCCGCACCAGGCGTATCCGCTGGCCAATGAGCGGCGCCCTCGCGTGGCGGAAGCGAAGGAACGGCATTTCGTGCAGCAATGGCCGTATGGCTTGGCTTGGCGTCGTAGGCACCGTCATCGCCGATGACATCGATCTGTTTTTCGCGCGGAATCTGCTCGAGCACCTTCGCCGGAGCGTCACCGTCAGCCACATTCTGATACGTCATCAGTGTGGCATGCACTTGATCCTTATTCGCGTTGACCGCGCGCTGGACTTTACGCCACGTGTACAGCTTCGAGTAGCCGTGCTGGCGCAGCACCTTCCATGCACCTTGGCCATAGACCTTCAGACCGGTACGGTCGACCACCAGGTGGATCGGTTCGCTTTCGAGAAGGATCGGCAGTTCGATATCAAGCATTTTTGCCCCTCGAAAGAGGGTGGTGTAATTTTGTACCTGAAAGTTCAGGAAGGCCAGATCGCGCAGACTTTGGGCGAAACCTGGCAGGGCGCGCAGCCTCAGTCGATAGACGGTCTTCACGCCAAGCAATGTCTGAATCAGCGTATCTCCTTACAGACGCGGGCAACCCAGCGTGGGTATGGCTTCGAATATTCTGGCAAGGATGGCTGCATCTCTCCATATAGTCACGTTCCCCACGTTCCCCCGGTTGATCAGGCCCACGTTATAGGTCGCCCAGTTCCTGACACGGTAGCGTACCTTCGGCTTATATGTTTTGCGTATGTCCTCGCGCATCTTCTTGGTAAAAATCGGGAATTTACGCCGAAATTCGACTTGATCACAGGGGAGCTCGCCACGACCGTTACGCGTAAACGTCAGCGGGCCTCACCAAATTTATGCAACAACGCCCGCGCGGGGCTTCACAACAGGCAGCAAGGGTTCAATCAGTTTTCACAGCTCGTCGTCAATGATCGGCGCTTCTATTCTTGGACTCCCGTTTCTTTTGTGTCCAAAATTAATAAATTGCCGAGCAAGTAAACAGCCCCCTCACGGGGAATTTGCACTGGCCTCTAAGCACAAAGGCGAGATTCGTAATGGCAAAGACGACAGGCGAAAAAAGATCAGTAAACAAGGGCACCGACACGCCGACCGGCAAGGTTACCAAGGCCAGCACTGCATCTTCATCTTCCGCGAAGTCGTTGTTTAGCGCGTCTCCAGTTGGCAGCAAACGCACTGCTGACGGCACCACCAAAGCTGTGCCGGCACCAATGGTTCGCGCATCACGGGCTATCGCGCAGTTCGAAGCGCGTACGGTGCCCAAGCCGTCGGTGAAGCGGGCGAGTGCGAATAACGCAAGGGCAGCGGCTGCCGCCGCGGACGAAACGGCAGTACGCACTCCTCAAGCATCCACGGTTCAAGAGGCTGCTGTCCAGCAGCCTCGAGTCGATTTAGCCGGTACGGCGCACTCCATGACGAAAAAGCTGAACAAAGTATCTGTCGATGACGACTCAACCCAGAGTGACGAGCAGCCCGCCGCTGCAGCGGGCAAGGAAAAAAATAAGGCGCGGGATCGTCGCGCGAAGGAAAAGCTGCTGCTGAAAGAAGCGTTTGCGACGAGCCAGCCCGGTACGGCCTCAGAGCTCGAGGAACGGCGCGTCAAGCTGCGCGCGCTCATTAAGTTGGGCAAAGATCGCGGTTTCCTTACGTACGCGGAAATCAACGATCACCTGCCCGACAACTTCACCGAAACGGAAGCGCTTGAAGGCATCATCGGCACGTTCAACGACATGGGCGTCGCGGTCTACGAGCAGGCACCGGATGCCGAGACGCTGCTACTAAACGATAACGCGCCCGCCGCCTCGTCGGACGACGAGGTCGAAGAAGAAGCAGAAGTCGCACTGTCGACGGTCGATTCCGAATTCGGTCGCACCACCGATCCGGTCCGCATGTACATGCGCGAGATGGGCACGGTGGAACTGCTTACACGTGAAGGCGAAATCGAGATTGCGAAGCGCATCGAGGACGGCCTGCGCCACATGGTGATGGCCATCTCAGCATGCCCGACCACGATCGCCGATATTCTGGCGATGGCTGAGCGCGTCACGAACGATGAAATCCGCATCGATGAGTTGGTCGACGGCCTAAACGATCCGAATACCGAGGACGCCGATGGTTTTAACGCGAAGGCAGCGGAAGAAGCCGAGCAAGCAGACAAAGACGGCGAGGAAGCCAGCGAGAACGAAGAAGAGGAAGAGGACGACGGTGGTGCCGCCCAGGCCACCGCAAACGCCGCTCAGTTCGAAGCACTCAAGCGCATCTCGCTCGAAAAGTTCGCCCTAATCAGCGACTGGTTTGAGAAGATGCGTCGTGCTTTCGAGAAAGAAGGCTACAAATCGAAGTCTTACCTGAAGGCACAGGAAACAATCCAGAACGAGCTGATGTCGATCCGCTTTACGGCACGTACTGTCGAGCGTCTGTGCGACACGCTGCGTTCCCAGGTCACCGAGGTGCGTCAGGTCGAGCGCCAGGTCCTGCACATCGTAGTCGACAAGTGCGGTATGCCACGTTCGGAATTCATTTCCCGCTTCACGGGCAGCGAAACGGATCTAGCCTGGGCTGAGAAGATTGCTACGGAAAGCCACTCGTACAGCGCGATCCTGCAGCGCAACGTACCGGCGATCCACGAGCAGCAACAGCGCTTGCTGGATCTGCAGGCGCGCGTGGTTTTGCCGCTCAAGGATCTCAAGAAAACCAGTCGCCAGATGGTGGCAGGCGAACTGAAAGCGCGTCAGGCCAAGCGTGAAATGACCGAGGCCAACCTGCGTCTGGTGATCTCGATCGCGAAGAAGTATACCAATCGCGGCCTGCAGTTCCTCGACCTGATCCAAGAAGGCAACATCGGCCTAATGAAGGCGGTGGACAAATTCGAATACCGTCGCGGCTACAAGTTCTCGACCTACGCGACGTGGTGGATCCGCCAGGCAATTACGCGTTCGATCGCGGACCAGGCACGTACCATTCGAATTCCGGTGCACATGATCGAGACGATCAACAAGATGAACCGGATCTCGCGCCAGATTTTGCAGGAAACCGGCCTCGAGCCGGATCCGGCAACCCTGGCTGAGAAGATGGAGATGCCGGAAGACAAGATCCGTAAGATTATGAAGATCGCGAAGGAGCCTATCTCGATGGAAACGCCGATCGGCGACGACGAGGATTCCCATCTCGGCGACTTCATCGAGGATTCGAACACAGTCGCGCCGGTCGACGCTGCGCTGCGCGCCAGCATGCGCGATGTCGTCAAGGATGTGCTCGATTCGCTGACGCCACGCGAGGCCAAGGTGCTGCGGATGCGTTTCGGTATCGAGATGAGCACCGATCATACGCTGGAAGAAGTCGGCAAGCAATTCGACGTTACGCGTGAGCGGATCCGCCAGATCGAAGCCAAGGCGCTGCGCAAGCTGCGTCACCCGAGCCGTTCAGACAAACTGAAGTCTTTCCTGGAAGGAAACTGATCGGCGTCAAGTATGTGGCGGACGCTGTTCTGAAGGTCTACGGCGGTTCCCGTAAGAATCCAAGAAAACCGGGTTTCCAGAACCAACCTCCCGAATAGGAGAGCCGCCAAGATGGCGGCTACCAAGAAACCTAGTCTCTGTATCTAAACCCCATTGCAAATTGTCGGCAAGCAGGACCACGAAGCACTGCGCGTCTGCCCTTTGCCGAAAGCCAGGGCGTTGTTGCATAAATCGATCGTGAGGACGCCATGGCATCGACGGGCATAATTTCAGGCGATACGAATAGATTGCGGACGAGCGAGGTCCGCCATGCGGTTGATGACGCCGACCCGAACGGCGACCTGGGTCGCCTGCGAGTCGATGTGACACGCCCAGAGACAGTTGCCGGTGAGGGTCTTGAACCGATACATCGCATTCTCGGCAAGCGATCGCCGGTGGTAGCCACTGTGTTGCTTCCATTCTCGACGACCGTCACGGGCAATTGCATCAACCGCGCCATTACGCCACGCCGCACCGGGCATATCCGCTGGCCAATGAGCGGCACCCTCGCGTGGCGGAATCGAAGGAATAGCACTGCGTGCAGCAATGGCCGCATGGCATGGCTTGGTGTCGTAGGTACCGTCACCACCGATGACATCGATTTGTTCTGCGCGTGGAATCTGGTCGAGCAACTTGGCCAGAGCGTCACCGTCAGCCACATTCTGATTCGTCATTAGCGCGGCATGCACTTGACCTGTATTCGCGTGGAGCGCGAGATGGACTTTACGCCACGTGCGCCGCTTCGAGTAGCCGTGCTGGCGCACCTTCCATTCACCTTCTCCATAGACCTTCAGACCGGTGCTGTCGACAACCAGATGGATCGGTTCATTGTCACGAAGGATCGGCAGTTCGACATCAAGCGTTTTGCCCGGCGACAGAGCGTGATGTAATTCTGCACTGGCAAGCCTTGGGAAGGCCAGATCACGCACACTGTGTGTGAAACCTTGCAGGGCGCGCAACGTCAGTTGATAGACAATCTTCACGCCAAATAATGCCTGAATCAGCGCATCGCCGTATAAACACGGGCGACCACATGTGGGTATGGCGTCGGGTATTCTGGCAAGGACGGCTTTATCTATCCATATTGTCACGCCCCCGGTTGATCAGGCCTGAATTATAGGCCGCCCAATTCCTGACACGGTAGCGTGCCTTCGGCTCACCTGTCTTGTGTATGTCCTTGCGCATTTTCTTGGAAAAATTAGGCAGTTACTCTGGCATCTGACTTGATAGGGGGGCTGGGCGGCGAGCGTTGCGCGTAAACGTCAACGGCTTTCGCTCGATTTATGCAACAACGCCTGCATGATGACCAATCGCCCAATCTCTGGACTTTAGTCAATAGTATTGAACAAGCGCTTATTGATCAGAAATTAGCGATCTTGAAATTAAAAAATCATCCATCATGTGATGGGCATGGCAAAACAAGACATGAGGGACAAATTTTCTAATTTCAAGATCACAAATTTCTAATAAAAAACGCCCTTCTTGGGGTAGTTCATGCTTTACCGAGATCGGCGGGGACCTCAAGTGTCGAGCCCTGCCCGGCGCAGTACAGTGCGAGAACCTGCTTGTCGTGCTCCAGCTCGTCTTTCTGGTTATGGCGCTCGATACGGTGTGGGGCATAGGCGATCTTTTGTCGGGCAGCCTCATCCTCCTGCGACTGGAACAGTTCAGGCTCAAGCTTTGCCAGGTCGTAGTACCAGTGGACGCCTGCCGTATGCTCGGCGATCAGCCTGCCCGAAGCTTCCCATCGGGGTAGTGTCGTAATAGCGTTGATGCAACAACGCCTTTCACCCACACCCCACACGATTCCACGAAGACCCTATTTTTTGAATACTCGAGCCATGCCAAAACGCACAGACATCAAGAGCATCCTCATCATCGGTGCCGGCCCGATCATTATCGGCCAGGCGTGCGAGTTCGATTACTCTGGTGCGCAGGCATGCAAGGCCTTGCGTGAAGAAGGCTACAAAGTTATCCTCGTCAACAGCAATCCGGCGACGATCATGACCGACCCGAATATGGTCGACGTTACTTATATCGAACCGATCACTTGGGAAGTGGTGGAACGCATCATCGCCAAGGAGCGTCCGGATGCAATCTTGCCCACCATGGGCGGCCAGACCGCGCTGAACTGCACGCTCGACCTACACCGCCACGGCGTGCTGAAGAAGTACAAGGCTAAGCTCATCGGTGCCTCGCCCGAGGCGATCGACAGGGCGGAAGACCGCCAGAAGTTCAAGAACGCAATGACCAAGATCGGCCTGGGTTCGGCCAAGTCGGGCATCGCGCACTCGATGGAAGAGGCGCTCAAGGTGCACGGCGAGATCGCCGCGATCACCGGTGGCAGCGGCTATCCGACGGTGATCCGTCCCTCTTTCACGCTGGGCGGCTCGGGTGGAGGCATCGCCTACAACCATGAGGAATTCGAGGAGATCTGCAAGCGCGGCCTCGAACTTTCCCCGACGCGCGAGCTGCTGATCGAGGAATCGCTGCTGGGCTGGAAGGAATACGAAATGGAAGTGGTTCGTGACCGAGCAGACAACTGCATCATCGTCTGCTCGATCGAGAACCTCGACCCGATTGGCGTGCACACCGGTGACTCGATCACCGTCGCACCGGCCCAAACGCTCACTGACAAAGAGTACCAGATCTTGCGCAACGCCTCGCTGGCGGTGTTGCGGGAGATCGGCGTTGATACTGGTGGTTCAAACGTGCAGTTCGCAATCAACCCGAACGACGGTCGCATGGTCGTGATCGAGATGAACCCGCGCGTGTCACGTTCCTCGGCGCTGGCCTCGAAAGCCACGGGCTTTCCGATCGCCAAGGTGGCGGCCAAGCTCGCCATCGGCTACACGCTCGACGAGCTCAAGAACGAGAGCACGGGTGGCCAGACGCCAGCCTCGTTCGAGCCGACCATCGATTACGTCGTTACCAAGATCCCGCGCTTCGCCTTCGAGAAATTCCGTGAGGCCGATTCGCGCCTGACCACCCAAATGAAGTCGGTAGGCGAGCTGATGGCGATCAGCCGGACCTTCCAGGAATCATTCCAGAAGGCGCTGCGCGGCTTGGAAGTTGGCGTCGACGGCCTCGACGAGAAGTCGATCGATCGAGACGAAATCGTGCGCGAGATCGGCGAACCGGGCCCGGACCGGATTTGGTATGTCGGCGATGCGTTCCGCATCGGTATGTCGGCCCACCAGATCTTCGAGGAAACCGCGATCGATCCGTGGTTCCTGGCCCAGATCGAGCAGATTATCCTGAAGGAGAAGGCGCTCGGCGGTCGCACGCTGGCGAGTCTCACGAAGGACGAGCTCTACTTCCTGAAGCAGAGCGGCTTCTCGGATCGCCGCCTAGCTAAGCTGCTGGCCGCGAGCCCCGCCGAGGTGCGTGCGCGTCGACTGGAGCTGAACGTTCGCCCAGTCTACAAGCGCGTCGATACCTGCGCGGCCGAGTTCGCCACCAAGACCGCATACATGTACTCAACCTACGAAGAAGAGTGCGAGGCGCAGCCGACCAACAACAAGAAGATTATGGTACTGGGCGGCGGCCCGAACCGGATCGGCCAGGGTATCGAGTTCGACTACTGCTGCGTGCACGCGGCGCTGGCGATGCGCGAAGATGGCTACGAGACCATCATGGTTAACTGCAACCCGGAAACGGTCTCGACCGACTACGAAACGTCCGATCGTCTTTACTTCGAGCCACTCACGCTCGAGGACGTGCTGGAAGTGGTCGACAAGGAAAAGCCGGTCGGCGTGATCGTTCAGTATGGCGGCCAGACGCCACTGAAGTTGGCGCTCGACCTGGAAGCCGCAGGCGTACCAATCATCGGCACCTCGCCTGACATGAGCGACGCCGCCGAGGACCGCGAGCGTTTCCAGAAACTGCTGCAGAAGCTGGGCCTGCGCCAGCCGCCGAACCGTACCGCGCGCGCCGAGGACGAGGCGCTGGTGCTGGCCACCGAAATCGGCTACCCGCTGGTGGTGCGCCCGTCCTATGTGCTGGGCGGTCGCGCTATGGAAATAGTCCATGGGCCACGCGACCTCGAGCGCTATATGCGCGAGGCGGTGAAAGTCTCGAACGATGCGCCGGTACTGCTTGACCGCTTCCTCAACGAGGCGATCGAATGCGACGTGGACTGCATCTGCGACGGTGAAGCTGTATTCATCGGCGGCGTGATGGAGCATATCGAACAGGCGGGCGTCCACTCGGGCGACTCGGCCTGCTCGCTGCCGCCGTACTCGCTTGCCCAGGAAACCGTGCTCGAGTTGAAGCGCCAGACCGCCGCGATGGCCAAGGCGCTGAACGTGGTCGGCCTGATGAACGTTCAGTTCGCGATCCAACAGGTGCCGCAGGCGGACGGCTCGCAGCAAGACATCATTTATGTACTGGAAGTGAACCCGCGCGCCTCGCGTACCGTTCCCTACGTGTCGAAGGCTACGAGCCTGCCGCTTGCGAAGATCGCCGCGCGTGCGATGGTCGGCCAGAAGCTGGCCGAGCAGGGCGTGACCAAGGAAGTCGAGCCGCCTTACTTCAGCGTCAAGGAAGCGGTGTTCCCGTTCGTCAAGTTCCCGACCGTCGATCCGGTGCTTGGACCAGAAATGCGTTCGACCGGGGAAGTGATGGGCGTGGGCCGCACCTTCGGAGAAGCACTGTTCAAGTCACAGCTCGCGGCCGGCTCGCGCCTGCCCGAGTCGGGCACGGTGCTGCTAACAGTGATGGATGCCGACAAGCCGAAGGCGGTCGAAGTCGCGCGCATGCTGCACGACCTCGGCTACCCGATCGTCGCGACGCGCGGCACGGCCACCGCGATCGAGATAGCTGGCGTTCCGGTGAAGGTGGTTAACAAGGTGAAGGACGGTCGTCCACACATTGTCGACATGATCAAGAATGGCGAGATCTCGCTGGTGTTCACTACCGTCGACGAGACACGCGCGGCGATCGCTGATTCGCGTTCGATCCGTATGAGCGCGCAGGCGCAGAAGGTCACCTACTACACTACGATGTCGGGCGCGCGCGCGGCGGTGGAAGGCCTGCGCTACCTGAAAGACCTCGAAGTCTATGATTTACAAGGTCTTCATGCTCGCCTAAACTAACCCGTCGGGTTTTCCAAGGTACCACATGCCGCGGTTAGGCGGCGTTTCCGGAGTTCCAGCATTCCCGGGAATGCGCTTATTGATCCGCAATTTGTAATCTTAAAATTGGAAAATCCCCCTTTATCTAGGGGGGCATAGAAAAACGAGGCATAAGGGACGATTTGCAAATTTTAAGATCACGAATTACGGATCAATAAGCGCGGTGATTTTTATGCCTATTTTTGTTTATTGAGTCGGCGTTGTTGCATAAATCGAGCGAGATCCGTTGACGTTTACGCGCAATGGTCGCGGGGCCAGCCTCCTATCAAGTCAGATTCCAGAGTAACTGCCTAATTTTTGCCAAGAAAATGCGCAAGGACATACACAAGAAAGGTGAGCCGAAGGCACGCTACCGTGTCAGGAATTGGGCGGCCTATAATGAAGGCCTGATCAGCCGGGGGAACATAACAATATGGATAGATGAAGCCGTCCTTGCCAGAATGCCCGATGCCATACCCACACGTGGTCGCCCGTGTGTATACGGCGATACGCTGATTCAGGCATTACTTGGCGTGAAGACCGTCTATCGACTGACCTTGCGCGCCCTGCAAGGTTTCACCCAAAGTCTGCGCGATTTGGCCTTCCCGAGCTTGCCGGTGCCGAATTACACCACGCTCTGTCGCCGGGCAAAAACGCTTGATGTCGAACTGCCGATCCTTCGTGACAATGAACCGATCCATCTGGTTGTCGACAGCACCGGTCTGAAGGTCTATGGAGAAGGTGAATGGAAGGTGCGCCAGCACAGCTACTCGAAGCGGCGCACGCGGCGTAAAGTCCATCTCGCGCTCAACGCGAATACAGGTCAAGTGCATGCCGCGCTAATGACGAATCAGAATGTGGCTGACGGTGACGCTCTGGCCAAGTTGCTCGACCAGATTCCACGCGAAGAACAAATCGATGTCATCGGCGGTGACGGTGCCTACGACACCAAGCCATGCCATGCGGCCATTGCTGCACGCAGTGCTATTCCTTCGATTCCGCCACGCGAGGGTGCCGCTCATTGGCCAGCGGATATGCCCGGTGCGGCGTGGCGTAATGGCGCGGTTGATGCAATTGCCCGTGACGGTCGTCGAGAATGGAAGCAACACAGTGGCTACCACCGGCGATCGCTTGCCGAGAATGCGATGTATCGGTTCAAGACCCTCACCGGCCACTGTCTCTGGGCGCGTCACATCGCCGCGCAGGCGACCGAGGTCGCCGTTCGCGTCGGCGTCATCAACCGCATGGCGGACCTCGCTCGTCCGCAATCCGTTCGTATCGCCTGAATTATGCCCGTCCGATGCCATGGCGTCCTCACGTTCGATTTATGCAACAACGCCTATTGAGTCGTTTTTATGAGTACCATTCCATTCACCAAACGTGGTGCAGAACAATTCCGCAGTGAGTTGCAGCGCCTGAAATCGGTTGAGCGTCCGACGGTGATCAATGCGATCGCCGAAGCGCGTGCGCAGGGCGATCTGTCCGAAAACGCCGAATACGATGCCGCCAAGGAAAAGCAGGGTTTCATTGAGGGCCGGATCGCTGAGATCGAGTCGAAGTTGTCGGTCGCCCAGGTGATCGACCCGTCCGTGATCGACGCGGAAGGCCGCGTGGTGTTCGCCGCCACCGTCGAACTCGAGGATCTCGAGTCTGGCGACACAGTGAAGTACCAGATCGTCGGGGACGACGAAGCTGATATCGACCGTGGCCTGATCTCGGTCAGCTCGCCGATCGCACGTGCCCTGATCGGCAAGTTTAAGGGCGACGTAGCCGCCGTGCTGGCCCCCAGCGGGGTGCGCAAATACGAGATCATCTCGGTCAGCTATGTCTGACCCTGGGAGTGATCCGATGCGTCATTCGCCCCGGTTGTCCCGTCTCCTCAACACGGTCTGGATAGACAGACTGCTCTCGATCCGCAATTCGTTAGCTTGAAATTTTATGCCTGTCAATGCCATTGCGTCTTCACGCTCGATTTATGCAACAACGCCTGTCGCCAGGTAAAAACGCTTAAGGTCGAACTGCCGATCCCCTTGGTAGCAGCGAACCGATCCACCTGCTGGTCGACAGCACCGATCTGAAGATCTGTGGAGAAAGTGAATAGAAGGTGCGCCAGCACGGCTACTCGAAGCGGCGCACGTGGCCATACAATCCATCTCGCGCTCCACGTGAATACGTGGTCAAGTACATGCCGCGCTAATGTCACATCACAATATAGCTGACAGTGACGCTCTAGCCAAGTTGCTCGACCAGATTCCGCGCGACAAACAGATTGATGTCATCGACGGCGATACCTACGACACCAAGCCAAGCTAAGCCATGCTATGCGGCCATTGCTGCACGCAGTGCTGTTCCTCTTCAATTCTGCCACGCGGTGGTTCCGCTCATTGGCCAGCGGATACGCCCAGTGCGGCCTGGCCTAACGGCGCGCGGTTGATGCAATTGCCCGTGACGGTCGTCGAGAATGGAAGAAAAAATGGCTACCACCGGCGATCGCTTGCCGAGAATGCGATGTATCGGTTCAAGACGCTCACCTGCAACTGTCTCTGGGTGTGTCACATTGACTCGCGGGCGACCGAGGTCGCCATTCGCGTCGGCGTAATCAACCCCGTATGGCGGAGACTTTGCTCGTCCGCAATCCGTTCGTATCGCCTGAAATTATGCCCGTCGATGCCATTGCGTCCTCACGCCCGATTTATGCAACAACGCCACCGTCGAAGTAATACAGGGCCTGCCCCGAGGCCACCGGCGCATCACCAGAACGGAATGGCGTTGTTGCATAAATCGAGCGAGATCCGTTGACGTTTACGCGCAACGGTCGCGGGGCCAGCCTTCTATCAAGTCAGATTCCAGAGTAACTGCCTAATTTTTGCCAAGAAAATGCGCAAGGACATACACAAGAAAGGTGAGCCGAAGGCATGGCTACCGTGTCAGGAATTGGGCGGCCTATAATGAAGGCCTGATCAACCGGGGGGCGTAACAATATGGATAGATGAAGCCGTCCTTGCCAGCATACCCGATGCCATATCCACACGTGGTCGCCCGTGTCTATACGGCGATACGCTGATTCAGGCATTACTTGGCGTGAAGACTGTCTATCGACTGACGTTGCGCGCCCTGCAAGGTTTCACCCAAAGTCTGCGCGATCTGGCCTTCCCGAGCTTGCCGGTGCCGAATTACACCACGCTCTGTCGCCGGGCAAAAATGCTTGATGTCGCACTGCCGATCCTTCGTGACAATGAACCGATCCATCTGGTTGTCGACAGCACCGGTCTGAAGGTCTATGGAGAAGGTGAATGGAAGGTGGCGCCAGCACGGCTACTCGAAGCGGCGCACGTGGCGTAAAGTCCATCTCGCGCTCAACGCGAATACGGGTCAAGTGCATGCCGCGCTAATGACGCAGCAGAATGTGGCTGACGCTGACGCTCTGGCCAAGTTGCTCGACCAGATTCCACGCGAAGAACAAATCGATGTCATCGGCGGCTTTGGTGCCTACGACACAAAGCCATGCCATGCGGCCATTGCTGCACGCAGTGCTATTCCTTCGATTCCGCCACGCGAGGGTGCCGTTCATTGGCCAGCGGATATGCCCGGTGCGGCGTGGCGTAATGGCGCGGTTGATGCAATTGCCCGTGACGGTCGTCGAGAATGGAAGCAAGACAGTGGCTACCACCGGCGATCGCTTGCCGAGAATGCGATGTATCGGTTCAAGACCCCTCACCGGCAACTGTCTCTGGGCGCGTCACATCGAGGCGCAGGCGACCGAGGTCTCCATTCGCGTCGGCGTCATCAACCGTATGGCGGACCTCGCTCGTCCGCAATCCGTTCGTATCGCCTGAAATTATCCCGTCGATGCTATTGCATCCTCACACTCGATTTATGCAACAACGCCGAACGGAATCATCATGTCTATCAAGATTCGCAAACTCGATTCCAGCCACGAAAGTTTTTCGAGCGATCTACGTGCGGTACTCGCGTTCGAGGCGAGCACGGATGACACGATTGAGCGCTCGGTCGCGGCCATCCTGGCCGACGTGCAGGCGCGCGGCGACGCGGCCGTGCTTGACTACACGAACCGCTTCGACCGCCTGCAGGCTGCCAGCATGACCGCGCTGGAGCTACGCCAGGACACGCTGGAAGTCGCGCTGGCAGGGCTCGATCTCAAGCACCGTGCAGCACTGGAGGCGGCCGCCGCGCGCGTGCGCCGCTACCACGAGAAGCAGAAGCTCGAGTGCGGAAGCCATAGCTGGCAGTATACTGAAATGGATGGCACGGTGCTGGGCCAGAAGGTCACGCCGCTCGACCGTGTCGGTCTCTACGTGCCGGGCGGCAAGGCCACGTATCCCTCTTCAGTGCTAATGAACGCGATTCCGGCACGAGTGGCCGGGGTCGGCGAGATCGTGATGGTGGTGCCCACCCCCGACGGTGTCAGTAACGAGCTGGTGCTGGCTGCGGCCTACCTGGGTGGTGTTGATCGCGTGTTCACCATCGGTGGTGCGCAGGCAGTGGCCGCGCTCGCCTACGGCACCGAGACCATACCGGCTGTCGATAAAATCTGCGGCCCCGGCAATGCCTATGTGGCTTCGGCCAAGCGCCGCGTGTTCGGCACGGTCGGCATCGACATGAGCGCCGCCGGGCCCTCCGAGATCCTAGTGATCTGCGACGGCACCACCGATCCTCACTGGGTGGCAATGGACCTTTTCTCGCAGGCCGAACATGACGAGCTCGCGCAATCGATCCTGCTGTGCCCCGACACGGTCTTCATTGGGCGCGTCGAGAAGGCGATCGACGAGCTGCTGCCGAGCATGCTGCGCGAGGCCGTGATCCGCGCTTCGCTGAAAGGGCGTGGCGCGTTGGTCAAGGTGCACGACATGGTCGAAGCCTGCCGGATCGCCAACGACATCGCGCCCGAGCACCTCGAGATTTCCGCGCTCGAGCCGCAGCAATGGGGGAAGCAGATCTGCCACGCCGGCGCGATCTTCCTCGGTCGCTATACTAGCGAGAGCCTGGGCGACTACTGCGCGGGCCCGAACCACGTACTGCCAACCTCGCGCACTGCACGCTTCTCCTCGCCGCTGGGCGTCTACGACTTCATCAAGCGCTCCAGCCTGATCGAAGTCAGCGCCGAGGGCGCGCAGACGCTTGGCGAAATCGCTTCGGAGCTGGCTTACGGCGAAGGCCTGCAGGCACATGCGCGCAGCGCCATGTACCGGATGAGTCAGTACGGTAACTACTGACGACGACCGCGCCGGTGTAGACAGCTCGACCGTGGCGCTCCAGGAGACGACTTGCGCCAAAGCCTTGCCATCTTACGCGACGAGACCAGGCCCACTCCCAAGTGAAATGGGCGTCGTTGCATAAATCGCCCGTGAGGACGCAATAGCATCGAGCTTGGCAAGAGCGCGAGTTGCATGGGCTGGCGTAACGACAGTCATCCCGAGGGGTTTCTTGCACCGATGGGGGCGTTGTTGCATAAATCGAGCGCGATCCGTTGACGTTTACGCGCAACGATCGCGGGGCCAGCCCCCTATCAAGTCAGATTCCAGAGTAATCTGCCCAATTTTTCCAAGAAAATGCGCAAAGACATATACAAGACAGGTGAGCCGAAGGCTCGCTACCGTGTCAGGAATTGGGCGGCCTATAATGAAGGCCAGATTAACTGGGGGAACGTGACAATATGGATAGATGAAGCCGTCCTTGCCAGAATACCCGGTGCCATACCCACACGTGGTCGCCCGTGTTTATACGGCGATGCGCTGATTCAGACATTACTTGGCGTGAAGACCGTCTATCGACTGACGTTGCGCGCCCTGCAAGGTTTCACCCAAAGTCTACGCGATTTGGCCTTCCCAAGCTTGCGTGGTGCCGAATTACACCACGCTCTGTCGCCGGGCAAAAACGCTTGATGTCGAACTGCCGATCTTTCGCGACAACGAACCGATCCATCTGGTTGTCGACAGCGCCGGTCTGAAGGTCTATGGCGAAGGTAAATGGAAGGTGCGCCAGCATGGCTACTCGAAGCGGCGCACCTGGCGTAAAGTCCATCTCGCGCTCAACGCAAATACGGGTCAAGTGCATGCCGCGCTAATGACGAATCAGAATGTGGCTGACGGTGACGCTCTGGCCAAGTTGCTCGACCAGATTCCACGCGAAGAACAAATCGATCTCATCCGGCGGTGACGGTGCCTACGACACCAAGCCATGCCATTCGGCCATTGCTGCACGCAGTGCTATTCCTTCGATTCCGCCACGCGAGGGTGCCGCTCATTGGCCAGCGGATATGCCTGGTGCGGCGTGGCGTAATGGCGCGGTTGATGCAATTGCCAGTGACGGTCGTCGAGAATGGAAGCAACACAGTGGCCACCACCGGCGATCGCTTGCCGAGAATGCGATGTATCGGCTCAAGACCCTCACCGGCAACTGTCTTTGGGCGCGTCACATCGCTTCGCAGACGTCCGAGGTCGCCGTTCGCGTCGGCGTCATCAACCGTATGGTTGAGACCTCGCTCGTCCGCAATCCGTTCATATCGCCTGAAATTATTGATCCAAAATTCGTGATCAATATGCCCGTCGATGCCATTGCGTCCTTGCGCTCAATTTATGTAACAACGCCGAGCTGCACTGACTCGTTCAGGCGCATCGTCTTTAGGTAGTGGCGGATCGCCGAACGCGCCTTGCCGGTGCGCACGAAGCCTAGCCAGACCGGGTTGGGCTGCGAATACGGCACCGTGATCACCTCGACGATGTCGCCGCTCTTGAGCTCAGTGCGCAGCGGCAGCAGCTCGTTGTTGATTTTCACGGCTACGCATTGGTTGCCGAGATCGCTATGCACCGAATAGGCAAAGTCGAGCGCGGTAGCACCATGCGGAAGCGCCATAATCTTCGACTGCGGCGTGAACACGTAGACTGCATCGGGAAACAGATCGCTCTTGACGTGCTCGAGAAACTCGCTCGAATCACCTGCCTCGCTCTGGATATCGAGCAGGGACTTGAGCCACTGATACGCGCGCATCTGCACGTCGTTAAGATCGGCACCGCCGTTCTTGTAGAGCCAGTGGGCGGCCACGCCGGCCTCGGCGATCTCGTGCATCTTGCGGGTGCGGACCTGGAACTCGATCGGCGCGCCGAATGGACCGATCACCGTCGTGTGCAGCGACTGGTAGCCATTCATCTTCGGGATCGCGATATAGTCTTTAAACTTTCCCGGCACCGGCTTATAGAGCGTATGTAGCGCGCCGATGCAGGTGTAGCACTCGAGTGCATGCTTGACTACCACGCGAAAGCCGTAAACGTCCAATACTTGCGAGAACGACAACTGCTTATCGCGCATCTTGCGGTAGATGCTATAAATCGTCTTCTCGCGACCCATGATCTCCGCTTCGAGCTTCGCCTCGCCCATCGCACGCTGCGCCGACTCAAGGATTTTTACGATTACCTCACGGCGATTTCCGCGTGCAGCCTTCACGGCCTTCTCGAGCGTTGCGTAGCGATGCGGATTGAAGTTCGCGAAGCTCATGTCCTGCAGCTCGAGATAGGTATTGTTCAGACCAAGGCGGTGCGCGATCGGCGCATAGATGTCAAGCGTCTCGCGCGCCACGCGGCGGCGTTTTTCCATCGGCACTGCGCCGAGCGTGCGCATGTTGTGGAGACGGTCGGCCAGCTTCACAAGGATCACGCGCACGTCGCGCCCCATCGCCAGTAGCATCTTTCGGAAATTTTCCGCCTGCGCTTCCTCGCGGCTGCGGAACTCCATCTTGTCGAGCTTGGAGAGCCCGTCGACCAGCTCGGCGACCTTCGGGCCGAAGCGCTCGGCCAGTTCGCTCTTCATTACGCCCTGGTCTTCCATCACATCGTGCAGAAGCGCGGCCATCACGGCTTGGGCGTCGAGCTTCCAGCCGGCGCAGATTTCCGCGACGGCAACGGGATGCGTAATATAGGGTTCGCCACTCTGGCGATATTGACCAAAGTGGGTTTTGTCACTGAACTGAAACGCTGCCTTCATCTCCTTAATTGCCTCTGGAGGAAGGTACTCGACAAGCGCTTCCGTCAGCTTCGCGATCGAAACGACGCCATGCTTACGAGGTTGCTCCGGAGTGGCGGTCGGCCCGAACAGATGGCGAAATGATTGTTCGAGGACCGCATCGATATACGGCCACGCTGGCGCATTCACCGGCGCTTCAGTGGCGTCCACCTCTTCGGCAGGGCTAGTTTCCGCAGAGGTGGACGATGGTGTTTTGCTCATGTTCGCCTCCTTGGGAGTTGGTACGTCGGTTGAGCGAATTACATGGCTGAAGGACCAAGTATGCCTTAAATAGGCACTTTCTTCAGCATCTCGATGCCGACCTGGCCCGCCGCGATCTCGCGCAGCGCAACCACGGTGGGCTTATTGTGGCTTTCGATCTTTGGCGTATGGCCTTGCGCGAGCTGCCGCGCGCGGTAGGTGGCGGCGAGCGTCAGCTCGAAGCGATTCTGGATTTGCTTCAGGCAGTCTTCGACAGTAATGCGAGCCATATTGAGTGTTCCTTTTGAAGGTGTTGTCTATTCTACCGGCGGTTTCAAGAGTGAATGCCACACATTGCTGGTTATTGATATCAAATTGCGGATCATGATTAGCAAATCAACGCTTATGTGAAGGAGGTGGGAAAAAGAGATATGAGATCCTTCCTCGTGAGGAACGTGAAGAGCGGCGACGTCAGGTGATCAACCTGCACACGCACATCTGGACCTACGACAGATTGCCGAGCATACGAACCTGTCGCGCACCGGCGTGCTCGATATTTGCAAACGCTACGCCCGCGAAGGTGCGGCTGGATTGCGTGACAAGCCGAGCGGCGGAGCAGTGAACCCACGCCGTGCCCTGAGTGAGCAGCAGGAAGTGGAAATTCGCGCTCGGTTGCGCAATCAGATGCCGGACTAGTTGAAGATGTCGTTCGCGTTGTGGACACGACATGCCGTGCGGGAGTTGATCCGGCAGCGATGCGGTTTGAACTGACGCTGCAGGGGGCGTTGTTGCATAAATCGAGCATGAGGACGCAATGGCATCGACGAGTATCATTTCAGGGGATACGAACGGATTGCGGACGAGCGAAGTTCGCCATGCGGTTGATGACGCCGACGCGAACGACAACCTCGGTCGCCTGCGAGTCGATGTGACGCGCCCAGAGACAGTTGCCGGTGAGGGTCTTGAACCGATACATCGCATTCTCGGCAAGCGATCGCCGGTGGTAGCCATTGTCTTGCTTCCATTCTCGACGACCGTCACAGGCAATTGCATCAACCGCGCCATTACGCCACGCCGCATCGGGCATATCCGCTGGCCAATGAGCGGCACCCTCGCGTGGCGGAATCGAAGGAATAGCACCGCGTGCAGCAATGGCCGCATGGCATGGCTTGGTGTCGTAGGCACCGTCACCGCCAATGACATCGATTTGTTCTTCGCGTGGAATCTGGTCGAGCAACTTGGCCAGAGCGTCACCGTCAGCCACATTCTGATTCGTCATTAGCGCGGCATGCACTTGACCTGTATTCGCGTTGAGCGCGAGATGGACTTTACGCCACGTGCGCCGCTTCGAGTAGCCGTGCTGGCGCACCTTCCATTCACCTTCTCCATAGACCTTCAGACCGGTGCTGTCGACAACCAGATGGATCGGTTCATTGTCACGAAGGATCGGCAGTTCGACATCAAGCGTTTTTGCCCGGCGACAGAGCGTGGTGTAATTCGGCACCGGCAAGCTCGGGAAGGCCAAATCGCGCAGACTTTGGGTGAAACCTTGCAGGGCGCGCAAGGTCAGTCGATAGACGGTCTTCACGCCAAGTAATGCCTGAATCAGCGTATCGCCGTATACACACGGGCGACCACGTGTGGGTATGGCATCGGGCATTCTGGCAAGGACGGCTTCATCTATCCATATTGTTACGTTCCCCCGGTTGATCAGACCTGCATTATAGGCCGCCCAATTCCTGACACGGTAGCGTATCTTCGGCTTACCTGTCTTGTGTATGTCCTTGCGCATTTTCTTGGCAAAAAATAGGCAGTTACTCTGGAATCTGATTTGATAGGGGGCTGGACCCGTGACCGTTGCGCAAACGTCAACAGATCTCGCTCGATTTATGCAACAACGCCGCGTTGAGCGCGAGATGAACTTTACGCCACGTGCGCCGCTTCGAGTAGCCGTGCTGGCGAACCTTCCATTCACCTTCGCCATAGACCTTCAGACTGGTACTGTCGACAACCAGATGAATCGGTTCGTTGTCGCGAAGGATCGGCAGTTCGACTTCAAGCGTTTTTGCCCGGCGACAGAGCGTGGTGTAATTCGGCACAGGCAAGCTCGGGCAGGCTAGATCGCGCGGACTTTGAGTGAAACCTTGCAGGGCGCGCAACGTTAGTCGATAGATGGTCTTCACGCCACGTAATGCCTGAATCAGGCGTATCGCCGTATAGACACGGGCGACCACGTGTGGGTATGGCATCGGGCATTCTGGCAAGGACGGCTTCATCTATCCATATCGTCACGTTCCCCCGGTTGATCTTCATTATAGGCCGCCCAATTCCTAACACGGTAGCGCGCCTTCTGCTCACCTTTCTTGTGTATGTCCTTGCGCATTTTCTTGGAAAATTAGGTAGTTACTCTGGAATCTGACTTGATAGGGGGCTGGCCCCGCGACCCTTGCGCGTAAACGTCAATGGATCTCGCTCGCTTTATGCAACAACGCCATTTACAGATATCCATATCAGGGATGGTAGAGACGATGTTGAAGAATATAGGCCCAGACGACGGCAGGAACGCATTCGGCCTCCGCTTGGGGGACTTGGGCGCGACGCTCGATGCATTCACGCAGATGTGCGCGGATATCGGTGGCGGCGATATTGAAGTCGAGGGTGGTGTCGACCAGCACGCGACCGGCCGGACTCGCCTGCAGGTCCGCCGTCTCGGGGCGGCGCGCGGCGATCTCAGCGGCCACTAAGGGTGGCGCGGTCGATAGATCGAAACCGGGCCGCGTGGCTACACACAGATGGGCCAGTTCAAACAGGTGCCGCCAGTCGCGCCAGGCATTGAGCCGCACCAATTGGTCAGCACCGATCACCAGCGACAACGAGGTCTCGGAGCCGACCCGCTCGCGCCAGCGCAGTAGCGTCGCGGCGGTATAGGTCGGGCCTGCGTGCTCGATCTCGTCGGTGGCCACCGTCACCTGTGTACCGGGCATGGCCAGCAAGGCGGCTGCTGCACGCGTCATCGCCAGCCGGTGCCCGGTGGCCGACACGTTGCGCTTCTGGTAAGGCTGGCCGCCGGCATTAGCACTAGTTCGGTCAGCTCCAGCACCTCGGCGAAGCGGCGCGCAAGTGCAAGATGCCCGTCGTGGATCGGGTCGAAGGTCCCCCCGAAGATGCCGATCCGTCGCGGCAGTGGAGTCGGTCGAGCTTGGGTATCCAGAACGCGTCCTTTTCGGTCATGGTTTGCATCGGAATGAGCGGGCGAGCAGCTTACAGCCAATCGCGCGGCACCAGGAAATCACTGTACAGGCGCCCCTCTGGGGTGCCCGGCTCGGGCTGCCAGTCGTAGCGCCAGCTTGCCAGCGGCGGCATCGATATCAAGATCGACTCGGTGCGCCCGCCGCTTTGCAGACCGAACAAGGTGCCGCGGTCAAATACCAGGTTGAATTCGATGTAGCGACCGCGTCGATAGGCCTGGAACTCGCGCTCGCGCTCACCATAGGGTGTGTCGCGTCGGCGCTCAACGATCGGCAGGTAGGCACCCAGGAAAGCGTCTCCAACGCCCTGCATCAGTTCGAACGAACGCTCGAAGCCAGGCTCAAAAAAATCGTCGAAGAAGATCCCGC